>NZ_JH992901.1:668746-1337492 GCF_000315565.1 Mastigocladopsis repens PCC 10914 | reverse complement strand
TGATTCTCCCATCCCTATGCAGGCGAAAAAGGGGAGATGTAAAGTTGATTCAAGAGATGCCACCAGCCCAGATTTATTTGCTAACGGTAAAAGCAATCCCTTTGCATCGGCAATTGTCATTTGGGAAGCTTGCAATGTCTTAGCACAGCGAACCTCCCTACCTTGGGAAATTGATGAATACGGAAAGGCGTGTTATCGCCGACAAGTTAACCAAGGGCGAGGGGCGATCGCATTTCACATCGCCAAACCAAGCAATGGAAGCAAACTTGCAACAGAATTAGGCGTTGTTGAGGAGCTTGATATCAGAGCAGCTTGTATGCATTTGATTTTCGCAGCTTATGCTACAGCTTTAGATCAGCCTTGGGAGCAGAGTTTTACCATTGACGATCGCCAAATCGAGAAATATTTGGGGCTGGAGAAACGCAAAGACCTAAGTAAACCCGCCAAGTTGGCTTTAATGAAAAACTTGGTGCAGCAAACTTGCTCGCTGATCACCTCTATTAATTGGCCCCAACAAGGTCGAATTAAAGGATTTTCAGTCCAAGGAAGCCGCTTGTGGCATTTGGTAGACATTCAGCATTACTTTCAAGAAGATGACCAAGGGTGCAAATATCTGGTTGGACTCACTTTTAAAGTGAGAGCAGGTCTATGGGCGCAGTATTTCTTAAATAAACAAGGATGTAAGGAACGAAATACATTTTATCAATATGGCAGTCTGCCTAAATCTCTATTAACGACAGTCATGAGTATTTGGCAGCAACACGAAGGAGCAGCGCGACTGATGCTGTGGTTGCTGTTTAAAACCAAAATGGGCAAAGAACAGCGCATTACAGTTCCCACCTTGCTGCGTGTTGCTTACGGTGAAGAGAAAGTTACCCTTGCTTGCAGACAAAGGGAAGACCGCAAGCGGCTGCTGCGAACCTTTGAAAACGACTTGGAAGTTCTTAATCATTATGGGATGAAACCAAGTTTCGACCCCGTGACGTACCCATCAGAGATTCAACCGTTGTGGGCGAAATTGGTCAATCTTCCCGAAGATCCAGACGATGCTTTAGAATTTTGGATAAAGGACGCTAGCGGAGACAGACGGCTGACAGATAGAGGTCCCCGTGGCAAGTGGAACATGCTGATGAATGCCCGGATTTTATCGTTTACAGTACCCCCCGAATGGGAGCAACAAAGCACTGAATCTGAAAAAAAGCAGCGAACGACAAAAAACAGAACAAAATCAAAAACCACAGCTGGATATTTGCTAGGGGAACAGATTTTGCAGGCAAGAACAAATCTTAATCTTTCCCAAAGAGAATTAGCAAAACTAGCAGGTAAAAGTCAAAGCTGGATTCGAGATTTGGAAAATGGTCGCTTAAAGGCAAAGTTAGAAGACCAAGTTGTGCTAAGGAAAGTATTGGGTATTGCTTAATTCGGCTTAATTCGCCAGCGTGTTTTTTTCCGCTTTCAATGAGTGATTAGCCCAAAAATCCCCTGCGTAGAAGAACGCAGGGGGAGTGCCAATTTAAAATTTTTTTAGAAACACGTAACAGGGCTGGTGTAGATAATAGGGATAAGCCTTGTTGCGTGGTAGTTTATGATGCTGGATTTGCAGAAGTTTTACCAAGCTTGCAACCCAAGTAAGACCTTGGTAGTGAGCAATCCCTTGGATAGGCAATATTATATTGATTTCGCCTCAGTGCGGGGTGGCAGGATAATTGAAGAATTAAGGGAAAACATTACATTTTTTTCTCCTAATGAGCCAACGTGCGAACTATTCACGGGACATATCGGCTGCGGTAAATCTACAGAACTGTTGCGGCTCAAAGCAGAATTAGAGGAACAAGGCTTTCATGTCGTTTATTTCGAGTCCAGTCAAGACTTGGAAATGGGCGATGTGGATATTTCTGATATTATGCTAGCGATCGCCCGCCGAGTTAGTGAAAGTCTTGAGCGCCAGGAAAACCTGCAACTCAACGAACCCAAAGGTTTGAAAAGTTTATTAGTGGGTATCGCTAAACTCTTTCAAGTAGAATTGGAAGTATCTGCAGAAGCATCGCTCGGTATTGCCAAGATTACAGCCAAGGCAAAAGACAGCCCAGAACTCCGCAATAAGTTAAGAGAATATCTCGGACCCCGAACCAAAGGAATTTTAGACTCAATTAACGAAGAACTGTTGCAACCAGCTGTTGAGAAACTCAAGCAACGGGGCAAAAAAGGACTGGTTGTTATTGTCGATAATCTTGACCGCGTGGAGAATTCTCAAAAACCCTGGGGACGCCCGCAACCAGAATATCTGTTTGTAGACAGGGGCGAACAGTTACGTCAACTTCAGTGTCATGTTGTTTACACTATGCCCCTGTCGTTAAGGTTCTCCAATGACATTGAAAGATTAACCCAGCGGTTTATGGTCAATCCCAAGGTACTGCCAATGGTACCTGTGTTGCAACGAAACGGTAGTGTTTCTCACGAAGGGATGTATCTACTTAAACAGATGGTACTAGCAAGAGCCTTTCCTCATATATCGGAAGAGTACCGTTTCGATTTCATTAAAGATGTTTTTGACAGTTCAGAAACTTTAGAGCGATTGTGTTGCTTCAGTGGCGGTCATGTCCGTGAGTTACTGATGTTACTTTATGATTGGATTAAAAAAGAACGTCGACTTCCCCTTTCACAGAACATCTTGGAAATTGTGGTGAAAGCACGTAGCAATCAAATGAAGTTAGCAATTACAAATAATGAGTGGGAGTTGCTGCGACAGGTGGCAAAAGATAAGAAGGTGCGGGGAGACGAAGATTATCGCAGTTTAGTTCACAGTCGGTTTGTGTATGAATATTGCGACCCTGAAGGATCTTGGTTTGATATAAACCCGATTTTGGCAGAAGCAGCATCTAACCGCTAGCTGATGAGAGTAGGGGAAGTAGGGGGAGAATTTAATGACTAATATTATGAATCAGCAGGGGCAAATCGAAAATATTGCAGCTTTTAACGAAAATTCTCTAAAAGAGTTAAATTGGGCGATTGAAAGTTCCAAAGGAGAATTTTCGCTGATTTTGGCACACTGTAATTCTGCAAGTTTGCGACGGCGACTGACACAAGAATTGCAAGCATCCTGTCGTATGGAAATCCGTGAAATAGTTCTGCAGCAGCCTGTTACAACTCTCTACACAACGATTCAAGCAGAACTGGGTAACGAGCATCCCGAAGCAATAATTGTTTCTGGCTTAGAGTCGGTGAAGGCGATTGATTCTATGTTGACGGGTGCAAACCAAGTTAGGGAAGAGTTTCGCAAAAATTTTCCCTTTCCTATAGTGTTTTGGGTAACAGATGAGGTGCTGCAAAAGCTGATTCGTTTAGCGCCTGACTTCCAAAGCTGGACAACAACAGTTGAGTTCGCCATCCCTACTGAAGATTTGATGCAATGTATTCAGCAAACGGCTGATGAAGTCTTTGCCAAAGTTTTAGAGGTAGGTGCAGGGAGATTTCTTGACAACACCGCCCTTAACCTGGGAATAGGTTCTCCACGACGTACAGAATTGGAGTTAGCACGGGTAGAACTACAAAATCGTGGTGTAACGTTACATCCAGAAATTGAAGCGAGTTTAGAGTTTGTCTTAGGTCGAGATGCTCGTGGTTCAATGGAGCAGTCTCGGCAACATTACGAGCGTAGTTTAGCTATTTTGCAGCAAGCTGCATATCAGAACAAGGGGACAGAGGAAAGAACATCTCCCCACTCTCCACTTCCAAACTTGCTAGAACGCCGAGCTTGTCTCCTCTACTGCATGGGTTTGTGGTGGCGTACTTATGCTGTATTAAATCATGTGGAGAGCGATCACGCTCGTGCTACGGCTAAAGATTATTTTCAGGAATGTATAACCGTATTTGACCAAGCTAACCGTGAGGATTTGGTAGCCAATTTTATCAACGGTTTAGGAGCAGTACTGCAACGAATGCATTGCTGGGACGAGTTAGAAGCCGTTGCTCGTAGAGCAATATCTCTGCATCAAACTTATCCGCATCCATTTAGATTAGCAAGAGCTTATGGTTTCCAGGCTGAAGTCGCACTTGCTAAATCGGCTTGGAAAGAAGCTCAAGAAGCAGCACAGCAAGCTCTGGAGATTTTGGACAGTGCAGCATCCACTGCAGAAAAATCTGTATCATCGGCAACAATTGCCGATTTGGAATGGGAGCAATCCTCTCACCGAGGCTGGTATTTATTTGCTTTAGCGAGGGCGCAGATTGCACTTGGCGACAAAAAAGAAGCGATCGCTACTTTAGAAACAGCCAAAGCACAAACCAAACCGCAGTACGACCCAGAGCTTTACATTCTGGTTTTGTGCGAGTTACGCGACTGTTACTTTCAACAAGCTGAATATCTTAAAGCATTTCATATTAAATTAGAACTGCGATCCAGCGAGCAAACTTATGGTATCCGTGCTTTTATCGGTGCGGGACGGTTGCAGCCAAAGCAACAGGTAACAAACCCCGCTTTAGTACTCGTAGAACAGCAAGAGACAGTCGCCCAAGAAATCGCTGCGACAGGAAGAGAGCAAGATATCAAGCGCTTAGTTGAGCGCGTAGCCCGCCCAGATCACAAGCTGACGATTATTTACGGACAGTCTGGTGTGGGCAAAAGTTCAATTTTACAAGCTGGCTTAATACCAGTGTTGAAAAATAGAGCAATTGGTACACGTGATGTTGTACCAGTTCTACAGCAAGTTTATCCTGATTGGATTCGGGAATTGAGCGATCGCTTGAGTGAGGCACTTCTACAAAGGCGAACTTCTGCTCAAAACTCTTCCCCACAAGACAAGCAAGCAGCAGATACAGTTAAATCCATCCTTAATCAATTACAAATAAACGCTGACAACGAACTGCTGACAGTTTTAATTTTCGACCAATTTGAAGAATTTTTCTTCGTTTACAAAGATCCAAAACAAAGACTAACTTTTTATAACTTTTTGCGCGAATGCCTAGATGTTCCCCATGCCAGAGTTATCCTGTCCTTGCGGGAAGATTACTTATATTATCTCTTAGAATGTAATGACCGCCTGACAAATTTAGAAGTTATTAACAATAATATTCTTGATAAAGATATTCTTTATTACTTAGGTAATTTCTCCAGAAAAGATGCAAAAGCATTAATTGAAAGCTTTACTCAAACAACCAAATTATTATTAGAACCTGCACTTATTGATGCATTGGTAGAAGATTTAGCTGGTGACTTTGGCGAAATCCGTCCAATTGAACTACAGGTCGTGGGGACGCAACTGCAAACAGAGAAAATTACAACCCTAGCACAATATCAAGAACATGGTCCAAAAGAAGAACTTGTAGGAAAATTTTTAGAAGAAGTCGTCAAAGATTGCGGCACGGAAAACAAGCAAATTGCCAAATTGGTCTTGTATTTGCTAACAGATGAAAACAACACTCGTCCCCTAAAAACTCGTGCTGATTTGGAATTGGAGCTAGAGGTAAAAGCTGAAACACTCGATTTAGTTTTACTAATTTTAGTGAAATCGGGGTTAGTGTTTAAAGTGCCAGCAGTTCCTGCTGACCGCTATCAACTCGTGCATGATTATTTGGTTCCGTTTGTTCGCCAGCAACAATCACAGCGCTTAATTGCGGAGTTAGAGAAGGAGAGAGAGCAACGCAAGTTGACTGAAGCGAAGCTAAATGAAGTTTTGAAACAACAACTTCTAGAGGCGCGTAGAGGATTAGTTTGGAAAGTCTCATTAGGAGTCATCGCTGGGGGATTGGCAATATTCTTGCCACTGGTGTTAATCAATCAGAACAACACCCAAATTGTCTCTATGATTACCAAATCTCAAGGACTTCTTAAGTCTAATCGAGATTTAGATGGGCTAGTAGAAGGGTTAAGGGCAGGAAAACGACTAAAGCAATGGTGGTCAATTGGCATCAACCCTGAAACTAGGATGCAAGTAGTGACTGCACTACAAGATGTTGTGTACACCATAAGAGAGCGCAATACTCTAGAAGGGGATAGGGACCAACAAAGACATAGAGATAGTATCACCCGTGTAAGTTTCAGCCATGACGGAAAAATGGTGGCTTCTGGCAGTGCTGATGGTACATTAATTATCTGGAATCAAGACGGGAGCAAAAAACTTCCAATTCTTCATGCACATGATAAGGAAATTACCAGTATAAGTTTCAGCCCAGATAGTCAGAAGGTACTTACTGGCAGTGCGGACAAAACTGTTAAACTTTGGAGTTTAGATGGCAAAGAAATTAGAACCTTTAAAGGGCATAACGAACGTATCACCAGCATTAGTTTTAGTCCTGATGGTCAGAAGGTAGTTTCTGGCTGTGACGACAGCACAATAAAACTCTGGGGTCTCAATGGCGAAATAATCAAAAGCTTCGAGAAACATCAAAAAAGCATCACCAGCCTCAGCTTCAGTCCTGATGGTAAGCAAATTGCTTCTGCTAGTACAGACGGTACCGTAAAGCTTTGGAGTTTAGACGGCAAAGAAATCACAATTTGGAATGATCGCAACGAATTATTTAGTAGCGTTAGTTTCAGTCCCGACGGTCAAACCATCGCTGCAACAGGTTTAAATGGATCATCCCTCAAACTCTGGGGACGTAATGGCTCTTTGTTAAAAACCATTCCTACTTCTTATTCGGGCGAGCAGACGAGTTTCAGCCGTGACAGTCAGAGTATTGCCTGGGCTGGTTTAGTAGAAAGATTCTCGGTGGAAGATCAGGAAAGTACTATAAGTGTAAAACTCTCTAGGATGGATACGGGAGACATAACCACCTTGAAACTCCCAGGACATAAGAATAGAGTCATCAGCTTTAGTTTCAGCCCAGATCTTCATATGCTTGCCTCTGGCAGTGAGGATAAAACAGTGAAACTCTGGAATCTGGAAAAGAGGAGGAATTTCAAAATCCTCAATGACAGACAGCAAATAACTAATGTAAGTTTAAGTCCAAATAATCAGATAGTTGCAACTGTCACCAAAGTTAATGAATATCAGGATGACAAGAAGGTACAAATTTGGCAGCGTGACGGCACTTTGGTGACAACCCTGCCCGGACATAATTCAGCAGTTACTTTAAGTCCCAATAGTCAGATGTTAGTTTCCGCTAGTCAAGAGAGCAAAGTGCAACTCTGGCGGCAGGATGGCACTTTTCTCAAAACTCTTCAGGGGGAGGTTATCCGGGGGAGTTTTAGCTCTGATGGGCAAACCATTGCTTTAGTAAAGAACGACAACAGCATAGAATTATGGACAAGAAATGGCAAGCAGATCTCAACTCTCAAAGGACATAAAGATAAAATCTCTCAGATCATTTTTAGCCTTAGTGGAGAGACTGTTGCTACAGTCAGTCAGGATGGAATTATCAAACTTTGGCGACGAAATGGAAGCTTGATAACCTCCTTGAAAGGCGATGGAAATGAGAACTATGGAAATCAATTCCTTGATATTGGTTTTAGTCCTAATGGAGAAATACTTGCTCTTACTGACAGTTATGGAAGTCAAACTATAAAATTTCTGCGGCGCGACGGTAAAGTCATAAAGACTGTTCAGTCTGAAAATGGTATGTCAGTCGATTTCAGCCCAGACCGTGAGCTATTAACGATTAGCAAAAATGATTTTGGTGATACAAAAAAAGTAGTAGAACTTTGGCGTATTGATGGCACTTTCATCACAAAGCTTCAATCTCAAGGCGAGAATTACTCCACTTATACAAGTTACTTAGAAAAGACTTATTTCACACCTGATAGCCAAACAATAGTCTCTTTCAACAAAGGTAGGGTACAATTTTGGAGACGTGATGGTTCTCCAATTTCAACGCTTGATAAAAACGTAAGAGCTTTTAGTTCTGATTTCCAAACTTTAGTCACTATTGAAGGGAATAACAAGATAAAACTCTGGAAGCCAGATGGTACCATAATCAGAACTATTAAAGTTAAAAGCGAAAAAGCATATTTGGGAGATAACTATAATTATGCTGATTTCAGCTTTAGCCCAGACGGTAAAACCTTAGCTATCCAAACAAATCAAGATACTGTAGAACTTTGGCGAACTGATGGTACTTTTCTCAAAATGTTCTCAAATCTTAGTGATCGAGAAATTGAGCGGTTCAGTCACTTTTCCAATTTACAACACATGAGTTTTAGCTCAGATAGTCAAACCCTCGCCATTCGTACAGGTGAAAATGAGGTGCAATTCTGGAGAATTGATGGAAAGAAAAGCCTAACATTATCGTTGCAAAAAACTCTCAAGGGACGAAACAATTGGATTAAAGATGTTAGTTATATTCCTAAAAGCCAGATAATAACAATTGTTGAGGGTGATGATACAGTAAAACTTTGGCAGTTGCCTCATGAACTAGATAGGAAAGCACACCTTTTAAAGACTTTTCAAGGACATGGCAATCAGGTAATGAGTTTAAGTGTCAGCCCCAATGGTCAGATGATTGCCTCAGCAAGTAAGGACAAGACAGTGAAACTTTGGCAGCGTGATGGCAAGCTGCTTAGAACTTTTACAGGACATACAGACAAGGTTAACAGCATTAGTTTTAGTCCAAATGGTCAGCTACTTGCTTCAGCCAGTGATGACAAAACTGTCAAAATCTGGGAACCTAATGGCACAGTAATTAATACTTTTAAGGAGCATGTAAATGGGGTCGTGAATGTGAGTTTTAGCCGCGATGGCAAGTTGATAGCTTCTGCCAGTAAAGATAGTACAGTGAAAATCTGGACTCTGGAAGGTAAAGAAGTCAAAAACTTAAACAATGAGGAGCCTGTCACAAGTGCGAGTTTTAGTCCTGATGCTCGGTGGATTGCTTTAGCTGGTGAGAAAACAGTGAAACTTTGGAGCATTGATGGGACTTCGCCGATAACTTTCGAGCGCTTTGGTAGCCAGGATGTAAGTTTTAGTCCTGATGGCAAGAGTATTGCTGCTGCAGGTAATAACGGAGTTTCTTTGTGGGATTTTGACCTCAATGAACTTCTTAAGCACGGTTGCGATGCAGCACGTGATTATCTCAAGAATAACCCCAAGGTTCAAAAGAGCGATCGCACTCTTTGCGACGATATTAAGTAAACTACCTTGAGTATACTTACAAACAAAAAAGAGCGATCGCCTACTCGGTAATCAGCGTCAGGAAAACTCATACAGCAAACAATTTTACTGATAACTATACTCAACTGCCCTTTGTCCCACAACTTCCGGCGCACGCACTTTCAAACTCATCTGTTCGCAACGCACAGTTAACAAAGGTTGACCTAAGCCTATCGCAGAAAAAGGACTTTCACTAGGCACTTCTAACTTAGAACCAATAAACCCTATCCGCGATTCTAATTCAGCCGAGAAGTTCAGCAAATTCGTATCTTTTGCACTGAAACTAGATCCACCTAACCACTGTCGCCATGCGAAGGTTTGCTGCTTATAGTTCAGATTACACAATGTCCGATTTCCTTGGCGAACAGTGACACGTTCTCCTTTTTCCCAGGTAAAATCAGCTAATTCCTTGGGTAGCCCCCAAATCTCTCGACCACCTGCGACTGAATCAGGATTATCTACATAAATATGGGAAACCCAGCCACCGATCTTTCCCTGATAACCCACAAAGGCAGGTATGACAATCAATTCGCTGTACTCCAGCACCGAGCCATGCCCGTAATACGATAAATATACACCGCCAAGGGTTTTACCAGGAAATACAGAAATAATTTCTAATTCCCTCGGAATTAGGTGACGCACTCGGTCAATATTTATGAGATGCCCAGTTACGATCGCGTAGCCTTGAAGTGTCCAGGGAGCTTGTGGGTATGGCATTTTTCGCAAGTTTTGAATGAATAACTGAGTGTTGCTGAATCAAATTACGATTTATGTTGACATTACAAGCCCAATATAGAAAAGAGTTAGGACTAACTCACCATACTTGAGGTACAAATTACGCTTCCACACCCTTATACCAAATTGCCTTTGTTTGTCATTCTGACCGGAGCGAAGAATCTCACCAAAGACTTGGCTATACTGCGTTTTACTCAATATGAAACAATACTATTTATCCCAATTTGGTATTATATCATGTTCGCTTCATTGCCCATAATAAAACTTATTTGTAGTAAGGACTTCAGTCCTAGCTTGATCAGTAAATAGGACTAAAGTCCTCACTACGAAATTATTAGGGTTATATAACCGGACACGATATTACACCCTATCTTCACAAAAAAATTCCCACCCAAGAATCGTTTTGGATGGGGGATTTTGATTGTAGGGTGGGCAATGCCCACCAGAGCAATAACTACTTAGACTCAGTGAAATCGGCGTCAATCACATCGTCACCACTACCAGAGGAAGAAGCGCCACCACCAGAGGTGTCAGCACCACCAGCACCAGCAGCAGAACCATCGCCACCACCTGCTTGTTGATAAATATTGCTACCAACAGCAAAGAGCGCTTGTTGCAATTCTGGCATGAGCTTCTTGATCTGCTCGTCGTCTTCCTTGGAGACGGCATCGCGCAGGTCTTTCACCAAACCTTCTATCTTGGTCTTATCAGCAGCTGGGACTTTATCACCCAATTCTTGAATCTGCTTTTCGGCTTGGTATGACAAGGAGTCGGCTTGGTTCTTGCGGTCAATTTTCTCACGACGCTCTTTGTCGGCTGAGGCGTTTTTCTCCGCTTCGTTCACCATCCGCTCGACTTCGCTCTTATCGAGGGTGGAAGCGCCAGTAATACTGATAGACTGCTCCTTACCAGTACCTTTGTCCTTAGCGGTAACGTTGAGAATACCGTTGGCGTCAATATCGAAAATCACTTCGATTTGAGGGACACCGCGTGGTGCTGGGGGAATACCATCGAGACGGAAGGTACCCAAGCTCTTGTTGTCGTTTGACATCTCCCGTTCGCCTTGGAGGACGTGAATTTCCACGTTGGTTTGACCATCCACAGCGGTGGAGAAGACTTCTGACTTCTTGGTAGGAATTGTGGTGTTGCGGGGGATAATCTTGGTCATGACGCCACCCAAGGTTTCCACACCCAAGGACAGCGGTGTTACGTCTAACAGCAAGATACCAGTAACATCACCACCAAGCACACCAGCTTGAATTGCTGCACCAACTGCCACAACTTCATCGGGGTTGACGCTTTGGTTGGGGTCTTTAGCCAACACCTGCTTCACCACTTGTTGTACAGCTGGAATGCGGGTAGAACCACCAACTAATACAACTTCATCAATATCGTTCTTGCTTAATTTAGCATCGCGCAGCGCGTTCTCAACGGGAATTCGGCAGCGGTCAATTAAGTCAGAGCAGAGTTCTTCAAACTTGGCGCGAGTCAGGGTTGTATCCAGGTGCTTAGGACCATCCTGGGTAGCGGTAATAAATGGCAGGTTAATTTCCGCTTGGGTGACGCTGGAAAGCTCAATTTTCGCTTTTTCTGCGGCTTCAGTCAAACGCTGTAAAGCTTGTCTGTCTTTACGGAGGTCGATCCCTTCGTCTTTGCGGAACTGTTCAGCTAAGAAGTCAACAATCTTCTTGTCGAAGTCGTCACCACCAAGGTGGGTATCACCAGAGGTTGCTAACACTTCAAACACGCCGTCGCCAACTTCCAGAATGGATACGTCGAATGTACCACCACCAAGGTCAAACACGAGGATGGTTTCGTTGCTCTTCTTATCAAAGCCGTATGCCAAGGAAGCAGCGGTAGGTTCGTTGATAATCCGTAGGACTTCAATACCAGCAATTTTACCAGCGTCTTTGGTTGCTTGGCGCTGGGAGTCGTTGAAGTATGCAGGAACGGTGATCACCGCTTGAGTGACAGTTTCACCGATGTACTTGCTAGCATCTTCTACCAGCTTGCGAAGAACTTGTGCAGAAATTTCTTCCGGAGCAAAAGCCTTACCTGCTTGCGGACAATCAACTTTAACGTTACCGTTGCTGTCACGCACCACCTTGTAAGAAACTTCAGTCGCTTCGTGGGTAATTTCGTCGAACTTGCGTCCAATGAAACGTTTTACAGAATAAAAAGTGTTTTCGGGGTTCATCACCGCCTGGCGTTTGGCGATTTGACCAACCAAGCGATCGCCATTTTTTGCGAAGGCGACTACTGAAGGCGTTGTCCGAAAACCTTCCGCGTTGGCAATAACTGTGGGTTTACCACCTTCCATAACTGCCACGCAGGAGTTTGTCGTACCTAAGTCAATTCCAACTACTTTTGCCATTGTAGGTGCTGGCTCCGTATAACTACAAATGAATGAATGAGAGTATAAAGGGCTAAATTTTTGAACCAACTGGATTTAGAAAGCAGCCAGTTCAGCATGAATACCTTTGGTTTTACTTACTGCTGATATATATACTGAGCCTGTGTAGCCAGTCCATGAAGGGTGGTTTTCCGAACCTTGGTTAGGACGGTTATGCTGCAAAATTTTTCTTGTTTGTTCTTCTTGTTTCTTCATGGACTCAATTGCTTTCACTTTCTTTGTCTAATGTATGAGAATTAATACTAGGAGTAATTCGGGTGAACCGTATCGATAATGTGGTGTTTGCCGTCTTTAGGGAATGGAGAATGGCGGCTATTGATAGCGATTGGCAAAAGAATCAGACTAAAAAATGATATTCTGGCTACATCTTTCCTATTTCTAATCCCTAGTCGCTAATCCCCTGAGTACAATAGAAAAGCTTATGTGCCTCGACGACATGATATATGCTTACGCTGTCTCCTGATCTAAAAGCTAGACTTTCGACTCCTCTAAAAATTGGTTCTTTTGAGGTGAAAAGTCGGGTTCTCCAGTCGCCTTTGTCTGGGGTGACGGATATGGTATTTCGTCGGCTGGTGCGTCGTTATGCACCTGAGTCGATGATGTACACGGAGATGGTGAATGCAACAGGGTTGCATTATGTGAAGCAGTTGCCCAAAATCATGGAGGTAGACCGTAACGAGCGACCAATTAGTATTCAGTTGTTTGACTGTCGCCCTGATTTTCTGGCAGAAGCAGCGGTAAAGGCGGTTGAGGAAGGGGCTGATACCGTTGATATTAATATGGGTTGTCCGGTAAATAAAATTACCAAGAATGGTGGTGGCTCTTCGCTATTGCGTCAGCCAGAAGTTGCTGAGGCAATAGTTAGGGAAGTGGTGAAGGCGGTTGATGTCCCTGTAACCGTTAAAACCCGTATTGGTTGGAACGACAAGGAAATTACCATTCTCGACTTTGCCAAGCGAATGCAGGATGCGGGGGCGCAAATGATTACCGTGCATGGACGTACTCGCGCCCAAGGGTACAATGGCAATGCCCGCTGGGAATGGATTGCCCGCGTTAAGGAAATTCTTGAGATTCCAGTGATTGGTAATGGAGATATTTTCTCGGTTGAGGCGGCGGTAAAGTGTTTGGAACAAACTGGCGCGGATGGGATCATGTGTTCGCGCGGGACTTTGGGTTATCCGTTTTTGGTGGGAGAAGTTGATTACTTCTTGAAAACAGGAGAACAGTTACCGCCACCAACTCCAATTCAGCTTTTGGAATGTGCGAAGGAACATTTACAAGCTTTGTATGAATACAAGGGTGATAGAGGTGTGCGTCAAGCACGTAAGCACATGACTTGGTATGCAAAAGGTTTCGCTGGTGCTGCTGATTTACGTGGAAAGTTGAGCGTGATTGAAACTGTGCAGCAAGGTATAGATTTGATTGATCGGGCGATCGCACTGTTGGCGAATGGGTATGAACTCGTCGAAGAAAATCAGTTGGCGATCGCCCAGTAAATGATGGGATGGGGGGTGCGATTCACCTGCGCTCACGCTACGCTAACCCATCATGGGTCAACTGGACATTTGGAACGACTCAAAAGAATGGGTCTTGAAGCCAACAGACTCCGAGAGAAATAGGCTGCGGAAGGTGCTATACTCTGCGCTCCGGAGAGGTAATGAGGAGGGAGAATTATTCCTACGCCGGAACAAAAGACGCAGTGCTTTATTTTGTGCTGCTGGTTTACTAAGCTTTACTTGCCCATTAATGTGGTTCGTATAGATCAGCGAACAGGGAATGTGTTCTTCTTAGCAGGTGAGGAGAATATCATTGAGATATATCCGAATGGCAGATGGAGGTATGTGCAATGAGCAAACCTAACTTTCAGGCAATGAGTCAAAAAGATTTACATGCCTATGTTTTAGCTCATCGTGATGATCAAGAAGCATTTTATGCGTATGTGGACAAGTTACATGCAGAGGCTAACTGGGTTGAAATGCCACCTTTACAGTCTTTAGAGGACTTGGAAAACTATCCTGAATTTCTTGAGCGTGTTCGCAATGGTTCGGAACCACAAGATAATGCCGTCTAACAATCGCGTTGGTTGAACAGTTAGGCGACAATTGGTGCTAGCTTTAAAAACAGAATGTCGCATCAAAGCAGCACACTATGTCGTCCCCAGCAATCACTACAGTAGTAAAGATGATGGAGTCTTTACCTGTTGATGTACAGGATCAAGTTGCAGAGCACCTTCGAGAGTACATCAATGAGTTACAAGATGAAATTCAATGGAGCAAATCCTTCGAGAGAACGCAGCAAAAACTTGTAGCTGCTGCACAACGCGCCAAACAAGAAATTGCTGAGGGGAAAGCGACTACACTGGACTACGACCAGTTATGAAGTCCGCCGTGCTTCCCTCATTTTGGGTTGAATATCGGCGTTTCAGTGATGATGTCAGACAAAGTGCCAGGAAAGCTTATCGGTTATGGGCACAGAATCCATTTCATCCATCTTTGCATTTCAAGTGTATCAATAGCCAGGAAGATATTTGGTCTGTGAGAGTAACGCGGGGTTATCGAGCACTTGGAGTACTAGAAAGTGATACAGTCACATGGTTTTGGATCGGTAGCCACGACGATTATGAGCGCTTCTTCTCGTAAGTTGGCAGTAGCCCAACACTTCACTGCATCGGAACGCCTGGTGAAGGTGTCGGCTGTGTCCTTTGAGGTTGTCCACCGTCCGGTGAGAGCCACCGTTATGCCGCAAGGCGAGCAGTGGGGGCAATTATTTGAGAAGGCAGTGTGTAGAGCGATTGGGCACAGCCCAGTGCCGGAGGCAATCGCCCAATAAGGGATGCGATTGGGTGCGATGGGGCGGAGCCACGCTACGCTAACGCATCATAGGTCAAGTGGACTGCGATCGTCTCTACACCAAGGTTTAGAACATGGGTATAAATCATTATGGTTTTCATCTCCTTATACCCCAGCAACTCTTGCATTATGCGGATGTCATAGCCATTTTGTCGCAAAATTGTCGCAAAACTGTGGCGAAACGTGTAACAACTTACCCGTTTTTCCATCTTCGCCGCCCGAAACGCCTGTTTCTATGACTTTTATAAACCAGAGGTATGTATGTCGGAAGTGAGATTAGAAATCTCCTATGAACAGACAAGATCTTTAGTAATTGAAGCATTAGGGTCTTCTGGCGGGGGACAAGTAACAAGTCTCCACTCCAACATTGCAAGGTTAGTTGTTGAAAAAGGTATTGCACCAAACCCTGATGCAAACTCACGAACTAGTTACATCAATCGCTCATATGAACTTCCTCAAAAGTATAAAACTTGGATTGAAGATATTATTTGGGACTTAATAATGGAGGGTTTGGTTTGCCCCGGACGAGGAGATGGACTCAACGAGGGTTTACCTTGGTATCACATTTCAGAGTATGGAAAGACTGTTCTTAGAAGTCAACCGCCGCAGCCCTATGATCCAGATGGTTACTTGGCTAGAGTGCAGGCTATACCCAACATTGAAAGCATCATACTTGCTTATTTGGAGGAGAGCTTAAAAACCTTCCGAATTCACTGTCTTCTGTCATCTGTTATCACGTTAGGATGTGCTTCTGAAAAGGCTATCTTACTCTTGATTGACACTTGCGAGAATGCAATATCAAATCCTACAGACAAAGCTGATTTTGCAAAAAAGACAGATACTATCTCGATTAAAAGAAAACATGATGAATTTCAAAACCTCCTAAAGACTAAAATCATTTCAGCTTTGCCATACGACATTAAGGATAACTTAGATAACTACTTGACTGGTCTTTTCTCCATCATTAGGAGTCACAGAAATGATGCAGGTCATCCGACAGGGAAAGTCATACAAAGAGAGCATCTCTACTCATACTTGGTAGTTTTTCCTTCATATCTAGAAAAGGTCTACAGTCTCATAGATTGGCTTAGTAAAAACACTATCTAGATATGCTTGCAAAATTTCAGCAGCCTAACATCTCATTGGAGCGGACGGACGAAAGCCTCTGGTGCGGTTGCAAAGGTTATCTGCCGCCGCTGATCTTAGCCGTGAGGCTGCTCTTAGTCCTCTGTGGGGGCAGCGCTTCGAGGTTGTCTATGGGAAGCTTAGTACACGTTACCATAAGAGGGGGTTCGCAATTCGCCTCAGGGATGAACCATAGTCGAGAGTTGTCAACATTTTGATTTCCGACCCCTATTAATGACGAGTTGTACTTAGTGTGAACTTGGCGCTGCAAGCTCTGCCTTAGGTATAGACTGATTTAAATACGTATTGACAATGTAAATACATCCTGCCTACACTTGAAGGTATGGACGTGTATTTTGTGCTAAACAGCATTACCTTTGTTTGGAATGAGGAGAAAGCTCGAAACAATCCTAGCAAGCACGATGGGATCACATTCTAGCAAGCTGCAGAAGCCTTCTTTGATCCGTTTCTAGTTGTGGTCGATGCCAGTCGCAACGATGAAGCACGAGATGCGATTATCGGGATGGATAGACGATGGAATCTGCTATACGTTGTTCACATTGAATTTGACGACGAAGACGTGATTCCGATTATTTCGGCTCGTAAAGCAACACGCCAGGAACGTGAATACTATGAAAGCTGAAACATTGAAAAAGCGATTAGATAAAAATCGTCCTATGACCACGGTTACTATTCGCATTCCTGAAGATGTGATAGAGGATCTAAAACAATTAGCCCCGTTACTCGGATTTTCGGGGTATCAACCATTGATTCGAGCGTACATTGGTCAGGGACTTCGAGCAGATATTGAGCGATTGGAGAGCGACACTGTTTCTGCATTAGTTGCAAGTCTAAAACGTCACGGTGTAACTGATGAAGTGATTCATGAAGCCCTTAGCGAAATCACACATAAGTAAGTAGTTCAACTTGTTATCGTAGTCAGCCGCCCAACACTAGATGGATATGTTAAAAAAACTTTGGGCTACCGTTCGGCAAGGAAAAATTGAACTGCTGGAATCAGGGGAACTACCTGAAGGAACAAGAGTGCTGGTAACACTTCTTCCTGATCATGAAGCTGAGTTTTGGCTTCAATCCAGCCAAACATCACTTGATGCAGTTTGGGATAACGCCGAGGATGATGTTTATGCCCAACAGACTAAAGTTAGACTTTGACAACCTTGAGTGTCTTTAAGCTAGTATCCGCACAACCGCTGATAAATCCACCCATGATCTGAATCTGTTGCAAGTATTCTAAAGCAGCCTGGGTAATGATTTCACCGGGCATCAACACAGGAATTCCCGGAGGATAAGGACAAAGGATTTCAGCACAAATGCGTTCCGTAGTTTCTTGGATGGGTAACGTTTCTGTTGCAGCGAAAAAAGCTTCACGGGGCGATATACGCACAGAATTTTCCATCATAAAAAGATTATCCCATAAAACCTTACTTCTTTTTTCCCCTATCTCCACAGAAGCTTTCGAGTTTGAAGGTGAGGTCATCGCCAACTTGCTAAAAGCTTGCACCAGCTGCTCAATATCCTCCTGGGTGTTGCCCAGACTAATGATAAAAGTGAGATGTTGTAGCGAAGCAAATTCTGCTGTTACACCTAGCTGTTGGTCGAGAATTTCTTCGGCGGCAAATCCAGTCAAACCTAAGCCCGAAACGGTGACGGTTAATCGTGTTTTGTCTAAAGCAAACCTTTCCCCAACCCCTCCAGCAACAAAAGCTGCTCCTTGTCCCTCTGCTTGTAGGAGGGGGTTAGGGGGAGGTGGGGAGGGGCTAAAATATTCCCCCTTCCCTATTAGGGGGTTAGGGGGGGTTAGGTTTGTTGAGCTAGGGAAGATATCCAAAACCGATAACCCAGGAATTTGGCTAATCCGGGTTCTTGCCTCATCTGCTAGTTGCAATGTGCGCGACATCAACTCTTTGCCGTGCAGTGCCATCTGTTGACGTGCTGCATCGAGGGAAGCTAGAAGTAAATAACTGGGACTGGTAGATTGGACGAGCTGCAATGCTTTACTGATGCGATCGCCTTTGGTGGCATCGCCTAGCGTGTGCCTTGCCCAATCGCCATCTATCCTGTCACCTTGAACGTGCAGCATTGACGCTTGAGTTAATGCTCCCAGTGTTTTATGTATGGATTGTACGGATAAATCAGCACCTGCGGCTAACGCTGGGGTGGGTAGTTCGGGATGAAAGGCGAAGTGTGCGCCGTGTGCTTCGTCTACAAGCAACGGAATATTGTATTGATGGGCAAGGGAGGCGATCGCCTTTACATCTCCACAAACACCGTAATATGTGGGGTAAACCATAAACACTGCTTTCGCATCGGGATGGTGTTCCAATGCTGCTTGTACGGCGTTGGGAGTTATACTGTGAGCAATATCTAAAACTGGGTCATATTCTGGATTCACAAAAATTGGGATAGCGCCAGAGAGAATTAAGCCTGCGATCGCTGAGGAATGGACATTGCGAGGCAAAATAATTTTATCTCCACTGCCACAGGTAGCGAGAATTGCCGCCTCAATTCCACACGTGGAACCATTGACAAGAAACCAAGTTTGTGAAGCGCCAAAGGCTTCCGCTGCTAATTGCTGCGCTTGTTGGATAACGCTTTCGGGTGCAAAGAGGTTGTCTAATTCTGCTAATTCTGGTATATCGGCGCGGAATGTAGCTTTGCCAAAAAAATCAGCCAAGGATTGAGAAATTCCTTGTCCTCTCTTGTGTCCTGGGGTGTAAAAAGCAGCATGAGGACGTTCTGCACAAGCTTTTAAGGTGTCTAATAAGGGTGTTTGATTTTGATTGAGCATTTTGAGGATGCCTTACGGATGTAACGGATAGTTTATCTCGCGTTTCTACGGTTAACTGATCCGTTAAATCTGTTATTTCATCTATTGCAAATAGCCATATGGGGAGATGTCGGCAGCGTCTGTTGTCATCTAGCTTGGAAAAGTCGCATGATTTAAGTAGACTTACCATGATTTATCCCAGTCCTGGTCCTTTACCTGAGCCACAGATTCCAAATCCTGATCCATCACCGACACCAAGCATTCCCCAACCTATACCAGGACCTGTACCGGAACCCGTACCATCTCCCGTTCCCGAACCAGTTCCAACACCAGTACCAGAACCTGTACCGAGTCCCATTCCCCAGACAGTTCCAGCACCAATTCCTCAAACAGTTCCTGGACCTGTTTGAAACTCTTTGCAGGTAGTCTTAAGATAACGTTTGGTACAAACTCCAAAATTTCAAATTTAAAATGCTACGAGCCGGAATTGTCGGACTCCCTAACGTTGGAAAATCTACTTTGTTTAATGCCTTGGTTGCTAACGCCAAGGCAGAAGCAGCCAATTTTCCTTTTTGCACGATTGAACCGAATGTCGGCGTTGTCTCTGTGCCGGATGAGCGGTTAAATGTTTTAGCAAAGATTTCCTCCGCGAAACAAATTGTTCCGGCGCGTGTTGAGTTTGTAGATATTGCCGGTTTAGTCAAAGGTGCTAGTCAAGGTGAAGGACTAGGTAATCAATTTTTGTCCCACATCCGGGAAGTTGATGCAATTGTTCATGTGGTGCGTTGTTTTGAGAATGATGATATTATCCACGTTGCCGGTTCAGTTGATCCAGCACGAGATATTGAAATCATCAATTTAGAGCTTGGTTTAGCCGATTTGTCACAAATTGAACGGCGGATAGAACGTACCCGCAAACAAGCTCGTACTAGTAAAGAAGGACAAATTGAATTAGCATTACTAGAAAAATTAGCTGCTGCATTAAATGAAGGTCAATCAGTTAGGCAAGTGAGTTTGACCGAAGAAGAAGCAGAGATTATTAAACCACTAGAACTGCTGACTCTTAAGCCAATTATCTATGCTGCTAACGTGTCAGAAGATGATTTAGCAACAGGTAATGAATTTGTGGAAAAAGTGCGGCAAATTGCATCTAATGAAAATGCACAAGTTGTCATTGTTTCTGCACAGGTTGAAGCAGAGTTAATTGAATTACCAGAAGAAGAAAGAACTGAGTTTTTAGCTTCTTTAGGTGTAGAAGAAGGCGGTTTAAAATCGTTAATTCGTGCTACTTACACTCTGTTAGGGTTGCGTACTTATTTCACAACTGGTGAAAAAGAAACCCGCGCTTGGACTATTCACGCTGGGATGTCCGCACCACAAGCAGCAGGAGTAATTCACACTGATTTTGAACGCGGATTTATTCGGGCTGAGACAGTTGCTTATAATGATTTAGTAACAGCTGGTTCGATGAATGGTGCGAAGGAAAAAGGGTTAGTTCGCAGTGAAGGAAAAGATTACGTTGTGCAAGAAGGCGATGTAATGCTGTTCCGATTTAATGTGTAATGTAACCGAAATTCTCATCAGAAACCTGGTTTTTTAAAGAGACCGGGTTTCTTAGTGGGTTTTAAGATTTAACTCCATGAATACCCAAGAAGGGTGATATTTTTCAGGAATTTCACTTTCAGCATAAGGGGCGCTCTCCTGAAATCTAAGGCTATGATAAAGCGCCTGTGCTTCCTTTGCAAAAGGGGCTGTGTCTAAGCGGATTCTTGAATAACCTATTTCGCCAGCTTCACGAATAATAGCTTGACCAATTAACCTGGTTAAGATAGTGCGTTAGGCTTCGCCCTAACGCAGCGTATGATTATGTAGTCGATTCCGGGGATGATTCGGATTTTTCAGGTTTGAGTAGTGGGAATGCGATCGCATCACGAATACTCGCGCAGTCTGTTAACAACATCACCAACCTGTCAATCCCAATACCTAACCCACCTGTGGGAGGCATACCATATTCCAACGCTGTCAAGAAGTCTTCATCCACCCCCTGCGCTTCCAAATCACCAGCAGCTTTTCTTGCAGCTTGGGCTTCCAAACGTTGACGCTGATCAATAGGATCGGTTAATTCTGAGAAACTGTTGGCAGTTTCCCGCCCTACAACATATAACTCAAATCGCTCCACCAAACCAGGCTGAGAACGGTGCGGTTTTGCCAGTGGCGAAATTTCCACTGGAAAATCGGTGACAAAAGTAGGCTGAATTAAGTTTTCCTCTACCTTTTGCTCAAACGCTTCATTCAGCAGCCTGCCAATTGAGGGACAACCTTCGATACCTTCCAAACCTGCATTTTTACAGGCTGCTTTTGCCTCTTCTAGAGTTTGGAACGAGTTGAGATCTAAACCTGTATATTCCTTCACCAAATCGTGCATTGTCACACGTCGCCAAGGGGGAGTTAAATCGATTGGCGTGCCTTGATAGGTGATTTGTAGCGTGGCGAGAACCTCTTGGGCGACGGTAGTAATAATACCCTCCGTCAACGCCATCATGTCGTTGTAATCGGCATAAGCTTGGTAAATTTCAATTGAGGTAAATTCGGGGTTATGACGGGTAGAAATTCCCTCATTGCGGAAAATCCGTCCCAGTTCAAACACCTTTTCAAACCCACCCACAATCAAGCGCTTAAGATGGAGTTCTGTCGCAATTCGTAAATACAACTCTATCTCTAGAGTGTTGTGGTAAGTGACGAATGGACGGGCATCTGCACCCCCCGCTTCTGCTAGGAGAACGGGAGTTTCAATTTCAATAAAACCACGCTCTTCCAGGTAACGACGAATACCAGCCGTGATTTGAGCGCGACGGCGGAATGTTTGCCGGACTTCAGGGTTCACTATCAAGTCAACATAACGCTGACGGTATCTTTTAGCAACATCCGTCAACCCATGCCATTTGTCGGGTAAGGGCAACAGGGATTTCGTTAAGATAGTATATTTTTTAACAAAAACAGATAACTCGCCCTTTTCAGTCCGTTTGATTGTCCCCTTTGCACCCAAGATGTCGCCAACATCTGTAAGTTGCTTCAGGTGGTTAAAAGCATCAGCATCAACATCTGACATGCTTTCTTGAATGCGGTTTTTTTCCAGATAAAGCTGAATTGTGCCGGTTTCATCTTCCAAGGTGAAGAAAGCCAGTTTACCGAAAACGCGACGCGCCATGATGCGTCCAGCAATGGTTACTTCCAAATCAACTTCTTCACCATTGGGCAATTCGGCAAATTTTTCCTGCAATTGAGCTGCGTGATGGGTGGACTCCCAATGGTAGGCGTAGGGGTTGATTCCCAATTGCCTCAGTTGTTCTACTTTTTCCAGCCGCGTAGCACGGATATCTTCTTCCGACATGATTGACGAACTAAATAGGGCAAGACTTCATTATTGTATGTAATTGTAAGAGTAGCTGTAGCTTTGTCAGACGACAACCTAAAAACTAACAATACTACATTCGATTAATATTGATTTTCGCTCTTTTCCTTCAACACGAAATAAGCCAGCAAGCGAATGACTGTGTCTGTGGATTTTTAAGAATCTATCATCAAAAGGCGGTTTTACTGTTGTAGAGCGTACAAAGTTACGTTAGCATTCACTGCTATAAACAGCAGCATAGGCTCTTGGTAGCTGACCTCATCAAGAAAATGCAGCAAGAGAAATTAGAAATTATATGCATGCAAAGTTACAGTTTGAATATGATCGCTCTGCTGACACCCTGTATATCAACAAGCTTCCCCCGTACCCAGAGCAAGAACCGGCAGAAATTGAGTATGGTGTGATTGCTCGTCTAAACCCTAATACCGGTGAAATTGAAAATCTAGAAATTCTGTTCTTTTCCAAAAGGCTATCCGAGGAACCCCTTTTGGAACTGCCACTGATAGCAGATTTTCACTTTGCACCAACTACATAATCTATCGATGAATTGCCAGGAACTTTATCTACAAAGCCTTGTTGATACCTATCCTCACTTTCCGCTTTGCTCAGTCCGGTTCAACAACTCTGGTCAAAACAATGATGTTCTTATCATTAACGAAACGTTTATATTTCGTTTTCCTAAGCACACCCATGCCGTCAAACAACTCGAAATTGAAACCGCTATCCTCTGCGAACTCCAAAATTACATTACACTAGAGATCCCCAACCCGAGTTTCAAGAATTTAGAATCCCTTACGGTGGGTCAAACGTTTATTGGCTACCAAATGATTTCAGGGGAACCACTTTGGCACAAAACGCTCGTCCTAATTCAGGATGACAAAACTCTTGATGGTCTAGCAGCCCAATTAGCCAATTTCCTGAAAGAATTACACAGCGTACCGATAAGAAAAGCGCTCGCTCGTGAACTACCTCTTTATGATCAGCATAGTCAGTGGGCTGACTTGTACGCTCGCATCCAAGAAAAGCTCTTTCCTCATATGCGTCACCAGGCAAAGGATTGGGTAGTTAGTCATTTTGAAACATTCTTGAGCAATCTAGGTCATTTTAAATATGAGCCGATTCTCAAGCATGGCGATTTTGGTACAAGCAATATTCTATTTGATCCAAAGACTCAGAGCATTAGCGGTGTTGTCGATTTTGGTGAGGCTGGTCTTGGCGATCCAGCCTATGATTTTGCAGGTATCCTCAGTGGATATGGCGAGTCTTTTCTGCGACGGTTTTACAAAACTTACCCGGAAATTGAGTCTTTCTGGGAGCGCATCTGGTTTTACAAAGGAACCTTTGCTCTACTAGAGGCATTATTTGGGATTGAAAATAATGACAAAGAAGCATTCTCGAGCGGTATCGACGCTTACGTGTAATAAATCCCTACTCAGACTCAGACCTTCTTATCCGATCCATTTCCCTTTGCAATTCTTCAATTTGGCGGCGCAAAGCTTCTACTTCTTCATTTTGGGCGGTCTGTGTCTGTGCTTCTACATTGACTGCTCCCGCAGCGGTTGCTCGCTGATAATTGCCTCTCTTGATTTGCTGATATTCGTCTGATTCTGCCCACTGCCGCAGGTAGTGGATGCGTTCCACGGCGAAAGGATGACTGAGCATTGTACCCTGAGCGCCATTGTAAATCAAGAATTTATATATTTGGTTCAGTCCATCTGCATCAAGTGCCTGATAGTCTTCTGACTGACGGATAAACTCTTGCAAACTGCATTCGTTGGCATATTTGATACTTCCTCCCGAAACTTTCATCATAGAAGTCATTACAGGGTTTAAATCATCCATCACCAACAACGCGGCTCGGTCTGCTGATAACTCGGCTTTACGCCGCCATTCATAAAAAGCGTAAATTAAACCTTGAGTGACAAAATTACCTATGCCGAAGGTCAATTCCCCGATGGCAGAAGCAGCACTCATCGCCCACATCGCCATTTGAATTAAAATAGTATGACCACATTTAATATGCCCCAGTTCATGGGCTAGCACCGCCCTAATTTCGGCTTCGTTTAGCAAGTCTAATATCCCTGTGTTTATGACTATATAAGGATGCTCTTGCCCCAGCGCGTAGCTATTTGCCAGGGGATTTTGCACTAAGAACAGTGCAGGTTCTGGGTAAATATCCAAATCCCGTACACATTCGCGAAACATTTGGTAAATAGTGGAATATTGGCGTGGCCCAACTTGGATGGTGTTACCCATTAGATAGACTAACTGCGGGCGTTCTACAAAAAATTCCACAAATTTACGGGCGATAAAATCAAATCCTGGCAAACTGCGTAAGGCAAGTTCTGCTTGGCGATCTAGAGGATGCCTGAAGGCTTCGCTGGAAATTCCTGTGTAAGTTGGCATAATTCAGGGTATTTCGTTAGTAGTTAGTGGCTCACCCGAAGGGTCTTGGGGTTTCCCCCCCCATGAGCAACTGGTGAGACAGCCCTGTAAGCCCTATGTCCGCAGGACTTACGTGTTAGCGTGGCATGAAGTGCCATAGGAGGATCCCTTCGGGTATCTCCTCCCCAGAGGCTGCCCCTATGCCTACGGCACGCTTTGCGCTTACGCCAGAGCAGGCACGAGGGAAACCCTCCTACAGTACTGGCTCCTCCCCAGGGGACTGCTCACCCAAAGGGTTAGTCGTTAGTGGTTGATGGTTAGTGCTTAATATAACAATCAACAACTAACACTTAACAACTAACACAAGAAACTAACAACATAATAGAAGTGGGGCTATTACTGTAAAAAATTATTTTGTATGGGATAAGAGCGTGTGATTGAAGCAGAAGTTCATTTGTCACTACATAACTTCCTGCGATCGCAGGCGGGTTTCCCTTCCTGGCCACATCATTTAACGATGGCAAGGTTGGTAGCTCGTGCTTTGCGCCTAGAGCGTAGCGCCCTGATTCAAGTAGGAGCGGCTTCCGGCTATCAAGGGCGGTATCGCACCAGCTTTGTGGCATCGGCATTGATGTGGCGCGGTCCTGTAATTATTGTTGCTCCCCAAGCCGTACAGCAACGACTGGCAAAAGTGGAAATACCCCACCTACAGCAGTGGTTGCAAGTCAACAAAGCAATTAGAACAGGTGACGCTTGGCCTGGTGGTGAATTCCAAGGACTCCTCCTGGTATCTCCAGAAGCTTGGTTAAAAGCGCAACTTGCGTCTTGCGAGAATTTCCCTAGTGGGATTCCCACAATTATTGATGGGGTGGACGATTTGGAAGATTGGGTGCGTCATCAGCTCACTGTGACCTTAGAAGCAGATGATTGGGAGGAACTCATGCTTGCGTGCCCAAACCAAGCTGAGGTTATACGTTCTACACGGGTGCAACTCACTCACGAACTGTTCAAGCATCCTGCAAATCCCTATGAGTGTTATCTGATTTCTCAAGCAGAAGAAGAAATTTTGCTCCGTCTGTATTCGGCTATAGATAGATCCAGCCTACCCGATGCTTGGAAAAAGTTCTGGCAGCAATTTCAACACAGACGTGAAATTCCCCATCTCCCCATCTCCCCATTGCCCCCCAACCCCAACACTAATCCTCTCAAGTCGACACCGCCCACGCAGTTGGCTCCTCCGTGGGAACCCTTAGCCCCCCCTTCGGGTGTCTCCTCCCCAGAGGCTGCGCCAACACACTCGCCCGGGTCGGGAAACCCTCCCGCAGCACCGCAGTTTCTACATGAGGGAAACCCGCCTCCGAACTACTCGCTGTCTCACCATCTCCCCATCTCCCCATCCCTGCTATGGGCAACTATTGCCCGTCGTCAAGGTTTATTTTCTTTGCACTGTACCCCCATTGAATTAGGAAAAATACTATCGCCAATATGGAGTCGCCAACCTGTGGTGTTCATTGGCAATGCCTTAGAACCGGAAACTGAAGCTCCCCTATTCCGCCAGCGCTTAGGGTTGGACGACGACTTGACTTGCGTCAAGTTTTCCTCTGATAGCCAAACAGAAGCGATTCAATTATATGTACCGTATCAGTTACCCCTACCCAACACGCCAGAGTTTCAACCAGCATTTATTCACAAAGTTCTGACGCTGGTGTGCTTAAGCGCTACATCACCAGGATTGACAGTTGTACTCGTGGGAGATGTACCGCTGAAATCCCAGGTGGGGACAACTCTTGCTTCTGAGTTTGGTTCACGGGTGCAGGTGGAAAAAACTTGTTTGGATGAAAATGGTATTTTGGTGAGCGGTTGGGAATTTTGGCGCGAGCATCAAAAGGTTTTGCCTGCTCCCCAGCTTTTGGTTATCGCGACTTTACCCCTACCATCTCTAGAAAATCCCTTAGTGGCAGGTAGGGTGGCACACTACAAACGCTTGCATCAGGATTGGTTCCGTTTGTACTTGTTGCCAATGGCTCTGAATGAATTGCAAAGAGCGATCGCTCCGTTGCGAGAAAGTAAAGGCATTGTTGCTTTGCTCGATAGCCGTGTCATTATCCGTAGCTACGGTGCTCAAGTTTTGACTGCCCTCAGTCCCTTGGCACGCATTAACTACCTCGATCCCAATCTGTTTTCTTCTGCCAGAGAAGACGATTCCGCATAACAATGCTTTAAGGTGGTTTAGTCTTCGTATTTTATTTCAAATTGGTATCACCTGAAATTCCTGCAAAATGTAGGATAAAAGCGCCGAAAAAACTGGTGATTTAAAACACAGTTTCTTATACAGAAGGCATTGAACCGGGAAAGTAAGAAGAACAAACAGATGCAGAATGCAGAACACAGAATATCCCCACGGATTCCATCCGGAGGATTTAACAACAAAAGAATTTTTTGTTCTCTCGCGTTTAAATTCCGCAGCATAGGACCGCAACTCTTAACCAGAACTCCACAACCTCTACTCAAATTCACCCTTCAAAATTCTGACTACTGAGTTCTGAGTTCTGAGTACTTTTTCGGTGATTAAGCTTTTACAAAGTTGTCTTGAATTTTTGCTTGATGAATGAATTTTTTGTAAAGTACTCTCTCCTCTAACTGTTTCCCTATACCGTATTTGCGAGTACATTTAGTGCGTCTCATTGCTTGCCTGGGAAAGGTTTCAACAAAATTAGGGAGGAGTCAAAGAACTGAAATCCCAGAGAAATGATGAGCCTAAATGAGGGGATTGACTAATAATTTTACACGCATTTATAATGCTAAATAGCGTGTAAAACTATTGATGAAACAAGTCATTATTATCAAGCTAAAATTAGATTGCACTTCAAAGCAAAAACAATTGCTAGGGAGTGCAAATTTAGCATATAGAGATGGCTTGAATTATACCTCAGTACGGGCATTTGAGATGCGAAAAACCTCAAATGCTCACCAACTGCAACAAGCAATTTATTACGAGTTGCGCTCCAGATGTAACCTGGCATCGCAAATGGCTTGTAATATCCCCCGCCAAGTAACACGCGCCAGGAAAAATGCTCTTCACCAGAAACATTATAAAGACCTAAACCAGCCACCTAAATACGTTACTCGCACCTGTAGCCGCAAGGACGGCAGAGATTTTTCATTTCTTCATGAAAAAGTCAGCGCTATTACCTTGAAAGGTCGGATCAAGGTAAATTACCTAGGAGACTTAAAGCATATTGAGTTAATCAGCTCCACAAAAGCTGATATTGCTAGAGCCACAAGACGGTTAAAAGCTGATATGAAGCACTGGATTGCGAAACAAAATGTAACACCTCACTTCTGGCGGTGGGCTGTAGATTCAAGCCCCTGTTCTGCGATAGAAGTGGAGTAATTGATAACTCTTAGTATCTTAAGTTTCGTTCGCAAGTTAAAATCGTGATCCAAAATTGGATATATCAGATATGAGCGGTCAAGAGTGCCGCTGCCAATGCTGTTGAAAAAAATGCCAATCTGCCGATCAGTGCGAAGATTATGGAAAATGACGCGGCGACGCTCTACTGTCCAAATGAACTTTGTCAAGCTCCAAACCCGCTTACACACAAGTTCTGCCAGCGATGCTCCACACCCCTACCAAAACGTTTCCTTTGGGCTGTGGCAGATGGGCAGAACCTGGCTAACTCGGGAGAATTATTAGGCGATCGCTATTTGGTCATCAGCAAGGCGCTGCTTTTAGATACCAAGCCTGGTTTATTACCCCAAACGCCAGATGTAGAGCATTTACAGGCAATCAAACCTTATTTGCGGCTATTTCCCTACCGCTTGCATGTACCGCAAGTGTATGGAGTGTTACCTCTGGTTAACGGCATCTCTAAGAAAGAAATATTACTTTTAGAAAAACCTCCGCTTTGTGTCCTGGATAGTACAACTTCTTTAGAAGTGCAGCTCGAGAGTGAGTTAACCACTGCTTGGTCGAGGGCAACATCAATGCGGCAACTCAACTGGCTGTGGCAGATGGCTCATTTGTGGCAACCTCTAGTAAGTGAAGGCGTAGCCTCGAGCTTACTTAACCCAGAGTTAGTCAGGGTAGAAGGATCGTTGGTACGCTTGTTGGAATTACGTTATGACAATCAAACTTCCCCTGGGTTCCCCCAACTTGGGAAATTTTGGCAGCAGTTACAACCAGAAGCCAAAGGGGCAATCGCCGAATTTTTGAGTGAAATTTGCCGTTCTCTGATGGCGGGAGAGATAAATTCTGGGGAGCAACTTGTTGCAGTTTTAGATAAAGGGTTGGCAGAAGTCGGGCAATCGCAAACACCCACGATCAAAATTGCTACCAAGAGCGATACCGGACCTAGTCGCCAACGTAATGAAGATGCTTGTTATCCCCCGAGTGGCAGCGTTATCAGCAAACCACCTCAGCCTACAGTTCTAGCTATCGTTTGTGACGGCATTGGCGGACACGAGGGAGGCAATGTCGCATCAAATTTAGCCATTGAAACCATCCAGCAGCAGCTGAATGACCTGACACAATTGCCCTCTGACGATAGAGACCCAGCAATTCTACTTGGGGACTTAGAAAGGGCAGCCGCATCTGCTAACGACAAAATCAGCCAGCGCAACGACAACGAACATCGGCAGGGGCGTCAACGCATGGGCACAACCCTAGTCATGGCATTGCCCATTGCCCACCAAATGTACATTGCCCACGTTGGTGATAGTCGTGCTTACTGGATTACACGCCACGGCTGCTATCAAGTGACTATAGATGACGATGTTGCCTCCCGCGAGGTACGGTTGGGCTATGCCACATACCGGGATGCAGTACAACAGGGAGCATCTGGGTCTTTGGTGCAAGCATTGGGCATGAATGCCAGCAATTCATTGCATCCGACGGCACAACGGTTTATTCTCGACGAAGACTGCGTTTTCCTACTGTGTTCTGACGGGTTGAGTGACTTTGACCGCGTGGAGCAATATTGGGAGACAGAAATTTTACCAATCCTTACCGAGAAAACTGATGTAGCAAATGCAATAGAAACTTTATTAGAAATTGCCAATAATCAAAATGGGCACGATAATGTCACGATCGCTCTAGTACACTGCCAAGTAAAATACTCAGAACCAAAATCAACCCTCAAAACCGTCCTTAGTGACCTCTCCTCAATACAAGCAGCTTCAGCCTCTAACAGATCACCAAGAACGGCACAAGCCACACTAAACCTTCGCCAAAACCAGAAAACTCGCGTCGTCCCAACCAGCAAGCCCGCCAAAGGTCTAAACGTGCCGCTACAGCTGTTTGTGATTTTACTGCTGTTTGTGGCAAGTGGTGTAATGGGATACTTGTGGCGCCTGGGATTGCTACCTATCCCGAAATTCCCTGCTTCTTTTCCGATAGGAAGTCCTACGAACGGCGCACCATCTGCGCTGCCACCTTTGACCAGTGGTTCTCCTAGCAGTTCGGGCAATTCTGATGTGAATCCAAAACGGGTGCTTGTGGCAAACAGCGAAATAACATTCAGCAACCGTATCGCCCAAAGAGGTAGTGTTTTGCAGATTATCGACACTCCTAAAACACCAGTCGTTCCCGAACAGGCAAATCAAGAAACTTGGGTACACTTACGGGTCTGCTCAATTATAGGGGGAGCAAGTTCATCAAACTCACAAACAACTTCTTCTACAGTTAAAAAACCTTTACTCAGCCCAGGAGATGAAGTCGGAATTCCATTCTCCAAATTTCAATCATTGAATGTCCGCACAGCTGAATCAAGTGTGGCAAACCAATGTCAACCACCACAAGATACTTCTATCCCCCCTGTTGAAGAATCAGCAGCCCAGTCTAAGCCAACGTCTGTGCCTAAGGAGTGAGGTATTAAAATCGGTGACACCCGTTAGCTCAACAGCAGCACTGCGTCAAAAACTCGATAAACTGATAGAAGCCTGAAATAATACAGGTAAGTACTTTAAATAAAAAACTCGAAAGGCAAAAATTGTTGCCTTTTAAAATTTCTATTTTAAATTAATTATTTGATTTTACCTTTTGGATTAACTAAGATTAACGAATCCATGCCATCCCTTAACCTGGCGATCGCCCGTCTCGTCAACACCGGCACTGACAGTTTCGCCATTTGGGTGGTGAATGCTCCCTATCCCAGTGGCTATGTTCTGCATGATTGTGTATGGCTTCCACATCTGTCTCAAGCATGGCTTGAGTGGCAGCAAATGTTTGCTGGTCACAGCCGCTTGGATATTTCCCCAAGAGGAACCCCCAAAGAGGCAAATCCTCTGCCTCTAGATTTTGTTGTACCAACTTCCGGTCAGACAACCAGTTACAGCAGCCGTCTCATGCAATACTTGGGCATTAGCTTGTGGAGTTGGGTATTTGACGGACCAATTCTTAATAGCTTTGAACGCAGTCGTGGGATTGCTATGGGTCAGCATACACGTTTGCGCGTGCTACTGGAAATTCGTGACCCAGATCTGATTGCTCTGCCTTGGGAAATCATGCAGCGCGAACCTGGTCAATCTGCCATTTCTCTGTCGCAACACATCCTATTTAGTCGTACTACAAGTGAAGTCGAACCCCTACCGTATTTACGATCAGACCAGGCGTTAAACATACTGCTGGTTTTAGGTGAAGAGGAAAAGCAGCTGCAACTTGAACAAGAAGCCGCTATCCTAGAACAAACCCTTTCCAATGGCTCTGTTGTAGCTAACAATTACGGTGCCTGTGCACCCTGTATGGTACACACTCTCCTACAACCAACTCCACAGGAGTTGATTCAACAGCTAGAAACCAAGGCATACAACGTCTTGTTTTACGCTGGTCACGGTCAGAAAGGACCAGACGGAGGGTTACTGTTTTTGCGACCGGGTATGACCCTCAACGGGATGGAATTAGCCCAAGTTTTGACCCGTACTGGTGTGAAACTGACAGTTTTCAACGCTTGTTGGGGAGCACAGCCGGATGCTGTTCATCACCAGGCTATGGCCCACAGTAGTTTAGCAGAAGTGCTCATTCGTCAAGGTGTGCCTGCGGTTTTGGCGATGCGTGATGAAATAGCACCTCATGAAAGCCACACTTTTATTCACGCCTTTGCTGGTGCTTTGCGAAAGCGATTGCCAATTGATGAAGCTGTTGCCGAAGCAAGGCAACAACTCCTGGCACTTTACAAGTTCAATCAACCCGCTTGGACATTGCCGATTCTCTACCTACATCCAGACTACAATGGAGAAATTATCAGAAGTTTTGATGAGGGGATTACAGAACTACCAGAAACGTCTATTCCTGGGATCGCTTCAATGCTTCCTCATGCTTGTTTGCGATCGCTATTACTAGGGGGGAAAACCTGGTCATTGCGACCTGGTGTCACTCGCATTGGTCGCACGGCAGACAACGATATTGTGATTCCAGAACCTTCGGTTTCAAAACGCCACGCTGAGATATTATGTCGGAATACTCTGACAGAAGGTTCCCCTGTACGAACCTATTACCTGCAAGATTTATCCACCTACGGTACAACTTGGGTTTTGCAAGCTAATGATTGGCAACAAATCCATCGTCAGGAAGTCCCTTTACACTCCGGCATGCAGTTAAAGTTTGGTAGTACGAAAAGTCAACCTTGGGTGTTCATCATTGAACATGCCTCGGTTTAAGGTTTGTTAGAAGAATGGATTTTCCCACCTGAGCTTAACCGAATAAACCAGCAGTTTTTGGTAGAACAGCATTCTTTTTGCGGAAAAAAGATTCTGGCAGCTGTAGCTGTCAATACCGCTACTAAATAATTATTAATCGGGAGCGACACATGGCTAAGAAAACCAACGGTTCAGAAACTTCTAATTCTATACCGTCTCAAGTAGAATTAGAGCTTTTAGAGGTTCTGCTGGCAGCAGATGATGAGACATATCCTTGGAATCCTGCAGATGAAGAATCAGAAAACTATTTTGCACAAATAGAACAGCAGTTCCAGTTGGAGGATGTCCTTGATGAAGAACTGACAACACGCTCACAAGCTTTTTACAATCGCCTAGACACTCTTTGGTCTAATAATTTCAATTCAAAACACTACAAGTGTAATACAAAACCTTCTGTCTTAGCGACTCTTCAAAAAAATTTACATGCTGGTTTTCCTGCTAGTGTGCCTCAAGATTGGATAACCGCAATTGCCCAGAAAGCTGCAGAGATTTTTAGTTCAGGACAATCTAAAGGCGAGCAACTGGTTGAGTGTGTTCAATCTGTATTACCGAATTGGGAAACAGATGACCTTTTGGTAATGGCGCGTCCTTTTGCCTACGCCATGAGAAGCGGCGAACGGCAAAACGTAAATTCTGTGGTCGATAATGTTGGCAATCGTGAGTGGACAAATTTATCAGAAATCGAGAAGGCAAAAGTTAGTTTAGCAGTTGCTTATCAAGCGCTCAATCAGCTAGATAACTTTCAGGAGGAAGCCTAATAACTGCTTTGTGTTTGCTGCTTTAATTCCGTTGTGCCTGCAAGCGGCAATTTTGTTGCTTATCTCATCTCAAAATGCAGAGATTTTCTTGTTTCTCATGTAGACTTAGTGAGTCCCAAACCGAGCATCATCTATCTAAAGACATAAAAACCAAGTTGAGAGCAGCAATAATAGCCGCTTGTGGATTGAAGAATGAATGATGAATGAATCATTCGTCCTGTTATCTCCCTGATCTTCCTCATCTCCTCGCACTCTTTACTTAGGACCGAGAAAACGGGTAGCGAAATTTTGTGATCGGTTTGGTGAAAGCGCCCTAGCTTTAAGAATAGCTGCCATCAAAAAGGCGTAAGATAGCACCCCAACAATCACCAACAGCAAACCGTTGATCACTCCCGTTACGTTCCACAAAGCGTGTAGTCCGGCTGCTGTCAGATAACCAACTAGCAAAATCTGCCAACTTTTAGAAGGCTTAAGTACAGCTAACCCGATAAAATATCCCAGATATCCACTGTAAGCCATGTGTCCGGCAACAGAACCGAGAATTCGTGGAATCAGTAGTTGCAAACCCACAAGTTGACCAGTTCCTAATCCCGACTGTGCTGAAACACTTTGAGTAATAGTTGGCACATATTGTCCCAGCGTTTCTAATAGGGTAAAGCCTACAGCAGAAGCCGTTCCCAGCAGAATACCATCAAGAGGTTCGGCGACACCGATACGTTCCCGCCACGGCGAGCGTAGTCCCTTACCAATGAGAAACGCCGCGAGTACAGGTATTGCCTTCAGTAATTCCTCCATCAAGCCTGCGCCAAAAAACATTCGCATCAGCAACTCTGTGAAGGTGATAGATTCCTGTTCTGAAGGCTGGCTCCCCGGTAAGAGAACGCGAAACACAAAGATAAACAAGTCTAATACGGGAGTGAGCAAAATCACCGACGTCGCCAACGCCGACGCAAACAGCACCCACCAAGGCTTTGGCTTACCACATAACTGGTAAATAAAGTAGTAAGCAGCGGAAGCGATATAAATGGCGACAATGACTTGATTTGCTTGTGGTTGACCGACTGTAGCAAACATCAGGACCACAAAGATAACTGTGAGCATTCCCGGGATCAGGTAAGCTTTACGAGTTAAATCCTTGCCAGTAGAAATAATGGGAAACAGCTGAGTGAAGCTCAAAGAATCTGGTGGTTTTGGGGGAGGTTGATAATACGCCGAGGTTGGTGTTGGATAACTATTCGCTGGGGGAAGCGGTATAGCTGCTGCTGGGGCGATCGCAGTCGCTTGTTGATAGTTGAGTTCACACTCAAAAACAAATTGTGGACCATCATGACCCAGAGTAATGTAATCTCCGCTCATCAATTGCTGACAACCCTGCAACCGTTGTCCGTTCAAGTAGGTGCCATTGGCACTATTCAAATCACAGATTAACCAACTATCTTCCGCATCTGGGGATGAAGAGAGAGGACGAACCGCCGCATGACGACGAGAGACCATGCGGTATAACATGGCATCCAACACAAGTTGGCAGCTGGGATCACGTCCAATGACTACCTCTTGACTGGGGAGCAGCGAGTAGCTAGTTTCTGCTCCAAAAGACGCTCCAATACCAGACACTTGCCGCAGGATTGCATTCTGTCTTGCGTTTTTGCCTGTCATCAAGTTACAGGGTGTTTCTAAACTATTTCTTAAAACAATTTGGCAGTAGGACTTAACCGTAGCCACAACAGCAGAATTGCTAAATCCACTATAGCTTCAGTCACTGCTTATCAATGAGAAATTAAAAAAATCAAAATAAACCCAGAGTTTACATAATTTAAGAAAAGGCAGCTATGCTGAAGAAATATCGCTTAGGTACTTCTGCCTTGTCCTTGTCAAAACTAAAGAGCAGCAGCCATTTCCAGATGCTCAATCTTCGTGCCAAGTAGCTTGAGAAATTCTGCCAACCAAAGGGGATGAGCAGGCCACGCTGGTGCTGTTACTAAATTACCATCAACGACGACCTCATCGGCTGGGACATCCATGTAGGTGCCGCCTGCACGCCACACATCGGGACTACAGGCAGGGTAAGCAGTACACTTCTTACCTTGCAGAACATCAGCCGCAGCCAATAACTGCAAACCGTGGCAAATAGCAGCAATGGGTTTGTTTGCGTGGGCAAAGTGGCGGGTGATTTCTAGCACCTTGCTATTGAGGCGAATATATTCAGGTGCGCGTCCTCCAGGAATGACCAAGGCATCATATGTTTCTGCTTTAACCTCCGCAAGAGAGGCATTGAGAGTAAAATTGTGACCAGGTTTTTCGCTGTAAGTTTGGTCCCCTTCAAAATCGTGGACAGCAGTTCTCACTTTTTCTCCAGCTTTTTTATCCGGACAAACTGCATGAACCGTATGTCCCACCATTTGCAAAGCTTGGAAGGGAACCATTACCTCGTAGTCTTCTACATAGTCCCCAACGAGCATCAAAATTTTTTTAGCTGCCATTTTTTTTAGTCATATTAGTCATAAATTATTAGTAAATAATAATTTGTATTTGGATGTGTTAGATGTAATATCCTAAAATTTTTTTCAAATGGCAATACTTTTCGCAGTGTAAAATACTACCTAAATAAGTAGTATGAAAGAATTGTAACGTATTTAAAAGTTTTGCACTCAACCATATGTCTTACCAATGACTAATCAAAGCAAATGAAATTCCTTCAAAGCTTTGGGAAAATTTTGATTTTCATGTCCAGGACGGCTAAGTTTAATCAGGGCAAAACGTTGTAAGGGAGTTAATTCTGCCCACTGTTGAGGCGAAAGGGTGACATTAAATTCTTGGGCTTTTTCCTGAATATTGATTGGGACAGTGTTAGCATCCGCCCACGCGGGATGCGGTTCAATGGGCAGCGGGGCAGGTAGTGTACCAGTATGTTGTAGAATTAGATTCTGAAGATATTCTTTGTATGCTTGAATTTCGGCTTCCGTAGTGCAAGGTAATTGGACCAAAGCTTCACGCTCACCTATAGTCAAATGGCTCCAATCAGATAACTTTAACTTGATGCCAGAAGTATCAAGTTTGCATCTCACCTGCATAGGAATACAACGCAGGGAATCAACAAAATCCGCTTCAAATTGAAAAAACTCTACCATAGTATTCTATTTATTATTTGATATGTTTATTTATTACTAGTACGAATTATCAAATAACTAATTGATAAGGCGAGAATGGCAATTCCTAGACCAATGATATCAATCCCTGTCACTTTTTCTAAATCAAGAATAATAATTTTTCTAGCTACAGCAATTAGGGAAGTAACAATAACTAATTCAACTTGTAAAACGTGTTTTTTGAGATAACCAGTGATATTTTCTAAAATTTCTAAAGCAATTAAAATATTCAAAAATAAACCAAAAACTTTATACAATGTTATATTAAACTTCCCATATGATGTAACAAATAATTCTTTAAACAGAAAAACTGCTAAATCCGCAATTGATACCAAAATTACCAGCACCATCAAAAGAGATAGAACTTTGGAAACTATCACCTCTATATTTTCAATGAGGTGCATAAAGTTCTCATCCTTGTTGGCTTCTGTAATTCGCTTGAGTATTTTTCTCATCTGCCGCACCCCATTCTAGAGTAATCGGGACTGGGCACTGGGAACTGCCAAAGTCAAAAGTTAACAGGCAAAAGAAAGAGTTTTTTAATTTTTACTTTCCTAATCCCCATGCCCCCAATCCCTAATACCCAGCAGCTTACCATTCTAAGGGTTGCAGTTGATAATCATTAACTTTTAACTCAACAGTAACTGGCACTAACTGTACCGCACAAGCTTTTAATTCCGGTTGCCCAGAGCCAGGGCAAGATTCTGGATGAGTGAGGGCGTTGGCTTCGGCATTGTCTGCCCAAAGCGTACCCCAGTGCATTGGGACAAACACCGTACCGGGAGCAATTGCTCTTGTCACTTTTGCTGGGAACCTAGCTTTTCCCCGACGCGATCGCACTTCCACCAACTGATTTTCTGCAATTCCCAACCCAGCAGCATCACGGGGATGAATCTCAATAAACGGTTCGGGATGCAAGGAGCGAGTTTTTTCAATTCGACCGGTACGTGTCTGGGTGTGCCAATGCCCATAAAGTCGCCCATTCGTCAGGACAAAAGGATAATTAGGATCTGGTGGTTCTGCCAATCCCCGCGAGTGATATGCTGCAAAGCGAGCGCGTCCATCTGGGGTATGAAAGCGCAAATCTGTGTAAAGCCTTTTGGAGTGAGGGGGATGAGGAGGATGAGGAGGCGAAACTGCTCCCTCATCTTCCCCACCTCCCTCTTCCGGGTGGGGCCACTGAGTGGGACCTTGCGCCCGTAATTGCTCGTGACTGATACCCGTCATATTGCAAGGGCGATCGCGAGTCAGTTTGACAAACTCAGCGTAAACTTCAGATGAGTTGGCAAAGGCAAACTCTTGGACAAAACCAAGCCTGCGACCAACTTCTGCAAAGATTTCCCAATCTGCTTTAGCTTCTCCAGGAGGTTGACGAAATGCTGGACATAGCGTTACCACTCGTTCCGAATTGGTCATGACACCAGTTTTCTCACTCCATTGCGCAGCTGGTAGCAGAACGTGAGCATAAGCAGCGGTTTCTGTGGGGTAGTAGGCGTCTTGGTAGATGGTAAAAGGCGATCGCAACAACGCCCTCTTAGTCCTCTCCAAATCCGGCATACTTACAGCAGGATTCGTTGCTGCAACCCACAGTAACCCCACAGTTCCATTTTCCAGCCCAACAATCATGTCCCAAGCGGTCAGACCTGGATTGGGCGAAATTTGTCCTGGCTTAAGCCCCCAAATCTGCTCAACTTCCGCGCGGTGTTGAGGGTTTTTCACCACCCGATAACCAGGTAATAAGTGCGATAAACCTCCAGCTTCCCTTCCTCCCATAGCGTTTGGCTGACCTGTGAGGGAGAAAGGTCCTGCGCCTGGCTTGCCAATTTGTCCGGTCATCAGGTGCAGGTTAATAATAGTTCTCACCTTAGCCGTGCCTTCTGAGGATTGATTGACACCCATTGACCACAGAGAAAGCACCCGTTTAGATTGACCCCAGTACTTGGCTGCTGTTTCTAAATCTTCAATGCTGATCCCACATTGACGAGCCACCACTTCGGGAGGATAGTGGCGAATCACCTCAGCGTATGCAGGAAAATTGCTGGTACAGTCGTCCATAAACAAAGTATCTATGTAACCCCAACGCATCAACAAGTGAGCGATACCGTTCAACAAGTCGATATCTGTACCAGGACGAATGGCTAAATGGAGGTCAGCGGCTTCTGCGGTCTGTGTCCGACGGGGATCGACCACAATCATTTTGACTTTGCGGTTCTTTTTGTGGTACTTCTCCAATCTGTTGAAAAGAATCGGGTGACATTCAGCCGTATTGGTGCCAATTAAAAACGCACAGTCAGTTAACTCTAAGTCTTCATAACAGCATGGGGGACCATCCGCGCCAAAGCTTTGAATGTAGCCAGCCACAGCACTGGACATACATAAGCGCGAGTTAGCATCAAAATTATTGCTCCTCAGACACCCTTTGAGGAGTTTTTGAGCTATGTAGTAGTCTTCGGTTTGAAACTGCCCAGAACCATACATACATATGGCTTCTGGTCCAGTGGTAAAGCGCACGGTTTGAATGCGTTTGACGATGATATTAAAAGCTTCATCCCAACTGACGCGCCGAAACTCCTGATCCAAAGAGTCTCGTACCATTGGGTAGTGGAGTCTGTTTTTGTCTAACGACTCTGCGATCGTCGCGCCTTTGACGCAAATCATGCCCTGACTCGATGGATGCGCTTTGTCGCCTCTCACCCGCCAAATTGGATTTCCTTGGCTATCTCGATGAGTCGCTTTGCCTAGTTGCGCTGGCGGAGAAACTTCTAGTCCACAGCCAACACCACAGTAAGGACAGAGGGTTTTGGTAATTTCAGTCATGGTAACTGCACCATGTTCATAAATTGTTTAAATGTTTGGTTTGTAAAAGAGCCGTTCCAGCTAATTACTATGTTTTTAAACCTTGTTTATTCAGTTGATAGCACTGGCAAAATTCTGGAGATTCTGGTTGAAAAAAACTGAAACTTTAAGGTTTCAGTTTTACTTAATCTAGTTAGCTTATTGTTAACTAGTCTTTGCTAAGGTATTTCTACTTGATTAAATATTAAAATTGCTATAAAAAATGTTTTTCCTGATACAGAAGCTCATGTTTTATTATTTTATTAACCTATTTTTATGATGGGATTTATTTCAACCATTAATTATTTTTATTAAGGAAAATCACTTGTATTCAACGCGTACAAAATCATGTTTTTGGTGACTCTTCTAAAAAAGAGTAGTTTGGAATAATAAACCACAGATGAACACAGATAAACACAGATGTTTTATCTGCGTTTATCTGCGTTTATCTGCGGTTCTAATAACCCTTATTTCATTTTATTCTTCTGCTAAGATTGTGGGTTTTTGAGTTGCGGTTTCTGGCTGTTCACCTTCATAGGCAGCAGCAAATGAATCCTTTGGTTCTTTGAGGAAGAAGGCACACATAAAAGCACAAATCAGAGCGGATATACCCATTGTGGTAAACAGCATTGGTGCGTCGGTTAAGCTGAAAATTGTCAGATAAACGACAGCTCCAAAATTCCCATAAGCTCCCACATTGCCTGCAATTTGTCCGGTAGCTTCCTTTTTAATTAAGGGTACAATGCCGTAGGTTGCACCGCAACCAGCCTGAGCAAAGTAGGCAGCAAGCATAGTGACGGCAATTGCGACTGGAAGAGACCAACTGCCGTTAATATAATGTGCCATCAAATAGCTAACTCCAATGCCAGCAGAGATAATAGTCATTGTCCATTTACGGGAGCCAAATTTATCAGAAATTAAACCTCCACTGGGACGAGAAATTAAGTTTAAAAAGGGATAAGTGGCGGCAATCATCCCAGCTATCACGTGTTCTAAACCAAAAGTTTTTTCAAAAAACGCAGGCAACATGGAAACGGCAGCAAGTTCAGAACCAAAGTTAGTTACATAAGTAAATTCAAGTAAAGCAACTTGACTAAACTGATAGCGTTCGGAGGGAGCGTAAGTTTTTTTGCCAATCAGAAGTTCTTTGTTGACCTGCCAAGCTTTATATGTTTGGTAAGCAAACAATCCTGCTAACAGCACCCAAACCAGATACATTTGAGTCAGATTTAAAAAATGAATATTCTTTTGCTCCAAGCGCCAAGCTAATAAACCCAAGGCGAAAATTAAACCAAAATTCGAGACAATCATCGCCCAGAAACTTTTGACACTGGTCACTTCCAGGGCACCATTTTTCTTGGGTCGCTTGTAGACTTTGCCAGGAGGTGTGTCTTGGACGCTGTTGAAATAAATCACGCCGTAGATAGCAGCAATAATCCCTGTGAGGGCGATCGCAAACCGCCAGTTAGAAGCGCCACCAGTCATAAAGCTAGCAGCAACTGCAATTGTCGGTAGGGTAAACTCTGCCCCGAAAGCACCAAAGTTGCCCCAACCGCCATAAATGCCTTGGGCAATTCCAATCTCCTTTGGTGGAAACCATTCCGACACCATCCGAATTCCTACCACAAACCCAGCGCCAACAATTCCCATCAGCAGACGACTGATGACGAGATGGTTAAAATTCTGCGACAGCGCTGTCGCAAAACAGGGAACAGCAGTAAAAATCAGCAGTATTGAGTAGGTAATCCTCGGACCAAAACGATCTAGAAGCATACCAATGATCAGCCGCGCGGGAATTGTCAGGGCAAGGTTGCAGATGCCCAAAGTTTTAATTTGCTCAGGTGCCAGATTAAGTTGCTTGCCAATGGTTGTCGCAAAGGGAGCAAAGTTAAACCAACAAACAAAGGTGAGAAAGAAAGCAAGCCAAGAGAGATGCAAGATGCGATAGCGACCGTTGAATGAAAATAATCCTTTAAGCATTGAGCTTCCCCAAAAAATTGAAAAATTGCATAAGTAAACTCACGGGCAATGGTGCAATTGCCCAAATTGGTACTTGCCTCGTAGTAAGCGCTTGAGCGCTTACTACTAACCCATTACCCATTCAAACTGTGACTGCTTCTCGTAAGCGTGCGCCAAAATGTTCAATCAGCAGTTCGCGTAATACTGGTAGCAAGTCTTCGCAGGGAATGCCTTTAGTAACACAAATTCCCAAATGTGCGTCTTTGCCAACTTTGCCGCCCATGTAAATATCAACCCCATCGACAGCTTTACCATTTTTGCGAGCTTTGGTTCCCATCAAGCCGATATCTGCAACTTGCGGCTGTCCGCAGGAGTTAGGGCAACCGGTCCAGTGAATTCGCACAGGATGAGTGAGTTCGACTTCCGCTTCCAATGCTTTTATTATTGCCAAAGCGCGGTTTTTAGTTTCTATTAAGGCAAAGTTACAAAATTGCGCGCCTGTGCAAGAGACTAGCGCTCTTGTCAATGGGGCGGGGTTTATTGTAAACCTGTTAAGCAGAGGGTCTATTAAAAATGTTGCCAGTCGCGAGTCAGGAATGTTGGGGATCAAAAAGTTTTGCTCAACTGAGAACCGGATTTCGCCGCTACCGTAAACTTCCGCCAGACGGGCAATTTCAAACATATCCTCGGCATACAACCGACCAACAGGAACGTGCAGCCCTACGTAGTTTAATCCTGGTTGTTTTTGTTTGTATACCCCGATGTGGTCGCGTTTTTCCCAGTCGATTTCATCATGCGCTGCTGCGCTGATCAATGACTTACCAAGTTGCTTTTCGACTTCTGCGCGGAACTTTTCTATTCCCCATTCGTCAATTAACCACATCAAACGGGATTTTTGCCGATTGGCGCGTAAACCGTGGTCACGAAAAACTTCTAAAACTGCTCTGCACAAAGCGACGACATCCTCTGGAGGTACCCAAGCATTTAAGGGAATAGCCGCCTCACAGCGCTTGGCAGAAAAGAACCCACCGACGAGAACATTAAACCCAAATCGACGTGAGGAAGATTCTTTCCCCCCTTCCCCTATTCCCCCACTCCCCCTCTCCTTTTGGAAGGCGGGAACGAAAGCCAAATCGTTGATTTCTGCGTGAACTGAATTATCCCGTCCACCAGTAATCGCAATGTTAAACTTGCGTGGCAGGTTGGTAAACTCAGGGTTGCCAACACCATTGTTGGTGATCATCTCTTGAATTTGTTGCACCAACTCTCGCGTGTCGAACAATTCATCTGCATCTAACCCTGCTACTGGATCACCTGTAATGTTGCGGACATTATCCATCCCGGACTGCACGGTAGTTAAGCCAACCGCACGAAATTTATCAAAGATATTTGGTAAATCTTCTATTCGGATGCCTCGCAGTTGGATATTCTGTCTGGTAGTAATATCAGCGCAGCCGTCGTCACCGTAACGCTGCACCACTTCAGCTAGCACGCGCATTTGCTCGCAACTGAGAATACCATTAGGCATCCGCATCCGCATCATAAACTTACCCGGAGTGACTGGACGAAAAAACACGCCCACCCACTTTAGCCGATGGTCGCGGTCAGTTTCATCCATAGCCTCCCAGCCAAGAGAGGCAAATTTTTCTATCTCCGCTTTAACGGCAAGTCCATCTTTTTCTGCCTTGAATTTCTCAAACTTGTTTAAGCTGGCTGTGGTGGTAGTTGCTGGGTCTGTCATGAGCTGAACTCAATTGCAAAGTGCTAATTCCAGAAAACTTGTGCAGGTCGTTGCTCAACATCAACTTGTCACCTCATAACACCTGGTTTTTATGGGTTTATGAGGTCTATAGTAGAAAAAAAGTGTATTTTTTGGTGTTTACATACTTGCCACAGCAATCCGTTCAGAATTGTGAACTTGCCTGTTATGACTGATAGTGGATAGTGGATAGTGGGAAACAACTACCAACTAACTACTAACAGCCCAAACGCAAAATTTCACAAATGAAATGAGATTCCTGTAGGAACAATCTGTTTCTGCGCCGTTTGGATGCAGATTGTGTAATTGTTCTTTGTATCCTTACCTTAAGGTTGCAAAGCCATTTAAATCGTATATTTGGTTACGAAATTTTAGGTAAGTTGATGAAAATGTATCAAACTGATGCAATTTTTGCATAAAAATTAGCACAGAAGGGACGCAAAACGCTCTATTTCCGGGAATTGCAGTTAATTTACACAGGAAGGGCAAAATAGTTCTGGTGAAGCAAATCTAGTTGGGAATCAAATAGACTGTGAACAACATCAATCAGCTTCTAGTACAAGCGCAGGCGGCATACGATGCAGCTAATTGGTCATTGCTGATTCAATGCTTGCAACAGTTGACTCAAAAAGAGGATTCAGAACATCTGGAGATAGTTAAAAATCAAGAACATCTGCTGCAACTAGCACTCTCAGTTCTAGACGTAGGGGATTTTCAGCAACGTTGGGAAATTGCTAAGGTGTTCTCCCGCTTAGGAACTATTGCCATCCCCCCCCTGATTGATATTTTAGAAAATGAAGACGCAGACGAAGAGTTGCGCGCTTATGCAGCACGGATTTTGGGGGATTTGAAAAACCCAGATGCGATTGCGTCTTTGGTGGAATTACTGAAAACTAATGAAAGTGAGGAACTTAAGGAGATAGCCGCAGCTGCCCTGGGGCAAATGGGTACTGTTGCTATTGCCCCCCTGAGAGAACTTTTAGCAGAGGAAGAGACTCGGCTGTTAGCAACTCAAATGCTCTCCTACATTCGCCAAAAAGAAACTATCACACCTCTGTTGAGCGTAGTGCAAGATTCTCAAGTTGCTGTGCGTGCTGTAGCGATTGAAGCACTCAGCAGCTTTCATGATGACCGCGTGCAAACAGTGCTTCTTAATGCTTTGAATGATGTTGCTGCCCCAGTTAGGCGGGAAGCTGTACTTGGTTTGGGCGTTCGCCCTGACTTATGCGAAACATTAGATTTGGTGGCGAAACTGCAACCGAGGCTTTATGACATTAACCAAGACGTTTGTTGTGCTGCAGCAGTCGCCCTTTCTAGGATGGGTTGCGATGCTGCGGCACAGCAATTATTTCAGGTTTTGGTGTCGCCCAATACACCAATTCGGCTGCAACTCGAAGTTATCCGCGCTTTAAGTTGGGTAGGGACACTATCCAGCTTAGAGTATCTGCAAACAGCACTTCATCAACTACAATCACTGACTCTATGGCAGGAAATTGTGACCGTTTTGGGGCGAGTCAGCGGTTCGGTGTTAACCGACAAAGCAGCAGAAATTTTGCTAGAAATATTACCGCACAACCATCCAGCAGTTGAGATTGCCAGCATCAGAAGTGCGATCGCCCTGTCTTTGGGGCAGTTAGGGAAAATGCAAGCAATTGATGCATTAATCGAGATGTTGGCAGATCAAGATGCTCAAGTGAGGCTACACGCAAGCGCTGCACTGAGGAAATTAGCTCCCGAAAAAGAGTGGGGGGAGTAGGGGTGATGGGGATACAGCCCCTTGTCTGTTGTCTGCGTATCCTCAAGGTGACTACTTCTGTCATATGTTACATTTTATTAATTTATAGTGTTGGTTTATACGTTTTTTAAGAGAAAAATTACTACTCTTTCGTAGCAGATACGGGGAAATAAACAGTGAAACTACTTATTTTAATGCAAGAGATACACACATCATAACTGTAAAAAAAATTCTTAGCAAAAATGAGATGTAACAAACAGTACTAATTCACGATTGAAAGTACGTTAACTTAATGAAGGCCTTAAGTGTAATTCAGGCTACATCAACATGCGATTAGAGCAGTTGCAAGCCTTTCTGGCGATCTCAGAAACTGGCAGCTTTCAGCGAGCAGCACGAAAATGTGGTGTCACCCAATCGACTATCAGTCGGCAAATTCAGGCTATGGAAGGAGATTTGGGGTTGGAACTCTTTCACAGAACGAGTCAGGCAAAGCTGACATTGGCGGGTGAACGCTTGCTGCCTCGCGCTCGTAAAATTTGCCAAGAGTGGCATAGTGCTACGCAGGAAATAGCTGATTTATTGGCAGGAAAGCAGCCAGAACTTTGTGTAGCGGCGATTCACTCGCTATGTGCCTATTACCTGCCACCAGTTTTGCAAAAATTTTGTCATGATTATCCACATGTACAATTGCGGGTAACATCACTAGGTAGTGATCGGGCATTGAAAGTCCTCAAAGATGGACTAGTGGATTTGGCAATAGTGATGAATAATCGCTTCTTAACAGCTAGTAAAGAAATGATGGTAGAAGTGCTGTACGATGAACCAATAGAAGTTTTGGTTGCGAACAATCACCCGCTAGCGCAATATGAACGCATCCCTTGGTCGGAGTTAATTCGTTATCCCCAAGTTGTATTTAAGGATGGTTACGGGATGCAACGCTTGATCCAGGATAGATTTGATCGCTTAGAAGCCACACTGCAAGCGGCTTTAGAAGTCAATACCCTGGATGCTTTCCGGGGAGTTGTACGCCAAGGAGAACTTGTGGCTATGTTACCGCATTCGGCATTAGTTGAAGCACGTATTGATCCCAGCCTTGCAGTTCGTCCGTTAGCCTGCAACAATAATAGTTCTTTACCCAACAGTTCTAGTTTGACTCGCCAGGTCGTTATGGTCACGACTCAAGACCGACTTCAGATTCCTCCCATTCAACACTTTTGGCAGTTGGTTAGGGACAATGTACCACCGCTATTTCACTCTGTTGCACACTCGGCTTGTTAGCTAATTCGTCATTAGTCATTAGTCATTTGTTATAAATTATAAACTTTTGACAAAGGATAAATGACAAAGGACAAAAATATGAGCAAAGAATTTAGAGATTTATTAAAAAAGGTAGGCAGTGGTGAGCATACTGCGGAGAATTTAACTCGTGCTGAAGCAGCCACAGCAACCAAGATGATGCTGCAGGCAGAAGCAACCCCTGCCCAAATTGGCGCGTTTTTAATTGCTCACCGCATCAAACGTCCAACAGCCCAAGAGTTAGCGGGAATGTTGGATGCATACGATGAACTAGGACCAAAACTACAACCAGTCGCCAGCGAACGACCAGTGATAGTTTTAGGTGTACCTTATGATGGCAGGACTCGTACAGCACCCATCAGCCCCGTAACGGCTTTGCTCTTAGCAGCAAGTGGACAACCAGTGGTTATGCACGGTGGAGATCGTTTGCCCACAAAGTACGGAGTCCCACTGGTAGAGATTTGGCAGGGGTTAGGAGTTGATTGGACTAGACTGTCACTAGAGAAGACTCAGTGGGTGTTTGAGAACACTGGAATTGGCTTTGTTTATACTCCTCAGCATTTTCCCTTAACTAACAAGATCTGGGAGTACCGCGACCAGCTTGGCAAGCGCCCGCCCTTGGCGACAATGGAACTCATCTGGTGCCCTTATGCAGGAAATGCTCATATAGTTGCTGGGTTTGTTCATCCTCCCACAGAAGCATTGTTCCAAGGTACTGTGGCGTTGCGAGGGGTGACACAATTGACAATGGTGAAGGGGTTGGAGGGGAGCTGCGATTTACCCCGCGATCGCACTGCTATTATCGGGCTAGTCACAAGTCCAACACCGGATGAAACAGGCATTGTACCGATAGAACGGTTGCACTTAACGCCTCGTGATTATGGATTTACTACCAAGAATGTACCCCTCGCTAGCACTGAAGAAATGATTGCTGATATGCGGGGGGTATTGGATGGCAAACCCTCCGACCTCATGGAAACAGCCTTGTGGAATGGGGGGTTTTACCTGTGGCGTTGTGGAATTTGTTCTGATCTACGCAAGGGTGTAGCCAAGGCTGAGGAATTGTTAACTAGTGGTATGGTTGCTCAGAAACTGCAAGAACTTTCTCAGGCAGTAAATTCAGTGTCTAGAGCAGTGTTTCAGCCTGCATAAAAGGCTCATCTTCCTCAGCTTGTTACCAGATATCACTTCTTTTGTAGTTAATGTCAACATGACAGCCCCTTGGGGGGCATCAGAACAAAACACATAGCAAGATAGTTATCCTTATTTAGTGGAAGTGTCTCTTACGCTGCTTTGAGCGGGCGACTGCTTTGCGTTTGTGTTTTTGCAGAGGCGTTTCAAAGTGACGATGTTTCTTGAGGTCTGGAAAAATCCCCGCTTTGGAAACTTGTCGCTTAAATCGACGTAAGGCTGACTCAATTCCTTCATTTTCGCCTACAACTATTTGGGTCATTCTCTCTCCTATTAAGTTGAATTAATTGATGACTGGCATATAAACAATATTAGTAACTCGTGAGCAAAAAAGGGCAGACAAAGAGTCTGCCCTTCAGACCCCAGAGTTAAATCCTTTAGTCTAGGATTAAACACTTAAAGAAGGAGCTTGGCTGGGTACAGCAAGTCTCCTTCTCCACGGATAAATCGAGGGGATAGTCTGATAACCCAAAAAGCCTGACTCCTTTTGCCGCTACATAACTCATCTCCAAGCTTAGTAGCGTCGAGAGTATCCTCCTCCTCCTCCTCCTCTATTGTTTCCCCCCCGTCTACCACCAGACGAACCTCCCTCTGTCTTGGGCTTAGCTTTATTCACTTTAAGGTTACGACCCATCCATTCAGCGCCATCAAGAGCATCAATCGCCGCTGTTTCTTCAGCCTCTGTTCCCATTTCTACAAAGGCAAAACCTCTCTTTTGACCAGTTTCCCTGTCTATAGCTACTTGAACTCTCTTAACAGTTCCATATTCTAAAAAGACCTCTTTGAGGTCTTCTTCTTCAACATCATAAGATAGATTGCCGACAAAAATTGACATAGAACCTCTCCAGAATCAAGGGGTGTAGAGATTAGATTCGGAGAGACGACTACAACACTAGCCACACAGCCGAAAATAATTCTCACTCTTCTAAAGATAACATAGAAAACTTGATTACACTTGCAAAAGCAGGGTCAAATCTAGTAAACTTATGATAAAATCTCTACTATTATTAAATACTATTTAAACCTAAAAGTTCAATAAAGTAAGGGTTTTATCAGATCCTTTTTTGCTACTAGTGGCAGCATTGCTATATTTGCCTCAACTATGGGTGCGGTTGCTAAAAAACTGCAAGCACTAAATCAGTCCGTGAATTAGGATTCACAATTAGTTGATAGCCAGTAGTTATTATTTATTATTTATTAGAAAGAATTAACAACTAATTACACAATAGGTACAACTAAACCTTCTCGAGCTAGTAATGCTTTAGGAAAGACAGATTTAACTTCAACCTGAACTTGATCTAGAAAATCATCATGGTCATCTGGGTGATGATGAGATATGACTAACCGTTTTACTTCAACAGTTTTAGCCAAATCCACGGCTGCTTCCCAGTGGAAGTCAGGGTCATGATAATTGCGGGAAGCTGGGGGAGCATAGGTTGCATTAGCAATGAGTAAATCAACGCCTTTTGTAAATTGTGCTATGCATCCTTGATCCACTTCAGTTGCTCTGTTAGGCAAATCTGTTACATAGGCAACACTGTGCTCTTTCCAAGAGACTCGATAGCCAATTGATTTTTGATAGTGATTAATAATTGCTGTTGTAATAGTAACATCATCAATCTTCACAACCTTAGCTGATGTCAAATGATGGAAGTGCAATTGAGACTGCATCATCTGTAAAGGATAAGGGAAGTGTGGCTGGAGCATTTGGTCATACAGGCATTGTTTAATCGAAGCTCCATTTAATGCGGCTGTCCCATAAATGTGGAAGCAATTTTCGCGCATGAATGCGGGGGCAAAAAAGGGAAATCCTTGGATGCGATTTGATTGGGAGTTGGTAAAAAATAAATGGGCTTCTAACATCGGCTGTCTTTGCAGCCAACTTTTTCCAAGTAGGCGTAAGCCAGTACCTCCATCAAAAACCAAGTGTTTCCCGGCTACCTGCATCTCTACACAAGCAGTATTGCCCCCATATCGGCTGGTGTTGCTGGCTGGTGTGGGAATTAAACCCCGCACCCCCCAAAATTTCACCACAAATTCCGACCCTTGGCTAAGAAGCTGAGTGGGTTGCTCTTGAATTACGTGGCTTTGAGGAGGCAACAGCTCAAAATGTGACATATTTCTTGAGGTTAGGTCTTACTGAGCAGATCATCGTAACGCCGCACTTCTAACAGTCGGTTTTTTTCGTCCACAATGACCACAGTAGGAGAGTGTGTTTTTAACTCTTCCGCAGTGAACAGCCCATAAGACATTATAATCAAGCGATCGCCGGTAATGCCTAAACGTGCCGCCGCCCCATTTAACTCAATTGCTCCTGAATTGGCTGGAGCTGAGATTGCATAGGTGATGAAGCGCTCGCCATTGGTAACGTTCACGACATACACCTGCTCGAATGGTAAGATTCCAGCTTTATCCAACAGAAGTTGGTCTATGCTGATACTTCCTACATAGTTGATATTTGCCGCTGTGAGCGTGCAGTTGTGAATTTTTGCCAAAAGAAGCGTGCGCTGCATTGAGTTTCAGTTATCAGTCATCAGTTACCAGTCTAGACAATAACCAACTGATTACTGTTCACTGTTTACTAGCTCTAGGTAGTGAAAATGTCTCTGGTGGTTTCAGAATCTGAATCTCAGCCTTTTTAGCGACCTGCTTTAATGCACTTTTCCACTAAAGGCAAGACTTTATCAACATCCTGCCACCCAAGAATCTCTGTCACCTTTTTCTCCAAATTTTTATATGTGCGGAAAAATTCTGCTATTTCATCGAGTCGGTGTGGTGCGAGGTCTTTCAGGGATTTGACAGAGGAGTAGCGCGGATCTTTGTCAGGAACGCAAAGAATTTTCTCATCGCGATCGCCTCCGTCTATCATCTCTAGCATACCGATTGGTCTTGCTGCAATGACACACCCTGGGAAGGTTGGCTCATCAATGAGCACCATACCATCGAGCGGATCGCCATCATCTGCCAAGGTATTGGGTACAAAGCCATAGTCATATGGGTACTGTACCGATGAATAAAGTACCCGGTCTAGGGCAAAAGCTTGCAATTCTTTGTCGTATTCGTATTTGTTCTTACTCCCGCCTGGAATTTCAATCAGAACGTTAATCAGACCAGATTTAGGTTGGGCAGGAATACGGGATAAGTCCACAACAAAACTCCTCAGCTAACAGTGAATTATGGGCGCTCCATGCTTAGCTCCCCAGTGAATTTTAGGCTAAGATGGGCTGCTATATAAAACTTATACAAACGCCCTATATTATTGCATTTATCGTTCACTTCTTGCAGCTTTTGGAATTTTGGTAGCTCTCGTAATCTGCTAGGAACTGCAAATGGGGAGTTGGGGAGAGTAGGAGATAAAGGGGGACAAGGAGGACACTTGCGTGCAAACAGAAGTTGGCTTGGCGGAAGCCACCGTAAGAGGATGTTTGAAAAGTTATGAGGGCGCAAATTTTCTGCCAATCGCTTTACCATAATCCGGATCATAGCGAGGTAGATAAATGTCTGCGCTGTTTCAGGGAGTAGCTCGTAGTCTTTATTCAATCGCCGGCACCAAACTAGCCAACCGAAGGTTCGCTCCACCACCCAGCGCTTGGGCAGCAAGACAAATCCCTTGCGTTCTTTGGGTCGCACTACTACTTGCACAATCCAACTGCACAAGTCCATTACGGGGACGACCACCGGGTTTGGGGGTTGGTATCAACCCGCTAATCAGTTCAAATTGATCTAGAGTCAGGTTGCTGGGGTAAGCTTTACTCATCGCTCTCAATGGTGCTGTACCTATCTATTTACAGCTTATGCCTTGAGGGCTTTTTTTACTGCCTTACGGACTTTTCAAACATCCTCTCAGCATTTTGTAACACTCAACGAGGCAAAATGCCATCTAAGCGAAGTTGAAGACCAGGCAAAAGCGGTGAGTTAATTGGTTGATTTAATTGGTATTTTTGTTGAGTATAGGTATCTTCAACCAATTGACAGACGGTGAAGGTTGGTTGTTTGGCTTTACCAATAAATGCCACACCCCCCAATCCTCGATAATCTATAATCCAATATTCAGGAATACCTAAGAGCGCATATTCCTCAACTTTTCGAGCATAGTCGGTTTCCCAGTTGGTGCTAACAACTTCAACCACCAGTTTAATCGAGCGTCCCAGCGTAATGACAGGTTCTCGCTCCCAAAGAGGTTCACGGTGGAGAACAGTTTCATCAAGAATCACGACATCAGGACGACGAACCGTAGCAGCATCTGCAAAGGGGTAAATTAAACAAGTGCGAGGAATAAACCAGGGAAGTTGTTCTCCAACAAGGTAAATACCAATTTGGGTCGCAACTTTGCCACTCACCGTTTCGTGGGGACCTGTGGGTTCCATGTCAATGAGTTCTCCGTCTGCCAGTTCGTAGCGGGGATTATCTCGGTATTGGGTGAGAAAATCTTCAAAGGTGAGGGTTTTTGGGGAGATATATGTCATTGTGTTAATCTCCTGAAGGCATTGTTTTGATTATATTCAATCAGCAAAATGGCTCCTTGCTTTCTCAATTTGCCTAATTGCTTTCTCATTTCAGTAATTCACGCATTCATTTTTGTGTTTTCCGCAAACAAAATGGCTCCTTGCTTTCTCAATTTGCCTAATTGTTTTCTCATTTCAGTAATTCACGCATTCATTTTTGTGTTTTCCGCAAACAAAATGGCTCCTTGCTTTCTCAATTGGGCTGTCTGCTGATTCATTTCACTAAGTCATTGAGCCAATCTCCTGAACGCAGAGTTATTTTGATAATAAGTTAGAAGCAAACCACCATTGCCCCCAACGCCAAGAGCGTTAGTGGTTTGTCACAAATGATTTAGGACTGCTATAATTCCAATTTGATGAATTCGTTTAACTCATAAAATGACTGTGTGTGCGGGCAAGTAAAGAAAAAAGTATGCTGAGACTTGGCGATCGCTTCCTGCAAGAGCTACTGTCATTCTTGTCCTAAAGAAACAGGCTTTCACCTCACCATCCCCAAGAACCGGGAGCACCTTTGAAAGGTCCAACAATATCGCTAGTTACCCAACCACCATAAAAATTTCCTGGTTGCGGTTGCACTTTTTCTCCATCGACATAGCAAGCATCCATAACGTGAGCGTAAAAAGCGACATATTCCTTGATTGATGCAAAAGCGGGTGTGGGATCAGGATAAAACCATGCAGCATTCTGGACTTCTTTCTCACCGACACGGATTGTGTAGTAACCAGCGCGTCCCTTCCACTCACAAAAACTAGATTGTGGTGTGAGCAAGAGATACTCCATTTTGATATCCTCAGGCGGGATGTAGTAACTAGGTGGGTGGCTGGTTTCTAAAAAACGCTGGCCATGATGAGTATCTGCAAGAGTGACACCGTTAAAGATAATTTGGATATGTTTGTTGGTCTCCTCAAGCCGAGGCGGACGGGGATAGTCCCACACTGATTCTTGTCCGGGAGCAGGTTCAATGCGTTGAGGTCTAAACATTTTGGATTTTATGATTAGATTTAGAACCACAGATGCACACAGATTAACACAGATGATTTATCTGTGTGCATCTGTGTGCATCTGTGGTTTCATTATTACTTTTGTAAATAAGTAATTCCACATAATTCTTATACAGAAAGGAGGTTTTCAAATCACCTTTTCTCTTAATAACCGGGTTTCTCAAAAGAAGCCTTTGCGTAGTCTCACTACAATGTATAAGTAAAATCTTCTACCAACATACCAGGAACCATACTGCCTCCTAGTTGGCGACTATCGTAAGTTCCTACTTCAGGGACGAATTCTTGGAAATTTGTCAAATCTACGAGATTTTCTCCCCAAAACCGATAAAGACTTTCATCAAAACGCAAATTTTCAATAGGGGCGAGAATTTCGCCACCTTCCACCCAAAAACAGGCATAACGAGTCATACCTGTAATTCGACCAGTGGGGCGATCGCTCCAATTCAAGTAATGTAAATTAGATACATACAATCCTGTCTTTAAACTAGGAAGAATTTCCTCAAGTTTTAAATGACCCGGACTCACTTCTGGCACACGTAAAGCCTCATAACCATTAGCGCCGTTAGCAGTTTTTTGATATTCCTTAGCAGTGCGAGAATTGACTAGGGTATTTACCAAAACTCCCTTTTCTATGACGGGTAATTCTGGTGCAGCCATTTCTCCCAATTCATTAAATCGCGGCACCAACCCTCGTTGAAAGTTTTCTTTCACATTAAATGCGCTAGACAACTGCTTTTCGTTGCGCCACAGTAAAGCTAAAGCACTGCCGCCTTGTTGTAAATCAGCTTCACTCACTCCTCCCCAAGAAAGCATAACCAATAAATCAGCAACTGCTGCTGGTGCAAAGTAAGTTTTGTACTGACCGCGTGGTAATTCTTTGACAGGACGAGAAAGTAATTTTAGTTGTCTTTTCGCATCGTTGATTTTGGCTGCATAAGCTTCATGATTCCAATCACTACCAGCAAAAGTTCCTTTAACGGCTTGTCCTTCGGTCGTGAATATAGAATAGTCCAATGTAAAAGTATCAGTACTAAACCAATGCTTTTGACCACTGGAATCGGCATAAGCTTTAATGACAACTCCTCCAGCGTATATACCCGCAAAATCTAATTCTGCAACTAGTTCCAGCACCTTTGGCACGACCATTTCATTAGCCAATAAATTCCCCAAATGAACTTCTCGACTAGTATTGGTTGCTGATGGTAATACCAAATATCGATCTATGGGTAACTGGGGAAGTTCGTCACGTAGTTCTTGCAAAGCTTTATATGCCAAGAGCCAATCTACTTGGCAATTTCCAGTAAATGGAAACTGCTGAGAACTACTGCGCTGATTTTGCATCAAAGTCAGTTCAATCCAACCATCAGCGACACAACCTGTTTGTCGCACCTTGGCATGATTGAAACGAGTAAATTGACTGCGCTCACTGCTGAGTTTTACAGTGAATTGTTCACTTTCTTCTTTCTTATCCAGCAGAGTTTCAATGAGTTGGTTAAAGCTGACTTCTAAGGCAGATAGTTCTTCGTGTTGCATGGGCATTACAAATGGTGGGGGAGTGGGGAGTGGGGGAGTGGGGGAGTGGGGGAGTGGGGGAGTGGAGGAGTGGAGGAGTGGGGAAAGTCAATGAAGAATGACTCACTCTTTAAGCTTGGTTTTTATTAATTACTGCATACTTAATCTCCCCCCTCCTGTTCAACTCCCGCCGCCAAAAACTTCGACATTACCAAATACACAAACGGGTGAACCATGTCCTACCCATATCGCTTGGTTTGGTTCTCCTTTACCACAATAAGGAGTCCCATACATTTCCCAAGTCGATGAGTTCCCTACTTGTACTAAGCTGTGCCAAAACTCTGGAGTCGTGGCTCTATAGTTGGGATTGCGGAGGGTTTTGGTAAGTTTGCCGTTTTCAATCAATTTAGCGTACTCGCAACCAAACTGAAATTTATAGCGGCGATCGTCAATTGACCAGGAACGATTGGATTCCATGTAAACACCGTGTTCTAGACCAGCAATGATTTCCTCAAACGAGGCTTCTCCTGGCTCTAAATTCAAGTTCGCCATCCGGTCGATGGCTGGTCGATTCCAAGAGCAAGCACGGGCACAGGCGACTCCTGGTACACCTGCTCTTGCTTGGCTTTCCAGACTGCCCAAACCTCGCATGAGAACACCTTCTTTGATTAAATACTCGCGCGTTGCCACAGCACCTGTATCATCAAAGCCATAGCTAGCAAATTCACCAGGCACGGTGGGGTCAAAGGTAATATTCATCATAGGAGAACCATACACCAAAGTGCCGAAATCACTCTTATTGACAAAGCTACCTCCGGCGTAATTGCGTTCATCTCCCAAAATGCGGTCAATTTCTACAGGATGCCCAACGCTTTCGTGGATTTGCAGCATCATCTGGTCTGGGGCTAAGACCAAAGGAGTGCGCGTTTTTGGGCATTCTTCTGCTGTTAACAGTTCTATCGCTTGTTCGCCAATTTGCTGTACCCGAAGCCCCAAGTCCGCTTCTTGGAAAAGTTCGAGTCCGCCTTGGTAACAGTTTGCTTGCCAGCCGTTGTTGCTACGTTGCTGGACAATCGCCCCATCTTGTGAAGTAGCACCGTAATGAGTGCCAAAAAACATGAATTTTTGATAAACCTCAGAGCCGTTGCTGCTGACAAACCAAGTTTCCCTTTCGCTGAGACTGGCAAGAGCTGTGGTTTGTACAATCTGGTCAGAGACTTTTAGGGTCTGGCAAATGCGGACAAGTAAATCGTTGATTTCTCCCGGACTGAGAGCATCTAACGATTCGAGAAACGGGGATGTATACTGACCGATAACTTTAGGGCGCTCTCTGGCTGCTTGAAACGGATATATCCACCACTCACTGGCAACGAGTGCTTGTTTATACGCAGTTTTAGCAGCAGATTGCAGGTCTTGTACTTGCAGGGAATTGGTAGCTGCATACCCTATACAGCCGTTGACCATGACTTCCAGCATGGCTCCTATAGTAGAGGATTTGCTGTTGCTTTGAGGTATACCGTCACGAACATGACGGTTATAAGAAGTCTCTTTGACGACTCTAATACCGAGCCAATCAGCAGGTAGATTTATTTGAGCAATAGCCTTGGTGAGTTCAGACCACATAACAATTCAAAATTCACGCATTCAAAGTTCAAAATTCAAGAAATTACCAACAAAGAACTCAGTAGTCAGAATATTAAACGCGCTCTTCGAGCATGAATTAAGAGTTCTGGTCTTGAGTCTTGGTATAGCGCCCCCGGATTTATCCTTTGGAGACCAAGAAAGTCTTTCCTTATTAAATCAAGCGGATTCTATCCGTGGGGATATTCTGATTACTGTGTTCTGTGTTCTGCGTTCTTCTTAATTTTGATGGTTTTGTTTGGTTTTAACGGCGATGGCAGCAATTATCCGAATTAACTCGTTAATTTCCCCTAGAACAGATAATAAACGACTTTCTGGCATGAATCTCAGTCGCCATCAAAAGTCTTATCCAGTATCTGGTTTCTTTTGCTTCTTTTAAAGCAATTTCTAGCTTGTTAACAAAATCTGCTGTACTCTGTGCCGATTGGGATTCTTCAACATTTGCCCCAATTGATGTTCCAGACTTTATTAACTGTTTGGATAGTGTTTGTGCCACTCCCGGACTTTCATCTAATACCTTGCATTTAACGATACGGACAGCAAACTCAAACGTCCTATCTGTAATTGCTTTATTTGGACTCGTCATTTTGTACTTTGTTATTCATTTTGTTCGCGTAGTGTGCCCGCAGGGCATACTTTGAATTTTATGCCTCCTGCGGAGGAGCTGCGAATTGCGCGTAGCGTGTCCGTAGGAGATATTTTGAATTTTTAGTTGCGGTGCCATCTGGTGCCTTCACGACTATCAATGAGGGTAATACCTTGTGCTTGTAGTTCGTCACGAACGCGATCGGCTTCAGCAAAATTCTTCGCTTTACGCGCATCCTGCCTTTTGTGAATCAACGCTTCTATTTCCGCATCGCTTATACCGCTACTTTCGGGTGTTTCCACTTCCATCTTGGCTTCTAAACCCAGAACTTGAGCTAATGTAACAAGAGTCTGCCACTGCAACAGTAACTCATTGGGCGGTACCTCAGTTTTTCCCTCATGCACTAGGAGATTTCCCTCACGACGCAGTTCTTTGGCTAATTCAAACAGGACTGCTAAACCACCGGGGAAATTAAAGTCATCATTGACAGCTTCTTGGAAGCGCTCAATGTATGATGCAAAGAATTTTTCTCCATTCCCCTTGTCCTCTATTTCCCAACCCAGTTGTTTACCGTACTGTTCACCGAAGAGCAAACCTTCTTTGATTGTTTGCCAGCCGTTTGTTGCTGCGGCGATCGCTTCATCGGTAAAATCAATTGGCTTGCGGTAATGCGCTTGCAGGACAAACAACCGTAGCGCCACTGGGTCAACTCCTCGATCCAGTAATTCGCGAATCGTGATAAAGTTGCCCAAAGACTTGGACATTTTTTCCCCATCCACCTTCACCATGCCGTTGTGCATCCAGTAATGCGCCAATGGTTGTCCCGTCACAGCTTCTGACTGAGCGATTTCATTTTCATGATGGGGGAAAATTAAGTCAGCACCTCCAGCGTGAATATCAATTGTCTCACCCAGGCGATCGCGCACCATTGCGGAGCATTCAATATGCCACCCCGGACGACCTTCACCCCAAGGTGATTCCCACGCGGGTTCTCCCGGTTTTGCTGCTTTCCACAATGCAAAGTCAAATGGGTCTTTCTTCTTCTGATACTCTGGATCGTCCACATTCACCCGCTCACTGGCTCCGGCTTGCATATCTTCTAATTTGCGTCCGGAAAGTTTACCATATTCACGGAATTGGTGGACTGCGTAGTAAACATCGCCCTGAGCAGGGTAAGCGAAGCCTTTATTTTCCAACTCATGAATGAGCCGCACAATGCCATTCATCGTGTGAGTCGCACGAGGATACTCATCGGCATCTTTAATTCCAAGCCGCCTCATATCCTCAAAATATGCTTGAATAAAGCGCTCAGAGACAGCCTCCATTGATGAGTTTTCTTGCCGCGCTCGGTTGAGAATCTTGTCATCAATATCGGTAAAATTTTGGATGAAGCGCACTTCATAGTTGAGAAATTGGAGGTATCGACGCACGACATCCCAAACAATGCAAGCTCTGGCATGACCCAAATGACAGTAGTCGTACACTGTCACGCCGCAGTAATACATCTTAACTTTTCCGGATTCGACGGTTTTAAAGGGTTCCTGACGACGGGTGAGTGTATTGTAAACAGTTAGGGTCATAACCAAGTGATACTGCTGAAATAGAGATACGTAATAATAGGGGAGGTTAGCTGGGATGAAATACCAGCATCCCTATGCTAGTGTTTTCTGTACTCTATGCGCTACATTCTTCTACTTTGACTTTTTCACAGCATCGCTATGCAAGCAGTTAGTTCCGAATCAAAATCAATGGATGCGCCGAAACACGGATTACCAGTAACAATTATTACTGGATTTCTCGGTAGCGGTAAGACGACTTTACTTAATCATATCCTGACCAATCAGCAGGGACTGAAAACCGCTGTTTTAGTGAATGAATTTGGTGAAATAGGCATCGATAACGAGTTAATTATCTCCACTGACGATAATAACAGTATGGTGGAGTTGAGTAACGGTTGTATCTGCTGCACTATAAATAGTGATTTGGTCGATGCCGTTTACAAAGTTTTGGAACGCCAAGACAAAATAGATTATCTCGTTGTGGAAACAACTGGACTGGCAGATCCCCTACCAGTTGCTCTCACATTTCTTGGCACAGAGTTACGCGATTTAACTCGTCTGGATTCAATTATTACTGTCGTAGACGCGGCAAATTATAGCCTGGATTTATTCAATTCCCAGGCGGCTTATAGCCAAATTGCCTATGGTGATGTGATTCTGCTGAACAAAACGGATTTAGTTTCTCAAGCAGAGTTAGAGACGCTGGAAGCAAAAATTCGGGAAGTTAAGGAAGGAGCGAGAATTATTCGCACCGCAAGGTCTCAAGTCCCACTCCCCTTAATTCTCAGCGTCGGTCTATTTGAGACAGACAAGTATTTTGATGATGTTACCGATGAGCATGGTCATGACCATCACCATGATGAGCATGACCATGAACATGAACACCATCATCACGACCATGACCACTCTGAATGTGGTCATGACCACGAGCACGAACATCACCATCACCATCATTCTGACCATTTAGAAAATGATGGTTTTACTTCATTGTCTTTCCAAAGTGACAAACCTTTTGCTATTAGGAAGTTTCAACATTTCTTAGATAACCAACTCCCTGAGACTATCTTCCGCGCTAAAGGGATTATGTGGTTTGATGAAAGTCCTAAACGTCATATTTTCCACCTTTGCGGTAAACGTTTTACTTTGGATGATGATGAGTGGAAAGGTGAGAAGAAAAACCAGTTGGTGCTAATAGGTCAAAATCTCGATCATGAGACTTTGCTAAAACAACTGGAAAACTGCGTCTGTCTTCCTTCGACCACTCGCGGTCAAGGTTTTGGGAAAAAATGAAGTGTAAAGGATGAAGGATAAAGTATACATAACACTTCATCCTTTATCCTTTTATATATGCGCGTCATTATCCAGAGAGTCAAATTATCTCAAGTGAGTGTTAACGGTGAAATTGTCGGCAAAATTGGACGGGGACTAAACTTGCTCGTCGGTATTGCTGATACTGATACCAATGCTGAACTTGACTGGATGGTGCGTAAGTGTCTGGAATTGCGACTGTTTCCCGATGAGGAAGGAGGCGACCGTTGGCAAAAATCTGTACAAGAAATTGGCGGCGAGTTGCTGGTCGTGAGTCAGTTCACGCTTTACGGCGACTGTCGCAAAGGTCGCCGTCCCTCCTTTGACCGTTCAGCAGCCCCTCAAGCAGCAGAAGATTTGTATAACCGCTTTGTTGGCAAGTTAAGGGAAAGTGGTTTGCGAGTGGAAACAGGTCAATTTGGGGCAATGATGCAAGTCTTTATTGAGAATGACGGTCCTGTTACTTTGTTACTAGAGCGAGAAACAATATAAGGGTTTATACGGAAAGTAAAAATATCGGCAGCAGCTAGACTGCTAAGTACTAAATGGTGAGAAAATATTAAATTAACCATAACAAAAGTTTAAATTCACTTATCATGGCTCAAATTCAGTTTTCCAGAGGTCTGAGCGAAGAAGTTATTCCAGACGTGCGCCTGACGCGATCGCGCAGTGGTGATAGCGCAACAGCGACGTTTATCTTCCAAAATCCCAAGGCTTTGAGTAACGACAATACCGAAGAAATCACCGGGATGTACTTGATTGACGAAGAAGGGGAAATTGTTACCCGTGAAGTTAAGGGGAAATTTGTCAACGGCAAACCAGAAGCATTAGAAGCAGTTTATCTAATGAAATCCAAAGAAGAGTGGGAGCGCTTTATGCGGTTTATGGAGCGTTATGCTGAAGAAAATGGTCTGGAATTTAGTAAATCAGAATAAACAGTCATTGGTCATCGGTTAGTGGTTAGTAGTTAGTAGTTAGTAGGACAACCAACAACTAACAACTAACAACTAACAAAAGACAAACAAAAGTTTACCTATGACGCACATACCTCACCCAGACTCCCCAGCCATAACAGTAACTTGTGCTGTCGTAACCGTTAGCGATACACGTTCCCCAGAAACAGACAAAAGTGGTCAGCTTATTCAAGAATTACTCTGCAATGCTAACCATTCAGTAGAAGCTTACACAATTGTCAAAGATGAACCCATGCAGATTCACGAGCAGATGGAACTGCTGGGTAAACACCCAAGCCTGGATGTTCTGATTTTCAATGGTGGCACAGGTATTGCGTCGAGGGATACCACCTATGATACTATTGAAAACTTGCTAGAAAAAATCCTGCCTGGGTTTGGTGAGCTATTCCGCTTTTTAAGTTATCAAGAAATTGGTTCGCGAGCTATTGCATCTCGCGCTGTTGCTGGTGTTTATCAACAGAAACTCATCTTTTCCCTTCCTGGTTCTAGCAATGCTGTACGACTGGCTATGGAAAAACTAATTTTGCCAGAACTTGTTCATTTAGTGGGACAATTGCGTAAGTGAGTAAAGACGTAATGCCTCACTCCTTATACAAAATTTAGTCATAAAAAACAACCCCCTCTAGTTGAGGAGGTGATTATTATTTATTCAGTTAATTCCTGAAATCATCACAACCGACCAATCGTCAAACTGATAACAGCTAAAATTGTACTAACTACATAGAACACAGCAACGACTTGCAGTTCTGACCAGCCAGAAAGTTCTAGATGATGGTGTAACGGTGCCATCTTGAACAAACGCTTGCCTTTGCCATCAGGACCTTTGGTAGCTTTGTAGTAGCTAACCTGTGCCATCACGGAAAGGGTTTCTACGAAGAAGATTCCACTGAGAATGAACAGTGCTACTAGGCTATTAGTTAGCAGTCCCACTGCAGCTAAAGCCCCTCCCAACGCCAAGGAACCAGTATCTCCCATGAAAACACGGGCTGGATTCCGGTTATGAGCTAGGAATCCTAAACAACTGCCACTCATACAAGCACAAAAAACCATCAATCCAGCCGAGGAGGGTGCAATCAAGGCACCTAATGCTAGCAGTGCGATCGCCACCGTTCCTGCTGCCAAGCCATCAATACCATCAGTCAGATTAGTGGCGTTACTTTCTGCCACTAATACGAAACCAGCTAGAGGCCAGAAAAGTAACCCCAAGGGTAGAGAAAAACCCAAGGGCAAAGCAATAGTTGTAATATTAAAAGGCTGATGAAAAAGCAGCCACAGACAGAATGCTACCGCAAAACTGATTTGTAAAGCTAATTTTATCCGAGGAGATATACCTTTATTAGACTTGCGGCGCAGAATTTGCCAGTCATCTATCCAGCCAATGAATCCGTAGCTTAATGTCAAAGTAGAAACGGCGAGCACATCTGTCGCAAAGTGAGACCATACACAGGCAGCTATCACTGCCACAGGGACAAAGAAAATGCCCCCCATGGTTGGGGTTCCTGCTTTTTTCAGATGGGCTTGAGGACCATCCTCACGGATAATTTGTCCGGTTTTCAATGCTTGCAGCATTGGTACTGCCCAGAAGCCAGCGGCGGCTGAAGCCAGCGCGCAGAATAAAAATGGCAAGGTGAGCGACATACCTTGCCAAGGCAATCTATTCGCTGCCCAATCTAACATCAGTGCTGATACACCCAGACCTACACCCAGTAGAGAGACCAGACCTATGCCATTAATAGTGCTTAATCCTTGGTCAGGAGATAATTTTGCGTCCACAGAAACTTCCCTTCACTCCACACTTGCAAAACTAAACAATTTGGACTATCTATGCCAATATACCTTCAGCCAGAATTAGTTACTCCTCATCTGGAGGGGCATCATCATCGAAGTCATATTCGCCAATTCCATCCTCAGCACTTAAAAATTCCGATATTTCTTCTTCCTCGTCAGCCAAATCAGGCTCATGAACATCACGGGCTATCAGACGACCGCTAGATTTCAACCAGTCCAGTAGGGAGGACTCTTGCTTTAATGGAATGACAGATGCTCGATGGAGACGGGGGACTTCACGCAATGGAGAATTTAGCATATCTTACCAAGACAATATAAGGGAACAGTTACTAGACACTTAGAGTCTATCACTTGATACAGCACGATTTACTTGTTAATTCAACTCTTTCAATCAAAAATCCGACAATTTTTATTTATTTTATTTATTTATTTAATTGAGTAGGCAAAACCTCAAAGCTAATTAGTTATTTGTATGGGGCTATACAGGGATTATTTTTCTTAATACTGGTATTTTAGAGGTGACATGATCATGTTAGAAAAAGCCAATCTTTTAGAAGCAATTGCTGGTAAAAATCGTGGATTACTAGCAACTGAGCAGGACAGACAAGGTATTTTGGTAGCAATTGCAAATTTGGAAGATATAAATCCTACACCGCGCCCAATTGAATCTACACATTTGCTAAATGGCAATTGGCGACTCATTTATACCACTAGTAAGGCTCTATTAAATCTTGATAACCTACCCTTCTACAAACTTGGTCAAATTTATCAGTATATCCGCGTAGAAAATAATAGCGTTTATAACATAGCTGAGATTTATGGGTTACCTTTTGTTGAAGGTATAGTCAGCGTTGCTGCAAAATTTGAGCCAGTTTCAGGTCGGCGCGTCAACGTTAAATTTGAGCGGTCAATTATCAGCTTACAACGTTTAATAGGTTACGACTCTCCAGAGAGTTTTATCCAACAAATTGAAGTCGGTCAAAAACTCACTGCAATTGATTTTCCTTTAAATAGTAATGAACAACAAGGCTGGTTGGATATCACGTATATAGATGACAATTTGCGTATTGGAAGAGGTAACGAGGGGAGCGTGTTTGTCTTGACAAAAGCATAATATTCTCCCAAAAAAGTGCTTGCGACCAATGAGGTTATGCGATCCCAATAACTTTGTCAAGAAGGTTTTACATCTTTTTTGAAGAATCTGAAATGAGGAATAGGTCACAGGTCGTAGGTGGGAGTTAAATGTACTCTATACCTTATTCCCTGTAACCATCCCTAGCACCTGATAACCAATCCCCTGGGTTTTAGGTTCTGCACCCTGTGAGTAACCTATTCCCTCTTTACTCCGAATGACGAAAATTGACTGTGTAAGTTCCCTCCCAAAGCAACTGCCTTAACTTAATTGCCAACCCAATACTTCTCTGATAAGACCGCCCACAGGGCTTGCCTGCGTAGCTAGGCTGGCTTAGTATGTGTGCCCATAAACTCCCCGCCATGGCCAGGTGATGGCTACCCTTAACCGAGAAGTATTAATTGCCAACCCCTCAGCAAGATAAATAACTTAACAAAGCCTCTTGGTGAGACCTCCTGGTTGTAGAGTGAAATCAATTAGCCTTATATATTGGCAATTGATAACTCAAAGGGAAGAAACTCATGGTTCAACGTGGTTCTAAAGTACGTATTCTCCGCCGGGAATCCTACTGGTATCAGGATTTAGGAACCGTAGCGTCTATTGATCAAAGCGGTATCAAATACCCAGTCATTGTCCGTTTTAACAAGGTAAATTACGCTGGCGTCAACACCAATAACTTTGGTCTGGAAGAACTAATAGAGGTTGAACCTCCAACGGCAAAGGCGAAGAAGTAGCAGGCTCACGCCAGATATGATAGGGGGATGAGGAAGATGAAGAAGATGAGGCGAATGAGGAAGTTATCCCCCTCATCAGGCTTATCTTTCTCTTTCTATCTCCCCCATCTGCTTATCTCCCATAAAAGATGCCTGAACTGCCTGAAGTTGAAACAGTCCGACGGGGTTTGAATCAATTGACCCTTAACCAGGAAATTACGGGTGGGGATGTGCTGCTTCATCGCACAGTCGCCTACCCGTTTTCACCAGAAGAGTTTTTAACTGGAATCAAAGGGAATGCCATCCTAACTTGGCATCGTCGCGGCAAATATCTCCTAGCCGAACTCAAGAAAGTAGGGGAAATAGGGGAAATGGAGGGAGAAAAGACTCCCCTGACTCCAGAAGCTGGCTGGCTGGGTGTTCATCTGCGAATGACAGGTCAACTCCTGTGGCTACATCCAGATGAATCGTTACACAAGCACACCCGAGTCAGATTATTTTTTGGAGATGAACGCGAATTACGCTTTGTTGACCAGCGTACCTTTGGTCAAATGTGGTGGGTTCCTCCAGGAGTTGCACTCCAAAGCATTATTACAGGTTTGGGGAAACTAGCAGTAGACCCCTTTTCACCCGAATTTACTGTCGAGTATTTAGCAAGCAAGCTGCGAAACCGTCGCCGTCCTGTAAAGACGGCTCTTTTAGATCAATCAGTGGTAGCGGGATTAGGTAATATCTATGCTGACGAAGCGCTGTTTCTCAGTGGAGTTCTGCCAGAAACCTTGGGTACAGATTTGCAGCGAGAGCAAATTGAGCGTTTGCACTCCTGTATCATTCAAGTTTTAAAAGCAAGCATTGAGGCTGGTGGGACAACTTTCAGTAATTTCCTGAATGTGAAGGGAATCAACGGTAACTACGGTCAAGTTGCCTGGGTTTACAACCGCACTGGAGAACCCTGTCGAGTTTGTGGTACGGCAATTGCACGAACTCGGTTAGCTGGACGTTCAAGTCACTATTGTGTCAATTGTCAACGATAAGCAATTTAAAAGTAAAAATAAAAAAGATTGCAACCAAATAGTGAACAGCTTAAGGTATAAAAATTAATGTACTTTTTGCTGATACCATTTTGATTTAGGATTCTAAATTGTTGATTGGCGCAGATGAAAGCAGATTCTTATCTCAAAATCATCTGCGTATATCTGCGTGCGTCTAAAGTTATCAACTTTAGATATTGAAATGGGCTATTAAGTAACTAGTAGTTTGCCAATCCAAAAATGACGGGTAAGTGTAGTTTGTAGTTGGCGCTTTAGCGCTAAAGCGCCAACTACAAACCTCACAAAGTTTGTATGGTGGACTACTAGCTGCAAATAAACGTAACTATATTGACCGGGTGTAAGGGTATAAAGGAAATTCACTATTCAAAATTCAAAATTCACAATGTGGGGGCGCATGGCACTGCGTCCCTACTCCAACTCTCAAAGAGACTTCCCGACACAGCTAGAAGGCAACTGCTTGCTCTACAAGGACTTCGAGCGAGCTAAGATCCTGAGTACAACAATTTTACTCAAGAGGGTAACTCATGGCTGTAAAAAGAGGAGATATGGTTCGCGCTATCCGCGAGAAGCTGGAAAACAGTCTAGAAGCACAAGCCAGTGACTCACGCTTTCCTTCCTATTTATTTGAAACCAAGGGCGAAATTGTAGACATCAAAGGTGATTATGCCCTTGTGAAGTTCGGGAAAGTGCCAACACCAAATATGTGGTTACGTCTGGATCAACTTGAAGAATTTAAATAACATTCAACCATTAGCAGAGGCGCTGCAATTATGAGCTATTCCCCTTCCTCCCCAAATATGTGTCATTCACCCCGTGTCACCGTTATCGGTGCTGGTAAGGTTGGTAGTACCTTAGCGCAACGCATTGCCGAAAAAAATTTGGCAGATGTCGTATTGCTTGATATTGTCGAGGGTATGCCCCGAGGACTGGCGCTGGATTTGATGGAGGCAAGGGGAATTGAACTACACAATCGTCGAATTATCGGTACAAACGACTATGCTGACACATCTAGTTCTGATGTAGTCGTCATTACGGCAGGGTTTCCCCGCAAACCCGGCATGACTCGGGATGATTTGCTCCTGACAAATGCAAAGATTGTGGTGGAAGCCGCAAAAAAAGCAATTGCTTATTCTCCCGATGCTATATATATAGTTGTCACAAATCCCTTGGATGTGATGACTTATTTAGCATGGCAAGCCACAGGATTACCATGCGATCGCATTATGGGTATGGCTGGCGTGTTAGACTCAGCACGTTTAGAAACCTTTATTGCGATGGAATTGGGGGCTTGTCCTCAAGATGTCAACGCGATGGTACTGGGTAGCCACGGAGATTTAATGGTGCCCTTACCGCGTTATGCGACTGTCAATGGTGTTCCGATTACAGAATTGCTGGATGTACCCACAATTGAGCGATTGGTACAACGTACCCGTAACGGTGGTGCAGAAATTGTGCAACTGATGCAGACAGGTAGTGCTTTTTTTGCTCCCGCTTCTTCTACTTGCGTGATGGTGGAATCAATATTGCTGAATCAGTCGCGCCTGTTGCCAGTGGCGGCGTATCTTCAAGGAGAATATGGTTTAAACGATATTTTTATTGGTGTTCCCTGTCGCTTAGGACGTGGTGGAATTGAGAAAGTGGTGGAATTGAAACTCTCTGAAGCAGAAAAAAATGCTTTGCATACTTGCGCGCGAGAAGTACGTAAGAATCTTGACAGAGCAAAGGAAATTTTTGCTGGTGTCAGTAGGTGATATTATTTCCTTATAATTACCCATAACTAACAAAAAGACTCATTGCCTCATTCTCCCGGAAAGGGGGGATGAGGAACGAGTCTGCGTTTTGCTACGCTGTCATTAATAAAGATTTGTTTTTCCGCTTTAACTAGCGGTAATCTTGATCTGCCGGGTCGCCGTATGGGTCTTCACTAGCTGGACGGACGTTGCCAAACTGCCCGTATTCATTAGCCGGGTCGCCGTATGGGTCTTGGCTAGCTGGGATGGCGTTTCCGTAGTAATTTTGGTCAGCGGGGTCGCCGTATGGGTCTTGGCTAGCTGGGATGGCGTTTCCGTAGTAATCTTGGTCAGCGGGGTCGCCGTATGGATCTTGACTTGCTGGAATAGCGTTACCGTAGTAATTTTGGTCAGCAGGGTCGCCGTATGGGTCTTGGCTGGCTGGAATAGCGTTACCGTAGTAATTTTGGTCAGCGGGGTCGCCGTATGGGTCTTGGCTAGCTGGACTTACCTCGCGGTCATCTTCGTTTGACCCAACAAACAAATCCTTTGCCTTTCGCAAAAAGTCGTCTACCATGACTTATCTCCTTATTATTTACGTGGTTAATTGTGCCGTTGTCGTTTCTGTCGTTTTGGATTCCCTGTCTTTTGTAGGCGACTATGTTTTATTCTGACCAAGCGGCTTTTTGTTTAATATGTCGGCGCTTCTTGTGGAGCGATGTCAGTTAAGGTGCGACCAGTGCTACGCCCGTTATAACCTTGAAAATCCTGATACCGTTGTGCTTCTGACTCTGGAACTCGAATTCCTTCAGATGGAGGTGTTACCCAGTGAGGGCGACCTTGAGCATCGCGGTAGTATACACGCCCGTTCTTAGAAAGATAATACTTACCCTGCGCTCCCTCTCCTTGAGCATTCTTTCGCTGGTTGTAGAGATAGTATAGAGCAGCGGCTCCCACCAAGGTTATTCCTATTTTCTGCCCCGTAGACAATCCCCTCTTAGCTTGTTGGGGTTGGTTTGCGGGGGCTGGATTATTCACATTTCTACCAACTGTATCATCAACAGGTGGCGGTGGCGCAGCAGTTTGGGAACCTCCACCACAACTACTCAGCATCGGTAGTGTTAGTAATGCCGAAAGAAAAACCGCTACCGGAAGCGGAGCTTTTTTACGCTTTGGAGATATCGTGTTCATTGTGTTTCCTCATCACCCTGCCTTTGCTAGATGCCGTGCTGTTGTAATTAACAACAGTGAGGGAATTGCTGTGATTTTTCATAGAACAGAAATAACCTAGCCGTCCTTTGACATCAGCACAGGAAGACCATTTGATTGCAATGATGATGCAATTTCTCAAGTTATTCATCTTGCCTTTGAGGGAATCTGCATTCATCCTCAAGAAATATGCGGTTAATTTAGTAACAATACTTTTCTTGTATTTACTGAAATATGAGCTTAATCAAAAAATTTGGTGAAGCGTTAGGAGTAGCGATCGCATTCTCTAAAAGCAAATAATTATGTAAACCCTTTAGTCAAATTGGCTTTTGGCGTTACTTTATATACAGATACAAGAGCTTAACTGGTTGGCGATCGCACTCAGTTGTTTGTTTCACCCACCTATGTTTAGATTTATCCAAGATTGGTTCCTACCACTGCTATTAATTCAGAGTGGCTAGCATTACAGCAATTCAAAGAAGAAATTTTAAACATATATCTCTTCCTTGTATTATTAGATGAGCGCCAAGCAGGTCGAATCCCAGCATGGAAAGGCATTCGGATTGTTAGGGAAAGAATTGAAGATTAACAACATAAATTTTATTTTTACAAATACAGAATTAAGTTCCCTCTCTCCTTAGCGAAAATATTCTTATAGTAAAAACGCTCCCACAAATCATGCAAACCTACCAAGAACAGCGAAACTACTCTCCAGAAGAATATTTACAACTAGAAGAAACCGCAGAGTCCAAAAGTGAGTATATTGACGGTCTAATCATCCCTATGGCTGGTGGAACGACGAATCATAACCGGATAGCGCTCAATGTCAGTACTGAATTAAATTTTGCTTTTAAACACCAAAATTTTGAAGTTTTCATGGGTGATGTGCGTTTGTGGATACCCCAGAAGCGAATGTACACCTACCCAGATGTGATGGTGATAGCTGGTGAACCGGAATATGACAATAATCGCACTGATACAATTACTAACCCTATAGTGATTATTGAAGTTTTGTCAGATTCAACCGCTGGTTATGACAGAGAGGGAAAATTTCATGCTTATAAGACAATTCCTTCATTAGCGGAATATGTCTTGATTGACCAAACTCGGATCAATATTGAGCAATATTTTAAAACGGCAAAAAAGCGATGGTCTATTTCTGAATATGATGAAGAAGATGAAAGTATTACTTTCGCCTCAATACCGTTTCAAATATCTCTAGCAGATGTGTACAATAAAGTAAAATTCCCAAAGATACAAAAAAATTAGGGTGAGCTATTTGCTCACCCTGAACAGTAAACTAACCTCAACAATTTATACTGGTGTCGCGCCATAAGTCGTTGTTTCTTCCAAACTTCTCAACGCTGCTTTTGCTGCTTCTAAGTCATAAGGAAATGGTCTTCCACAAGTGACATAATCTCGTTCTTGGGGAGGTCTATGACGAAGCACAGCATTTACCACAACACATGGTTCTGAACGCAAATTAATGACACCATGTAAGACTCCTGGCGGAATTTTGACGACGACTGGATGGTCTTCGCTTAAAGGAATATACTGGTATTGCTTATTAAGTAAAGTGACAAGTACAAACCGCCCCTTCACAACGAGTATTTGATCAGTTTGCGATTTGTGTACAAATAAATCATCCACTGTATTGGGTGGAATTTGCACCAGCATTGTTTCATGACTGGTTTGAGGTGTGAAGAACTCACTCATCCCACCCTTAATTGACTCTAATTGACGGATTTCGATTCCCCTAAATTGATTCATAACGATAGCCGAAAAGAGCATCTTAGATTGAAGTTGTCTCTCCAATCTAAGATGCTCAAAATTAAATTTTTGTGGCTTGTGCAACAAAAATTACACAAAATGTGGTAGAGAGGCTAAATTTACGAAGTAGCGATAGAAACCTTTAAACTGCTGGGTTCTCCAAGATTTCCTTGCAGCACCACTCCCCGCTGATTTGCGTGTAAATGACGCAAAATCTTGTAAATTGCCTCAATTTGCTCTGTTGCGCCTGCTTTTTGAGCAACTTGCTCTAGGGAAAGGGCTGTTTTTTCTGTTTGCAAAACTTCCACAACTCGTTTTTGCAAATCAAGAATGACAGCGGCGGCTTTTTTACCAGCTTCTACACCTGGTTGATGGTAGGCGTTAATGTTAACTAAGCTGGCATAAAAACCTACAGCGCGCTCGTATAAAGCAATTAACGCTCCCACTGTGCGGGCATTAACTTGGGGAATCGTCACAGTAATCGAGTCACGCTGGTTTTCATAAAGTGCTTGTCGGGTTCCTTGGAGAAAACCAGAGAGATAATCGCCTGCTGTGATTCCAGGCTCAATTTCTGTAGATGGACCGTTGCGGTCTTCCAAAACTTCAATGAAGGTGGCAAAGAAATTTGGCACACCCTCGCGCAACTGCTGGACGTAAGCGTGTTGATCCGTTGAGCCTTTGTTACCATAAACAGCAATACCTTGGTAAACGGTGTTGCCTTCTAGGTCTTTCTCCTTACCCAAGGATTCCATCACCAGCTGTTGCAAATACCGACTGAATAAAAGTAGGCTGTCCTTGTAAGGTAAAACAACCATATCTTTTTCACCCCGTCCATTGCCAGCATAATACCAGGACAAGGCTAACAATGCGGCCGGGTTCTGTTTAATATCAGGTACGCGAGTGGCATCATCCATCTCTTTGGCACCCTCAAGCATAGGGAGAATCTCGATGCCTTGCAATGCTGCTGGTAACAACCCCACAGCAGATAACTCTGAAGTGCGTCCTCCCACCCAGTCGAACATGGGAAATCTTGCCAGCCAACCTTCAGATTTTGCTTGTTCGTCCAGCTTACTCCCTGGCATGGTAATGGCGATCGCATAGTGAGCAAAGTCCAAATTCTGTCCGGCGTAAGCCTTTTTGACTTCAATCATGCCATTACGCGGTTCTGGCGTTCCCCCAGACTTGGAGATAACCAAGACCAAAGTGCTGGCAAGTTTGTTTCTCAAATGAGTCAAAATGCGGTCAATTCCTGCTGGATCACTATTGTCAATAAAGTGAATTGCTAAAGGTGGGAAGTCTGGGGCTAAAGCTTCAGCAACAAATTGTGGACCCAAAGCAGAACCACCAATACCAATGGAAATAATATCGGTGAAGCGAGGAGCTTTTGGGGTGTGAATTGCACCTGTGTGGATTTTTTCGGCAAATACTTCGATTTGCTCTATACTATCAACAATTTCTTGTGTGAGTTCTGGCGTGGGAGCTAAATCGGGATTTCGTAGCCAGTAGTGTCCAACCATGCGGTTTTCATCCGGGTTGGCGATCGCACCCTTCTCAAGTTCCGCCATATCCGCAAAAGCTTTTTCAAACTTCGGCTGTACCTTCTCTATGAAGGCATCATCAAATCGCATCCGGCTCACATCGAGGTATAGTCCCAATCCTTCATGGAAATATATCCATTGCTGGTATCTTTGCCAAAGTGCCGTAGCGTCCATAGGGAAATCTCAAGTAAAGTGATTTTCAAAAACAAGTTTAAGCCAAGGTGCAGCTTTCCCGTGTCTACCTTATACAGTTTTAAGTGTTGGCTGAATTCTTCACCCTAAACATCTAGCATAGGTATGACCTCGCTGACGCTCAAATTCAAAATTCAAGATTATTTATGGAGAGCTAAAAAAGATTCCAGCGCTACAGGAGGTGACACACTTAGTGCGTAAGTGCAGCGTGCCTTAAGCTTATGGCGAATAAAGTTGACACGCAACAATTTTACAATGGGACGAGAAGACACAGGGAATAACTTATAACTAATTACTTATGGTTGAATATCTCATTTTCTTAACGATTTCTACCGCAATTTTTGCTCTGTTCGGTCTGGGACTAAACTTGCAGTGGGGCTTTACGGGCTTGATTAACTTTGGTCATGTTGCCTTTATGACGCTGGGCGCGTACACCACTGTTTTGTTAAGTTTAAAAGGTCTTCCCCTGTTGCTGTCAGCACTGATTGGGGCAGTTGTCGCAGCGTTGTTGGGCTTGGCAATTGGTTTCTCGACTTTGCGCTTGCGGGAAGATTACCTGGCAATTGTGACCATCGGCGTTGGTGAACTGATTCGTCTTGTTGTGAATAACCAGGATTTACCTGTTGGTAACGAGTGGAGGGCTGGGGCGTTTGGTGTGCAAAGTTATCCCATACCCCTAGCAACTCTTGTGCCCAATCTGTTTATCAAACTTTTGCTGATTGGTGTGTTGACACTACTTGCTGCTATCACTTTATGGCAGTTGTGGCACTGGATTCGAGCTTCTCAGGTATCAGATGTTGCTAATTCCCAGAAGAAAGTAGGTGACAAGCAACAATTCATCTCACGCCTAGTTATAGGAGTTTTGTTGGCACTATTAATAGTGGCTATTTACATATCTGGCGTTATCGCCTTATATGACTACAACCCGACAGCGGGTTTAATGCTGTTGTCACTCATCGCATTAGCTTTTGTCTTCTGGCGGCTGGAAATTTTAGTGCGATCGCCTTGGGGTCGAGTTCTCAAAGCCATCCGCGAAGACGAAGAAGTTCCCAAGGCATTAGGAAAAAATGTCTTTTGGTATAAACTACAATCGCTGATGCTAGGTGGTGCGATCGCAGGAATTGCAGGTGCTCTCATCGCATGGCAACTTTCCGCAATTTACCCAAATAATTTTGAGCCACAGGAGACTTTCAACGCTTGGATTATCGTGATTTTAGGCGGTTCTGGTAATAATCTCGGTACAATCTTGGGAGCAATAATTTACTTTATTTACTACGAAGGGACGCGCAACTTGGACAAAATTATCCCTCTAGATTCAGACCGTTTAAGTGCATTGCGGATCATGATCATAGGTTTGATTTTGATGGTACTGATGATTTGGCGTCCTCAAGGGATCTTAGGGAAAAAGGAGGAACTCACCCTTGGAAAATAACAAGTCATCCCAATTTCCTCTACTGTCTGCAAGTGGACTTTGCAAAAACTTTGGTGGTATCAAGGCAGTAGATAGCGCCGAAATTCAAGTGTTAAGTGGTAGCATTACAGGCTTGATTGGTCCTAATGGTGCAGGCAAAACGACATTATTTAACTTATTATCAAACTTTATCCGTCCAGACAAAGGACGGGTGACGTTCGATGGCGAACCCATACAGAACTTGCAACCATACCAAATTGCCCAGATGGGAATGGTACGTACCTTTCAAGTTGCCCGAACTCTGTCGCGGTTGTCGGTGATGGAAAATATGCTGCTAGCAGCACAAAAACAAACAGGCGAGAACTTTTGGCACGTACAATTCCAACAACACAAAATCACTCAGGAAGAAAAAGAACTCCGAGAACGGGCGTTGTTGCTGTTAGAGTCGGTGGGATTGGCGCACAAAGCATATGATTACGCTGGAGGGTTATCTGGTGGACAGCGTAAGCTGCTGGAGATGGGACGGGCGCTTATGACCGACCCCAAATTAATTTTGTTAGATGAACCAGCCGCTGGGGTAAATCCCAGACTGATTGATGAGATATGCGATCGCATTACCGCTTGGAATAGGAATGGTATGACATTTCTGATCATCGAGCATAATATGGATGTGATCATGTCGTTATGCAATCAAGTTTGGGTGCTAGCCGAAGGGCGAAATCTGGCTGACGGAACCCCAGAAGAAATTCAGCGCAATTCAAAAGTTTTAGAAGCTTATCTGGGGAAGTCAGAGTAGAGGTGACAAATTTTTCAAGGGTAAAACTCGCGTGCAAGCTAGGTGATCAGTGGCTGCGTTAGTATCGCCTTTTTTTCAGCAAGCTGTAGTGGTTGAGCCACTACGAATGGCGTATATAGCAATACGCTTGCTGATAAGATTGTTTGTTGGTGCAATTGCCTCTGTAGAGACGTTGCAGTGGAACGTCTCTACACCCATAGGATGGGCACAAAAACCTTTACTTGAACGCTAGTGAATTACAAAGGAAGCTGCGGGGCATCATTTAGCTCAAGCATCAGTAGCAGAAGCCTGTTTACCATACTTTTGAGTTAATCCCAAAGCAGATTGAGCTGAAGGGAATGTAGAAGTCGCTGTTTGCACAGATAATTGATTCACTGTTATCGGTTGAGACTCATATTCTGTATTAGTAATGACCAGTGGTTTGGTAATGACTTGAGAAATTGTGGGTTCATTTCCACTGTTAGTGGATACGGGTGGCGCAGTCTCTGTAGCAAAATTTGCATTTGCACCAGATGTGGTTACTTGAGTTTCGATCTGATCTTCCTCTAGAAACCATCTCAGTTGAGAAAGCATCGGATTGGATGGTGAAAGCTTAATCGCCTGAATTTGAGAATCTTTTTCTTCTAACAGCTTTTGGAGGTTGGACAACTGCTTGTCTAACTTAGAAGATTGATGTAAAGATTGTTGCCATCCCCACAGTACTGCACCCGAAAGTCCTAGTCCTAGACTGAATGCTGCTCCCACTCCGGGAGAAACAATATCCTTGATTTCGCCATAGAAAATTTCTTGACCCTCGACTTGGATCTTCATAGGCTTAGACCCTTGCAGGGCTAAGAGCAACATAAATGAAGCAAAGAGTGTACCCGATATCACTACGGTCGGCAGTAAGATTTTTTTGAGCATAACGAAAACCTACTGGTATCCAGTGTAAAGACAACTTAGATAATCAAAGAGCTGCACCCTTGCTCAAAGACTTTATCTGCTGCCTGAAAAATTTAAAAATCCCAAGTAAGGGCAACAGTAAGATGTGGATTATACTGACTTTCTCATCCAAAGTTAGTAAATTAGTTGAATACTTGTTTGTATATTTTTGATGAATTACACACGAATTTTATAAAGTTTTTGTATTTTTTGTTTTGTCAATCCTAGAAAATACTGATTTTTAGTGGATTAGAACTCTTTTGTAACTAATGCTAAATACGGAGATCATTCTTTAAGGCTGCGTGATAATACGCAATTGCCTTGACTCGTTTCAATTCACCGCATCCCACGCGCGTACGAGTGTCCTTTGTCCAATGCAATTATTTACTGCACTGGACGCACAATTGCGGGTGTTGTAGGTCGATTTTGCTGGAAGATTGCAGCCAATGCTTGTTCCAAAGTTTCTGCCATGACAATGCGGTTATTGTAGGCAACAATAACCCTAACAAACGTTGGCAGGCTATTTTGTTCAGCTTCTATATAGAGGGGTTCGACGTACAGAAGGGAACGTTCAATGGGAATCACCAACAGATTTCCTTGAATTGCCCTTGAACCTTGACGGTTCCACAGAGAAATTTGCTGGGAAATAAGTGGATCTTGGTTAATCAAAGCTTCAATTTGTTCTGTGCCATAAACCAACTGCTGCTTAGGAAACTCATAAAGCAACAACTTGCCGTATTCTTGCCCATCAGAACGCGCCGCTAACCAAGCAATTAAATTTGCGCGTTGTACAGGCGTAAAGGGAAGTAGTAAGATGAACTCTTCTGATTGTGCTTGAGGTAGTTTCAAAATCAGGTAGTAAGGCTCTACCTGCTGCTGTTTACTACCGTAAATCTCGTTAGGGATTTGCCACAAGTCTTCCCGGTTGTAAAAAACCTGTGAATCTGTCATGTGATATGTGAGCAATCGCTCAGATTGGATACGGAAAAGGTCTTGTGGATACCGGATATGGCTACGCAGAGCAACTGGCATATCGTCTAACGGTTGTAGCAAGTTGGGGAAGATAGCCCCTAAAGTATGAAGAATTGGGTCTATTGGATCGGCAATATAGAAATTGACAGTGCCATTGTAGGCATCAATGACAACTTTGACAGAATTACGGATATAATTAAATCCATGTTTACCTGGGTCAGAATACGGGTAGCGATCGCTTGTAGTGTAAGCATCAATAATCCAGTAAAGATAAGTGTTTTCACCTTTGATATCTGTTTGTCCCCCATCTGCTGCAACTAAGTAGGGGTCGCTATCGTATCGTAAAAAAGGAGCGATCGCTTGCACTCGTTCTTTGATATTGCGGCGATACAACAGCTTTGTTTGCGGTGTAAAATTACGCGTCAGCAGCATCTGCCAATCTCTCAGATACTCGGCAAACAGCAAGCGCCGCCACATAGCACCAATGAAAATGCCTCCGCGTCCATCGTAGACGTTATAGACATTATCATTACTGCTGGGATAGTCTAATTCTTGGGTTTTTGTCCCCGTCATCACATAAGTGTTGGTAATTTCCCCATAGTAAATACGCGGTTGACCAATGGGAATACTTGAGCGAACTGATTCATTCGATATCTGCACCGAACCCTGATGACTCGTGTCATCAACTCCAATATTTTGGACGTAGTAATAAGGTAATCCGCCTGGGGCTACAACATTCACGGGACTGAGTGTAAAGCCATAGCCGTGAGTATAGATCAGATGTTTGTTGACCCACGTCTGTGCTTGTTGGGGAACGTCGCCATAGTCTAGTTCCCGCGCTGCTATGATTGTTTGTTGCTTTTCAGTGCTGTTTTCTTGTTTCAGGGTGTAGCGGTCAATGTCAGCACCGGGAAATTTGTAGTAAGGTCTAATTTGTTGCAACTGGCGGTTGCTTTCTAGAAGGGGGCGTGTATCCCACAACCGAATATTGCGAATTGTGAGGTTATTTTCTTGCAAATCAGCCGCAGTCAGTTGACCTCGCGGGTCAAAAGTTCTCGCTTCTATGGCGTTTAAATTAAATCCTTTTCTTGTAAGGGCGATGGTACGCTCAAGGTAGGGGCGTTCGCGAGTTAACTCATTTGGTTGCACGACTAAGCGTTGTACAACTATTGGTAAGATTTCGCCAGAAACCGCCGCCACTGCTATATATAATCCCAACGCGTAAATCAGTTGGGGTGGATAAGGACTTGGTTTGAAACTTGTTTTTCTTGCTCTTGACAAAACAATCATTCGCAGTAGCAAGTAAACTGCCATCGCCACTGCCAAAAGGCTCAATCCGGTATATATTGGCAACAGCACCTTAACATCGGTGTAGCTAGCACCATAGATAACGCCACGGGTGGAATACAACAGTTCGTAGCGTGCATTCCAATAATGCAGGGCAATACTCAACATGAACAAGCTACTTAAGGCGTTTAAGTGGAGTCGTTGCGGTACAGAAAACCCGGCAAATCTTCCCTCACTCAGACTATTTGCCGAATACAGGTAAATGAGGGCTACTGCAGCGACGCTAAAGAGAAACAGCCCTACTATCCAAAATGCCAATAATTCCCAAATCGGCAGGGAGAATACATAAAAGCTAATATCTCGGTGAAATAGAGGATCGGTTTGGTTAAAACTTGTGGCATGGAAATACTGTAAGACTTGATCCCAGTGTGCTGACAATAGAAAACCCAGCAGCAAACAGATCAGTAGTGCGATCGCTCTTAAGCAAAACTCATGATGAATTAAAATTGCAATTGTCAACACCAGCAGTAAACCCAACTGCACAATGGGGAAGGCAATCTGCTGGATTTGTATTTGCTGCAAAACCTGCTGTACCCAAGCTGGCAAAGGCAACGGCGTGCTAGGTAGTTGAATATTTGGACGCCACAAATTTAAGGCTTGCTGACCATAGTAAATAAGTATCAACCCTGTCAGCGCACTCAATACTATCACTATTGGCAACAGCAAATGCAATCTCAGTGCTGAGTCCTGAGTACTAAGTACGACGGAGGATGAGAGGACTTGGGGTTTTCTTTGAGGAGATGGAGAAAATAGAACATTCGCAGAAGTTCTCCCCATCTCCCCATCTCCTTGTTGGGGATACTTCAGCCTAGAGGCGACAATAAAATTGCTTAATAAAAAACCGACTGAGGTGAAGAAGACAAGTGCCCATACCCCTAGTTGCGTCAAGACGCGTAACCAAAATTCTCGTAAATATCCAACTTCACCAAACCAAAACACTTCTGCTGCTAAGTGGCTTGTTAAATCAAAAAACAGCCATAACCCCAACAGCAAAACAAGCGGTCGAAAAATGTGGTTTCCTAACCGGAGTGACATAACAATTGCTTGTTAGTGGATAGTAGATAGTAGTTAGTGGTTGACAACTACCAACTACCAACTACCAACCAACCCCCAATCTAAAATCCGTTTAACTATACTGTTCACCACCTACATCTAGGTTAAACAACATTTGCAGAGTCTGCATACAGTGACGTCTTGCCTCAACATCTTGCTGAGCTCGCAGTTGTACCATAGGGTCATGTAAAATTTTGTTAACAATTCCCCGTGTTAAGGCTTCGATAACTTCTTGATGTTTTTCGGCAAATTCTGAACCCAATCTTGACAAAGCTTTTTCTAGTTCTTGTTCGCGGATAGTTTCAACTTTGTTCCGCAAACAGCTAATAGTCGTGACAGTTTCGAGCGATCGCCACCAAACATCGAAAGCTTCCACCTCCTCTTCTAAGAGTTTCTCTGCTTCCTGTGCCATTTTACGGCGGCTCTCTTGGTTTTGCGCGACCACTGCCTTTAAGTCATCCACATTAAACGCCTGCACGTTTGTCAGTGCATTTACATCGGCATGAACATTGCGCGGTACAGAAATATCAATCAACATCAAAGCTTGGCTAGGTTCTAAAACCATCTCCAATTTAGCGCGGTCAATAATCGGCTCAGTCGCTGATGTACTTGTAAACACTAAATCACTTTCGGCAATCACTGAAACCATTTCTGATAGCAGACACGTTCTTATGGATTGTTCGGGGAACTGCTTGACCAATTCCTCCGCCCGTGCGAGAGAACGATTTAAGATACAAATTTTTTCAGTGCCTTTAGATACTAAGTGTTGTACGAGCAACCGCGACATTTTGCCAGCACCCAGAATGACCACACGACATGCCGCTAAATTTGCCAATTTCATCTGCGCCAACTCCACAGCAGCAGAACTGATAGAGACTGCACCAGTGCCAATGCTGGTTTCAGTTCGTACCCGCTTACCCGCTGTAATGGCTTGTTTAAATAAGCGATTCAAAACCGTTTTAATACCGTTGTATTGCTGTCCCAATTTGTGAGTATTCTTCACCTGAGCCAGAATTTGACCTTCTCCGAGTACGAGGCTATCTAAACCAGCGGCAACACGCATCAAGTGCATGACAGCATCTTGATGTAGCAAAACAAACAAATGTTGCCGCAAAGAGGTGACTGGCAACTTACTGTGTTCTGAAAGAAATTGGGTAACTTCTCGGATTCCCTGTTCGGTTTCGTGAGTAACAACGTAAATTTCCAGACGGTTACAAGTGCTCAGTATTGCGACTTCTTCAATATGAGGATAGCCAAGCAGGTGCGCGATCGCGCCTTCGGTTTGTGGTTCTGGAATACTCAGTTTTTCCCGAACTTCGACTGGGGCTGTTTTATGGCTTAACCCCACCACAGCTATATGCATATTTGTCATTTTTATCAGTCGTTTATTATTTGTCCTAAGCCTTTAGTCATCATTCGTTAGCCAATGACTAATGTACAGACGCGCCATGGCGCGTCTGTACAACTAATGACTACCGCAATTGCAGAATCTTCGGCTCATCAAACAAATGAATTGTATCGACAAATCGAGCAGTTCGCGATTGACTGGAAATCACTAAACTTTGAGTTCTTGCGCCGCCGTTAAAGAAGCGGACACCTTCCATCAAAGTTCCGGGGGTGATGCCACAAGCTGCGAACAGCACTGTCTCGCCAGAAGCCAGTTCCTCGGCATTGTAAACTCGGTCTGGTTCTGTAATGCCCATTTCGTTGAGCCGTGCGATGTTGCCTTCTTTGCTTTCCCCAATCAGACCTGTTTTCACTACTTCTGGATCGTAGATCAACTGCCCCTGGAAGTGTCCACCCAAAGCACGGAGAGCAGCAGCAGAAATAACACCTTCGGGTGCAGCACCAATTCCCATGAGTGCGTGGATGTTGGTACCAGCAAAGGCACAGGAAATAGCAGCAGAAACGTCACCATCGCTAATTAGTCGCACTCTAGCGCCTGCTTGCCGGATTTCCTGAATCAACTCTTTGTGGCGGGGACGATCCATAACCACGACCACCAATTCTTCCACGGCGCGCCCTAAGCACTCAGAGAGAATCTTGAGGTTTTGAGTGGGAGTTTTGTTAATATCAACATGACCGCGTGCTGGGGGTGGAGCCGCGAGCTTTCTCATGTAAAAGTCAGGCGCAGCAAATAAACCGCCTTTTTGAGAAATTGCCAACACTGCCATTGATCCATTTTGACCGTATGCCACCAGGTTAGTACCTTCGCATGGGTCAACAGCGATGTCAATTTCAATTAATTCATCGGGGTTGCAGTAGTTTTTGGCATCTGGTTGGGTACAGATACCGACTTCTTCCCCAATGTAGAGCATGGGAGCTTCGTCTCGTTCGCCTTCGCCGATAACGATGCGACCACGCATATAAATTTTGTTCATCCGTTCCCGCATGGCTTCTACAGCCACTTGGTCAGCCGTATTTTTTTCACCTTTTCCCATCCAGCGGGAAGAGGCAATGGCGGCTTGCTCAACAACCTCAATAATTTCTAACCCAAGTGTATTTTCCACAAACTCTGCCCTCTCAATTGCTTGATTTCGCGTCGTTCCAGAAACCTGTTTCAGTCTTCAAGTCTACCAAAGGGCGGATACCTATGGAAAATAGTCTCTACTTGCGTATATGTTAAGTTTTGCTTCTAATGTCCGGTGTAGGCGCATTATGTACAACTCATACTTTAATTTTTCACTGCCCCTAAAGCTTTCAGCGTCGCAAGAGTCGCTTGGGTTAAACCTGTAACACCAGTAATATTCATGCCCTCGTAGAGTCATCAATTATCATCGTTTTTTCACAACGACCTGTAAGGATGAAATTTTTCTGGCAAAAATACAACAACTCAAATCCTCGGTTAGAACGCACAGCGACGATTTTTTTAGCACTCAAGGGCGATGACTTCCTGCCGTCTCTCTCTAAACAGTCATGAACTAGGCTAGAGACAGATGAAAACGATTCATAAGAAAAAAAGCATGATGTTGAATTTTTTGAACTCCCTATTCAATCGCCATCCACAGCGCATAAAAGCCGCCGTTGAAATCTACACCTGGCAAACATGCCCTTATTGCATTCGTGCCAAAATGCTGTTGTGGTGGAAAGGCGTGAAATTCAATGAATACAAAATTGATGGTAACGAAGCAGCCAGAGCGAAGATGGCAGAACGTGCCAACGGACGGCGCACAGTTCCGCAGATTTTTATTAACAACCAACACATCGGCGGTTGTGATGACCTTTATCAGCTAGATTCGCAAGGTCAGTTAGATCCCCTCCTCGCTCAACCTGTTGTTTAGAAAAAGGAACAAGGGGACGCGGGGACAGGGGCAAAGAGAACACGCAGACGCAAAGACGTGAAGACAGTTTGATCCACCCCATGATCCCACCTCCCTATCTCCCCTTGTCCTCTTTGTTACGACTAAAAAAATGCCCATTGAGTACCCGGAATATCTTATACATCGGCAATGGATGAGTTACGCCTTAGACTTGGCACAAGTTGCGGGCGATGCGGATGAAGTCCCCGTGGGCGCTGTTATTATTGATTCATCTGGAAGTTTGATTGCAGAAGGAGAAAACAGAAAAGAACGCGACAATGACCCTATAGCTCACGCGGAAATTATTGCTATCAGAGCAGCCGCTCAAAGGTTACAAACTTGGCGTCTTAACCAATGCACCCTTTACGTTACTTTGGAACCGTGCCCAATGTGTGCGGGCGCTATTGTACAGGCGCGTATAGGACTTTTAGTCTATGGGGTGGACGATCCCAAAACTGGTGCAATTCGTACTGTCGCCAATATCCCTGATAGTGCTGCTTCCAATCACCGCCTGCGAGTCATTGGCGGTATTTTAGAGTCTGCCTGTCGTCAGCAATTGCAAGCTTGGTTTACTCATCGGCGACATATCTCTAACTAACGGACAGAGGGAAAAGTGTCCAGTTGGTGCTACACAAGTCAGGGAAGAAAATCTACGGTGTATTTAACAGAGTTTTGAATGTATTCAACCCAACAGCCAGCAGCCACCGTCATGATTGAGTTTAACTCTTCCTCCGATACTTCTTGTGATAATCCTGCTACGACGCCAGCAAATGCTAAGGTGGCTCACATTACTACCTCTCGGATTTCTCCTTGGTTAAGCCATGTGGCATATTTCTTGGGCGGTCACTTTCTTCTACCGTTATTCTTTGGGGACATTAGAGTCACTGGACAAGAAAACCTTCCCAATACTGGTCCTATTATCCTTGCGCCCACCCATCGGGCGCGTTGGGATCCTTTGCTCTTAGCATACGCAACTGGTCGGTGTGCGACGGGACGAGATTTGCGATTTATGGTAACCATCACTGAGTGCCAAGGGTTGCAAGGCTGGTTTGTCCGACGCTTAGGAGGCTTTTCTGTAGATCCTCAACAACCTTCAATCACGACTCTTCGTCATAGTGTTGAACTCCTTGAACATGGGGAAACTTTAGTTATTTACCCAGAGGGTGGCATTTTTCGCGATGGAAAAGTTCACCCATTAAAGCCTGGAATAGCTCGTCTGGCTTTGAGTACGGAATTCAGTCATCCTGGATTAGGTATAAAAATCATACCTGTCAGCATTAATTACAGCCAACAATTACCTGCATGGGGTACTGATGTGAGTATTCATATTGGACACCCAATAGAAGTCGCAGATTACACTAGAGGAGCTTTGAAACACAATGCTAAGCGTCTTACGACTGACTTAACAATGGCTCTCCAAAAATTAAGCCATCACGAATCAAAAGTCAGTTGTCGAGCATTTGCAGAAATGCCCAATTCTTGATTTGTCCTTTGTCTTTGTCATCGCTCATGACTAAATACCTAAAGTCGATTCCCTGGTATTGAGTCGCCCTAAGTCTTGTGATGCCAAATCAATAACCCACAATTGCTAGTGCCTCGCTGATATGGGTTTAATCGATTTTCACTTTAAAATCAGGGAAACTTAATATACGGCTGTTTGGTCAAAGTTCAAAACAGAGTTAAGATACCCGAAGTTTCTATAACTGTTTTTTAGTGATCCTTACTAAATGACCTCATGAACTTGTCTGCAACCGTTCCCATATTTCGCTTCACTTCTTTAGCAGTAATAGCAGCCCTCAGTCTGCTCTCACCTGTCAATGCTCAGGTAAATCTACCAAGTGGCTCTAGCCAACCACAACCTATTGATCCCAACGATCCAAATAACCTCCGTCCAACAGGACAAAATAATAGCCTTTTGAGCCTTGAGGGGGGGAAGCGTTTAATGACAGAGGCTGGTAATGCAGTTTCTTCCCAAAACTATGATGCAGCTGCAAAGAAACTTCAAGAAGCCCGAACCGTTTTTAATCAGCTCTCTAATTTCTATCAAGAGCTGAACTCTAGCTTTTCTGGAATTGACAATAGAGTTGCTGATACCCAGCGGAAAAAGGCATTAGAAACTGCCCAAATGCGGGATGAAGCCACCTACCAGCTAGCATTAGTACATAGAGCGCAAAATAAGCCTGAATTAGCAGTACCATTGCTCATTCAAATAGTTAAGAGCCAAAACCCAACACGGGATTTAGGTAAAAAAGCTTATCAGCAGTTGTTGGAGTTGGGCTTTGTTGATGCTCCGTTTCCTAAAGGGGGTAGCAGCGCCTCTTCCCCCTCTCCCTCTTCCCCCTCCCAGAAGAAATAATCAAATTACCTCTGTTCTCACCTCCTCACCTCCTCACCTCCTCACCTCCTCACCTCCTCACCTCCTCACCTCCCCATTCAGTTGAATGGTAGAATGAGAATACTATCGATGGTGGGGACTCTTGATATTTGAATCCCTATTAAGGTTTGAAGTAGATGTGGTCAACTGTTACACATTGAATTTGTGTGATATTAGCAGCTAAGATGTCTACCAAAAGTAGGTTGTATAATTTTGAATTTTGTGCCTCCTGCGGAGGATGTGCGAATTGCACATAGCATACACGTAGGGCATGTTTTGAATTGCCCTGATGCGGAGGTTAAAATCCCTATTAGGGTTTGACATTATTTAGGAATTGCGATGATTAGTCCGCAGCAAGTTGAGGAAATGATCAAGGGAGAACTGCCTGACGCTCAAGTTCAAGTGCAAGACTTGACTGGAGGCGGGGACCACTATCAAGTGACAGTAGTTTCATCGCAGTTTGCAGGTAAAGGACTGGTGCAACAGCACCAGTTGGTCTATGGTGCCCTTAGGCAAGCCATGTCTAGTGAAGCGATCCATGCCTTGGCACTAAAAACCTATACTCCCGAATCTTGGCAAAATAGTCATTAGTTATCAGTAAAGACTAATGACTAAGGGCAAAAGACAATATCAGCAATTAGACTAAGAGCAAATCAGGAAACAAAAAGACGATGACCCCAGAACTCAAAGAGCAACTTGATAATTTGATGCAGCAAAACAAGATTTTGGTGTTTATGAAGGGAACCAAGTTAATGCCCATGTGTGGTTTCTCCAACAACGTCGTGCAAATACTAAATACCTTGGGAGTTCCCTTCGAGACGGTTAATATTTTGGATGACGCCGAACTCCGCCAAGGAATTAAAGAATATTCCAACTGGCCAACAATTCCCCAAGTGTATATAAACGGTCAATTTGTTGGGGGTTCAGATATCTTAATTGAACTGTACCAGAAAGGCGAATTGCAGCAAATGGTGGAAGTTGCACTGGCTTCATGAAGTTAAGCTTCTCATAATTAGCAGTTAGCTTTCAGCAAAAACAATCCTAAAGATCCAGCGTTGCAGGAGGGTTTCCTTCTAGCAACGCTGGTCTTACTGAGATTTAAGTGATGAGTGTGCTAATGAGTCAGCACACTCATTACTTATGACTCGTTGTTCAGGACTACTTAGCTGTAATTGTAAAGAAATATATCCAAATTGCCAGACCACTGGTATGCAGATAATTATATATGTTATGATCATCTGCGTTGCTGTGGGGATACTATTTAGAACTGAGAACAGGTTTTAATAGTAATCCGGTTGTGGTTGCGTCATCGTAAAGTTAGAAACATCGTGCAAGTAGCGATTAGCCTCCTCTTCTAAGCGATGAATCAGATACGGTTCAATGGCGTTACCGTGTCGCAGTGCGGCTATATAGCCGTCCAAATACATCCGCATATCATCGGTACGATAGCCGCGATTCCATAACTCGACGAAGGCGTCCGTTAATCTTTGGTAATAGCGGATGGTTTGTGTGTCTTGGAGCATAACTGCTGGCAGAAAACTGTTTGGAATAGAGAATGGTAATTTATCGAAGCTCAGATGTGAAGTCTCACTTTCAGTTTGGCATTAACTAAAAGAAGATATCTCCCCCAAAGGGAAATCTCACGAGCAGCTAAAGACTATCTCGATCCTATTCCAGAAAAGTGGGAATATGATTATCAAGTAAGCTATTGTTATAATTATTTCAACCAATAGCCAGTCTACCGTGAGGGGTGTAGGTATCAATCTATCCAACACTATCGAATCTGCTTGCACCATAAAGCTGAAAAACTCTTTTGGTAACGGTTAGCTTGTTTGGTGACACTTTTTTGGTCAATAGCACCCCTTTTTGAGCAGGATATTTCATCAAAAACATTTTCACTTAGTCTAACAAAAATTTAAGAATATTACTAACTTGGCTTTGGGCAAGGCACGAATTAAACACCTTGCCAGTATTGGTATTAGTAAATATGAAGCCAATAGCAATTGAAGTAACAAGGATTACAAAACCTAAGACATAGGCTTTGTTACTTTGAAAGTCATGCACGCTAAGGGGTCTTGCCACCGTGGGTTCGGTTTGTATTGAAATCATTGAGGGAAATCCCCATCTGAGGTCATTGCTTGGCTGGCACTTGCAACAACTGGACTATCGGGTGCATCAAGCTGCAAGTATCTATCAAGCTAGAGAAGTGTTTTTAAGCCATCAACCAACACTGGTCATTCTTGATGCTGATTTACCTGATGGTGATGGCATTGAGTTCTGCCGTTGGTTGCATCGTCAGCAACAGCCTTTAATCTTAATGCTATCTGCTCGGAGTAATGAAGCTGATATCGTCGCTGGTTTGAAAGCGGGAGCAGATGACTACCTCAGCAAACCTTTTGGGATGCAAGAGTTTCTTGCACGGGTTGAGGCAATTATTCGCCGTAAGCGCACACCCGTTGCACCTGCTTACTTGGATTATGGCGCTCTGCAAATTGATTTAGTACAGCGACGCGTTCGCTTCCAAGGAGAGTTTATTGACTTAACACCACAGGAATTCAGTTTACTATACGTTTTAGCACAAGCTGGAGGAGTGCCTTTGAGTAGGTCTGAACTACTACGCCGTGCTTGGCCCGATGCCATAGACAACCCACGTACCATTGATACCCATGTACTATCATTGCGGAAAAAAGTTGAATTAGATCCGCGCCAACCTAGTTTGATTCAAACTATCCGCAATGTAGGATACCGATTTAACACAGAAATTTTAAATGCTAATCTTCCAGATTTACCACCAAAGTTACCTAAACAGAGGTTCACCAATCAACGCTCAACGATTAGTACTCAGAGGTAAGGGGAATGGGTAGTGGTTAGTGGGTAGTGGATAGTGGCAAAGAAAAGCTAATAACCAACAACCAATAACTAACAACTAACAACTTTAAAATCCAAATTCATCTTGCGCCTTTGCTTGCGTCAAGCTTTCTCGTAAGTTAGCCCAGCTGATCTCAGATGCTTCTTGATTGACAAGTAAGCGACCTTGCTGTAAGTACAATAACCGTGTACAAAACTTCTGGGCTAGCTCTAGCTGGTGGTTTACCATAAAAACCGTTGTTTGATAACTTTGAGCAAGCTGGTTTAAAATTTCTATAAGATTCTTAGCACTACCTGCGTCTAGGGCAGAGGTTGGCTCATCTAACAATAAAATTTTCGGTTGAATAACTAAACCACGAGCGATCGCCACGAGTTGTCGTTGACCCGCAGAAAGTTGGACCTCAGTTCGTCCAAACCATTCATCTGGAATTTGCAACTGTTCTATCGAGTGACTCACACGTTGCTCAATTGTCTGTTTGGGTAAACCACGCAAAACCAGGGGATAAGCGATCGCTTCTTTGACGGTCATTCCCAACAGCTTGGACTCTTGCAGTACCAGTGTCACTAAGGAGCGTAGCTGCAATACAGGAATTTGGCGATACTCTTGATTTTCCAGATAGATTTTACCGCTCGTAGGTGTACTTAAACGGTTCAGGAGGCGTAATAAATGAGTTTTTCCTGCACCCGATGGTCCAACAATAGCAACTCGTTCTCCCTCAAATACCTCAAAGGAAATATCCTGCAATATTGGGTGTCCCAGCGGGTTACTCTTCCCCTGAGTTTTCAGGTTGGCAAACAGGCTGACTTGTTCTAAGCGCAGTTGTGTTTTGGGGGTAAGTTTCCCCATCTGCGTGTTTTGTTGAATCTCCAAATTGAACCCTTGTATGATGATTGTCCTTAGCAACGGATAAAATAACGGATGAGTTATTCGTGCGACGACAAAAAGATAGGATAGCCGCGACTTCCGCTACAAAATCCTGTACCTGTGATATTTTTTTTAATTTATGTTACCTTGCGCTAATGCTGTGGCGATTGTCCAGCCATCAACCAACAGCAGCAACAGTGTAAAACCAAGTAAAATTAAATACATCCAAGGTTGTGCTAAAGGATAGACATCTGTGGTGTCTATGCCTGTCCTTTCTTGCACAAGTTTCACCAAACGAGCAAATCCGGCTACACGCATTGGTAGTAGATAAGCTTGTCCTTCCTTGCTCAGGAAGTAGTAAACTAGTCCTCCTTGACCCGTAGTGCGGAGTTTTAACTCTTTTACTTCAGACCAAGGTAAAGACCAGCCTTTACGAAAAAAACGCGGAACCCATTTAGGATAAGTGACCTGAATTCCTTGGTCATCTAAAATCACGCGTTCGCTCAACGCTGCATATAGGGCAATAAAACCAATAACTATGCCCACCCACAAAAGCGCTGGCGTTACGGGCGCACCTGTTACCTGAGAAAGGAAAGGTAATGGTGTGGTAAGTGCCACATATAAAGACAACAAGGTGATTCTAATTAAAGGGGAGAGACGAAAAATAGAAGACGAAGTATCGGCTGAGTTGGCTGTCACGGCTTAATCACATATTGTGTTTTCAGTAAATACTAACTAGGTATAATGAAGAGGCAATTATTATTAAAGATTATCGTTATCAATTTCTGTCAGCACCAAACCTAGTTAACAATTCTTGGCGCGATAATTCCAGCAACAAGGGGCTATATTCTTCTGGTGGTAACTGTAGTATTGTCTCAACTACTCCCAAGAGTTCTGCATCTAGAGTCCCAAATCGAACTCTTAGCAAGTTTTCCACCACTAAGCGTTGTCCTTCTTGTCGTCCTTCTTGTCGTCCTTCTTGTCGTCCTTCTTGTCGTCCTTCTTGTAAGGTAGCTTCGCGCCATTCTGAATAAGCTTGGGACAAGTTCATAATTAACTCCTGGTCATCTTCAGTTAAATTTCCCTGATTTATCAGAGTGATACGCCAACTAGCAAGCAGTTGTTGGACGTTCTGACGTAATGGGTTATTTCTTGGAAGTGCTAGTAATTCACTAACGGCTTGGCGTTGGGTTTCTCCCTTACCTAACATCCTCAGCAAAAGAGTCTCCTGTGTTAGAGGTAACTGGTTAATTGCTACTACAGATGTCCTCAACGCTTTAGCCAGAAAGTAAACTCCAGGTTGCCAATTCTCTAAATCTAATGTAGCGCCAAAATCATGAAGCAAATTTTCCGATGCAGAAGTTGCCAAAATCCATAGGCGAGGTAAATCATCTTCTGGTAAGGAAGTACTCTCACGCCTTGCTTTGCGCTGCAACTCGCCATAGTAAGAAAATAGTTTGAGGATACAATTACGTACCTCAGTTTTATTAGGTTGATTGCGAAAGGGTTCGAGCAACGAAACCCCCGTCGCAATTTTACCAAGTAACCCCATTTGCAGGTCAGCTTTGGAAGATGGCGCAGGGAAAAACAAAATATCAACTTGTCGAACTTCATCAGTTATTTCGCGACTTACTTCTACCTTCCCTAAAGGAGAAAGTAATTCTTCTAGATATTGCTTGGCGAACTGGTCGTGAGGCTGTCGGGTCATTTGTGACTCATTATGGTAAATACTTTTGTACCACACTCCAGCCTGTAAGCGATACCCAGATGAAGCCACAGAACAGGGCAATGTTAGCGCTAATATGAAGACGTCTTGCCCAAGATCGTCCCGCATTGATGAGTAATGCACTCCCACCAGACAGCAAAACTAGCACCACTACTATCAACCCAGCAATTAAGTGTGGCGAGTGTCCCAAGGAACCAAAGTGACCTAAAGTACCGATAATACCAATGAGTAGCAGAAGCAGCACTAAACTTACCATGCAACTGCCGATTAAGTAGTGAAGAGAACGCAACCAGCTAGGTCGTTCTTGCTGTAGTCTTCTGGTACGAAATATCCAAATACCCGTTACCGCCAATAGCAAATACGCTAGTAGCGATAAACCCATCGACCATGCTGCTATTTTCCACAGCCAAAGAAAAGTAGGTAGATCCATAGTAAACATTGTAGATAATATAGAGACGTGCCATGGCACGTCTCTACAGATAGATAACTAAATCTAATAAACAAAAAAGGGCTGCTGACTTCAGCAACCCTCAAACTAAGCAAAATTGTTTTTTTAATCAATGGATACTAAACCAGCGACTTGTAAAGGTTTGATGAAATCTCCGGTTGTTGTATGAATTTGCACAATTGGTTTTTTATTGATAGAGTCGATTGCTGGTTGTGAGTTTGTATCAAACTCATAAATGCTAGGTTCATTGATTGCAAGGCGATCGCACGGAATCGTATCCGATAAAATTGCACTTGCCATCATGCCGGTATGAATCTCGAGTTGAGCTTCTCTCGGAGCTTCAAACACTAACCTTTGTCCAGGAAAAACAACCCGTTCAAAGTACCAGTTGGGAATATTTGAGATGCGAGCCACCTGTATTTTGCTTGTGGCATTAACGTAGCAGCAGAACATCTTACCCGATTGCTCAGGTGGTAGAGGATCTAATATTTGAGCCATAACTGCTGAGGAGCTTTACGCCACTATTTTATATTACACCAGTCAACCTAGCACTGGCTGATCCCCAGCTGCTGTAACCCCGACTACCAACTGAAGTTTTCTATATTATTTCTATCTTAAGATATGGGTGTATATGAAAAATTTGTAAAAATCTATGCCTTTTCCGCAATTGTACATTATGGTCGGGCAAATATAATGTTCGCCGGTTCACAAAAAAATAACGAAGGGAGAAATCGAGTTGCCTTTGGTGCGCCTCTACCCCATAACCAAGATATGTGGATCATCGCTTTGCAAAGAGAGTTGATATTATTGTAAAGCTATCATCTAGAAAAAATCTTTATAATTTTATAATATTTATATCTATAAATTATGTATTTCATGGTTAAGTTGATTTAGCTATTTCCACTGCTATCAACAAAAAAACGGAGTAATCAATAATTGGCTTAAATGTCAAGTAATATTAAGATATAGGACAAAAACAAAATAAACACTTCTTTAAAAGCTATTACTCTCGCTTTCCCTTGAAAACAGCAAGATGGAAGTTAAAAGACCTGTAATGGACAACCGAATTCTCTACGTTCGCCTTCCTTGTAACCCCATCTTTCCAATTGGGGTAATTTATCTTGCAGATCACGTCCACAAGCTGTTTGATACCATAGAACAGCGGATTTTTGATTTGGGGACAGTACCACCTCTAGATTATGCTGCTGCCCTGGATAAGTGTATAGATGAATTCAAGCCCACACTACTAGTGTATTCGTGGCGGGATATTCAAATTTATGCGCCTGTTGGTGGACGTGGCGGTAACCCATTGCAATATTCCTTCGAGTTTTTCTACTCCCGCAATCCATTACTCAAGATAAAAGGGGCTATTGGTTTGTTGCGGATTGCGTCGGGATACTACGGTGAGTTGTGGCGGAATTTGGGCTTAATTAAACGGGGCATTAAACGCGCTAAACGTTATAACCCCCATGCTCGGGTGATTGTCGGTGGTGGTGCTGTCAGCGTCTTTTACGAGCAAGTGGGTAAAAGCTTACCCAAGGGAACAATTGTTTCGGTGGGAGAAGGCGAAACCCTGCTGACAAAACTTTTAAGCGCTCAAGAATTTCGCGATGAAAGGTGTTATGTCGTAGGAGAAGATAAACCACGCGATCGCCTGATTCACGAACAACCCGCTCCTCTAGAAAAAACTGCTTGCGACTACAACTATATTGAAAGCATCTGGCCGGAATTTAACTATTACCTGCAAGAACAAGACTTTTATATAGGTGTCCAAACTAAGCGTGGTTGTCCCCACAACTGCTGTTATTGCGTCTACACTGTCGTCGAAGGCAAACAAGTACGCATCAACCCAGCGGAGGAAGTCGTTGCTGAGATGCGGCAATTGTACGATCGCGGCATTCGTAACTTCTGGTTTACCGATGCCCAATTTATCCCAGCGCGAAAATTTATGAGCGATGCTGTAGAACTCTTACAGAAAATCATCGATTCTGGCATGACAGATATCCACTGGGCAGCATACATCAGAGCCGACAACCTCACACCAGAGTTGTGTGACTTGATGGCGAAAACCGGGATGAACTACTTTGAAATTGGTATTACCAGTGGTTCTCAAGAACTCGTGCGGAAAATGCGGATGGGTTACAACCTACGAACAGTTTTGCAAAACTGCCGCGACTTGAAAGCCGCTGGATTCAACGACTTAGTTTCTGTCAATTACTCATTTAACGTCATTGACGAACGTCTTGAAACCATCCGCCAAACCATAGCCTACCACCGTGAACTCGAACGCATCTTCGGTGCGGATAAAGTCGAACCTGCGATTTTCTTCATCGGTTTGCAACCCCATACCCACCTCGAAGAATACGCCTTCAAAGAAAATATTCTTAAACCAGGGTATGATCCGATGAACATTACACCTTGGACTGTCCAGAAAATGCTCTGGAACCCCGAACCCCTCGGTTCATTCTTTGGTGAAGTCTGTTTGCAAGCATGGCGACAAAACCCTAATGACTTCGGACGCGAAGTTATGAAAATTTTAGAAGAAAAGCTGGGTTGTGCCGACTTAGAAGAAGCACTTTCTTCACCCGTTGAGACGAAAGAAAAACAACTAGTAAGCGTATCATAGAAGACATGATGAGGAAGATGAAGATGTTGCTTCCTCATCGCCTTCATTTCCTCTGCGCCCTCTGCGCCTTTGCGGTTCATTTTAAGAAATCTCATGTTAGAAGGCTCAATTTTACAAAAGCTAGAAACAGCCCATCGCCATAGTAAAAGACCAATTCAATACGGCGTTTACTATAAAAACACTCTGGTTTCCCTGTGCCATGCGTTGGAAGATCACATCTTAAGTGACGACAGTACACCCTTAGTCATCACAGCCTTCCAACGGGGGAAATGGTATCTGCAAGAAGCCGAAAGATATGCAGATATCGCCAAAAAAGCCAGCCAAGTTGCTATCATGGCTTCCCCGGATACAGGCTTTGCCGAACATCCTACAAGCCAGCTGCCGAATGTGAACATAGTCGCCATAGATCCAGGCGATCCAGTGGCGCAGGAGTGGCATCTCATTATCTTATCACCCAATTACACAGCAATGGTAATTTGTCAAGAATTATCAGAAGCTGATTATGGTTCCACCGGGCTACCCGCATCAGACGTAGAGCGCAAATTCTATGGATTGTGGACATTTGAGCCAGAGTTAGTGCAAGAAACAGCTCAATTAGCAATTTCCCACATCGAAAGCTACAATTCAGAACTGGCAAAAGAACTCAAGGCACACAAAGACACCATTCAACCTCGTCTTGCCACTCCAGAAGACCTGAGTTCAGTGGTTTCCCGCGTCGTAGATTACTTGCAAACCGGGCAAGTGAATATATCCGTATCTACACAGACTCGGCATCAAGCACTAGATCGCAATTTAGTTTCTAACGAAATTCAAGCATTTTTGCGGATGGCGCAAATGATAGATGCTGCTGATATAACCAATCCAATGGCAGCAGCGGAAGTTGTGGCACTCTGTGAAATAATGGCGCAACTTTTAGATCTTCCCGCATGGCAAACGAAACGTCTACGCCTTGCAGGGTTGCTGCAACGTATAGATCCATTACAAAGAGCCGAAAGCGTTCTTTCTCCTGGGACTTCCACCCGCTACCAAGAAGATGCGCCCAGTAGTCCCTTGAGTTGTCCCTTAGTACCAGGAGCGCAAGTTTTACGAACAATGCCACGACTGCGAGCGATCGCACAAATTATTACACATCAAACCGAATGGTGGGATGGTACAGGGGAACCAGCGGGGTTAGCTGGGGATGAAATTCCCTTGGAGTCAAGAATTTTGGCATTAGTCGCCGACTTCCAGTGGCGCGTGAATCAGAAGAAAACGTCTCAGTTCAGTCGGGAGGAGATATTTGCTCAAGCTCTAGAAGAGAGTAAACAATTACAATCGTACCGCTTTGACCCCAAACTTGTAGATACACTAACTTTGTTAGTCATGGGTTTGCAACAAGGACTGGACTTACCCTTGATGTCACCCAAAGTTAGCACTGGTATGTGGCTGCTTAATAGTAGGCTAGATAGCGAAAGTAAGACTGGTGAGCAGATGAGTACTTACGGCAAATAAAGCAACGGCTAGCCTGTAGCATAACGAATGTCACGGATAAGTTATCTGTATTCACCCAGATAAATCATCCGTCACTAACTTTTACGCGAAATTTATGAATTATTTTGATTGTGTTTCAACCATATGAATATTGAAGAAATTCGCTTAGGAAAACTCAAACATCTGCCAGGAGCTTCTTTAGAAGACGAGGATTTATCAAATGCTGATTTAAGTCGCGTCAATCTTGCTGGTGCTCACCTTGTCGGCACAACTTTTACAGGTTCCAAACTCGAAGGTGGACATTTAGAAGGTGCAAATTTGATGGGAGCCAACCTTGTAGAAACCGACTTGCGAGCAAACCTGATGGGAGCAAATTTGATGCAAGCAGATTTGACGAGTGCTGACTTGCGGGGTAGCAATTTGCGTGGCGCTAACTTAATGGGAGCAAGACTGAGTGAAGTGTCGTTTGTAGGTGCTTTTTTGAGTGGTGCCAATTTGATGAATGTCAATTTACAAGGTGTTGATTTTCGAGGTGCTGACTTACGAGGTGCGAATTTGACTGGGGCTAATCTCAAAGGTGCAGACTTGAGTCGCGCAGATTTGCAAGGAGCTTTGTTGAGTGAGACTAATCTAGAAGAAGCCGACTTGCGCTCTGCAAATCTTGCTGGTGCGAATTTGACGGGTGCGAATTTACTATGTGCAGAACTAGAAGGTGCTAATTTAAGTGGCGTGAATTTAGAGCGAGCGTGTTTGGTGGGAACAGTACTTGAGATGGCTTCGTGAGGAGTGGAAAAAGCAAAAGAAGCCTTTTCCACTGTTATAATTTTTGCAGGTGAAGCAGGGAAAAAGTTGTGAGTCTACTGACAGGGTATCGTTACGCGAGCTTTTTTTGACTTTCCAAACATCCTCTTAGGCTGAAATAGCAGATGTTCTCAATCTTCAAGCAATCAATTATCGCATCTGGGTTTGAGAAGATGCGTTGTCATCTGTGTCAAATTAGGTAATGATAGTTACCCTCCCCGTATCCAAGTCATAACGACCTCCCACAATTTTCAATTTGTCGGACTGCAACCGCTCAGTTAAGAGTGGCGAGCGCTTCAACCGTTCAATTTGATAGTACACATTTGCAACCACAGCGTTTTCAACCGCATCACCCGACTGATCCTTGACCTGTTCCACGGCTGGCTTAATTGCCTTAACAAAGCTACCAATCTCACCGAGCAGCGCTTTGTTTTGTACAGCTGCAGTAACTGCCCCACATCGCTCATGACCTAGTACCATTAGCAAAGGAGTATCCAACAAGGCAACCGCATATTCAATACTGCCGATCGCCTCAGGCGTGGCAATATTTCCGGCAATCCGAACATCAAAGATGTCTCCAATGCCATAATCAAAAATAATTTCTGCGGGAACTCGTGAATCGGCACAACTCAAGATGGTTGCAAATGGATGTTGAGCTTGAGCGACTTCCTGCAACCGCCCTTGGGATTGATCAGGATGTTGAGATTGATGCTGAATAAACCGCTGATTTCCCTCCATCAGCTTTTGCAATGCGGCATCAGGACTGAGGGATTGAGGAGATCCAGGGGGCAATTCAGCAGCTTGAACCTGTTCAACTGGAGAAAGTAAATCACTAGCAGTGACCACCAAACCAAATGCCCCTGTAACTCCCAACTTCAAGAAGTCACGACGTTCCATGAAATGCTTCCTTGGGTTCATGATTTTCTCACATCGACGCGACACATTTTACGGAGCGAATCTCCATGACATCCGAGATGTAACAGGTGCCTCCAAACTTATTGAGCAGGGGTCTAATGTTTTCCACAACAGGCTTCATTTGCTCAGGCATACAGAATGCGATAATGTAAACATTATCAAGCATTGTCATGTCTAAATCTTCCGTCGTTCCTCGTAATCCTTTACCAGCAACATTTCGGATCACAACATGACCGTGTACACCTGACTTGTCTAAACTATCTAAAATTTTGCCAAGCTCAAACGAGTTGGCGATAATTTCTATCTTTTTAACCACGTGCATATTATTACCTCCACAACAAGTTAATTCCGTACAAATAGAGCGGAATTCCCACAATAATATTGAACGGAAATGTCACTGCTAGAGCAGTAGAAACATAAAGACTGGGATTCGCTTCCGGAACGGTCATCCGCATAGCTGCTGGGACAGCGATGTAAGAGGCACTGGCACACAGCACAGCAAACAAAAGTGCATCTCCCTTAGGCATACCAATAAATTTGGCAATCAGTAACCCAATGCCTGCATTGAGTATTGGAATTAGTATCGCAAACGAAATGAGGAAAAATCCGGTTTTTTGCAAGTCTTTAATTCTTCGGGCAGCAACCAATCCCATGTCCAGTAAAAAGAACGTAAGAACCCCATAAAACAACCCCTGAGTAAAGGGTTCCAAAACTTGCCAACCGTGTTCTCCAGTCAAGAATCCAATCACCAGGCTACCGACCAGGAGAAAGACTGAACTGTTCAAAAATGCCTCTTGCAACACTTCAGACCAGGCGAAGTCTCGTGGTTTTCCTTGCTCGATAGTAAATAGATTTACCAGAATGAGACCAACAATAATGGCTGGAGATTCCATCAGGGCAAGGGCTGCCACCATGTAGCCATCAAAAGCAATGCCAAGCTCAGTTAAAAAGGCACTCGCCGTGATGAAGGTGACAGCACTGATGGAGCCATAGGTTGCGGCGATCGCGGCAGCATCATAAGTATCTAACTTCAGCTTGAGAATAAAAAAGGTGTAAATTGGGACTAAACACGCCATTAACATGGCTGCAAAGAGTGTCAGAACCACTTCCTGAGTAATTCCACTTTTGATTAGTTCGACTCCCCCCTTAAACCCGATCGCAAACAGCAGATAAAGCGACAGGAGTTTGGGCACAGGTGCAGGAATTTCCAAATCGGACTTGACAAAAACGGCAGTCATCCCCAAGAAGAAAAACAGGACTGGCGGATTCAGGATGTTGGATATGATCAAACTGCCATCCATGTCCATCCCTCCTCGTGCTGATGAAAGTTAAAATTTAAAAAACTTTGCATTGTAAAAAACTTATGCAACCCTTGAATCATGAGTATCGCGTACTGTTACCTCATGTCAATTGGGTGATGATGTATCTCTAGAATTCTTAGGCACCCGAAGATACTGGAAGACGTGAAATGCACCATTATCAACTTGGAGCAGATGTCTATCATCCGGATAGACCGCAGCAAATTAGACTTCTTGAAAAAGTCAATTATCTTTAAAAATAAACCACAGATAAACACAGATGCACACCGATGAATTATCTGTGTTTATCGGTGTGCATCTGTGGTTCTATATAACAAAATATACTTTTGCAAGAGGTCTATTTAGCTCGTAGTTGCGCCCAAGCGCAACTACAAACCCATTTCTAATTCTTAACTGCTCGCCTTCTCATCGACAACGCCAGCACGCTTAAAAGTAATAGACCCATAACCCCTGCTAGTGGATTACGATCAATTCCTGTCATCCACTCGGGCACTTTTTTTGTATACGTAATTAAATCGCCCACGTTAACAATGTAATAACCCCAAATCAAACCCGCGTGGTATCCAATGGGTAAACCAAGCCTTCCCCTACGCCAACGCTTTCCCCATACCTGCGTTAACCCCAATATGACTAAGGCTGGGAATTGAGGTAGTATGTGAATAATCGCTTCTAGCGGCTTAATAAAGTGCAATGCAGCATAAGCGATCGCACTTGCCCAAAGCGCAAGACTTTGGCTGTAATCTCGTTGCAACTCATCCAGCAACCAGCCTCGGAATAATAATTCTTCAGCAAACCCAACGCCCAAGGCAACAATTAAACTCTCTAAAATCAGTTTGAGAAAAAAAACTTTAGGTTGTTGCCACACTAACCAACCTAAGCTACCTTGTAACCCAAACAAAATTAGAACTCCAATAATCCCAATAGCCAAACCGCGCAGCAGTTCTACACCATTGAGTCGCGTCAGTTCTAAGCCATAATGCCGTAGGATCTGGGGTTGATTATAAACGTGGTTGCCCCATAGTCTGAGTAGAATGATAAACTCAACATACAGCAGTACCATTGTCAAGATACTAACTAAGTTGGTATCAGACACAAGTAAATAAATTGGTGCAGCGAAAGGCAACCACAGTATCAACAAAGTAAATATAAATGCTCCCAGCCTCATAGGGGCAGGAGACTGGGACAGATGGAGGAGATTTTTTTTGAACAACGTAATCTATTGCCTAAGACCTTTTTATTCTTCAGGTTCAATTGTGCTAGTCAAACCATGATTTTTCAAGGTTTCGCAATAGAACTCGGCGTGTTCTTGAGCGCAAGTAATGACTAAGGCTAGCCCGTTGGTATGTGCTTCCATCATGATACTAACAGCCTGAGGTTGAGTGAGGTTTGGTACTGTGGTTAGTAGAACCTGCACCACATACTCCATAGGGTTGTACTCGTCATTATGGAGCAAAACGCGATATCGAGGCGCTAGCTTGCGGGATGTTGAACGCTTCTCTATGGTTTCGACAGACACGGTTTTTTGCTCTTTTCTGGCTGAATGACTACAACAGAAATTTTTGTCTAAAAATTGCTTAACACTTATTAACCCATTCTATAGCATACACCTGCAAATATGGGGGTAGTCAAAATTTTTGCTATTTTGGGCTGATGGCTGCACAGGCTTGACGAAAAATTCGCTCTTCAAAATCCAAAATTTACAACGTATAAGCACAAGGTTGCCGCGCCCCTACACCTTATCCCCTTAAAATTGAAGAACCAGTAACAATAGAGTAGTCGCCATTAAACCGCGTGACTATGGAGATGACCCCGGATTTTCAAGCAGGACAAATTGTGTCTTTAGAGCATGGCGACAGAAGGCTGTATGCAGAAGTTATTCAAGTGGTAGTTTCCCGTCAGTTGTGCTGGGTGCGTCCTTTACTGCTGGTCGCCTTCACTCAAGAAACGCCGCTCATAACTGACCTGCGAGATGCTTCTGACCTGCTTTGGTCTGTCAATTTATTTGAACCAGCCTTAGACACAGAAGTCATTAGTTTTTTGAGTCAGGTTTTGGCAAAAGAACCAAAACTTGGATATGCCTCTGTTGCCAAGCAACACCTCAATCAGTTTATTCACGAAATTTGGCAAGCACAAAAAGAAAGTTCTGAGTGCTGAGTACTTAGCACGGTAGCGAATGCCTGTATCCTTCTGCTTACAGAAAGCTACCAATTCCTCAAAAAATTCTCACGTTGCAACTGCCTCAGTAGGATTATTGGGATAGTTTATCCTTAGCAACTTAGCCTTTTGATCTACTTCTTTAGGAATATCGTTTAGGGTAGGCAAAAATTTATTTTCTGCCTTTAGGCGCATGGCATAAGGTTCAGCATCGGTAAAAATTGTAGCTGTACGGTAGACGGAATAACCTATATCTGGTATCAGGGTGTATTCTTCCACTTCAACAAAAGCAAAAAATCTAAGGAACCCTTTAGTACTTCAGTAAGATGGACAAGTATGTATTAAAGGTTTATGAATGATTTCATGTATGAGCTAGATGAGATCAGCAGGTTTTGAATTCTTCAGCTACCCCTTTACCATAGAGGGAATATTAACTCTATTGAGCAAACTGCTTCTCCTGTTTGCAGTCAATCCCATCAAATAGAGTAGGGAGGGTTTTTTATAAGGGTCTAGCAAAGTCTATGACGAGGAATACAAACTCATCCAGATGCGGAAGCACTGTCTTTACCGTTTATGCCTTGCTATGACATATAAAGTTAAGCTTACCAAAAAAATAGTCAGTAGTGATACTGTTATGAGAATTTCTGTTGCTTATCTTGAAGGTGGATTGCTTTAATCTTTACCTTAATTAACTACATTTCAGTAATTAGCCATGATGCCAAGCGTTCAGGAGCAGTAGCCTACACTTGAAACCAACTGAACGCGACCGGCGTCCATTTCTGCCATCAATAGTTCCAAAGCTTCGTAGTCAACATCAGAAATATAACCCATTTCTGTCAGTTCTGAGTTGATTTCATCTTCTATTTCTGGAGTCAACTTTTTAATGTCAAGAGCTTTTTCTACCAATAAGCGAATAGAATATTTTGTTTTCATAAAGATTACACCTGCTATATAAATAGTTATTATCCAGGGTAACATCTGGTATAAAAAGTGATCCAAATATCGCTATAGCAGTGACCAAGATCACAACCATTTGAAAACTTAGCTCACTATCGAGTCAACTGTCCGCCAAGAATGAAGGTTTAAAGAGAAGGTTGTTAGCTTGACACTTACTTAGGCAAAAATCAATTGAAATTTTAGGATAAATAAGGTTTATAAAGAAAACAAGCTATTTATAGCAGAATAAAGGCGTCAGTCGTCAGACTATCCCCTCAGTGTACGCTGCGCGTTAACGCAGTTCCGACCTAGGAGGCACAGAAGTAAAACAGGCGTTATATCTGGCTTTGAGACCGAAGTTTTGTACCTTACTCATCCGCAAACGGCTGTAAGCTAATCGTCATTCATTTTTCCAGGATGATTCGCTTGTAGTAAAGGGTTCAGCCCTAGCTCTATGCAACTTGAATGCTCATTAGCTTATTCTCTGCTTGTGCAGGGGGTTGTGGAGATTATATTTGCTTCACAAGGAAAAAATGTATATTTATACACAAATCACCCAGTGTTTGGGACAATCTTTAAACAGCAATGCTATAGCAATAAAGATTCAGCAAAGAAAACTAAGACGAATGGTCGATGTGAGAGAAAAAAGTTTATGTTCAAATACATCTAACTTTAAAGTTCAATAACTTTAATAGGATGTAACAATGCAAGCAGTACTAGACTATCCAAAAATAACTGTTATTAGTCCTCAAGGCTGCCTAAATGCCAAAAACGCTTTGGAATTTGAAACAAACTTAACAAAAGCGCTAGCACAAGATGGAATTTCTATCTTGCTGGTGAATTTAGAGTATGTAGAATCATTAGACAGTAAAGGTTTGATGGCATTAGTGTCGGCACTCAAACTGGCTCAAAAGCTGGGACGGCGCTTCAGCCTTTGCACGGTTCCACCGTCACTCAAAATTATATTTGAACTTACCCAACTAGATCAGATATTTGAGATATTTCAAGGTCAAGCCGCGTTTGAAGCTGCTTGCCTCTCCACAGAAGACGCAACACTGACCTATGCCTAAAAAAGTTTTCAACTTAAAACGAGTGACTCTCTGGAAACACCTAATCAATGCTAAGGTTGGAGGTGAGTAGCTGTAATTAAGGTAGCTAAAAGATAGCACAGTGGCTGTTGCAGTAGAAAAGTTAATCACATCGGATATTGTAAAGCCAGCTCGTTACTTAGGTAACGAGCTCCTAGCAGTTCATAAGCCTTGGGATAAGGCAGAGATCCGCTGGGTCTTAACATACCCAGAGGTGTATGAAGTGGGCGCATCCAATTTAGGGCACATTATCCTCTATAATATTTTGAATGCCCAGCCGCGCCAGTTATGCGATCGCGCTTACCTACCAGGACCAGACCTAGCAGCAAAACTACGAGCAACACAGACACCGTTGTTTGCCGTAGAGTCAAGGCGATCGCTCTGCAATTTTGACATTTTAGGCTTTAGCCTCAGTTATGAACTCGGAGCAACCAACATTCTAGAAATGTTGGACTTGGCTGGTATTCCCCTAACTTGGCGAGAACGCTTGGAGGCGGAAACAAAGGGAGCAGGGGAAGTAGGGGAAGCAGGGGGAGAAAATACTCCCTCATCTCCCCCATCCTTTTGTTACCCCTTAATTTTTGCGGGGGGACAGACGGCGACATCAAATCCTGAACCTTACGCCGACTTCTTCGACTTCTTTGCCTTAGGAGATGGCGAGGAACTACTGCCAGAAATTGGCTTAGTGTTGGAAGAAGGTAAAAAAGCTTGCCTTAGCCGTAAAGAACTGTTGCTAGACTTAGCGCAGATACCAGGCGTCTATGTTCCCCTGTTTTACGACATGGCAGAGGATGGTTCAGTTCATCCCAATCGTCCAGAAGTCCCAAAACGAATTGTGCGGAGGGTGGCGACCCCAATACCAGCGTATTCTATTGGGCTAGTGCCCTACGTGGAGCCAGTGCATGATCGGCTGAGAATCGAAATTCGTCGCGGTTGTACTCGAGGCTGTCGCTTTTGCCAACCAGGAATGCTCACTCGACCAGCGCGGGATGTGGAACCAGCGGATGTCGTGGAAGCAATAGATTCAGGAATGCGGCAAACCGGTTACAATGAGTTTTCGTTACTCTCCCTGAGCTGTTCTGATTATTTATCCCTGCCGGCAGTGGGGATGGAAATAAAAAATCGGTTAAAGGACGAAAATATTTCCCTTGCTTTACCAAGCCAACGAGTTGACAGATTTGATGAAAATATCGCCAAAATCTTGGGCGGTACGCGCCAAGGAGGACTGACCTTTGCTCCAGAAGCAGGAACCCAACGGATGCGAGATATAGTTAACAAGGGTTTGACAAACGAAGAACTGCTGCGGGGTGTAAAAACAGCTTGGGAACAAGGCTGGGACAAAATTAAACTCTATTTCATGATTGGCTTGCCAGGTGAAACCGATGCCGATGTATTAGGCATTGCGGAAACGGTCAGCTGGTTACAACGGGAGTGTCGGGGAAAAGGCAGAAGACCGCTATCATTTAACTTAACCATTTCTAACTTTACGCCCAAGCCCCATACACCTTTTCAGTGGCACTCGGTTTCCACAACTGAGTTTGAGCGCAAGCAAGAATTACTGCGGCAAGCATTCCGCCGAATCAAAGGAGTAAAGGTGAATTTCACCGATGTCCGCATTTCGGCTATGGAAGATTTTATTGGAAGAGGCGATCGCTCTCTCGCCCCAGTCGTGCGACGTGCTTGGGAATTGGGAGCAGGCATGGATTCTTGGTATGATAATGTCGAAAAGGCATTCTCAGCTTGGGGACAAGCCATTTGCGAAGCTGGCTTAGACTGGAAATACCGTCTAGTTGAGCAGGGTGAGTGGAATTTGTTTGCAACAGGAGTAGGGCAAGTAGGGCAAGTAGAGCAAGTAGGGCAAGTAGAGCAAGTAGGGCAAGTAGGGGGAGACAAGATAATCTCTTCTTCTTCCTCCAATCCCTCGACCCCCCCCTCCCTCGACGCACCTCTACCTTGGGACTACATTGACACTGGCATTGACAAAAAATGGCTCAAGGAAGACTTGCAACGTGCCCTAGAAGCAGCAACTGTACCAGATTGCTCTTTTGAAGGTTGTTCTCACTGTGGTGTCTGCGGCATAGACTTTGGTCATAATGTTGTGATTTCGCCGCCTTCTATCCCAGAATTTGCTGGTGAATTTGCCCCGAATACTACCAAGGCACAACGGCTACGCGTCTGGTTTGGTAAGCAAGGCGGTATGGCTTTGGTAGGACATCTAGATTTGATGCGCTTATTTGATAGAGCCATGCGGCGAGCAGGATTGCCAGTTTCTTTGACTGGTGGCTTTCATCCCACCCCCCGTATTTCCATTGCATATGCCTTGCCTTTAGGAGTGACTAGCAGCGGTGAAATTGTCGATTTTGAGCTAACACAGCTAGTTGATGTGGAAACTTTCCGCCAAAAACTCGCTGATACTCTGCCGTCAGACATTCCTATCTATCAGGTGGAACAGCTGGATTTAAAAGCCAGTTCTGCTAATCAAGTTCTGGAAGCTGCGGAGTATCTGATTACTGTCTCTTGTCTGGAGGAAGCTACACCTGCACAATGGCAAGACTGGATTGACGCTATCAAAGCCAAAGATGAGATTTGGTGGGAACACACAACCAAGTCAGGCAAAACTCAGTTGGTAAATCTGCGCGATCGCTTGTTTGAGTTAGAATTATTTAAGTCACCAAAACGCCCAGAGCATCAGGAATCTACAGTCATCCTGCGTTATGTAGGTAGCTGTCGTCATGACGGGGTGCTGTTGCGTCCCGAACAAATCCTGTTTATGCTAAAAGAAGTAGCAGGTACGGAATTTCATCTGCTGCAAATTCATCGGAATCGGCTAGTTTTGGGAGTTTAATTCCCAGGGGGCAATTTGCTAGTGATTGCCCTTTTGTAGCATATTTTGGGAATTGATTTTTAACAAGGTTGCGTTAGAATGAGATGAAGAGAAATTTTCTGGCGCTGCATTGAGTGAACTGATTCACTACCCTGGTACTCAGGGCGCAAAAGCAAAGGTATTAGAGTGCAACTTCTAGGGTTTTTTATCCCAGACAAACTAAGGCAGATTAAATAACACTCCCTTTCAGCTCGGCTCGTGAATCAGCAATCACCAACAACAAGCTTCGTCGGCTTCTCTGATTCTATGATTTTTAAAACTAATTTGAACGCCCAATCCACAATTAAGTAGTGCCGAGTACCGAGTACCGTAGACGCCCAAAGGGCGGTGAGACAGCGCTATGCAGGAGGGTTTCCCGCTCTCACGGCGACTGCGTTAGGACAGACCCAAAGGGCTTCCCGAAGGGTTTGTTGAGTAAAGCCTCAAGGATGAATCCAGGGGTTAGCAAACTCACAAATCAGGACTCGTAACTCAGGACTCTCCAAGGAGAGGGTATTGCATCAAAAATTAACCACGGACGGGTGATTTAATTGCTTAAATAATATGCAGCCGTTCTGGAAGAATCAGGCGTGTAAACGCAGTCGAGAGCGTAAATAGCTCCCTAGGTTTGAGCGAAGAATCGCAATTTTTACCAGCAGCGCATGGCTGGGCTTGTCGGGGCGAGAGGTATAACAAACCCCCAAGTCTGTTTATGCTGCCAGTTTTTGAGGAAAATAATTGAATGCCAAAACAAATTATCATCGCGGAACAGCATCAAATTGCTGCAGTATTTTCTGAAGACCAAATACAGGAACTTGTTGTAGCCACAGGTCATCACCAAATAGGTGATATCTACTTGGGAGTAGTGGAAAATGTACTACCAGGGATAGATGCGGCTTTTGTGAATATTGGAGATCCAGAACGGAATGGTTTTATTCATGTCACTGACTTAGGACCATTAAAGCTGAGACGCACAGCAGCAGCTATTACAGAATTATTAGCGCCCCAGCAAAAAGTCTTAGTGCAAGTGATGAAGGAGCCAACGGGTACCAAAGGACCAAGGCTCACAGGGAACATCACTTTGCCCGGACGCTATGTAGTATTGATGCCATACGGTCGGGGTGTCAATTTATCACGTCGAATTAAAAGTGAAAGTGAGCGCAACCGTTTGCGGGCGTTAGCGATTTTAATTAAACCAGCAGGAATGGGTTTACTGGTTCGCACTGAAGCAGAGGGCAAACCGGAAGAAGCAATTATCGAAGATTTAGAATCGCTGCAAAGGCAATGGGAAGCGATTCAGCAAGAAGCACAATCAACACGTCCCCCAGCGCTGCTGAATCGAGACGATGATTTTATCCAGCGCGTGCTGCGTGATATGTACGGCGCAGATGTGAATAGGATTGTGGTAGACTCCAGTACTGGTTTGAAGCGGGTGAAGCAGTACTTGCAGAACTGGAGTGGCGGGCAAACACCACAGGGGTTGTTAATCGACCATCACCGCGATCGCACTCCCATTTTAGAGTACTTCCGTATTAATGCTGCAATTAAAGAAGCCCTCAAACCAAGAGTAGACCTACCTTCTGGAGGCTACATCATTATCCAGCCGACAGAAGCATTAACAGTGATAGATGTCAACTCTGGCTCGTTTACGCGCTCGGCAACGGCGAGAGAAACTGTTTTATGGACGAACTGCGAAGCTGCAACAGAAATTGCCCGTCAGTTGCGGTTGCGGAATATTGCAGGGGTAATTGTCGTTGATTTTATTGATATGGAATCGCGGCGTGACCAACTGCATGTTCTAGAACATTTCAACAAAGCACTGAAAGCGGACAAAGCTCGTCCCCAAATTGCCCAACTTACCGAGTTGGGTTTGGTTGAACTTACCCGCAAGCGTCAAGGTCAAAATATTTACGAATTGTTTGGTAAACTTTGCCCAACGTGCGGCGGTTTAGGGCACACTGTCCATTTACCCGGAGAAACAGAAAGCCGACCGCTAGCACCTACAGAATTGCCAGAGCGCTTTGTATCCTCCTTGCCTCATAGGGAACCACGTCTGCCAGTTGCTCGACCGACTGAACAACGAGAAACCTTTGAAGGATATGGGGAAGTATATGAGAGTGACAATGACTTAACTGCCTCAAATTTGGTCAATCATCCCAGCTATCATGAAATTGGCGATAGCAGAAAGCGTCGTACCCGTCGTAGTACTCGCCTAGAGAGGGTGAATGGAGGGAATGGCAAAGATGAGCCAAGGGTTGCAGCTAACTCTCTGGCGTTTCTCCACGAGCCAGACTTGGAAATGGATGATGAGCCAGAACTTGGAGCCGCATCAGCGATACCCGCACCCAGTATTAGCAAACCTTCTTGGGGTGATAGAGCCGAGCGTGGCAAAGTGATGAAGGTAGAGCCAGTCAAGCCAGTGGTAGAACCACCAGAGATTGTGACTGTAGAAATGTCATCCGAGGAACAGGATGTCTACGCCCAGATGGGAGTTTCTCCCTTGGAGAAGTTAGGTCGGGAAGTTAAAAATCCCAAGTCTGTGATTATCAATGTCACCTTGCCTGGGTATAGTCCTGCTACAACGACTGAATCAACCTCAGAATCACCTGCCCCCCAAAGAGCAAGCAGCGTTGTTACAGTCGAGCCACCAAGCGAACCTGAGCTAGAAGTTGCAGCTGATGTACCGGATATTGCTGTGATGACGGATGAAAGTGAAGCTAGCGAAAGCTTAAGCGATAAGCGCCGCCGTCGCCGTCGCTCTTCCTCTGTGGAAACAGGTGAATCCACTGCATCAGAAAGTTAACAAACTTATGATAGAAAAGGAGCAAGCTGTCACTTCTATTGGGTCGCCAGCACTCATGAAACAGATGAGGTGGCTGGAGTTTTCCTCGCTGTCAAACATTCAAGGGCTGATAGCAGGCGTGGATGAAGTGGGGCGAGGATCTTTGTTTGGTCCTGTAGTAGCAGCAGCAGTGATCCTCCCAGATAGGGCTTTGCCAGAACTCATAGCAGCTGAAATTAGAGATAGTAAAAAGCTGTCTAGTTCTCAAAGAGTGCAGTTGCAAGCGCGAATTTGTGCCCTGGCTATAGACTGGAAAATCGGTTTTGCAACACCCGCTGAGATTGACCAGATGAATATTCTCCAAGCAACAATGCTAGCAATGAAGCGGGCTGTTCTCAAGCTAAAGGTGCAGCCTGCTTTGTGTTTAATAGATGGCAATCAGTTAGTAAAAGACTTGCTACTGCCGCAACAAACGATAGTAAAGGGGGATGAGCGCTCTGTTGCTATTGCCGCTGCTAGTATTGTTGCTAAAGTTTGGCGTGACGACCTAATACTTCGCCTCGCCTTAAAGTACCCCCTGTATGACTTGGAACGCAACAAGGGTTATGGCAGTAAGCGACATCTGATGGCACTGCAACAGTACGGACCTTCACCGTTACATCGCCAGTCCTTTCGTCCATGTCAGAATACTGTACTGAGATCCCATTGAGCGTGTTTTTAAACAAGCCAGAGAAAACAAATGTCCCAATTTGGGAAAGAGGTTAGGGGTAAGGATTCTGATGCAAATTTAATTTCTATCTTGGATGTCGCAAGAGGACTCCCGTTACAGGCTTCGCCTTAACGGTGAGATGAATTGCGACCAATAAAAAACATGGCTTCGCAATACCTTGGTGTAGTAGAATATACTTGACACCAAAAAAGTTAGGGTTAGGCAAGATTGGTGTTTCTCCACCAAACAACTCGCATCACCAAAAGGAAATACCTGATGAACAGGGGGGTCGAATGTTGTGAATCAGACAAACGATACATCAGAATAAGTATTTTGTGACTGCGGTCGGGCAGCCCGTGGTAGTAAAACAGATGCTTGTGGAGGGGAATCTGTCGGGGTCAGTGCCTGTGGGAGAGTTTTTAACTCGTTATACCACAGTGGGCTAGAAAAACCTGTTGAAGCAAGAATCTCCCTTCACAGGCTTCGCCTGTGAAGGTGAGAGTGTCAAACAGCATCCATGCAAATGGTGGCAGAAAGTGGCTTTCTCAATTTTGAATTTTCAGATTTTGAATTATGTATTGAGAGGAGTTTACATTATGTGATGCAGCTGGTTGCGTTTCTTGAAACCTGATATAACCACAGATTTATACAGGTAAACACAGATTTCTTAACGATAGAATCCCAACAAGTTCATAAAGATTCCACACGTTCGCGCCTAAGCGCAAGGACAAGCCATAAAGCCATGCATTTATGAAAGGCTATTTTACATCTGCGTGTATCTGTGTACATCTGTGGCTTAAACTCAATCATGTGTTTATCAATACTAAAGAGTATCACTATTACTCTGGATTAAGGAGCGGGATATTTTCATTATCAACTCCTGTATCTCCGGTCTGAGATATTATCCAACAGCGATAATCTACGAGAAGCTGATGCAGCAATCTTTGCTTAATTGTCAACAAAACGCTCTTGAGTAAACCATTGCCAGCTGCTTCTAAAATTGCTTTGGGCATATAGGAAAACGGTGGTGGTAACTCTACCAACACTTCTAAATCTGCTCTTCCTTTAAGAAGGGTGCTAGTAGCTTGCTGATGGGGAGACAAATACCCTTTTAAATTTAGATCAAAGCGCTGGTTAATATACTCTACACCCAAAATTTCACAACCTAGCGATCGCACACAAATTGTTCCATTTGATTCAGCCCAGACTTTCATATCTACAGTTGGTTGAATGCTAAGTGACATAAAGTTGAGAGGACGCATTTTCAAGCGAAAAACTTCCGTACTAAGGTGCTGAATACGGGTAGGATCAACTAAAGCGTTAACCAAGCGTTGGGGCTGACGCAAATAGTGCTGAATCGGAATAGGCTGCTCTGGAATAGCAATTTCAACCGATTGAGAGGCAGTAAACCGAGTATGCATGAGCATATTAAAATATGTGTTAAATAATTGTAATATCTTCTTAAGAAATTGTGTTATCAGTCATTGGTCATGAGTTATTAGTCAGATCATTTAGTCATTAGTGTGGAAAGAAGTTTATTATGTCTGATTACGAGTCAGAAAACTCAATACAAATCGAACTATCCACACAAAACTAAATTCCATGACCCTATCTATTGCACATTTAGGACCTCCTGGCACTTACGCAGAACAAGCAGCTCTTCTTTATCTCAACTGGCTTACTAAAAGTACGGGAGTTGAAGCTATCCTATGCCCTTATCCCAGCATCGCTCAGACATTGCGAGCCGTCGATAAAAGCCAGGTACATTTAGCTGTTGTGCCTGTGGAAAATTCTATTGAAGGCAGTGTAACTATGACGCTAGATACACTGTGGCAGCTAGATAGTTTACAAATTCAGTTGGCTTTGATCATACCAATCGCTCATACATTAATCTCCTGCGCTCAGAGTTTGGAGGACATCAAAATAGTTTATTCTCACCCACAAGCCCTAGCACAATGTCAGGTATGGTTGGAGCGGTTTCTCCCGAATGTACAGCTTATTCCAACGAATTCCACTACTGAAGCATTAGTGCAACTGGAGCAGGACTTAACTGTAGCCGCTATCTCATCTCAACGAGCAGCGCAACTATACAACCTGCCTATGATAGCTAGCGGTATTAACGACTATCCCGAAAACTGTACTCGCTTTTGGGTGATTAGCCAAGGTCATATGGCAGCCTCTCGTCCCACAGCTATAGAACGTGCTAGTCACACGTCCCTTGCTTTTAGTACTCCGGCTAATATACCTGGAGCGCTGGTAAAACCGCTGCAAGTGTTCGCCGCTCTAGGCATTAACCTCAGTAAAATTGAGTCTCGCCCGACAAAGCGTTCTCTGGGGGAATACCTATTTTTTCTAGATATGGAAGCAGATGCATCTGAACCACAAGTGCAATCTGCTTTAGCAGAAATATCCCCCTACACAGAGATATTAAAAATCTTTGGGAGTTACAACGTACTGCCTATCAGCGCCCTCAATGGAGGTGTGAGTGGTTCATAGTTAGTTGTTACTGAATTGATGACTACTAACTACTTACCACTCACCATTCACAACTTCTGATTAAAGGTGTCTTTGAGAACGGTACGAGCTGCCAAGTGATTGCGAGTTGAAGTGAGAATTTCTGCTTCCCGTTCTAGACGAGCAGCGGTGTCCTGCATTTCTAACAATATCTGCTGCTCTGTAGCAACACCGTATAGGTTACTTGCTACCCAGTAAGATAGCTCTATTGGTAAATCTGGCAAATCTTCTGGCAGTTCAATGTTTTGTTCAGTTAACTTGGCAGACAGACGCACGACATCTCTAAGTAGTTGTTCTACATCAGTTGCCAAAGGTCTTAAATCGTTTGCAGGGGAGTGGTCTTCGATCCATTCCACTAACCCGACTCGATATGGCTTTTCACGAACATACTTTATGAGGCGAAATCTTTGTTGACCCAATGTCAGCATCTTCATTCGGTCATCTGGTAGTCGTTGATAATGAATGACTTCCGCACAGCAGCCAACGTTAGCAATTGTGCCTCTCATCGGATCTACCATCAAGACCCCGAACCTGCGATCGCTCTCCAAAATTGTGTTCATCATTATTCGGTAGCGAAATTCAAAGATGTGCAGGGGTAAGGGTCTTGTCGGAAATAGAACTACTTCCGGTAACGGGAACAGAGGTAGTTCGCAAACTGCAATTTTAGAAGAGGATGTCATTGTTACCTTGGTATAAATTTAATCTTAAAAAGCTTTTCTTCTCTGCTTTTCCCGTACCTTTTCTACATTCTATCATCTTGTTTCAGAGCTCAAAAAAGCCTTGAGATATATTTCTTCAAGGCTTTGTCTTGATTTATACAAAATAATATCTTTTTAAGAAGAACTCAGTTATCAGAACTCAGAACTCAGAATACATCCTCACGGATCAACGAAGGGGGAAGGGATCTGGGGGGTATTTAATTCCTGTACCTATCGTTCCCTTGTTCTGTTTTCTTTCTTTGCATCAATGAATAATGGTGCTAGTATCCTTTTTGCTGTTTATCATTCTGACTACTGAGTTCTACGTTCTGAAGTTCTTTCTTTGGTCAGTTGTTGGTGAGTCAGTGCGTTGCGGGGGTCTCCCCCCAACCCTAACGCCAGTCCGCACCCTGCGGGAAGCCGCTGCGCGTCTACAACAAGTCGGGAGACCCTACGCCCGTCGCCTGCGGAGGAGCGAGTGCCGTCTTGAGGTCTCACGCCACTCCCCTCAAGTCGGGAAACCCTAACGCCCGTCGCCTGCGGAGGGAAACCCTGCTGCATAGCGCTGGCTCCTCCCGTGAGGGTTCCAGAGCAAACCGTTGTAGCAACTGACGTTGACGCAGCCTCTGCTGAGGAGATACCCGAAGGGTTGTTAGTTGTTGGTCATAAGTTGTTAGAGAGTATAACTAACCACGAATAAATAACTACTAACAAATAACTAGTTACAGCTTAACTTCGATGTCCACACCAGATGGGAGATCCAGTTTCATTAAGGCATCAATAGTTTTAGAAGAAGGCTGGTAGATGTCTATAATCCGACGATGGGTACGGGTTTCAAAATGTTCCCGTGAGTCCTTATCTACGTGAGGAGATCGCAACACACAGTAGATTTTGCGTTTTGTGGGTAAAGGAATAGGTCCTATAGCTGTAGCATTGGTGCGGTTAGCTGTGTCTACAATCTTCTCGCAAGATGTATCCAATAAGCGGCGGTCAAATGCTTGTAAGCGAATTCTAATCTTTTGCTGCTGTAGAGTTGCCATCTTAAATTTTCCAGGTTCTAATGAGTTGTAATTAGGGATTGGGAATTCGAGACTAGCGACAGGGAAAGAACTTTTTCAATCCCTAATCGCTAGTCTCCATTACTTGTATGTAGCGCGTAGATTGACGCCAAAAGAGCAGAGATGTATTATACCATCTCTGCTCCTTTTTTAGTTAAGGTGCAAAGGTGCTATTTGACGATTTTGGAAACGACACCAGCACCAATGGTACGACCGCCTTCACGAATAGCAAAGCGCATTCCTTGCTCAATAGCGATCGCGTTGATCAGTTCCACCGTCACCTTGATGCGGTCTCCGGGCATGACCATTTCCGCCTCACTGCCATCATCAGCAGTGAAGGTTTTGATGGTGCCAGTCACATCGGTTGTCCGCACGTAGAACTGAGGACGGTAGCCTGCGAAGAAGGGAGTTTTCCGACCGCCTTCTTTTTCTGTCAGGACGTACACTTCACCTTCAAATTGGGTGTGAGGGGTAATAGAACCAGGCTTAGCGATTACCATACCCCGTTCAATATCAGCTTTCTGGATACCACGCAACAGTATTCCGGCGTTATCCCCAGCCATACCTTCATCAAGGCTCTTCTTGAACATCTCGATACCAGTTACGGTAGTGCTGCGAGTGGCTTTAATGCCCACCAGTTCCACGTTATCGCCGATTTTGACTTTACCCCGCTCAATACGTCCGGTAGCTACGGTACCACGACCTGTGATCGAGAACACGTCTTCCACTGCCATCAAGAAGGGCTTATCCACATCGCGCTCAGGTGTAGGGATGAAAGAATCTACAGCATCCATCAATGCGTAGATTTTATCTACCCACTCATTCTCACCCCGCTGCGTCTTGCCGTTCTTAGTCATGACTTCCAGCGCTTGTAAACCAGAACCTGTGACAATTGGAATGTCATCACCAGGGAATTGGTAGCTAGACAGCAATTCACGTACTTCCAATTCCACCAATTCCAAAAGTTCTTCGTCGTCCACCATGTCTTGTTTGTTCAAGAAGACGACTAGGCTAGGAACACCTACCTGTCTTGCCAACAGGATGTGTTCGCGGGTTTGAGGCATTGGACCGTCAGCCGCAGAAACCACCAGAATAGCACCATCCATCTGAGCAGCGCCAGTGATCATGTTCTTCACATAGTCAGCGTGCCCAGGACAATCTACGTGAGCATAGTGCCGATTTTGGGTTTCATACTCTACGTGAGCGGTGTTGATGGTAATACCCCGTGCCTTTTCTTCCGGAGCTGCATCGATTTCATCGTACTTCCTTGCCTGCGCCTGACCAAGAGCCGCCAGGGTCATAGTGATGGCTGCCGTTAACGTGGTTTTACCGTGGTCAACGTGGCCAATAGTACCGATGTTAACGTGGGGTTTATTCCGTTCAAACTTTGCGCGTGCCATGAATGCTAATTTCCTTTTCTAATTAAGCGTTCCCTTTGCTTTTAGCTATGATTGCCTCAGCCACGTTGCGAGGCACTTCTTCATAGTTGCTAAACTCCATTGAGAAGATGCCCCGACCTTGGGTCTTCGACCGGATATCAGTAGCGTAGCCAAACATTTCTGCCAATGGGACTTTCGCAGTCACTTTAGCAAGACCCTGCTCAGATCCCATCCCCTCAATTTGCCCACGACGGGAATTGAGGTCGCCCATCACATCCCCAAGGAAGTTTTCAGGAACTTCTACCTCAACTTTCATCATAGGCTCTAACAAGACGGGTGCAGCTTTCATCACTGCTTCCTTCATCGCCATTGAGCCAGCGATTTTGAAAGCCATTTCTGAAGAGTCTACATCGTGATAAGACCCATCAACCAGCGTCGCTTTGACGTCAATGAGCGGATATCCTGCTAGAACACCTGATTCGCAGCTTTCCTTCATTCCCTGTTCTGCTGGTCCAATGTACTCTTTGGGTACGCTACCGCCAACAATCTTAGAGACGAATTCAAAGCCTGTTCCTGGTTGTCCTGGCTCCAAGTCAATCACAACGTGACCGTACTGACCTTTACCACCGCTTTGGCGGATGAATTTACCTTCAACTCTATTGACTGGCTTGCGAATTGTTTCACGATAAGCGACTTGCGGCGCACCGACATTCGCTTCCACTTTGAATTCGCGTAACATCCGGTCTACCAGAATCTCTAGGTGGAGTTCTCCCATCCCTGCAATCACGGTTTGGTTGGTTTCCGGATCGACGTGAACGCGGAAGGTTGGGTCTTCTTCCGAGAGAGATTGCAGAGCCTTGGACAGTTTGTCCATGTCGTTCTTGGTTTTGGGTTCAACCGCTACCGAGATTACAGGCTCAGGAATAAATAGGGATTCCAGAATCACTGGTGAGTTTTCATCAGTCAGTGTGTCACCTGTCAAGGTGTCTTTCAATCCCAAGGCGGCTCCCAAATCCCCAGCCCGTAGTTCATCGACATCTATCCGGTCATCTGCTTTCAAAACCACTAAACGAGAAATCCGTTCTTTCTTGTTCTTAGTGGCGTTGAGGACGTAGCTGCCCTTCTTCAGAACACCGGAATAAACACGAACAAAGGTCAGGCGACCGTAGGGGTCTGCCATAATCTTGAATGCCAGAGCCGACAACGGTTCGTTGTCGTCGGCATGGCGCTCAACAGCTTCGCCATTTGGCAGTGTACCTTGAATTGGTGGTACTTCGGTGGGTGCTGGCAGGTAATCCACCACCGCATCCAATAACAGCTGTACACCTTTGTTTTTGAATGCCGAACCGCAAAGCATTGGCACAATAGTACCTGCAACCGTGCCTTTACGTAGAGCTGTGCGGATTTCGTCTTCGGTAAGTTCCTCGCCTTCGAAGTACTTGGTCATCAGGTTATCATCGGTTTCCGCTACCGCTTCAATTAGTTTGGTGCGGTACTCTTCTACCTGAGAGCGCATATCTTCTGGGATCTCCGTTTCTTGGATATCGGTTCCCTGGTCGTTTGTGTACATATATGCACACATCTTCACTAGGTCAACGATCCCCTTGAAGTCGCTTTCACTACCAATGGGCAACTGAATTGCTATGGCATTTGTCCGCAGGCGATCGCGCACTTGCTCGTAAACTTTGTAGAAGTTGGCGCCAGTGCGATCCATCTTGTTCACAAAAACGATGCGAGGCACTTTATACCGATCTGCCTGACGCCATACTGTTTCTGTTTGCGGTTGCACGCCACCTACAGAACATAAAACTGTAATTACACCGTCTAGTACCCGCATGGAACGTTCTACTTCAATTGTGAAGTCTACGTGTCCTGGGGTATCAATAATGTTAACTTGATAATTTTTCCAACTGGTACTAATAGCAGCAGCAGTGATAGTAATTCCCCGCTCCCGCTCTTGTTCCATCCAGTCAGTTACAGCGGTTCCTTCATGGACTTCACCAATTTTATGAATTATCCCAGAGTAAAATAATATTCTCTCTGTTGTAGTTGTTTTGCCCGCATCTATATGCGCCGCAATACCAATATTGCGTACTCTCTCTAGCGGGTTTGTACGTGCCACAGCTGCCTCCTATAGTTTTTGGCTCATGATATCTTGTATATTACACTTTGTTAAGATATTATACTTTTACGGAAAACCGTCTTTTTCCAGTAAATACACGATCTATCGCTCTTCAATTACGATATATCACCCTTGTAGAGACGCGCCATGGCGCGTCTTTACATCAATAACGATAGTGAGCAAAGGCTTTGTTAGCTTCTGCCATGCGGTGCGTTTCTTCCCGCTTACGAATCGCGTTCCCGGTTTCGTTGGCAGCATCCATCAATTCATTTGCCAGCCTGCTTGCCATTGTACGACCTGGTCTTGCCCTTGAAAACTGCACCAACCAACGCATTGCTAAGGTTGTACCCCGTTCGGCACGCACTTCCATAGGGACTTGGTAGGTTGCCCCACCAACTCGACGAGCTTTGACTTCTACCAAAGGCGTGGCGTTACGCACAGCTCTTTCAAAGGTTTCCAACGGATCGCCACCAGTCCGTTCCTCAATTGTTTTCATGGCAGCATAAACAATGCGTGCGGCAAGAGATTTTTTGCCATGACGCATTATCCGCCTAATTATCATGCTGACAAGACGACTGTTATACACCGAGTCAGGCGGAACCGGACGCTTTTGAATAACACCACGACGAGACATACTTAACCTTCAGTTCTAAATTGGCAATGAGACTATATGCTATATGCTATCGAACACCAGAAGCTCTGAACGGCGAATGCCGTCGTCACACTTTCTTCAGCTGTTTCACTACAATTGCAGTTACGCTGACTGGTAAAAATTGCTACCCTCAACTAGATGAGGCGACAAAATTATATACTGTGACTGACTCTATTCATCAAACTTCCACAAGCAAGTACATAATTGCTGGGCGTGTTGATGTCATACAGTTTCGCGTACTTTGAGCTTTACATCGGCAGATACAGTTGGTCAGTCTTATTAAACTCCCTGTACCAGTTTCACGCTTAGTCTGCCTGACCGACCGATGGGTGTTACCAGAAAAATCCTCGCAGCGCTTTTATCCCGACTCTAAGCCAAGTTTTGAACAAACACAAGCTCATCCTAGAGCCGAATCCGCCTAGGAAACTTATCTGACTTAATTTCTGCAAATAGGCGCCTTAAGCTTACTTATGATGACTGTCTTTACAGAACTATAGCCAAAAGCGCTTTCACCATATAGAAGGAAGAACTAGATGCGATTAATCGGAGTTTATACGATTAATCACACCCAATCTACTGTTTAGGTTTAGGACGCTTTGTTCCATATTTGGAACGACCTTGCTTACGGTCTTTGACTCCGGCTGTATCTAAAGTGCCACGGATAATGTGGTATCTCACGCCTGGTAAGTCCTTGACACGACCGCCGCGAATCATCACAACAGAGTGTTCTTGCAAGTTATGACCAATCCCTGGAATGTAAGCTGTGACTTCAAATCCAGAGGTCAATCTTACCCTTGCTACTTTGCGTAGAGCTGAGTTTGGCTTTTTCGGTGTGGTTGTGTATACTCTGGTACAAACACCCCGACGTTGAGGGCATTGTTTTAGAGCTGGGGACTTGGTTTTCTGACGCGCTTGTTCGCGTTCGTTACGTATGAGCTGCTGTATAGTTGGCATGAGTTACAGCGCGAGAAGCTGCCTATAGTCTAAGTTTTAACAAATCCTAATTATATCTTTTTTTATGGTTTTGTGTCAAACTTTTTCGTCATTATTTTTCTTCCCCTATTCCTCCATTTCCCCCTACACTCTTCCAGGCGTATAGGCGCAAGCCTGTTTCCTTTCTACGGTTCAACACTAACCGCTATGTTCTATGAGTTGTTGAAAAGGAGTTACCACATCCACAAGTCGCATTTGCCTGGGGGTTGTAAAAACGAAAACCACCGCCCATCAAATCCTCTGAATAATCCAAAGTCATCCCGTTGATATATTGTAAGCTTTCGGCGTCTATGACGACTTGAATACCTTGAGAGTCAAAAACGAGAGCGCCCCCTTGGGGTGGCTCCTCCGCGCCATCGGCGCTCTGTAAAGCTGCATTAAAGGACATATCATAATACCACCCGGAACACCCACCAGGTTTAACAGCCAAACGAAATAAGACGTTTGGGTGCTGCTTTGATTTTAATCGTCTTATTTCATCTGCGGCAGCATGACTCAATTGAATCATAAAAGTGACAATACAATAGAAAACCCTATTCTCATATTACAAGGGGGTTAATACATGAGCGAAAAAATTAGCTAAGAAACCCGGTTCTTTGAAGAAACCGGGTTTCTCAAAAATTAGCATACTTTGGGGTACTTTCAATTCCTGCCTAATATTAGGAGGAACTTTCTATAGATATATTCAATTTTTAAATCAAAGCCGTTAAAGCAGTGCAGACGACTTTCCTAATTTCGATTTCGATAGCGTTATGATTGGTTTTTATCTTCAATACGGGCGTAGTCGTCCTGGTAGCGGACAATATCATCTTCTCCTAAGTATTCCCCATTTTGAACTTCAATCAACACTAAGGGAATCACGCCAGGATTCTCTAATCGATGAGTTGTACACTGGGGTACATAGGTTGACTGATTATTGCTCAGCAATATTTCTAGATCACCACAGACTACCTTGGCTGTACCAGAGACAACAATCCAGTGTTCGCTACGGTGGTGATGCATTTGTAAGCTGAGGCGGTGTCCGGGCTTAACTTCAATGCGCTTGATTTTATATCCACGCCCTTCTTCTAAAACAGTAAATGAACCCCAGGGGCGAAGTTCGGTTGCAGCCACACCTCTTGGGGTGATAGCTGGTGGAAGGGGCAGTGTGTTAGTTTGTGTTGCTTCTTGAAATTGAGCCATATTTACCTCATGTTGTGACACAACAAACCGTCAGTACTTTGTAACCATTAATGGAAAAAAAGGCGTGATGTTGCAACCGTGGAAATGAGCAATTCATGCCACTTTGCCAAAGATAGCAAAATCAGGCGGTGGGGTGTCATAAATAACCCATGAAACTTGTGCCTCTACACCAAGTCTTCATCAAGTCACAAGGCAACTTATTCTAAGCTTCAAAGTCAAGAGTCTAGGGTAAAATTAATTGCTCTGAACTTTTGACTTTTAATTGCGGACTTCGCGTAGACCCCCTTCAGGCGGCTTGTTGTAGGGTAGAGACAAGAAAATACCAATCCCGTTGTGAACGCGAGCAACAGTATTAGGAGAACGGTCAAGGAGTTGCCCTCCCAAGTAAAGACTGGTAGAACTGCCCCCATCCAAATTGAGAGCATTTACGCATCCCAAAAGTCGCATTAACTGGGCGTGTTCTGCTAAGGTAGGTCCTGCACCGCCAGCGCGATTATGTACAGCTGCAATCATCAGATTTCCTGTTGTCGTTGTGCAGATACCGCTACGAACAGCCTTTTGAGCGATAAAGGCATCGCTAAATTTTTCGGCTTTGGCATCTAGAACAATTTGACGATTTTGCAGTAGCAGTGGCCCTGCTCCTAAAATGTGAGGGTAACGGCTAAAATCACCAGGGGCAGTGGAACTAGTCATCCTTACAGATGAACCAACGGATAAAGCAGAGGCATTGCTCGTAGCCTTACCGCGTAATGTTAGCAGGTGGCCATCCTGTGGTATTGGAATAGCAGTTTCCCCAGCTTTATCTGCTGTTAGCTGATTGATAACCTGGTTTTTCTGTATGACAAGAATGATTTCGTTGTCAGTTAGGGGAGTATAGGTTGCTCCCCATGCAGGCGTGTAACGGGCAATACCACTCTGAACATAGCCACTATTGAGAGTCAAAATTGGCAACTGTACCTTATTGCTGCCAATCAGAGTTTCTCGTAGGTTGAGACGACCAATGTAAAATTGCCCAGAATCATTCCACGCGATCGCTCCCCGATTCAGAATCGGACTTGACAACCATTGACCATCCCGACGAATTGCACCCAGAGGTAATTGGTTATTACGGTTAAAAAAGCCACCATTAATGGCTGCAACTGCCGAGTCTTGTTGTGCCGTTTGAATCAGGGGAGCAGTACCTACTAAGGTGTTAGTCGTTGTCCAAATAGGTTTCAGTTTTATCCCGTAGCTGCGAGGATTAATTTCTAACCATACAACTGGAAAGCGTTCTTGACCTAAATTCACAAACTGCTGTCGCCAGCGTAACCCTGGTGCCCATGCAATATTTCTCTCCACCATTGCATCAGGTCGAATTTCAATGATCAGACGATTGGGGTTAGATACAGTACTAACCCGGGGAGCTAACCCTAAGGGAACGCTGAGACGAATTATTGTTTGATTATTAGCCACTTCTACTTGTTGAATCAGTGGTTCGGACGTTTGTGTCGATGGTGAGGCATTGTCCCCTAATCCTCCTACTTCCCCCTGTATTGGCGGAGTGTAGCGTTCTACCAAAACCGGGTCGGCTATTCCATCAAGGGTAATCGTCCACTCTCTATTAAGTGGCGAGGAGAGGGAGACAGACGCGGGGAGTTTTGTTAAGGAATTCTCTGTGTCCTCTGTCGTTGGAGAAAATTGGGGTTGCGGTTTTCTTACTGGTAGCCCTTGTGTGATTTGCCAGGGAGTTGGGCGATCCAAATCTAGAATAATGCGAGTGCCTACAGGTTGCTTGTCCTGATAAATATTTGTGACTTTGGTGGTAGGTGTGGTGATGATTAACGTATTTCCATTGGCTTGCATCTCCCATCTAGCTGTTTTTGCGAAATTTGTAATATCTAGATAGCGATATCCTTTTGTTAGTAAACTAGTTAAAACCAGTGGTTTAGTATGAGATGAAAACCACTGTATTGGTTGTCTCGCTGCATTGCTACTGTCTAATAAATCTACGCCAAATAATTGCCTAACTGCCCCGTCACTGAGATGAATACTCAACAAGCCTGTTTTTCCGCGTTGCTGCAACCAAGCCCCAGACAAAATGCGACCATTGAGAGAAATTTGGGTACCATAGGAAATTACCCCTAATAAAGCAGGAGGTGGAGGTGACTTTTGACTAAGAAGACCCACAGAATTCTCTGTGTTCCCTTTGTTCGCGTCTGTATGTCCCTGTGTCCCCGTGTCAGTCTCTAATAAGGACTGCGCTTTTGCATTCATACAGGTAGCTGTTAAGCATAGTACTGTCAAAAGTATGGATGACAGGAAAACCATGAGAAACCTGCTATTGCCCTTATTGACAGTATCGCTCGGGTGTTGTTGTGGGCAAAAGGTTGGTATTTCTCCCATAATTCGCAATTTACTTCTGAAAAGAATTCCTTAAGGTATTGAATAACTATTGAATAACTATTGTCGGGTGTAGGGCAAATTCTGAATGACTTAAATATACCCTTCTGGTGATGCCTCCGGCACGCCTAGAGGCACGCCAGGCAGTGGCTGCCCTCGTGTAGCGAGCAGTTCTCTTGGAGGGTAACCCTGCCGTAAGAAACTGCGCTAATGGTGTCACCACCAGACCTAGTTTTAACCAAGAAGCAGAGTGAGTCATTTGTAAAAATCAAAAAATAAGAACATGAGTTCTGAACTAGAACGGAATGTGATATTGTATATATGGGCTTTTTGTCGCTTTAAAAAAAACAAAAAAATTATCGATATAAACCTTAAAATTACGGGTGCTAACTAAGATAAGCGCTACTCAATTATGACAGCAGTCTGTTAGTTATCAAAATAGAAGTGATGAAGTTTGCCATGCTTGCTCAAAATTGCTATGCAGGTAAAGTTATTCTGGTAGCAACATAATTGACAAAGATGAGTCAATAAAAATTTAGAAAAAACTAAGGATAAATAGGATAGGAATTGTCAAATGGACATATAGTGTAATACGCTGATTTTATTGCCGAATCGGGACAATTTTAGATTTAAAAGTAGTGAAGCCATATGTTTGAGTTTTTTTCAGGTAAGCCGTTAAGGGCTAGACCTGGAAACTAGCCTTCCTTAAGGAACAGAGAATTGAGGAAATACATACCTTTAGAATCATAGACAAAAAACTGCTGAGGCAAAAGTAGTTTGTTTAACTCAGCATAAATACATAGAAAAATAACGAGAAAATTTTAACACGGGTCAAACAGCGATAAAACCCGAAGTTAAAATTTTTTTTCCCTAATTTTCAGTGATTCTGTATTTCTCCATCTCGAGATTTAGCAAAATTTTCCTAACAAGAAGTAGCAAAAATCGTAACTAAGACGTCAGGGATAGTCTATGAATAAAAAATGGATGAATCAAGAACAGAAAATGACATCATCAGATACTTCCCTAGGAAGTATCTATCCAGGACAAAGATGGCTCGTAGAGGAACGAGATGCATGTGGTGTGGGTTTTATTGCCCATCGCCAAAACTATGCTAGCCATGAAATAGTAGAAAAAGCTTTGGCTGCTTTGACCTGCTTAGAACACCGGGGTGGTTGTAGTGCAGATCAAGATTCTGGTGATGGGGCGGGAATATTGACCGCGATACCCTGGACGTTGTTCCAACAAGATTTAGCGGGGCGGGGAATACAACTTCCCACCACCGAAAATATTGTCGTGGGCATGATATTTTTACCGCAAGACAAAAGCGCAGCTCAAAAAGCGCGTGCAACTGTTGAGCAAGTCGTACAAGAGGAGAATTTGAATGTACTGGGCTGGCGAGAAGTGCCAGTACAGCCTCAATTATTGGGGGTACAAGCAAGAGACAATCAACCTCAAATTGAACAAATTTTCTTAGCCTCCCAAGACAAAAGCGGCGATGAACTCGAACGTCAACTGTATATTACCCGCCGTCGAATTGGTAAAGCTGTTCGCAATTTCCTCAACTGCAACTGGTCAGAAGACTTTTATATCTGCTCCCTGTCGAGCCGCACAATCGTTTACAAAGGCATGGTGCGATCGGCAGTCTTGGGAGACTTTTATCTCGATTTAAAAAATCCGGCATACACAAGCGCATGGGCTGTATACCACCGCCGCTTTAGTACCAATACCATGCCCAAATGGCCCTTGGCTCAACCGATGCGGCTTTTGGGTCACAACGGAGAAATCAACACCCTGTTGGGTAACATCAACTGGATGATGGCACGAGAAGCCAGTTTGAATCATCCAATCTGGGGAGAACGCATTGATGAATTGAAACCGTTTGTCTACATTGACAACAGTGACTCAGCCACCTTAGACAACGTGTTGGAGTTGCTGGTGCGTTCTGGACGCAGCCCACTGGAAGCCTTAATGATTATGGTTCCAGAAGCATACCAGAATCAGCCAGAGTTGCGTAATTCCCCTGAGATCATAGATTTCTACGAATACTACAGCGGTCTGCAAGAAGCATGGGATGGACCAGCATTGCTGGTGTTTAGTGATGGGCAAAAAGTTGGTGCAACACTAGACCGCAATGGCTTAAGACCAGCTCGTTATTGCATTACCAAGGATGACTATATTGTTGTGGCTTCTGAAGCAGGAGTGGTGAACATAGACGAAGCCAACATTCTGGAAAAAGGCAGACTTGGTCCAGGGCAAATGATTGCTGTGGATTTAGAAACAAAAGAGGTGCTGAAGAATTGGGAGATTAAACAGCGTATTGCCCAAAGCAAACCATATGGGGAATGGGTGCGCCAGCATCGCCAAGAACTCAAGCAACTCGTGAGTGATCAGTCGTTAGTCGTTAATGGTAACGGTGTCAATGGTAACGGGCATTCCACAAATAACAACCCACAACCTGCAGCTACTAACATCGACAGACAAGCCCTACTGCGGCAGCAAATTGCTTTTGGTTACACCACAGAAGACGTGGAAATGGTCATTGAGCCAATGGCAAAAGAAGGCAAAGAGGCGACTTTCTGCATGGGAGACGATATTCCTTTAGCAGTGCTGTCAGAAAAACCCCATCTGCTTTATGACTACTTCAAACAGCGCTTTGCTCAAGTAACGAACCCACCGATTGATCCCCTGAGAGAAAGCCTGGTGATGTCCTTGAAAGTAGAACTGGGTGAGCGGGGTAACTTACTGGAACCAAAGCCAGAATATGCACGTAGACTGAAACTAGATTCACCAGTGCTGCATGAGGCAGAATTGGAGGCTATCAAGCTGTCGGGATTTGCCACAGCCCAGTTGTCAACTCTGTTTGAAATAGCCGCAGGTCCAGAAGGATTAAAAGCAGCCGTTGAGTCTTTGCAAGCACAAGCGGCTGAATCGGTGCGGGCAGGAGCTAAGATACTGATCTTGAGCGATAGGGTAGGTCATGGCATTGATACTGAATCCACCTATATTCCCCCTCTACTAGCCGTAGGTGCGGTACACCATCACCTCATCCGCGAAGGACTGCGGATGAAAACATCTCTCGTAGTTGATACTGCCCAATGCTGGAGTACACATCACTTTGCGTGTCTTATTGGGTATGGTGCAGCTGCTATTTGCCCGTATTTGGCTTTGGATAGCGTACGTGATTGGTGGCTTGACCCCAAGACCCAACAGTTTATGGAGCGGGGTAAAATCACTGCCATTAGCTTGGAGCAAGCTTTCGCCAACTATCGCAAGGCAGTAGAGGGGGGTTTGCTGAAGATTCTCTCCAAGATGGGGATTTCCTTGCTCTCCAGTTATCAAGCAGCGCAAATCTTTGAGGCAATTGGTATTGGTCAGGATTTATTAGAGCTGGGATTTTATGGCACAACTTCTCGCATCGGTGGTCTTAGTGTCACAGAACTGGCGCAAGAAGTGCTGGCTTTCCATAGTAAGGCTTTCCCGGATCTGGCAACCAAGAAGCTAGAAAATTACGGGTTTGTCCAGTACCGTCGTGGCGGCGAGTATCACATGAATAGCCCAGAACTGGCAAAGGCGCTGCACAAAGCAGTCGCTGGCACAAACTACGACCACTACGAAGTTTATAAGAAGCACCTGGAAAATAGACCAGTCACGGCGTTGCGTGACTTGCTGGATTTCCAAAGCGATCGCTCACCTATTTCGATTGAAGAAGTTGAGTCGGTGAGTGAGATTGTCAAGCGCTTTTGTACTGGTGGAATGTCACTGGGAGCGTTATCACGGGAAGCTCATGAAACTTTGGCCATCGCCATGAATCGTCTTGGTGGTAAATCCAATTCTGGGGAAGGTGGTGAAGATCCAGTGCGTTTCCCACGCTTGGATGATGTAGACGAGACAGGTCACTCACCAACCCTACCGCACTTAAAAGGATTACAAAACGGCGATACGGCTTCCAGCTCGATTAAGCAAGTCGCATCGGGACGCTTTGGTGTGACACCAGAGTACCTAATGAGCGCCAAACAAATTGAAATCAAAATCGCCCAAGGTGCAAAACCAGGGGAAGGTGGACAGCTACCAGGACCAAAGGTCAGCCCATACATTGCCATGTTGCGGCGTTCTAAGCCTGGTGTGACGCTGATTTCACCACCACCACACCACGATATCTATTCGATTGAAGACCTAGCGCAGTTAATCTTTGACTTGCACCAAATTAACCCGAAAGCTCAAGTTTCGGTGAAGTTGGTCGCAGAAATCGGTATCGGGACGATCGCCGCTGGTGTGGCAAAAGCTAACGCCGATATCATCCAAGTTTCCGGTCATGATGGCGGTACAGGAGCTTCCCCACTGAGTTCTATAAAACACGCGGGTTCACCCTGGGAACTCGGTTTAACTGAAGTGCATCGCGTGTTGATGGAAAATAGCCTGCGCGATCGCGTGATTTTGCGCGTAGATGGTGGCTTAAAGACTGGTTGGGATGTGCTGATGGGCGCATTGATGGGCGCAGAAGAATTTGGTTTTGGTTCCATTGCCATGATTGCCGAAGGGTGTATCATGGCACGAGTCTGTCATATGAACACCTGTCCTGTAGGTGTTGCTACCCAGAAAGAAGAACTGCGAGAGCGGTTTAGTGGAAAGCCAGAAGATGTTGTCAACTTCTTCTACTTTATTGCCCAAGAAGTCCGTAGTCTTCTAGCAAGGCTTGGCTACCGTTCCTTGTCAGAAGTCGTTGGACGAGCCGATTTAATGAAGCTTAGAGAAGACGCACATATCACAAAGACGCAAGCGCTGAACCTGGACTGCTTGCTTCAGTTACCAGAGACAAAAGAAAACCGCAGTTGGTTGGTGCATGAAGAAGTTCACAGCAACGGCGTGGTTTTGGATGACCAGTTAGTTGCTGATCCCGACATTCAAGCTGCCATCCGCAACCAGTCTGCTGTCACCAAAACATTGGCGGTAGTCAACACCGACAGAACTATTGGCGCACGGTTAGCAGGTGTGATTGCTTCCCAATATGGTGACAATGGCTTTGAAGGGCAAATTAACCTCAACTTTAAAGGAAGCGTCGGACAAAGCTTTGGTGCCTTCAATCTTCCCGGCATGATTCTCACCCTTGAAGGGGAGGCAAACGACTATGTTGGTAAGGGGATGAATGGTGGTGAAATCATCATCAAGCCCCCAGTAAATGCCACATATAACCCTGCACAAAACGTGATCATTGGCAATACCTGCCTCTACGGTGCTACTGGTGGCATCTTGTTTGCTCAAGGTTTAGCCGGAGAACGCTTTGCTGTGCGTAACTCCAAAGGGACAGCGGTGATTGAGGGTGCTGGGGATCACTGCTGCGAGTACATGACTGGTGGCGTGGTTGTTGTTTTGGGGAAGGTAGGACGCAACGTCGCAGCCGGCATGACTGGCGGACTGGCATACTTCTTAGATGAAGATGGGATGTTCCCTGAGTTAGTCAACCGAGAAATTGTCAAACTCCAGCGAGTCATAACCTCAGCTGGTGAGAAGCAACTGCAAGAATTAATCAGAGCTTCTGCTGAACGCACCAATTCACAAAAAGCGAAGATGATTTTAGAGAACTGGCAAGAATTCTTACCCAAGTTCTGGCAATTGGTTCCGCCTTCTGAGGCTGATAGTCCACAAGCAAATCCCCAAGCTGCGGAGGAAAAACAGCTTGTTAGTTATTAGACTTCTTGCAAAAGTCTGTATTTAATATTTAGAACCACAGATGGACACAGATAAATTATCTGTGTTTATCTGTGTTTATCTGTGGTTTTATTTTCATAGCAATTGACTTTTGGACTCTTGTTTAATGATTATTAGTTAACAGAATTATGTACCAATACCGTTCAGATAAGACCAGAATCCTTATCAGGAAAACAATGTAGAGACGCGCCATGGCGCGTCTCTACACACGTGATTTTTTATACATCAATCTTAACTGAACCGTATTGAATTATGTACTAGTTTTAGATTTTAGTAATTAATAATTATTAATGACTAATAACTAATAGCTATTGCTTTTTCTTGACTGCCGCCAACTGTAGTTCTTGGTCTTCTATTTCTAATAGTTCTGGAATAGTAACAAAGCGATAGCCTTGCTTTCTAAAATTACTAATAATCTGTGGCAAAGCTTGCACAGTTTTGGCACGATTTCCACCACCATCATGCATTAACACAATTCCACCGGGTTTTGAATCTTTCATTATGTTATGAATTAACCTAGGTACAGCAGGGCGGCTGTAGTCTATGGAGTCAGCAGACCACATGACAACAGTATAGTTTCTGCTCTTAGCATAAGCAGATAATCCATTATGCATTATTCCACCAGGGGGTCTAAACAAAGTTGTTTTCGCACCTGTAAGTTGATAGATTAAGTTTGTCGTGCTATCAATTTCAAATGCCGCTGCCTGTGGATTAAAGTAGTGATACCAATGATGCCAAGTATGGTTGCCAATGACGTGACCTTCTGCGACGATGCGTTTTCCTAAGTCTGGGTGATTCTTTAGCATCTGTCCGACGACAAAGAATGTAGCTTTTATATTATTTTTTTTCAAGATATCTAGAACCTCTGTGGTTGACTCACCCCAAGGACCATCATCGAAGGTGAGAGCAATAACTTTCTCCCCTTTCGTCAGTTTTGCATTCTCAATAATTGCACCTTGAAAGCGCGACGGTACAGTATAGGAAAACCCCTTTGTTTTTGCTTGTTGCTGCCAACTTGTCAGCATTGCAGCCTTGAATTTTTCAATGCGCTGTTGAGTTCCTACTTTGGCTGCTGTATCCTTTACATTTATAGCTGGTTTTGTCTGAGCTTCTGAAGCATTTGGGTTTATGGGCATTACTAAACCAATGCTTAAACTGGCACAAAAGCCCACCAGGGCAATCAATATTCCATGCGACCAAACATACGACTTATTCGTTTCCACGTCAAAGCTCCTTAAGGTGGAATCATGAGTTATGTATCTGACGGTGTGCTGTAGCACAATTTCTCTCGATACTAGATATTAGATACTCAGGCGCTTTCTGGTAATCCTGAAAATTTGAATACAGATTAACAGAAATAAAAAAAATAAGCTGATAAATAATATAGGTTTAAATAAAACCAAGATTACTAAGCTCTAAACTAACATAGGTAGTAATAGTTGGAAGTCGAATAAATCATTGGCATAAACCATGTTTTGTGTTGTTTTATTTGAAATTTGATTTGCATAAATGCCAGTGGATATCCTACAACTAAACACTATTTGAATCTGAAAAAATCAGTTAAATTTTTAACTGATTTTTTATTGCTATTAGCCCAAGCCTAAGTAGTAGACGTAATCCATCTCAATAGAGTTTCATATTGTCAAAGGTAACTTTTTCTGGAACGCAGAGTTTACCAATAACAATGCTTTCCTCAGCTAAACCATGCTGAGTTTTTGATGTAACATTTCTTTTGGTGCTACTGTTTCAGCTATAGAACCTACAGGTTATTTTGAATTATTTGGTAGCTTTAGCGTTGAATTTATAACCACAACTTTATTACGGTTATTACATCATTCTTATTCGAATTAAATATATATGTTTTCAGTACAAATACGGAATTTATTAAAGATTTCATGAATTTATCGGGTTTAATTATGAAATAATTTGCTTTTATTAAAGCATATTATTTTTCAATAATGTGCGTTACTATAACACTAATAAATAAATAATTTTCATAGACACAGAAAATTTTGTATTTTAAAGATACTATGAAGTTAAGTTGAAATAAACTTAAACAACTTTGCTCCAAGTACTTGATTTTGCTTGAGAGCGCCTCACGAGGGGTAAATCAAAAATCAAAAGTCAAAAGTCAAAAGTATTAAACCCCCTCTTTTTGATTATCATTATTTCTCTAGAGATGATTTATCGCGGTCTGTACCATTTCAGCGTTGCTTATGACAAAGGTAAAGCTGATGACCCAGTTAAATACTTTGCTGCCTCAGAGAATCAAGACTTAGGCGTGGTTAAATATCTCCGAAAGCCTGTCTCCAAGCTGGATTTGTCGCCTTTTCCCGCACCCTCTTGACAAAAGTGCATTTACTCTAACCTCTCACGAGTGGTTGAGACAGGGGTTTGGAGCAGTAGTTGAGGATTGAGCAATTGATAAACTTTTGCATCCTCTTCCCTCACTCAGAGAAGTTGCGCTAGAATTTCATTGAGTGAGCGTTCAATCAACTTTTTGCAAGTGAAGAATCTACGACAACAACAGGCAGCAGCGCAGCGCGATCACCTCGTTGATACAGCGCTGGAGTTGTTTGCCCAGAAGGGATACGATGCCACGAGCATTAAGCAGATCTCTACAGCAGCAGGGGTTGCTGCAGGATTGTTGTATCACTACTTTCCTAGCAAAAGCGAAGTTCTTAGAGCCGTTTGGGAGCGGCATAGCTTTTTACCAGAACTGCGGGCATTGCTAGAAGTAGAGCACGAGCAAGAGGCTGCTTACGTTCTCAGGCACATAGCAGATAGTTTTTCGGCAATGCTTGATCGCAAAGAACCGCTCTTTCGACTGATGGTGCGGGAAAGCCAGAGCAACCCGGAAGTTGCTGACTGTCTTCAAGCCATTGTCGGGGAAGGTGTTAAGGCATTGGCAGCATATTTGGAAACCCGTATTCAGTTTGGTGAGTTGCGATCGCACGATACAACACTCACCGCCAGAATGCTGCTGGGAACCGTATTTACAACTCATGTAGCTCGGTTACCCAACCGTTCATGGGAAACCTTAGTCGATCAATTGTTGCATGGCATTAGCGCTCAATAAGCAGGTGAAAACTATGGAAACAACACTCACAACGGATGTAATTATTGTCGGCGCTGGTCCCACGGGACTTTCTCTGGCGATACAGTTGATGCGTTACAACATAAATTTTGTGATTTTCGACCCGAAGGAAGGAGTGACTGAGCTATCTAAAGCGTTGGTCGTGCATGCTCGAACTTTGGAAATTTATGATCAAATCGGGTTGGCAGAGAAAGCAGTTGCAGGGGGCGAACGGTTGCAGAAAGGGGTTTTGACGCATGATGGCAAAGTTAGCACTCGCCTCGATTTTTCGGATTTTGGTGGACAGTTTAGCCCGTTTCCATTCCTCCTGATTTTTGAGCAGAGTAAAAATGAGCGTCTGCTTTATGACTATCTCCAGCAACACGGGCAATCTGTTCAGTGGCAGACCGAGCTGGAAAGTTTAACGCAAGATGCCAATGGAGTGAACGCAGTTGTTAGAACCAAAAGCGGTGAGATACAAACGATCAAAGCTGCTTATCTCGTTGGCTGTGATGGTGCAAGCAGTCCGACTCGACACGCTTTAGGTTTGAATTTTTGTGGGTCAACTCAGCCGCGATTGTTTTATGTTGCAGATGTGCAAATGGAATTTCCAGGGGATAGGAATGCCTTTAATGCAGTGATGGGTGAAGATTCCTTTGTGTTGATTGTGCCCATGCAAGGTGACAACCGTTGGCGATTGATTGGCAATTTACCAGAATACGAAAGCCAGCTCGATCAGGAGATTCTATTTGATGCGATCGAGGCAAAAGTAAAACGACTCACCCAAGTCTCAATGGACATTACGAAGGTGCATTGGTTCTCGTCTTACAAAGTCCATACGCGGCGGGCAGAAACGTTCTCGTCAGGGAGGTGTTTTTTAGCGGGAGATGCGGCTCACATTCACACTCCTGCAGGTGGTCAGGGAATGAATACAGGCATTCAAGATGCTTATAATTTGGCTTGGAAGCTGGCATTTGTACTCCAAGGAAAGGCACAGAATTCGCTGCTTGAGACGTACAGTGAAGAACGAGTGGCAAATGCGATACGGCTACTGCAAACAACCGATCAGTTCTTTGATGTGGCAGCCAGCGATCGCTGGTATTTGCGCTTCTTCCGGGGTAACATTTTGCCCACACTGGCAAGCCTAGTCAGCCAGTTTAGCCCTGCTAAAGAGTTTTTGTTTCCGGTTGTTTCTCAAATTGCATTGAACTATGAGGGTAGCTCTTTAAGCCAGCATCAGCAGAGATCCAAATTTGAGGTGAAAGCGGGCGATCGAATGCCCTACTTTTTAATCGAGGGCGAGAATATCTACAATCAACTTCGTGCCCCCAAATTTCATTTACTGATCTTCTCTGACGGACAACATGACAATAGCAGTTTGAAACTCGATGCTGAATATGCAGATTGCGTTGAGCTTCATGTCGTTCCACTTTATCCAAGAGCGGTTGAGATTTTTGGCAGTAAACAATCTTTTCAGGTGTTGTTGCGACCCGACCACTACATCGCACTTCTCTCTCCAGATTGTTCTTTAAACCATCTCACTGCCTACTTTAAACAGGCAATCAAATTGTAGACATCAATTGTCGATCACGAAGTAACCTTGCAGTTTTACACCATTAGAGAGAATCAAGACCATGAACTATGTCTATGTTGCATCCGTCGCAGACGTTCAACCTGGCAAAATGAAAGCGATCGTCGTCGAAAGCAAGGAAATATTGCTTGTAAATGTTGGCGGACAAATTTTTGCAATGCAGCGATTTTGTCCCCATGCGGGTGCTGATCTATGCGCTGGCAAAATTGTTGATTCTAAAGTAATATGTCCGAAACACAATGCTGCTTTTGATCTCGCCACGGGGGAAGCAGTTGATAAAGCGAAGTTGCTGTTTCTGAAGTTTCCGACGAAGCGTACGGAAACCTATAGAGTTAAAGTTGAGAACAATTCAATCTTCGTAGAAGCTTGATCATAGACAAACAGATAGACAGATAGTGTTTACTCTGCCAAATTAAGCCACGATGTAGTGCTGTCATTGCAAGGTGTCAAGATGCTACAAAGCACTCGTGAGAGGTTAGAGTAAATGCACTTTTGTCAAGAGGGTGCGGGAAAAGGTGACAAATCCAGCTTGGAGACAGTTTGACTTTTGACTTCCAAAGCAGCGGTACTAAACTTTTACCCTACCCAAAGTTCTTGGGCGAATCGAATAGAGAAGCTGGCAAGTATAATGGCGAAGAAAAACAGAGTTATGTATCCCCAACGAGGATGGTGGGATAACAACACTCCTAGTGCTACGCTCGCTGATGCAATGCCGTAAACAAGACGACTCAATGACCAAGTTCCTCCGGATGCTAGCAGTAAAGCAAGACCGCAAAAGCCATAGAAAACAGCAACTGGAGTCAGTTGAGTAGGTAATTTCCATAACAGGTAAGCACTGCCAAAGACAGTGGCTGTGTTAATAAAAGGATCGCCAGCCAGTATCCACAAAAGAAAGACTAAAGCAGCAAAGCCGTAGTCCACTTTTTGTGAACCTAACTTTTGGCGGAAGTGCCATAAGCAGTAGCCGATGCCAAGAATCATTACAAAACATAGAGGATGCAGAGGGTCTTTAATCGAGCCATGCTTCCAATTCCATGTGCCAATTGCTATTTGCATCAACATTTTCCACCAAGCCTGCCAATCAAACCCCAGTGAGGATCGCCATCCCCGTTGTGCATGGATAAACCCCAAAGGATCGCCAAAATGAATTGCACAGTACAGGGTAAACAGAAGCACTCCAATTGCAGTGCCAAAACCAGCAATGTAGGCAATCAAGGGTCTACGCTGTTTCCAAGCTGCTAACAAAAATGCAGGGATCAGCGCTAATCCTGTGGGACGTGTTGCTGTTGCCATCGCACCCCAAAGGACAGTCCAGCCATATTGTTGTTTATCAAAAGCTTGCAAAGCAGCCGTACTCAACAATAAATAGAGTCCCTCGGTGTAAATGACAGTGCCAAACATCGACAACGGACACCAAGCCACGACTGCTGTTGTCCATCGCGCTGCTGGTTTGCCATGATGGTCCTCTACCCAAAAGTAGAGACAGTAAAGCGCCGCCAAAAATGCTAGGCTGCTCACGAGCGTACCTGCCACTTCAAATGGCAAGCCTAGGCTCATAAAACCCCGAACGATTAAAGGGAACAGAGGAAAAAAGGCAAGGTTGTGTCCTTTGCCATCATTGGCAAATTCATATCCGGAAGTTGCTATTGAGTGGTAATGTACACTATCCCATGCATCAAATACCTCCCAACCAAATTTAGGGGCAATACCTCCCGGTGGCGCTGGGAGGTTGGGAGCAACCAGCAACATGGCAGTCCAGATGAATAATCGACTGACAAGCCACATCGTTGCTGGAAACAGTAAGGGATTGGTCCATAAAACTTTGCTTGCAGATATTAGACCTTTAGCCATAAGCTTGAGTGTTGATAGCGACTTGTTCCTTTGAGGATCCTCCTACATCTTCAGGGCTGATAATATGTAATGTTCTGTAATACCTTTTTCATCTGTATAAGTTTTTGAGTAATTTTTATTGATATAAGCTATAAGTTGGCTATCACTCTTGATTTGTCCAGTCCACCTAGCAAGGACAATTTGCTCAGGACGATATTTCTGTAAAACAGCAAGTAGTTCTTTTGATGTCAAATCTCTTGAGTGCAGTCGTTTATAGGACATCACTGCAATTTCTGGAGGAACGCGTAAACCAGCATAAAAAGCGTAGATGGGGCGATCTGTAAATACCCAATGGGTAGAATCTTTGTATTTTAAAACAAGTTGCATGGCTTCCAACTTGTTAGGGGGTCTGCCTTTTGGATTTGCAGGAGTTGCAACCACTAAGACAATAAAAAGGACGACTGCCAAGCTAGGAAAGATGAGTTTTTTGATGTTTGCTGATTTGAAATTTTTCGAGAGCAAATCAAGTAATAAAGCAACTCCATAACCAGCCAACCAGCATATAGGAATAGCAAGTAAAGGGTAGTGGTGGTACCAAATTGGTTTATGGTTGAGAATAAATAGTAGAGATGTTCCTAACCAGGTTAAGGGAAAAAGCCCTTCTCTTCGTTTTTTTAAAAAGATTGCCAATATGCCGATTAGCGCTAAAAATATATAGTCATAATCTTGACTCATCATACGAGGTAGATAATTAATATTATTAAAATTAACCAATTCTTTTTCTATCGGTTGATTCAAGTGAGATTGTAAGAGTTGGTCAAAGTTTGAAAATTGTTGATATGATAAGCCAATTATTATATAAATAACACTAAGAGTCCCTAGCCAAAGCACAAAAGGATTAAACCAAAGTTTTTTTTGCTGAATTGCTTTGAGGTTGAAATTTAAAATAGAAAAGAGTATCAAAGGTAGAAGAATGATAGTAAATAGTTTGGTTTGTAACGAGAGTGCCAGTAAGCCGCCAGATAAAATAATAAAAGAGTTGTGAAAACGTTCTTTATAGAGAGTGAGAAAATAAATAGAAAGCATTGCTAGTGAAAGTGATGGAATACCAATCATCACAGAAATGCTAAGTCGAATGTATAACCAAGAAGTGAATAGTAAAAGTGTGGCTACTAGCGCTGGTAGAATTCCCAGGTCACGACGGATGATTTGAAAAAAGCACCATAGCAATAGTGCTGAAAACAGCATGACTAGAAAGCGTGCAGCAAAGACTGACTCCCCAAACAAAGTAAACCATTGTGATAACAGGACTGTGAAAAGGGGTGGTTGGTCGTTCCAAATTTGAGTATAAAGAGAAAACCCTTGCGAATAAAGAAGAGTTTTTATCAAATTCAGACCTTCATCGTAATCAAGTTCAAAAGTTTGGGTGATTGGCTTGAACCTAATTGCAAGTAAAAAGCCAGCAATAAGAAAAATAATGAGCAGGTGAAAGAGAAAATTTTTCAGTTTGGGCATACTCAAGTTGCTTTTGACTTTTTCACAAATAAATAAACGTCGTCACGCTGGTAGCCCAGTTGAAAAAATTGGTTCTTTTTCAATTGATTGACTAAGTTAGCAGCAAACTCTGGATTACGAGTACCGTCTGGGTGGCGCACATTGAGCAGTATATACTCATATCGTCCGATACCAGAGGGTGGACCAGTTATATCATCTACAAAGTGGATAGTAGGTCGGTGCGATAAATGGGGGGCGATACTATGGGTTGTCAAAACAGCGCCTTGGGTGTGAACTTGCGCGATCGCTTGCTGTGTTGCTTGCCAATTATCTACGGATCTGAAATACCGCGACCAAATGTATCCATACTTTGCAAGCACCATGAAAGCCACTAATGTCCATAGGATAATTGCCCGTCTGGTACGAAGCCATCCCGAACCCGCAGCTAGACTAGAAATAACCGCTAATATCAAAAAGGGCAGGATCGGCAAAGAATACTGGTGGATTAAATCTCGTTGTGCCTGTTTATCTGAAAGAATATTCAAAACCAAGGCAGGAATAGCACTCACCAAAGGAGTGAGATGTCTTGGTGCAAGTCCCCAAATAACAGGTGCAACTAACAATGCCAAATATTCTAGGGAATCTAGTGAAAAGACTCTCCCCAGTACTAATCCTGGTTTCAGCGCTAGATTTCTAGCAATTTCTAAAGTTGAGTCACCTAAGTAAGTATAACGTGCTACAGCAGCCACCTCATGATTGCTGTAATGGGGAATAATTATTTGAGTCGCAATCAAAAACCAGCCAACACCGACAATGAGCGCGAATATACCGCAAAAACGGCGTCTTTCAAACACCAACAGCCAGACCCCCATCGCCGCCACTGTCAGTGATAACACTGCTTTACAGCCTAAAATAAAGACAACCCCTACACAAAACCAAACCACCTGATCTAAGCGCGCTGCTAACACGACTCCTAGAAAGACGGGGACAGCCATCACTTCTGGGTGGAATTCAAACAGGTTGACATTAAAAACCAGTGGGTACAGCAAGTAAACTGCTGCTATTGTGATTGCTTGGCTTTCCTTCAGCCCTGCGTTAAGGGCAATAAACCAGGTAGGCAATGCACCCAAAGCTAATGTTACTGCTTGGACAGCTAATAACCAGTAAGGACTTGGGTGAATCTTGTACAGTAAAGCTAATGGATAGACAGCCCAAGCAGCATGATTGCCCATGTGATGAAAGCCCAAAAAAGAAGAAATAGGTGGCTTTCCTTGGCTAATAAGGTAAACGACTTGGTCGTAAATTCCCAAGTCGAGAACCCCCGACTGAAACAGGGTATGTCGTAAACTACTGCACCCCAGTAGAATTAGGGCACTTATGCCACTCATCCAAACAACAGTACCAATATTGACAGTCGATTTTTTCACTGCTATTTAAATTTCGCTGATATTTAATAACGTCAGGTATTAGACTTCTTGCAAAAGTCCAAAAAAAAGAGTAATTAACCACAGATGGACACAGATGGACACAGATGGAACTCACATTCCGCAACAGGTCTATGATCGATTATTTAGTTGACGCTTGATTGGGTTGCGGGGTTGCAATTAACCATCTGTGTCCAATTTCTGCCTGTTAGTTACCACGCATTCAATTACCCTACCCAAAGTTCTTGGGCAAATTTAAGAGCCAGTCTGGCAAGTAACATAGCAAACACGCCCAGACTTAGGTATCCTTGACGAGGATGGCGAGACAGGAACACACCAAAAGCTACGCTGAGTGACACAATACCGTAAGCCAGACGACCCAAGGAAATTGTGCCTCCAGAGGCAAGCAGTAAACTGATCCCACACAAGCCATAGACAACAGTGACTGGGGTTAATTGAGTGCGTAGTTGCCATAACATATAACTGCCACCCAAGACCATAACTGCGTTAAGTAAGTTATAGATAAACCAATCATCTGCCAGTATCAACGAAAACAAGATTAAACTATAGAACCCGTAGACAACGAGAGAACTAAGATGCTTGCGGAAGCGCCATAAACAGTAACCATAGCTAACAACAAGGCCAAAAAGCAGGGGCTGCAAGGAGTTTTTCATCCCAAGATGCTGATAAGATGTGCCGATAGTAATTTGCAGCAGCATATCCAACCAACCTTGCCAATCAAACCCAAATGAGGGTCGCCATCCCCGTTGTGCATGAATAAATCCAAAGGCGTCACCAAATTGAATTGCACAGTACAGGCTAAACAGAAGCACTCCAATTGCAGTGGCAAACCCAGCAACATACGCAATAAAGGGTCGGCGCTGTTTCCATGCTGCTAACAAAAATGCAGGTATAAGTGCCAATCCCGTGGGACGTGTTGCCGTTGCCATTGCACCCCAAAGGATAGTCCACCGATATTGCTGTTTATCAAAGGCGCGCAAAGCCGCTGTACTCAAGAGTAAATATAGCCCCTCGGTGTAAATGACTGTACCGAACATGGACAACGGACACCAAGCCACTACAGATGTTGTCCAACGCGCCTCCTTTGGGCCATAATGCTCCTCTACCCAAAAGTAGATACAGTAAAGCGCTGCAAAAAATGCCAAGTTATTTATGAGCGTACCTGCTACTTCAAATGGCAAACCAAGGCTCATGAAAACCCGAATGACTAAGGGGAATAGGGGAAAAAATGCAAGATTGTGTTGTTTCCCATCATTGGCAAATTCGTAACCGGATGTTGCGATCGCGTGATAATGTATACTATCCCATCCATCAAACACCTCCCAGCCAAATTGAGGGGCAATCCCGTTTGATGATGCGCTCAGGTGTGGAGCAACCAGCATCATAGCAGTCCAGATTAATAATCGGCTAACAAGCCAAATTGCCCCAGGGAAAAGAAAATCATTTTTCCATACAACTTTTCTGATAAATATTTGAATTTCAGCCATAAGCTTGAGTGTTGTTCAAACTCCTCTATGTATCCATGTACCTATGGCTGTGAGTCGGCAATTTACTAGTAATATTTGGTACATTAAACTCCTCCACCACAATAAGAAACCACTAGAAAATAAACAGATTTGAGTAAGTTTTCAGCTATTTACTATCAGTGGTTAGAATTTAGCTGATATTGATATTATCCTAGGCAATTATATTTAACCATATAGTGTTTATATACACATTTTTTGGCAAATGAAAATTGACTTGGAGAGGTCTGTAGGGGAAATCAATTCAAAATATGCCCTACGGGTACGCTACGCGAACAGAAATTTATTTATATTCCCACATCTTATTGCCCTTTGCATATCTTCATTTTTGGAGAAAATTGCTCAATTCCTCTCCCCAATACTGGCTTTGCTCTCTACCCTATCAGCCTCTACGAGTAAATTTAGATGCCTAGCCGCTTATTTGTGCATCCTAAGCAATTTATATTAATGTTGTCTGTTAATTGTTAAACAATTGTGAAAGCAATAACTCTTCTTGGTTCCACTGGTTCTATCGGTACTCAAACTTTAGACATTGTGGCTCAGTACCCCGAGCAATTTCGGATTGTGGGGTTAGCAGCTGGGAACAATGTAGAATTGTTGGCTTCTCAGATTCGGCAGTTTCGACCAACCATAGCAGCTATTTGCACAGAGGAAAAGTTACCAGCACTTAAAGAAGCAATCAAAGACGTTACTCCCCAGCCGATTCTACTTGCTGGCGAGGCTGGAGTCATTGAAGTTGCCCGCTACGGAGATGCCGAAACCGTTGTTACGGGTATCGTTGGTTGCGCTGGTTTGTTACCTACTATTGCAGCTATTGAAGCTGGTAAAGATATCGCCTTAGCGAACAAGGAAACCTTAATTGCTGGGGGTCCTGTTGTTTTACCACTTATCGAAAAATACGGTGTAAAATTACTCCCGGCCGATTCTGAACATTCTGCTATATTTCAATGTCTACAAGGTGTCCCATCTGGAGGTTTACGCCGTATTTTACTGACCGCCTCCGGTGGTGCTTTCCGTGATTGGACAGTAGAAAAGTTAGCAGAGGTCACAGTCGCTGATGCCCTGAAGCATCCAAACTGGTCGATGGGGCGTAAAATCACTGTTGACTCTGCCACTTTAATGAATAAGGGTTTGGAAGTGATTGAGGCACACTTCCTCTTTGGGTTGGATTACGAGAATATCGAGATTGTCATTCATCCCCAAAGTATTATTCATTCGCTGATTGAATTGCAAGATACCTCGGTTCTCGCCCAACTCGGTTGGCCTGATATGCGCTTACCCTTACTGTATGCTTTATCTTGGCCTGATCGCATTTACACCAATTGGGAACGGCTAGATTTAGTAAAAATTGGCAGTTTAACCTTCCGTGAACCAGATCATCAGAAGTATCCTTGCATGAAATTAGCTTATGCAGCGCTGAGAGCGGGTGGTTCCATGCCTGCTGTATTAAATGCAGCTAATGAGCAAGCCGTGGCTTTGTTTTTAGAAGAAAAAATTCAGTTTTTAGATATTCCTCGGTGTATCGAATCGGTGTGTGATCGCCACGCAAACGATAACCGTTCAAATCCTTCTTTAGATGACATTGTGGTAGCAGATACATGGGCAAGACAGGAAGTTTTAAAAGTAACTGAAAAGCTTGAAACTTGTTCACGTATAATATCGTTGCGATAAACCAGTACTAGTAACGGTAGATTTTTATTGCGTCTCTGTTCAGCGTTCAGCTTACTGCTGAACGCTAAATTATTTTGATTCGTAATTTTTACTTTATTGCAAAGTATAAGAAGACAAATATATAGGCTATTGTCTATTATGTGTTTTACTAATTAGCAATTCAGGGATAACTTGTTCTGCCGTAGAACTACGTAATGAGAGATTCAGTATATTCCCCTTTTGAACTCATCTAATGTCATCTCAATTCAGCTACGTGAGCTTGAAGTCACTTCTTACTAATTCATCTGTTTTATACAAATTTACTGGTAAAAAGCTAGGACTTACGCACTGTACAAATTGACCATCCTATGTAAAACGAGATTTGGGCGTTTCAGACTATTGATGATCGCCCTAAAACAAATAGTTCATCGCTTGTTAAAGTAGACAAATCTAACTTTAAAGCCTGAAATTTACAACTTCATAATTGATGGTTTCTGTCAATGCGTAAGTCCTAAAAGCTTTACTGTAAGGACTTCAGGTTACAAAAAGTGCAAATTGTGGACGCGACAGGTTACTACAGTGGTAGGGTATCTTTTTCAACTAAAGCAACATGAAAAAGTCTAATTTTCCGGCATACCAAATAGCGCTAATTGCTATGTTTTCCCTTTAGCAGAACTTGTCTAGCGACTGTATAAAAAAAAATCTATAAATTAGGAAATTAAATATATATAGGAATTCGTAAATTAAATTTTAATTTACGTCTAAAGAAAAATGTACAAAATATCAATTTTAAAATTGTTTTATTGTATAGTGAGCGCAGAACAATTACAGGAAAAAGTTGAAGTAAACTAAACATTCTCACCAAAACAGCGCTGAGCAATGAGGAGCTTTTCGCTTGCGAAGGTGTCCTCTGTTGACATGACTGGTGTTGCCGAGTACTGAGTTTAACGTTGCACATTTGCACTCTTTGAGCAGCAAATTAATCCTATGCTGCGGACTTTAGTTATGGAGAAAAAAATTTTTCTTCCTTGCTCAATCCCTTGACTTTAGTTGTGGAGTTCCACTCAGGAACGCCACTTGCTATCTCCTCCTGCCAGACGCTACGCATTCGCCGTAAGGCGTGCGCTTGCGCTTACGCCAATAGGACTGGACTCACCAGTCGCGCCCGAGAGCGGGCTAACCCTCCTGGAGCTTACGCTCTACAACACAGTGGTTCCTCAACACTCAGTACTACTGAATTTGTAAAGAGAGCCTTCATTGGTAAGATTCTGTTGAAAGAGGTGTATCTATGTTTGCCACTCTGATAGTGTCTTGGATTGTCTTTTTACTATTAGTAAAAATAGTGAAAACGACAAGGAAAACAGCGTTTATTACTGCCACTACTATTGTTTTATTGGATGCTGGTTTGGGGATTAGTCCTAAAGATATTTGGCATCAAATAATACAGTCAGTTCAAACTGTATCTCCTGTCGTTAGGATTAGGTAATATCATTCTGTTTTTAGAGTGTTAGTTGTTAGTTGTTAATTGTTAGTTGTCAAAAAATCCCACTAACGACTAACTACTAACAACTAACTATCTAAGCATTACTTATTTGTTGACTCTGAAAGCCGTGCCAAAGCATCCTTGACAGTTGTAGGCAACTGACGCATCACCTTGCCTCTTTCACGATCTAATGCCACTAAAGTCACCTTAGCAGTGACATATAAGTCTTGCCTATCTGGTGATTCAATTGTATAACCCCAGTTAATGCGGACGCCAGTTACCTCAGCCATGCGCGTTTTTACCACCGCTGCCATACCCAACTGAAGAGGACGGTGATAGCGTATTGAGAGTTCTACAACAGGTAAATCACAGCCCAAAGCTACCAGATCAGCGTATTCGATACCAATGGCTCGCAAGCATTCCACCCGCGCTTCTTCTAACCAAGCTATGTAGGAACCGTGCCAGACAATGCCTGCATAGTCTGTATGATGCGGGTTGACTCTTATAAGATATTCAAACCAATTTTCCAAGGAACTGCTTGCTGGAGTGTCAATGGCACTGGTTGGTGGAAGTTGTGGTTGTTGTGATTTTTCCTCTGACATATAAAGGTTTTTTGCAACTAAAGAGAGATTTTCCAAATCTGGAATAGCATAAAGTTAGACGTTTTGTGCAATTTCTTCATTTAGCTCCCTCACTTGCGTTCTATAGGGAGGTTTTTTATGCACGTTCCTAATCGCTATTTCAGTGTTGTTCTTGTCACGGTGCTGATTTCTCTGAGTTCTGGAATGGCATTCCCAGGAACTCGTCTGGTGAATGCAAATGCAACATCGCAGCCAAATTCGAGAAAAACTGCTCAGGTTTTACCCCAAAACAATAGTCAATCTCAGGTCAGGCGGCTAAACCAAGAGGGTATTAAACTCTCTGAGCAAGGTCAGTTTGCAGAAGCATTGCAGACATTAGAAAAGGCGTTAGCCATGAGCCAAGAAAATGAGGAACGCTCTGTGAATGCTGCAACGTTGAACAACATTGGTAGAGTTTACCAAAATCAAGGCCGATATTCGCAAGCACTGAAATATTATCTGCAAGCTTTAAGTCTTAACAAAGAACTTCAGGTTAACGAAAAAACTCCAGGGCAAGCTCATATTGCCTTAGGCAAAACCTACAGCAATTTGGGTTACTTATTTGAGCGGCTTCAAAAACCCGAGTTAGCAATTTTCTTCTACAAGCATTGCGTTATCAATCGTGAGAAAGTTCGTCTCAACCCAGCAGCGTTTTCTGTACCGCAAATAGATGCTTACAACCTGAGTGTTGCTCAGACATACCGCACTTTAGGTGAAGCATTACTCAAGGGCAAGCGTATCCAGGAAGCGATACGGATTATGGATTTAGTCAAAGTGGAAGAACTCGAAGAGTATCTCCATAACGTCCAGGGTAATGAACAGACTGCCAAAGGTATTGAGGTGGTGCCAGCAGAACGACAAATTAAACAGAAGATGGAAAAAACCTTGGGTGATGCCGTTGCACTAGGTAAAGAACTGGAAACACTGCGCCAGATTCCTCCCCAAAAGCGAACACCCCAACAGAAAAAGCGGATTGAGGAATTGGTGGCGACTCAGCAGAAAATTCTGGATGAATTCTATGATTTTATCTCAACTGCCGTAGTGACAGCACAGGTGGATCAAATCAGCCGCACAGCAAGGCAGCAAAATTTGGATCTTGAAAGTCTCAATGCGATTCGGGATAATTTAGCACGATTGCCAGAAAAATCTGTACTGCTCTACCCACTAGTTTTAAAAGACAGTTTGGAATTAATCCTGGTGACTCCTGAATCACCGCCAATTCATCGCACTGTTGCTGTCAAACGAGAAAAAGTCTACCAAACAATTGCTGCTTTCCGCCAAGCCTTACAGAATCCCACTCAAGAGGCAAAACAACCTGCACGCCAGTTATATGAGTGGTTAATCAAACCAATAGAAAATGACCTCAAGCAAGCAGGTACACAAACCCTGATTTACGCACCTGATGACCAGCTGCGCTACATTCCTCTTTCTGCTTTGTATGATGGAAAACAATGGCTCGTGCAGGGTTTTGGTGTGAACCACATCACCGCAGCCAGCCTGACTAACTTTAACACTGTCAGGAAATCTAATGTGCGCGTTTTAGCTGCTGCCTTCACCAAAGGTAGTTATGAACTCAAAGTGGCTAATCGTCAGCTTACCTTTTCTGGGTTGCCTTTTGCGGAGCGAGAAGTGGAAACTTTAGCAGCTACCGTCCCAGGAACAAAAACAATTTTAGATGATGCCTTTAGCCCCAAGACGACTGTGCCGCAAATGGACGATTATACAATTGTTCATCTGGCAACCCATGCGGCGTTTGTTGTAGGTGAGCCGGAAGATTCCTTTATCTTGTTTGGGAATGGCGATCGCGCCAACCTCAGAGATGTCGCTACCTGGTCTTTACCTCGTGTTGATTTGGTCGTGTTAAGTGCTTGTGAAACCGGCTTGGGAGGAAAGTTAGGTAACGGAGAAGAAATTTTGGGATTTGGTTACCAGATTCAAAAAACCGGCGCTCGATCTGCTATTGCTTCGTTATGGGCTGTCGATGACGGCGGTACCCAGTCTATGATGAGTTCTTTTTATGCGTTGCTGCCCTCTGGCAAGTTGACAAAAGCTCAAGCTTTGCGACAAGCTCAAATTGCTTTGATTACAGGAGATTTGCCTCAAGCTCAACAGCAAAGCATCGGTGGTAGCCTCACTCACCCCTACTATTGGGCACCGTTTATTCTAATTGGGAATGGTTTGTAATTCTATTCGCTTGCTCGCTGATGTGCATTGACACTCTGGTGGCAATTGTTAAGATGCTGTAGATACTCAACAGGTATTATGGCGCCACTATCACAATATAAATGGCAGCAATGTCAATTTGCTTTGAAATAATGTATTGAAGTTATGAGTTACGAGTTATTAGTTACTAGTTACAATTCTTTAACTGCTAACTTTTAACTCTGAACTCCTAACTTTTTAGTCTCTAACACCGCTTCGCGAGGGTTTTATTTCCTACACAGGTTTGTATGGGATGCTGCTTGACTATATTGGCAAGTTCCTGTAGCTGGTTTACTGCCTCTGCGCCCTCTAACTTCATTAATTCGCGGTCATCCCGCATTTCCGTCCAAGTGATCCCGTAATCAGATACTAAAAACCGAATCAGGTGGTTTTCTCCCAGGCTAACCATAAACGAAGCACTATTCATTTGGTCTCCGCAGGTATAGCAGGATGCAGGATACCCTCGCCTCTCCAAGACGATTGCTAAAGCTTGCAAGTTCATTACCAAGTCTTGGACAAATTGCCGATGTTGTTGTGCTAGTCTTAGAAACACTTTTTCCCTCCAAACACCACAGTTATTTGAGTTGCTTTTATATTTTCTTTAGATTTTCGCACCAACTGGTATTGTAAACTATCCATTACAATTCATAGATACATATATATTCATGAATTGGCTACCTAGCTTAGGGTAGTCGTTATAAATTTTGCCTGTCGTATCAAACTATTCAGTTTGCAGACCTAAAATATCGGAAAGAATGACTCAACTTTATCTTCTCTTTACAGAGTTCTGTCAGGGTAGATGGTCAATTAACGCAATCCGCTTTAAGAGTAACTTATATTTGGTACAAGTCAACTCTAGAAAATACCGATATTGCATTTTTATCGGCTACTTATAGGTAAAATTGCTAACATCTATTACTACAAAGCAGTTAAGCGTCTTTTCAGACTTTGGAGGACGTAGTTAGCTTGTAAAATATTTGACATTAGTTAAGCAGGGCAAAAATTTTGAGCTATCTACACCAACTTCTCCAGGCGCTATGGTGAAACTGCTAGATGCTCGTGGCAATTTGAGATTCTCAATAAGGATAGGTAACTGCTTTTAAAGTAACTATTTATACAAGAAGCTTCCCCATTTCCTAACCCACAATCTCAAGTGTAAAACCCAAATAGTTTGACTTAACACTGACAATAACTGAATTCAAGATAACCATGTTGCCATTTCGGCAGATATTTTCATGGCACCCTTTTAAGTAGTCACTGATACTTATTTAAAGAGCAACTTAAGAGAATTACACATATTTTTTTGAATAGTGTAAAGCCTCAAAAGTACGAAAAAGTGTTGATACAAATAGTTTTTTTACATATAAATTAATCTAATCAACTGAATAAGTATACATTATATACTCTTTTCTAGAGAACTTATAGTAAATAAATTAACAAATAAGAAACTAAGACAGCCAAGTTAACCTGGCTGTCTTGTGTATGAGAATTATCCTAGCTTAGGTTTAGACAACTTGCCACCAACCGAAAGCTGGACCAATAAAACGAACTGTCACCCAAGCGGCAATCAAACCGCCAATACCAAACCAGGCAAGGCGAGTTGACAATTTTACGAGTTTTTCTGCTTGGATTTTGGTGATCGGAACCCACGGCAAGATCCTGGTTGTATCTTGACCGTATTTTTCTCCCAGTGCGGCTTTACGACGCTTTGCTTCGCCCATAGTGTTAAAAATGAATTCTTGCTAAGGCTGATAATAGCGCTTGCTTGGAGGCGAGTGCTAGAAAATATGCAAAAATCAAAAGTTAAAACTGACATGATAATTTTGGGGTGATTATAGTCATTGCTTTTCCCCCTACCTATTTCATCTAGGCTTGACGACTAACACAGAACAATTGGCTTCTTCCACGACTTGAGAGCTAACAGAACCTTGGACAATTCGCTTCATACCAGTTAACCCACGACTGCCAATGATAATCAACTCAGCCTGATAGATATTAGCAAGGCGAATAATCTCTTCTGCTGGGTCGCCAGTGACAAGTTCTATATCACTTTCTACTGGCAATATTGTTTGGTACGATTGGAGCCGTTTTTCAATATGGAAATAAGAAAACGCTGGTGACTCTTGGTGAGGACGGTCGACGGGTAGTTCCATCTCTGACTCTGGTGTAGGAAACACATGGCAGAGAATGACTTTGCTATCTTTTGGCAGCACCAATTCCTGTACCGTCTGAATGACTCTGTCTGCAAGTTCCGACTCATCCAGAGCAACCAAAATAGTCTTTAGCACCGATGTCATCTCCACAAGAGTAGACCTTTTACATATGTAACTGGCAAAAGAGAATAATGGCTACACTAACTATGCCCAAGTAGACACAGGTTTGTATAGCCTTAAACTTTAAGTTTGAACCTATAAGCTGAGTTTTGCCAAATGTCTCCGGAAAAAATTAATAATTCAAATTCAAAATTACTCTTCCTTTTGAACTCGGCGTCTTACAGACTCAGCGTGAGAAGGTAAGCCTTCAGCTGTTGCCAGCACATCAATTGCGCCAGACACCTTTTCTAGTGCAGTTTGGGAGTATTGGATAATACTAGAGTGTTTCATGAAAGTTTCGACTCCTAATGCTGAGGCATAGCGAGCAGCACCAGAAGTTGGTAGGGTGTGGTTAGGTCCTGCCAAATAATCTCCTACAGCTTCTGGTGTAGAATACCCCAAGAATATGGCACCCGCATTCCGAATAAGTGGTAGTAGCTCCCAAGGGTCTTTTACTTCCAACTCTAAGTGTTCAGGGGCAAATTCATTTGAGAGTTCCGCTGCTGCTTCCAAGGATTCTACAATCACTATCAAACCGTAGTGAGCGATCGCCTTTTCTGTCAGCAAGCGCCTTGGGTGATCCACAAGCTGTCTTTCCACCGCCACTTGTACGTTCTTTGCTAAAGCCGTATCCGTGGTTAGCAAAATTGCCGCTGCCATTGGGTCATGTTCGGCTTGCGCTAACAAGTCAGCAGCTACGTGTACAGGATTTGCGGTTTCATCAGCAATAATCAGGACTTCGCTTGGTCCTGCTAAGGAATCGATACCTACAGTGCCATAGACGAGTTTTTTTGCCAAAGTTACATAAATATTACCTGGACCTGTGATTATATTAACTTTAGGAATCGTTTCTGTACCATAGGCTAAAGCAGCGATCGCCTGTGCGCCTCCAACGCGATAAATTTCTTGCACCCCAGCCTCTTGTGCTGCCACCAGCACTGCTGAGTTAATCGCTTTCTCAGCTCCTGGTGGTGTTACCATCACCACACGCGGTACACCCGCTACCTTTGCCGGAATTGCATTCATCAACACCGTGCTTGGATAGGCGGCGCGACCACCCGGTACATATAATCCTGCTCTGTCTACTGGCGTGTAGCGCTTACCCAACACGACCTCATCATCGCCAAATTGTACCCAACTTTTGGGAACTCGCTGACGGTGAAACGCTTCGATTTGGCTGCTAGCAAGCCTGATAGCCTGGAGCAATTCCTTTGATACCTGTTGGTAGGCTGCATCCAGTTCTGAGCCTGTCACGCGCAGTTCTTCTGGCTTGAGGGTTTGCTTATCGAATTCGGTTGTGTAATGCAGTACAGCTTTATCACCTTGGCGCTTCACTGCCTGCAACACTTCCCGCACTGTTGCTTCTTTGTGAACCACCTGTTCATCATTGGTGCGATCGCAGATCCGTTGTAGTTCTGCTCTAACGTCTGCCTGCTGAGTAATAATTCGCAGCATGGAGTAAGGACAATGCCAACTTGAGAAAATTCTTGGGGCGAGAATGAGTTTTGCTCCTTCCCCAAAGGGGTGCAAAGCTAACCCGAACTCTCTTCTCTAGCTTAACCTGGATTTTTTTGATACTTCCACAGCTTTCAGCACATGTTTTGTGTGAGAAGGCAACTAAAATTGCGATATTTTTATTGATTTTTTGGCTCTCCCTAGCAGCAGGAGACCTAAACTAGCTCTGCACAGGGAGCAGGCGTGCCAGTTCCCGATATCCTCATAGCTCTAACTCCCAAACTTCCAGGAGGTCATCTGTCTGTTTTTTTTGTCCAGTCCCTCCTTTGAATTCTGGGTATGGTCTGAGTATGATTTTTGCCTATTTTTTTACTTTACTTACCAACATATTTACAGAAGCGATGTGCCTAGTTTCTAGATTTGAACTTCAGCAGTTCAGAGAACTCTACCTACTGTACTACATCCCTCTTACGGAGGAAGTATATCGGCAGTCTTTCGTTATCAGTTAATCGCCCTAACTGAACTTAGGGGTTTCAACTAAAACTTTTTAACTGATAACTCATTCAGTTAATCTCTTATATGAGAGTATTTCATTATATCATCTTTCTAAGATTGACGACAAACGACACAAAGAAACTGGTTGCTTAGACCAAATTTCCAGTTAAACTCAACGGGAGTCGCTATCCGAAGTTGTCAACTTAATGCCTCGCTTGGCAAAAATATTAACTCACCTTTGGCGATTACTGGTTGTAGCGCAGTGCCCTTACGGGCAATCGCATTGGCGATAAGAATTCGGCTCATGAGATAAAACCTCCTGCGGAGGTTCTTCAAGTGGAATCACAATCGTAAAAGTCGAGCCACCGCCAAGTCGGCTGACTAGTTTAACCTGACCACTGTGAGCTTGGGCGATCGCTGTGACGTTCACAATGACGGTGGCTATCGGCTTTAGCCCCGGCAAAACGTTCAAAAATCGGTTACTAGTTGGTAAAAGCAATGCCAGGTCCTGTGTCACGCACCCAGAAACGAGCTTTACCTTTACTAAGAGCAGACCCAAGGGAAATGATATCCTTTTGCGTTGTATGCTGAGTTGCATTCTGAGCTAAATTCATCATTGCTTAAGTCAATCGTTGGCGGTTAGCTGCAATTTGTCCCGTCTTTTTGAGATCCACACACTGAAAAGTTTTTACTCTACGTCTAACCGCAACTTTGTGTCTGCTTCCCAATCAATTAAATTGTTTTCATTCTCTAAAACATCTGTCTATTAAAAGCGATGCTATCATTCTCATCCATGAACCATTTTTAGATCACTTAGCATCGCTATTGAGTATGCTGATTTATACAGCAATTGTTCTTCTAACGGTAATACTATTAGCATCGATATCTCGGTGATTAAGAGACTCATCTCATTTTATTTTTTTCTTTTTAAAAGAAAACATTACACATAAGAGAGTTGCTTAATTGATATCCTCAAAGGTTGTGGTTCTTTGGGTTAGACATATTCTTGTCAGTAAGGAAACTATAGTATGCAATACGTCCACAAAAAGAAAAGAAAAAAATTGAAATTTCATGACCAATTCTTCATATTCTCAATAGCTATAGTGGTATTTTTTCTGATTCTCATTGTAAATTTACCTGTCCGCAGCCAAGTCAATGTGGTAAACGCTCTTATGACCATGGAATTACCACTTTCAACTCATGGCGCAAAAATTATTGATGCCAAAGGTCAGCAAGTGTTGCTTAAAGGTATTAACTGGTTTGGCATGGAAACAGAGACGCACGTACCTCACGGCTTGTGGAAGCGAGATTATAAGGAGATACTGGCGCAGATTGGAAGCTTGGGATATAACCTGATTCGGTTGCCTTATTCTGTGGAAGCACTACGCTCACATAGTGTTAGCGGTATTGACTTCAGTCTTGGTAACAATAAAGAACTTGAGGGGAAAACCCCAATAGAGATCATGGACTTAATTATTCAGGAAGCCGAACGCCAAGGGTTACTCGTTCTTCTTGATAGCCACCGTTTGAGCGATAAGCACATTTCACAATTGTGGTATGAAGACGGCTTCACAGAAGCAGACTGGATTAATACCTGGAAAATGTTAGCCCATAGATATAAAACTCAAACAAACGTTATTGGTGCAGACCTAAAAAACGAACCCCACGGACAAGCAAGCTGGGGTACTAATGATTTAGCTACAGACTGGCAACTGGCAGCACAGCGGGCTGGTAATGCTATTCTTGATATCAATCCTAACTGGCTAATTGTTGTAGAAGGGGTAGAAAAGAACGTTCCCGGACAAAAGCTGCCCAAGCATTGGCAGGGAGGCAATTTAGAAGGAGTGAAGCGCTACCCAGTACGTTTATCTCGTCGCAATAAGCTCGTGTATTCTCCCCACGAATACGGTCCTGGAGTTGCAGATCAGCCTTGGTTTTCTGACCCAAAATTTCCCAACAATCTTATAAATCGCTGGCAAATAGGATTTCACTATATTTCTAGTCAAAATATTGCGCCCATTTTTATTGGAGAGTTTGGTGGACGGCAAGTAGATACAACTTCTAAAGAAGGAATTTGGCAGAACGAATTTGTGAAATATATTAAACAGAAAAAAGTGAGTTTTGCCTACTGGAGTTTGAATCCCAACAGTGCTGATACAGGCGGTATCTTATTAGATGATTGGTTAAGTATTGATACAGGTAAACAGCAATTACTTTCCCAACTGCTGTCAGTTAATTTTACTCAAGTAGTACCTGTGCAGAGGAGTAGAGGAGTGGGGGAAGTCAGGAAAGTAGGGGGAGGAAATACTCCCTCATTTTCTTTTTCCTCCTCATCTCCTCCCCGTGTCTCCGTGTCCTCCTCCCAACTGATAGTCACATCTAATATCTACACAAATTGGCAAAAGGGATTTTGTGTCAACTTCAAAATTATGAATCAGGGTAGTACTAAGATTAACGATTGGCAGATGACTTTTGATATGAAACAGGCTGCCATTAATAACTCTTGGAACGGTAAGTTTAAACCTCAAGGAGCGACACAGTATGTTGTCACTCCTCTAGACTGGGGACGAGTGATTGAGCCAAATCAAGTACACGAGCTAGGTTTTTGCGCCAATAAACTTGGTTCCGACTACCAGCCAACGGAAGTAAGAGTGAAGAAGGAAGAGTGAAGAAAGAAGATGGAAGAAGAAACAAACTCTTATTTGATCTTCTATCTTCTGTCTTCTATCTTCTTTCCTTACTCGTCGTCTTCTTCGTATTCGTCGTCTTCTTCGTATTCGTCTTCTACGAGGTCATCAACATCAGTTTCGCTACTAGAAGGAAGAATCAAATCATCCTCATCCAAAATGGACGTTTCTGAACCACGTCTGTTACCAAATCCATCCCCTCCAAGAGTGGGAGAATCTAATTGGTAGCTCCGGGCTGTACGGTCATCCAGCACCATATCCAGTGGATCGTCAACTTCATCCAAGACACTGGTACTCATATCAGCAGTATAGTCCTCGATGGTACCAGGTTCTTCATAAGCATTAAACCCAGTGCCGGCGGGAATCAATCGTCCGATAATTACGTTTTCTTTCAAGCCGCGCAACCAGTCGGATTTGCCTTCGATTGCAGCCTCAGTCAAAACGCGCGTTGTTTCTTGGAAGGATGCAGCGGAAATAAAGCTATCGGTATTCAACGATGCTTTGGTAATCCCCAATAGGACTGGGGTGTACTGTGCCCGTGCGCCACCAGTGATTGCCATCGCTTCGTTGACTTGCTCGATTTGGCGCAACTCTACCAATTCTCCAGGGAGCATGCTGGTGTCACCACCATCGTCCACTCGTACTTTCGAGGTCATCTGGCGGACAATCACTTCAATGTGCTTGTCGGCAATATCAATACCTTGGGACTGATACACAGACTGTACTTCGTTTACCAAGAACGTCTGTACTTTTTGCAAGGCATGGCTAGCACAGACATAAATTCCTTCCTCAGAACCTAAGTTGAAGAAGATTTCCAAAATTTCATGGGGATTAGAAGGACCATCGGTCAATGCTTGTCCCGCTGTAATTTGCGCCCCATCTGGGACTATCAAGTTTTGTCCTGGTCCTAGAGGATAATCCGTGACCACGCCATTGGATTCGATGACTTTGATAGCAATCGCTTCATCGCCATCGCTGTAAACGACTTTGACTTCTCCAGCACGACGTGCTAAAATGCATGCTTCTTTGGGCTTACGAGCTTCCAGGAGTTCCTCAATTCTCGGCAAACCTTGAATGATGTCTCCAGTCTTGGCGCGTTCAAATACTAGCAACACCAAGTTATCACCGCGCTGTACCAAATCGCCGTCGTCTACCTGCAACACAGCGCCTGCACTGACGCGATAGGGACGACCAACGCGAAGTGTAACCGAGTAGTTCTGAGTGGTGAGTGCTGATTCTTCAGTAGGCGTAACTTCTGCTTGTGGCTTCTCAACTCTTCTTTCTCCCTTCTGCACTGCCACAACTTGCCCAGATTCCTCGGCGAAGACTCCAGGGGCAATTTCTACACCCTCTACTACCAAATCACCGACTTTGACCTTAGCTGGGGCTGATAGATTCATCGTAGTCACGTCAGTATGGCGTAACACTAAACAGCGGCGAACTGCCTCAGTTCCTTTTTGCACGCCCCGCACGATACCGCCTTCTTTACACAATATCTGGGTACGTGCTATTACGGCTCCTGGTGCAATTGTTTGTCCATCCTCTACTTCCAAGCTTGTTTGGGTACTGCCTTGGGTCGCGTCAGCGGCTATATCCCGACGAAGCACTAAGGATTCCAAAATAACCAGCTGCAAGCGCTGAATTTCTGGGTCATTGGCGTCCGCTACCAATTCAATATCTGCTGCCAAGGGGGAAGCATTGTGGTCTTGTTCGCCTTCCTGCTCAATCTCCAACACGAGCTGGGTTCGCAGCAGTTCCACACCTTCAACGGTCTTGACTCGTTCAGAATCTTTATAAGGCAGACGCTGCACTGCTCGCAGTTGAATCGAACGACCTGTTTGTTGACTAACTGATGTAGTTGATGGCACATCAGGATTGTTCGGTACGGCAAACTCGACGACCGGACGGCTCAACAATGCTGGACCTTCTGGTGATTCCACATACTCGATGTAGCGCAACTCTGTAAAGATTTGCCCTAACAATTCTTCACCTGGTTGAACAAAGGTGCCATCTTTGCCCATCACTGCTTCTGGATCATCCACCATCAGCAGTTCCCCTGGCTTAATGACCACTTCCCGCAGAATGTCGTTTTTCTGGGTGACTTCTATCACACCACTGTTTTGGCAGAAGATATCTTTCACCACTTCGGTGCCTGCTTCGATAAACTGACCGTCTTCTACCATCAGCAGAGAGATATCTTTGTTCACTTCATGGGTTTCTTCAGGAATCCAGAGGAGGGTACCTCCCTGTACCACCTCGTAACCCAGCTTTGCCTTACCTTTTTTCTGGACTTCCACAGCGGCGTATTTCAGCAAGCCACCAGTGGTTGTGCGATAGCGGTCATCAATCAACTCGGCGACCACCTGACCATTTTGGACTTTGGTGCCTGGGGTTGCTCTGAGGTTAAAGACCTGGTTATTTCCAGTCGTGACTAAGTAATTGTTGCGACCTTGAGAGGCTTGCGCTGTCACAGTTGCTTGGTCTAGAACCACAGAAGCAGTGATGATTTCGATTTCCCGCGTGCCTTTACCTGGTGTAGCTTCGGGTAAGCGCACAACACCACCATGCAATGTCGTTAACTTGGTTTCTGCCAAGACACCATTGCTGTCTATGGTATCGCCGTTGTTAACCACCAATTCTGCTCCTGGGGGTAAGTTATAAACTTCCCCTGACAAAATCCAAATCAATCCACCTCGCGCTGCTGTGGTAGTGGTGTTACCCTGACGGTCTGTTTTTTGTTCTGGCACAACATCAGCAAACTTGACTTCCCCAGCCATATCAGAAGCGACATCTTTAACTGCTTTTTCTGTATTGACACGAGTTGTACGTCCACCAATGGCAACCTCAGCCAACAGCTGACCCTTCTTGATTTTCTGCCCATCAACAACGTAGAGCGTTGAACCTTGGGTAACGGCAATTTCTTGGTTAGTTGGGGAGGCAGATTTGTCTGTGGCGACTTCTAAAATAATGTTGCCATTGGCTTCTACGTACTGAGCATCTTCCCCGTGACGGGTGCGGTAGGGTCTTGTCCGCAATTTGCGGGGAATACGGATGGTACCATCGGTTTCGGAGCGGACTTGTCTGGCCACTTCACCAGTGAATACACCACCAGTGTGGAAGGTACGCATTGTCAGCTGAGTCCCTGGTTCACCAATACTTTGTGCCGCAATGATACCCACAGCTTCGCCTAGATCTACCATCTTGGCGTGTGCCAAACTCCAGCCATAGCAATGTTGGCAGACAGACCGCGCGGCTTCACAAGTGAGGGGCGATCGCACAACGACTTCTTGGACTCCCGCCTTTTCAATTTCCTTTGCCAGTTCATCGGAAACGGGGGTATTGCGTTCTGCTATAACTTCGCCTGTCTTTGGATGCACGACATCCTCTCCAATGGCTCGTCCGAGCAACCTTGTGGAGAGATTAATCAAGGTTTTCTCGCCTTCTTTCATTGCCCGCAAGGGAATTCCCCTGGTGGTACCGCAGTCAAATTCCCGAATAATCACATCTTGAGATACGTCCACTAACCGGCGGGTCAGATAACCAGAGTCTGCCGTCCGCAACGCGGTATCTACCAATCCTTTTCTCGCACCGTAAGAGGAAATAATGTATTCTGTTACGGTCAATCCTTCACGGAAGTTTGTTTTGATGGGTAGGTCAATAATTTCCCCTTGGGGGTCTGCCATCAGTCCGCGCATACCCACCAATTGCCGCACTTGGGAGATGTTACCCCTAGCTCCGGAAAATGCCATCATGTACACGGAGTTGAGGGGATTTGTCTTTTTGAAGTGAGTAACGACTTCATCTTTGAGAGCTTCTGAAGTTCCGTTCCAAGTGTCAATCACTTTTTGGAATCGCTCAACTTCGGTAATTTCTCCCCGTTGGTAACGTTCTTCAGTCGCACGAATTTCAGCTTCGGCAGCTTCTAGGAGCGATCGCTTGGAAGGCGGAACCATCAAATCATCAACGCTGATAGAAACCCCTGCTTTAGTGGCATAGCGGAATCCCAAATCTTTTAATTTGTCCGCCATCACTGCTGTCCGCGCCGTACCGTAATGCGTAAACGACCAAGAAATCAGGTTCCTCAGTTGACCTTTGTCAACGACGCGATTCCGAAAAATCATTTTGTCATTAGTCATTAGTCATTAGTCCTTAGTCAAGGGTCAAGAGTCAAGGGTCAAGAGTCAAGAGTCAAGAGTCCAAAGTTTTTTGACTCTTGAGTTTTTGACTGATGACTTTGCGTAGCGATTAACTAGCGATCGCTTCTTGAATCGCTTTATTGTAAATAACGCGACCTGGCGTTGTGCGGATATACTGAGAAACCATGTTTCCTTGAGCATCTTCTCGGAGTCGGCGGTACTTATACATTATCGTCCGGCTACCATCGTCGTTTGGTATCACTTCAACTGGCTCTGTATCTGGTTCAGGTGACTCAACTTCACCGTCATACCGTACATAAATATACGCATGCAGCTCGATTTGCTTCTGCTCGTAAGCCATAATGACGTCATCTAGAGAAGCAAAGTACCGCCCTGCGCCCTTTGTGGCATAGGGATTTTCGGCGGTTAAGTAATACGCCCCTAACACCATGTCCTGGCTAGGTGTAATAATTGGTCTACCAGTTGCTGGGGACAAAATATTGTTAGAAGCCAGCATCAGTAACCGCGCTTCCGCTTGAGATTCCAAAGATAACGGTACGTGTACCGCCATTTGGTCTCCGTCAAAGTCAGCATTAAATGCTGGACAAACGAGCGGGTGCAGCTGAATTGCTCTCCCTTCCACCAAAATTGGTTCAAAAGCCTGAATACCCAGACGGTGCAAAGTCGGCGCACGGTTGAGCATAACTGGGTGTCCTTCAATCACTTCTTCTAGAACATCCCAAACACTCGGATCAGAACGAGATATCAACTTTTTCGCGGCTTTGATATTATTCACCATTCCGCTACGAATCAGCCGATTGATGACAAACGGTTGAAATAGCTCAATTGCCATTTCTCGTGGCAAACCGCACTGGTGGATGTTGAGTTTTGGTCCTACCACAATGACGGAACGTCCTGAGTAGTCAACCCGTTTCCCTAGCAAGTTTTGGCGGAAACGTCCTTGCTTACCTTCAATGATGTCTGACAAAGATTTCAGGGGTCGGTTATTTGCCCCGACGACCGTGCGTCCCCGACGACCGTTGTCAATTAAGGCGTCCACCGCTTCTTGCAGCATCCGCTTTTCGTTACGAACGATAATCTCAGGAGCTAAAATTTCTTGTAGGCGTGCCAGACGGTTGTTGCGGTTAATCACACGGCGATATAAATCGTTCAAATCGCTGGTGGCAAATCGTCCACCGTCCAACTGCACCATAGGACGCAAGTCTGGGGGAATGACAGGAATCACACTCATGACCATCCACTCAGGTTTCGATCCGGTGGCGATGAAGTTGTCAATAACCCGCAGCCGCTTAATCAGCTTTGCCCGCTTTTGACCTTTGGCGGTACCAATTTCTTCCCGCAAAGATTCAGCTTCTTGCTCCAATTGGATATCGGCGAGTAACCGCAGTAAGGCTTCTGCACCAATACCGACTTCTACCCCTTGGAGCGTAGAATCTTCGCTATAAATTTGGTCTTCGATTTCCAGCCACTGGTCTTCACTGAGGAGCTGTTTGTAAGTTAATGTTTCAGCATTGCCAGGACTAAGAACAACATAGGAATTGAAATAGACAATTTGTTCTACATCCCGCAAGGGCATATCCAACAGAATGGAGATATAACTGGGAATGCCTTTGAGATACCAAACGTGAGCGACTGGTGCGGCAAGTTTAATGTAACCCATGCGGTGACGGCGCACTCGCGATTCTGTGACTTCCACGCCACACCGCTCACAGACAATTCCTCTGTGACGCACTCTTTTATACTTGCCACAATGACATTCCCAATCTTTGGCCGGTCCAAAGATGCGCTCGCAGAACAAGCCATCCATCTCGGGTTTTAAAGTCCGGTAATTTATCGTCTCTGGCTTGGTGACTTCACCGACTACCTGACCGTTAGGTAAAGTTCTTTCACCCCAGATCCGAATGCGTTCTGGTGATGCCAAGCCGATTTTTACGTAGTCAAACTGATTTGTTTGGGCTGGTCTCATCTTTGTCTAAACTGTGTTCTAATTTATGACTTCATAAGGAACACGGACATAATGCCGTGCTGGTGTGAGGTATTCAGTTGTTAGTGGTGTGTAGTAAGCGATGGCAGCGCTTACTACACACCTTTTACTCCTCGTCTTCCATTGACTCGCGGGACAAGGATTCATAGGTTGGACGTGGAGGCGTACGACGGTTTCCTTGGTCTGCCATCAAATCGACTTCGACATCCAAAGAACTACCATCTGCCTGTGTCTCTACCTTGTGTACGGCAATATCTAAGCCTAGTGACTGTAGTTCTCGCATCAACACTTTGAAGGATTCTGGTGTTCCGGGTCTAGGAATTGACTTACCTTTAACGATCGCATTTAGGGCTTCATTCCGTCCTTGCATATCGTCTGATTTCACGGTGAGCAACTCCTGTAAGGTATAAGCAGCACCAAAGGCTTCCAATGCCCACACCTCCATTTCACCGAACCGCTGACCACCTTGCTGTGCTTTACCACCCAACGGCTGCTGGGTAACGAGTGAGTATGGACCTGTGGACCGGGCGTGGATCTTGTCGTCCACCAAGTGAACCAACTTCAGCATATAAGCCACACCCACAGTGACTGGTTTGTCAAAGGGTTCGCCAGTACGACCGTCGTACACCATGATTTTGCCAGAGTCATCCGGGTTATAGACCCAGGTTTTGCCTGTTTCGTCCCGTGCTTCTTGCAACTTGCCATGTACTATACTGCGAGATGACTCTTCGCCATACATTTCGTCGAAAGGAGTCAGCTTAAACCGCACTCCTAGGTTGTGACCAGCCCAACCCAACAGACACTCAAACACCTGTCCAACGTTCATCCGACTGGGTACGCCCAAGGGGTTGAGTACGATGTCCACTGGTGAACCATCTGGCAAGTACGGCATATCTTCCATTGGCAAGATTTTGGAAATAATACCTTTGTTACCGTGGCGTCCTGCCATTTTGTCGCCGACTTGGATTTTGCGCTTCTGTGCGACATACACCCGGACGACCATATTTGCGCCAGGTGGTAGTTCATCGCCTTGTTCGCGGGTAAACAAGCGCACATCTACGACACGTCCTTTTTCACCATTGGGAACTCTTAGGGAGTTGTCACGAACATCTCGGGCTTTTTCACCGAAAATCGCCCGCAGCAGCTTTTCTTCTGGTGGCTGGTCAGATTCCCCTTTGGGTGTCACTTTACCTACCAATATATCCCCAGATTCTACCCATGCCCCAATGCGAATGATTCCCTGTTCATCCAACTGGCGCAAGGCGTCTTCCCCTACGTTAGGAATTTCTCTGGTGATTTCTTCGGGTCCGAGCTTGGTTTGTCTTGCCTCAATTTCATATTTTTCTATGTGTATTGAGGTGTAGATATCATCCTGCACCAGCCGTTCAGAAATCAAAATCGCGTCTTCGTAGTTGTAGCCTTCCCAAGGCATATAGGCGACGACGATGTTTTGTCCTAGTGCCAATTCACCGCCTTCGGTGGAGGAACCATCCGCCAGCACTTGACCTGCTACAACCCGTTCGCCCATATACACCAAGGGTTTCTGGTTGAGACAGGTGTCTTGGTTGGAGCGATGGTACTTGGAAATGGTGTACCTAATTTCTGGATTGTTGAGTCTGGTAGGATTTTCTCGTGAGGAGGTCCCCTCTGTTGGGGGAAGTGTCCGTGGACGTACGCGAATTTCTGTGGCGTCTACATAAGTGATTTCCCCGTCGGTGCGCGATATGATCACCATACCGGAGTCTCTTGCCGCCTGAGCTTCTAAGCCTGTTCCCACCAAAGGTCGCTCTGGTTTAAGCAGGGGGACTGCTTGCCGTTGCATATTCGATCCCATTAGGGCGCGGTTAGCGTCGTCATGCTCCAAGAAGGGAATCATACTGGTAGCAACAGAGACAATCTGCACAGGAGAGATTGCCACATAGTCCACTTGTTCTGGTGTGGTTGTGGAGAATTCCTGGCGATAACGCACTGTCACCTGAGGTCCGATGATGTCACCGTTTTCATCAACGGGCAAGTCGCCTGCGGCAACCCGCAGGTCATCTTCTTCGTCTGCGGTCATATACACAGGTGGTAAGTCAAACCGTACCCGTCCGTTTTCTACAGGTCTGTAGGGGGTTTCTAAGAAGCCATACTGGTTCACGCGAGCATGGGTTGCCAAGGAACCAATCAAACCAGCGTTGGGACCTTCTGGAGTTTCAACGGGGCAAATTCGCCCGTAGTGGGATGGGTGAATATCTCGTACTGCAAAACCTGCACGTTCGCGGGTTAGACCTCCCGGACCAAGTGCCGAAAGACGACGTTTGTGGGTCAGTTCTGCCAGAGGATTTGTCTGATCCATGAACTGCGATAATTGGCTAGACCCAAAGAATTCTTTAATGGCTGCTACCAAGGGTTTGGGGTTTACCAAAGAAGCTGGGGTTAGCACTTCAGCATCGGAGACAGTCATCCTTTCGCGAATGATACGTTCCAAGCGGTTTAAACCGACCCGCACTTGGTTTTGCAGCAATTCCCCCACGCTTCTGACGCGGCGGTTACCTAAGTGGTCGATGTCGTCAGTGTTACCAATATCAAACTCAAGGTTGATCAGGTAATCTACTGCTGCCAAAATATCTTGGGGAGTCAAGACGCGCATTGTTTCTGGCACTTGCAAGCGCAGTTTCTTGTTAAGTTTGTAACGTCCGACGCGACCGAGGTCGTAGCGTTTGGGGTCAAAAAACCGCGAATCTAGAAGTTGTTGTCCTCCCAACACTGTGGGTGGTTCACCAGGACGGAGTTTACGATATAACTCCATGAGGGCTTCTTCTTCGGAAAATTGCCCTTCTTTTTCAATTGTTTTTTGGAAGTATTCTGGGTGGCGCAGGGCGTCAAATATTTCGTTATCTGACAACCCAAGGGCTTTGAGGAGAACTTGTGCTGACAATTTACGGGTTTTGTCGATGCGTACCCACACTAAGTCGTTACGGTCTGTTTCAAATTTCAGCCATGCTCCCCGGTTTGGGATTAAGCTCGCTGAATAGGTACGCCGCCCGTTTTTATCGATTTCTGATTTGTAGTAGACTCCTGGCGATCGCACTATCTGGTTGACAATCACCCGCTCGGCACCGTTGATAATAAACGTGCCTCGGTCAGTCATCAAAGGCAAATCCCCAATAAAGACTTCTTGCTCTTTGATTTCTCCTGTTTCTTTGTTAATTAAACGAGTGGGGACATACATTTGTACCGCGTATGTACTGTCACGTCGTTTTGCTTCGTCAACATTGTACTTTGGCTCTTTGAGCTTGTAGTTCTGACCCAAAAAGTGTAGCTCTAGTTTGCCTGTGTAATCTGTGATCGGACTAAAGGAGTTAAGTTCTTCTATCAGCCCTTCTTCCAGAAACCAGCGGAAGCTAGAACGCTGGATTTCAATCAAGTCTGGCAACAAAAAGGCGGGTTCCATAATTGTTTCGTTAGTCATGCCTCTACCTTTATCAACCTAAGTTTTACTTAATAGTGTGTGGGAACTTCTCCTTACACCGCCTACTCTCCAGCAGGTACGGGCTTGCCGGAGCAATTAAAGCCGCAAATGATTTTGGCAACAGGGCAATTGCTTCTTTTGGAGCCAAAGGCTGCCAACTTCCACCAACTATTGACTTCATAAGCAAAATCAAATGGTGTAACTTTTTTTTAGTCTGTTTTGCTTTCCTCACTTCCCCCTCTAAAAAGCTCATTACTTCACATACGCAGTTTCACACTGTTATGGCTTGCACAGAACTATTTGTGTTTAACCCCAGAGGGATAATATCCTTATGCTCAGAGGAAAATATTCCCCTGAGCCTGCTCTATGTATGGATAGCTTGTCTTGGCGGGTGGTGATCACAAGGCAATTTCGTTTAACAATTTTCTATAGGTAAAATATGAAGTCACTTGCTAGAGGATAGGGTATCTAAAGGATGAACTATGAAGTATGAAATGAAATATGGAGTCTTTCATCTTTTATCTTTTCTTTCATCCTTTAGACTTTATTAGGTTCTAGTCATTATGGAATAAGAGCATCCAATTGTGGAGATGAGAGGATGGTCAATTTACTAGCGTTACTCAACTGTAGAATTCAATAGTTGCTTCCTTAACCATTATGACTTATGCAAACCTGTTTTGGAGGAAATAATATTACCATATTTTTGTCCTCCTGGAGTTCCATGTTTTTTATAAGTTTCCCCACTAAGGGGATGTCCTATACTGTTAAGCCAAATAATTCACACGCATTTTTTGTTGTCAGAGATGCGATCGCATCTGTTGTTTCCCCCCGCACTCTGGCGACCTGCTCTGCTACATAGCGAATGTACGCAGGCTCATTGCGTCGTTCGCCTCGCTTAGGAACCGGTGCCAGAAAAGGACAATCCGTCTCAATCAACAGCCGATCACTCCTGACCATAGCAGCTGATTCTTGAATTTGTTTGGCGCCCTTAAAGGTCACGGTTCCGCTAAAACTGATGTAAAAGCCCAAGTCAATAAACCATTGGGTTTCTTCTGGGTTTCCACCCCAGCAGTGCATGACACCCCGCACACTTTCTCCTTTGAGGTTCTTCCATTTTTGCAGCACTTCCCTAACCTCTGACGCTGCATTGCGGCAGTGGATAATCACGGGTAAGTTGAGTTCAGTGGCGATTTCTAAATGTGTCTCAAATGCCATTCGCTGTTGCTCGTAGTTATCTGCTTTATAAAAATCCAGCCCTGTTTCCCCAATTGCTACCACTTTAGAGTCAGAACTAGCTAAAGATAATATCTCTTTAGCTGTCTTTTCATTCCATTTTCCTGCATCTAAAGGATGCAAGCCCACGGCAAAGCTTAGTTCGGGAAAACGGTGAGCTAGAGCTTGAATGCTGGAAAACTCCGATGGCTCTACGCAAGAGTGTACTAAGCGCACGACGCCTGCTTGTTGCCATCGCGCTCGCACCGCTTCTAAATCTGGCTGGAAAACATCAAAGTTGACGTGAACGTGGGTATCAAAAAGCTGCATCTTACCTTATTAGTCATTGGAAGTTAGTCATTAGTCATTAGTCATCGGCTAAAGACCAAGGACTAAGAACCTAAAGGCTACTCAGCTGTTGCTGCTGGTGCAGTTGCTGCTGGTTGTGTACGTGTTTTTAGCCTTTGAGCCAATTTTGACTTTTTTCGGGCTCCGTTGTTAGGATGAAGTACACCCCGTTTTACGGCTCTGTCGATTTTGCTATAAGCTTCCGACATTCGAGCAAGGACTTCTTGTTTTGATTCTGGGCTAGGGTTAGCCGCATAAGTTTCTACAGCAACGAAGTATTTTTTCATTAGTGTCTTCACTGCCGATTTATATGCTTTGTTACGCAGTCGGTTTCGTTCTGCGATTTCGGCACGTTTGAGAGCAGACTTTGTATTCGCCACAGTCAGTTCCAGAAAGACTATTGATATGTAAACACACTACTAGGCTTACTAATATAGCACCATTATTGCCAATGTTAAGATGCTAGACAAAAATTTCACCAAGTCTCCTACATAGAGCAGGAGTGGGGGTGTAGAGTTGTAAGCCCTTAGAGGGGCTAGGCATTCCACTTATACCGGTCTAGGGGGATAAGGATGTAGTAAAAGATATGTTCAATTTTGATTTTGATTCTTCTATACCCCCATACTCCCTATACTCTATTTTGGATAATCCCCATATCTATATATAGAAAAAGCTTTTTCAAAATCATATTGTCATCTTACGAAGAAATCCGACGGATTCCCCTACAACCCTAAATTTTAATATTTTTTTAAAATTTAATTTTATTTTTTAAGTTAAAAAAAGGTGAGCTTAAGTAGTAGTTGTGACATAAGTGTTACCCTGGTTATAAAAATCAGGTTTAACTACAGAATTTTACTGAGAGCAGAATTTCGTTTTCATAAAAACTTATATGATTTTGGCTTAGTAAGTTTGAGATTCGAGATTAAAGGGAGTTTCTCAATTTACCAAAACTTTAATAATTTCATACTGAAGAAAAAGCGCCAGATAGATTTAAAATATACTATGATTCTCCTAACAGATATGAAGTCAGGTGAGTGTAAAACTCAGGCGCTCTTTTTGAGAGTGGAGATTTAAAAGGTTTTAAGGGTGCATTAGTTTGTCCGCCTGTAGTCAGTTAGCGTAGAAATTCAGAAGGTTTCAAGGGTGCATTAGTCTGACTGAATTTACCTGAGCGCAGGAAAGAAGCGTTTGAGGTCAAGATTGGCACTTGAATTGGAGATTGATATCCCAAGGTATTATTCAAATCTTCTGGTTGCAGACGAGGAGGTGTTGTTTTCCGCACGGGTAGGGATATCGGCATGGTTTGACGTGCTTGTACGTAAATTTCACCTTCGTTAGTAAAGCGAAGCTGTTTACCTTCAAGCTGCAAGTTAGATTTCTTTAACTGACCAGCAGGCTCGAAGGTGGCTATAAAGATGACGTTACTGTCTGGACGCAGTTTCATTTGTACTTCATGAGCTTGCCAAACTTCCTGAAATTGACCATTGGGTGTCACTTGCCAAAGATTTAGGTTTGCCTGCCACTGTCCCTGTTTCACTTCAACAATTTGGCGAGCCAGAATTGAACGGTTATTGTTCGCTGGATCATTCAAAAATCCTATTTGTTGTCCTTCTATTGGAATCAAATAGCGAACTGCTGCGATCGCAATTAGGCTCGAGTCAGGTAGATTTGTACTACCTACGACGTTGTATACACCATTACTGTTTGTTGGTTCCACGCTTTTAATGTCTAGCTGCACTTCTTCTTGTGCTTTTTTATTACAGCCATAACTGACCGTTAGCAGCAGCAAGGAAATACCTGCCAGGGTAGCAGTCGCCGATAATTTTTTAAAATTATGGCAAATAAGCTGGAAATATAGACTAAACATAGAAAAATCGGGATTTTGTCCAATGAAAAACCACATAGAGTATATTTTCACCTATTTTCTAATACATAAACCGGAAAAACAAAAAGCTTCACTACCTCTTAACCAAGTTAATTAACAATCCAAAATTTGCATAATTTCGTCAAAAATACTTACAGTTTTTGATAAAGTGGCGACATCTAACAACAAAAAAATTTAGTTATTTATCAGCTAGACTAATGAAGCCCCCAGTATTAGATTGTTATAAATTTACTCTGCCCCAACAGTGGAATAGGGCTTATTTTCTGCTTCAGACTGCCTCCATCTCAATTTTGTGGATACTAGCAGTGAATGATGCATGTTTAGCTCAACAAAACCCACACAATCAACAGTCGAGAGACTTCAATTTTCAGGAATTACTACAAGTACCCAAATCACCTTTACCCAGCAAGCAACAACAGTTGGAGTCCCAAATAGAACCTCCACCACCTAGGACATCAGGGCAAGCAACTGGTGTTGCAGTCGCACCGAGAGCAAAATCTTCGTCTGAAAGTGTATACCAATATCCAGCAGATGATCTTAAGCAGTTGGAGAGTCGCTTTATCCAGCAGCAAATGCCTGGAAAAGTACCTTCACCCCCACGGAATTCGGTTCCACGGCGTTCTACTGTGATGGCACAACAAGCCCAGGAAAACATTCGTCAAGTTTCTGGAGTGAATGTGGGACAAGCAAACAGCCAAGCGGCTCCTCTCTCACGACCTCCAAGTACGACGATCACGCAAGAATTCACTGCACCATCTGCACCCACCTTTAATCAAGTACTCAACACTCAACCACAACAAGCTCCTCTACCACCACTTCCAGGCACTCCCACATCTCATCAGTTACTCAACTCTCAAGCAGTAACGCACTCCTCAGTTCCCAACACATCCACACCAACGTTCAATCAACTCCTCAACTCTCAAGCAGCAACACAGTTCTCAGTTCCCAACACCCCAGCATCAACCTCCAACCAACTCCTCAACTGCCAAGTTGTCTCATCATCACCAATTGCCGGCTCTAGGACGCCTACCTTCAACCAACTCTTGAACTGCGAAGCGGCAACACACTCATCAATTCCGGGCACTCCAGCAACTCACTCTCATCAACTTTTGAACTGCCAAGTCGTCTCTTCGCTATCCGCCGGAACTCCCACACCAACCTCGAACCCATTCCTGAACTGCCAAGTCGTCTCTTCGCCACCAGTTGCCCAAACAGCACCAACAGCACAAAGGCAAGAATTTCCAACAACTCCCACAACTCCTGCACAGCCATCGGCAATACCACCAAATACTCCACAACCAATAGATAGAAATCGCCCCTCAAACAGAAGCACAGCTTTGCGAGAACCCTCTTTACAACTTCAAGGAGTCTACATTACCCAAGGAGACGATACCGCAGCACGGGCGCGACTTTCAGGAGTGTATCCGCTCACTCCCCAAGTCTTATTTGGGGCAACCTTGGATTTGGTGAGTGGAGAAAATATCCTAGTTGATTCCCGTGGTGATGGGTTGAACATCAACGAGCTTTACCTTGCAACTTCTTTAGGAGGGTTGCCCAATCTACGTTTTGTCTTGGGTCAGCTAGACTTAACGTCTTATTTCGACCGGAACAGCTTTGCTAAAGACGGGGCAAGCCAATTTTTTAATCCTACGTTCCAGACAAACCCAGCATTGGCTGCAACAGGAATTGCTTCCCGCCCTGGTTTGCTTGTGAACTGGAGTGTGACCGATAATATCGAAGCGAAGGCAGCGGTTTTTTCGTCTTCAGACAAAATCAGTGATTTTGCCTTAGATGCATTTGCCGGAGAAATCGCCATTCGTTATGGGAATGCGATTATTCGCGGGACTTATGCCAGCGATCGCGACGCTGGAGTTGGCGATACTTTCCCTGAAAGCTATGGGATTGCGAGGAATACACAAAGCACAATCTTTGGAACGCAAGACGACGACCGCGAAGAAGCGTACGGTTTGAATGCTGAAGTTTTTATTCCCAATTTGAAATTAGGTCTTTTCGGACGATACGGTCGCTACGAAAATCGCGATTTGGGAGAAGGTGCAGATACTTATTCATTTGGATTTAGCTTTTTGGATTTATTTACGCCTGATGACAGATTAGGGCTAGCTTACGGACGTGCTTTATCGAATGACAGCCTGCGTGAAGGAGATACGCCAGATGTGTTAGAGCTTTACTACGATTTTAAATTTCTGCCTAATCTAAGATTCGGTTTTACGGTTCAAGGACGAGATAATTTTGAGGAAACAGTTCTGGGTATTAGGGTGCGTTCAGAGTTTAATGTGACTCCAAGACGGAGAGGATCTCAATGAGCCAAAAGCACAAAGACAAAGGCAATCCCTGCTCAAACTTGCGAACGAGTGTAAAAGATATTAAAACGAAAAGCTTTTCTAATCTGTTTGTGATTACTGTTTCATTTTTCCTTTTGACTCACTTAGTCAATGTACCGTTGTTGAATAACATTGCTCCTGCTCTAGCTCAGAAGTCTTCTTCAGCAGTGCAACGAGGTTACAATCTTCTCAAAAAAGGGTGGGTCAATGATGCAATTAAAGCCTTTGGGCAAGCTTTAAAGCAAAACCCGCAATCTTTGCAAGCCAAGGTAGGGTTAGCAATCTCCTATAACCGTGCTGGACGTATTACCGAGGCATGGAAGAGTTATCAACAGGTGCTGGCGCAAGACCCCAACAACCAAAGTGCGCTCAAGATTGTGGGGATAATGGCAACTTATCGCCCAGAGTGGCAAGCACGAGGAATTGAAGCTCTCAACACTTTATTAAAGTTAAATCCCAACGATATACAAGCCCGTTCTTATCGTGCTTTGTTGTACACCTATGAAGGAAAGTTGAGCGAGTCGCTCGTAGACTACCAGATAGTGTTGGCAAACAATCCCACACCTGAAGCTATCATTGGTGCAGCTCAAGCTTATAGTTATAGCCGCAATTACCAAAAAGCCTTGGAATTATTCAAGCGTTATCAAACAACTGGCAAACCCATCACCGGGTTGGCTACAGTAGCCTACGCTAGCACCCTACGAGAAACAGGCAATCCAAGAGCAGCAGTACAGATTTTAAAAGAGCAGTTGCAGCGTTCCAAAACACTCAACCAAGTAGCCATTGAAACGCGAGCCGAACTTGCTAAAGCGTATGTTGCTAATCAACAGTCAGAGCAAGCTTTAGCGGTATTAGAGCCTATACAAAATAGACCAGATGCGATTTTACCTCTAGCACGTTCTCTCAATGAAATTCGTACCTCGACCAATAACCCCGCCATAGCACAGCAAGTTGCCACTCTTTACCGTCAAGCACTTGCCAACACTCCCAACCCCTCACCAGCCTTGTTGCGAGAAGCCGGTGATGTTTTCACGGGTTTACCCCAAGGAGAGCAAATAGCACTGCAGCTCTATCGCCAAGCGGCATCACAGTCACCGAATGATAAAAGTTTAGTCCTGCGGCAGTTAGCCCTAGAAAATGAACTGGGGCTGCTTGCCAAAAACGACTTGAAAAAACGTTTGATTGCTGAACTTGAACCTTTACCTTCAGATCCGGTGCAATTACAACAGATAGCTCTTGCCCTAGCAGACATTGATGCTCCCGATCCGGAACTTCTGCCTGTATATCAAACTATTTCACCAAAGATAGACGTACCATTTTTAAATTTCCGCATCGCTCAGATTTATCTACAACTTAATGACACACATGGCGCAAGACAAGCTTTGGCAGCCTATACAGCAACACCTGAAGGAGCAAAAAGCCTCGCACCCCAGTTGCTAGCAGCAGAAATTGAGCGACGGGAGGGCAACTTAGAAGCCAGCGCCCAACGCTTCCAAGCTGTGTTGGCAACTAAGTTAGGAAGTGATGATGTCACTGAAGGTGCTTTGCGCGGACTGGCGGGTGTGCGAGTGCAGCAAAGACGGTTTGATGAGGCTTTAGCAGCTTATGACGAATTGATAGCGCGTCAACCCCAGAATGTGACGACTCAGTTAGGGCGTACTAGTATTGCCTATCAAGGGAAGAAACTTTCTGAACAAGAAGCGGAAGCTGTTCTCAACAATTGGTTAGCAACACAACCTGCAACGAATACGCCGCCAGAACTCTTTAGTTTAGTGGGAGTACTACCAGCACAACCACAGCGTCAATCTCTGTATAATTACTTAATTCAAGTTGACCCCAGCTATTTACCAGTGCAGTTGCGGTTGGTGCAAGTGATAGCAAAACGCAATCCCACTGAAGCACAAGCGCGGGTGAAACAGTTGATTGCTCGCCTCCCTAACAATGTGAACACATACCAGTTGCAAGGAGAGTTAGCACGAGCGATCGGTGATTTAGATTTGGCTGGCAAGGCTTACGAAAATATCTTGGCGCAGCAACCAGATAACCTAGATGCCCTTGCCACTTTAGGGGGAATTCGTTTTCAACAGCGACGCTTTGAGGCGGCACAACAAATTTATTCGCAAGTTGTCGCCCAAAAACCGCAAGATAAAGACGCACGCCGCGCCCTTGCTGGCTTAAGTGCTATTCAAGACCAGCCCCTGACAGCGCTCTCACAGCTTGAGCAACTGGAACTAGAACAAATTTCCCAAGGCACAACTGATACTGAAGTGTCTCGGCAGAGCCAGCAAATACAAGAAGACTTCCTGCAACGGCGTGGTTTTCAGCCACCTTGGGAGAACTATGAACGCAGAGGGAAATGAAGGTGATGGGGTGACGGTTACTTCTTCTTTCCCCACCTCCCAATCTCCCCACCTCCCCTTATCCCCCTTGTCCTTTCGTAAAAATGCGATACCTAGCGAAATTGGCAGTTATTGTTAGCATGATTGTTCTCAGCGCTTGTAATTTAGGATACTCAATAATAAAGAGGGAAGTATCGGATTATAGGAGTCCGGCAGCAACAGCTATGCCATTGAATAGTAGCGAAATCTCAGTATTTCTCGCTGCTTTACCTAAATCCACTCCTAACCGAGAGTTGCTAGCCCAAAGTTGGGAAACCTACCGCCAGAGATTTATCCAGGATGATGGGCGGGTTATTGATTATGAAGCGAGCGATCGCTCCACAAGTGAAGGTCAGGCATATGCCATGTTGCGAGCAGTACTGATCAATGACCCTGCAACTTTTGCCTTGACCTTGAACTGGGGAGAAAATAACCTTCAGCGACAAATAAACAGCAAACGGACAGACAACTTGTGGGCGTGGAAGTGGGGACGAAATACAGATGGTAACTGGGGTGCGATCGATAGCAACTTTGCTAGTGATGGTGATATTGATGCCATTACTGCTCTGATTCTTGCCTCTCGACGTTGGAATCGTCCTGAATACCTCGACCTAGCAAAAGCTAAACTGCAAGATTTGTGGAACCTTTCCACCGCAGTAGGACACGAGGGTAAGCGCTATTTGCTACCAGGTCCTGTGGCTGCATTTGTTCCGAATGCCTCAACCCTTTACCTCAACCCCTCTTACTTCGCTCCCTATGCTTTTCGGTTATTTGCCCAAGTAGATCCGAAGCATGATTGGTTGAGCTTGGTAGACACCAGCTACGAAGTCCTAGAAAAATCAGCGCCACTTTCCGCCGTTGGTTTGCCCAGTGACTGGGTAGCCCAAGATACCAAAACAGGGACATACCAATCCTTACCGCAGTCTAGCCAACTTCAGACTCTGTATGGCTTTGATGCTTATCGAGTTTGGTGGCGTTTGTCGCTAGATGCTGCATGGTTCAAATCACCGCAAGCGCGACGCTATCTCCAAACACGCAGTCAATATCTGCAAAAGCTGTGGCGCGAACAATCGCGTTTACCAGCACGCATTGACCTGAAGGGCAAAGGATTGGTGGATTATGAAGCAACATCGCAATACGCTATGCTTTACACCGCTTGGGACTTAGTAGAACCACGGCTAGCTCAGGAGTTATTTATGAAGAAAGTGCTACCTCAATACAAACAGGGCATTTGGGATGACAAATCTGCTTATTATACACAAAATTTGGCTTGGTTAGGTATATTGCCTCCCTCAGTACTTCCGCAGCAACTCCTAAAAGCGAAGTAGCAGTAAGATTTTTATTGATAATGCTGAAAAACAATAAACAATGGGGTTCATTTTTGATGTATAAAAATAACAAATTTTCAAGTAGTAAATTTAGCTAACAAAAACTCCGTAAATTACAACCAAAGATTGAAAATTTCTCCACTCTCTCTAATAATCACACTGTCATATGAAGCAGTTATTCCACTCCCAACTCAGTACAAAAGCAATTATTTTTACTTCTTGCTTATTACTGTTTCCTGGTTCATTGACCAGCGCTCAAGCTCAGAATAAAGAAGATTTGCAACAGCAGGATTCGCAGTCTCGAGAATTTTTCCAGCAGCAAAAGTATCCAGGGCAACAGCGGCAACAGCAGACTATTTTGTTAGCTCAAGCAACTCAACCCAAAGCTGACCGCAAAGACAAGGAAGACAAAAAAGAGGCTGCTGATGCAAAGAATCTAATAACGTACAACCTCGAATTTAATCGCAGTCCGATTGTTGGTAACCGTTTGCGCCTACGAGGAATTAATGCGGAAGGTCGTCTTGGCTTTAACCGTCCTCGTGGCTGGAAAATCGCAAAGGTGCAAGCTTTAATTCGGTTCCAGCACTCACCATCACTCTATGCCAAACGTTCTAACCTAACGGTACTCGTCAATGACACTGCTGTAGGCAGCGTATCGCTCAACCGCGAACAGTCCCAAGTCGCGCAGGTGCTCATCAATATCAATCCTAAACTGCTTCAGGATTACAACGAAATTAAGTTTGTAGCGCAGCAGAATAGCTCACAAGAATGTACTGACCCTCATGACCCCGAATTGTGGACGGAGATTCTGCCAGATTCTAAATTAATTTTTAGTTTCCAACGGCAGCCGATTCCCCTCAACTTTAGCCGCTATCCCTATCCCTTCTTTGATCAACTAGGCTTAGAAACTAATCGTATTGTTTACTTACAACCAAGTCAGACGAGTCAATACTGGTTGACAGCAGCAGCTCGTTTGCAGGCAGTATTTGGCAGACTTGCAGATTTTCGCCCAATAGAAACGAGCCTGGTTTCTAATATAGGTAGTGTGAAGCCTGAACAACGGCTGGTCATTATTGGTACTCCTAGCGAACAACCGGTTTTAGCCTCTTTGAAATTACCCCTTTCTGTTGCTGGTACTGAAATTCTCGATATTAATGAAAAGCCAGTTCCAGAGGACACAGGGGTGTTAATTGCAACCACGACTAAAAAAGAGGGTGGCACCCCCGTCTTGATTGCGACTGGTAATGGACCAAAAGGTGTGGCTAAGGCAGTACAGTTTTTGGTGCAGCCTGACTTGCGAAAAATGGGCACGGGTTCAGTCGTTTTTGTCAATCAAGTTAAGGAAGTGATAGCACCTGAACCTCGACAGTGGCCTCGTTATATTCCAGAGGAAAATAACTTTAGACTCAGCGACATGAAAACACCGCTTAATGGTGAGCCGTTTGGTGATGTGGCGGTACGTGGTTCAGCAGCACCGCCTATTGAAATTGATTTCCACGCCTTACCTGATGACAGATTTGTGCGTGGCAGTTCTATGAACTTAGTTTATAGCTATGGTCCGCAGATGAACTCCAGAACCTCGGCGCTAGAAGTGTTACTCGACGGTAAATACATCGGTGGCGCACGTCTAACTTCAGACTCTGGAGAAACTCGCCAAAGCTTGAGAGTTGATTTACCAGCGCACTTACTACGCCCCAACTCTCTACTCCAGATATTCTTCCGGATGAATCCCAAAGAACCATTTGACAAGCAAAATTGTATTAGCGCACCAGACCAACAATTAATAGGTACACTTCATGCTGAAACTAGCTTCGATTTAAAACGGGAAACTTCCGTACAGCTACCAGATTTGGGTTTGTTGCAATTTGGTTTTCCGTTTGCTGCACCTCAAGATTTATCTAAAACGGCGATCGTTTTGCCACAAAGCCCGTCTAATACAGATATACTCACCTTGCTTGCGTTGAGTGAACGCCTGGGGCGGCTCAGTCAAGCAGATTCTGTAAAACTCCAGGTTTATAAGCCCGAATCAATTCCTGACTCAGTTCGCAAGAATGAGCATCTTGTAGGAATTGGTACGCGAGACAAGTTTCCTTTCCCTGAAGTCTTTAAATCCACTGGCTTAAACTTGAGCCAAGCATTCTCCCGTGTATCGGCTCAAGGTACGATTCAAACCCCACAAGATTCACAAGGAATGATTAAGCAAATTATTTCTCCTTGGAGCAAGGAGCGAACTATTCTGGCATTAACAGCTCAAACGGAAACTGGCTTAGAGCGAGTGCGCCAAGTAGTCAATCAAGACTCGTTATTTTTCCAACTCAAACAGGATACAGTGCTGATTGGCAGCGATAAGAAAAATCCGGCTCCTTACGAGCCAGATGCTTATCAACTAGAGTTTTTCCGCAGTGCTTCCTCAAGAACTCGTGTAGAAAATACCAATTTACTCAGTAAGACATCGCGCTTGCTCCAGGAAAATTGGCTACTCCTACCTGTTGGTATTGTTGGTGTGTCGCTTCTACTTTATGGTATTGTCCAGTTGTATTTAAAGCGCCTTGCTCTTGCTGATAGGAATTAAAAGCGTTGTCATAAACCAATACAGTTGAGTTAAGAGTTATTTGTAACAATTGCATTTGTGTCCAGACGTGACGTGAGTTGCCGTGAAAGTGGGCTAACCCTCTCTAGAACGCTGGCTCGTCATGGCACTTCTGGACAATTAAGAATAAGGAATCACACTTACAAAAAGTCTTATTACCAACCGTATTGTGTCATAAACTGCCGACTATTGATGAGTTCGTAGTAAGTGATTAAGCGCTGACTACATCAGCAATTACTAAATCCAAAATTCTCCAGCCAAATTCTCAATCTAAAATTCAAAGTCAAAAATGTCTTCATTAAATTCTCCTCAAAGACAGCGTTTTAACTTAAGCAGATGGCTCATTGATATCACGCCCCAATTTTTTGACCGCGCTTTAGAAAATGTGGGTGTGAAACAGTTTAAGTGGCTTGTTTTGTTACTGTTGCTGCTTTCAATTCCACTGATTATTACCCCGCTACGAGTATGGCAGCAAGCAGTCATTGCATTGTTTTTTGTGATACTTGGTCAATTGGTTATGCAAGCCGAGGAACAAGAGTCTTCTCTTGAAATCAGCCAGTATTATCACCTGTTTATGGTGTGGCTCAGTTTCGTAACAACACTGCGTTACTTATACTACCGCACAAGCTATACTCTCAACTTTGATGGCTTGCTCAACAGCATTGCTTGCTTACTACTATATTCTGCCGAGCTGTACGCTATTCTAACTTTGGCATTGGCATACTTTCAAACTTTAAAAATAAAAGAGCGCCAGCCAGTTGATCTTTCCACCATTCCTCACCAAGAGTGGTTCACTGTTGATATCTACATCCCCACCTTCAACGAAGATGTTGAAATTGTTCGCAAGACCGCGTTAGCAGCAATAGCGTGCGATTATGCTCCCGGTAAAAAAACAGTTTATATCCTAGATGATGGTCGTCCGAGAAGATATAAAGAAAATGACCCGCGCCGAGAAAAGTTCCGGGCAAGAAGAGAACAGATACGGCAAATGTGTGAAGAAATTGGCTGCATTCATCTGACGCGGGACAACAACAACCACGCTAAAGCTGGTAATATCAATAACGCCTTTCGCAACACTGACGGCGACTTAGTTTTGATTTTAGACTGCGACCACATCCCATCGCGTCAATTTCTGCTAGATACAGTGGGCTTTTTCTACGACCCAAAGGTTTCGTTTGTCCAAACCCCTCACTGGTTCTATAACCCCGACCCCTTCGAGCGCAATTTGCTCACAGGCGGTAAAATCCCTGTGGGCAATGAACTGTTTTACAAAGTGCTGCAAAAAGGCAACGATTTTTGGAATGCTGCTTTTTTCTGCGGTTCAGCGGCTGTAATCCGTAAGTCCCATGCCTTGGAAGTTGGGGGAATTGCGGTTGAAACTGTGACAGAAGATTGTCACACAGCACTACGGTTACACTCTCGTGGTTACAAATCGGTCTATTACGACAAAATTATGGTGGCTGGTTTAGCTCCAGACACGTTTTCTTCCTATGTGGGTCAACAGGTGCGCTGGGCAAGGGGCATGGCGCAGATTCTGCGACTGGAAAACCCTCTGTTTAATTCCAGCTTGAAATTAACGGTTCCTCAACGAATTTGTTATTTTAGTGCGACTTCGCACTTCTTGTACGGGTATCCTCGGCTGATATATGCAATTGTTCCCACGCTGTTCTTATTGTTTGGCATTAACCCCATCCGAGGTCTAGGTTTGGAAACTCTAGCCTACGCCGTACCGCATATTCTCCTCGCCCTATTCACCAACCACCTCATCTACAAAAATGTCCGTTTTTCGTTTTGGAACGAAATTTTTGAATTTGTGATGGCTTTCCAAGCAGGGTGGGTGACGATGTTAGCGCTCATTAACCCCAATCTTGGTTCCTTTAACGTCACTGATAAAGGGGTGAACGTTACTAAGCGTACTTTTGACTGGCAGTCAATGCGTGGTCTTATCGTGGTAGCGGCGTTCGTTTTTACTTCCTTATTTGCCGTTCCCTACTGGTTGTTGCTTCGTCCAGAGGATTGGCAAGCAGTCTTGGTCAACACTTTATGGTCAGGTTTTAACCTCATTCTGCTAATAGCGGCATTGCTAGTGGGGTTTGAGCAGCCGCAGGTGCGTTCTTCCCATCGTTTGCAGCGACGCCTTAGAGTCCTTGTTTCTAGTAGCAACCAGACATTCAAGGGCGAAACAGTTAATATTTCAGAAACTGGGGCATTGATTTCTTTGGAATCCTGGCCTAACTTACCGGATGAAATCGATGTTGAGATTATGGGAGATTCTACTACTCGCACCTCCCTAACAGGACGGGTTGTACGAATCTCGCCTGTAAGTGATACGGAAACCCTTTTGGCAATTGACTTTGTCAATCCCAGCCGTGCCCAAATGGATAACTTAATCCTGATTTTGTATTCTGATGTGCGTGAATGGTATTCCCAGAAGCGCCAGTCCATAGACAAACCAATTGCTTCCCTTGGGTTCCTTGTCACCAGTCTGACTCGCTCTTTACGTGAGATCAAACCAATCACCCGTAACCAGATACGCAAGCAGGTTAACGCCATCGGTGAACTCTACTGGGATGGTCATTTCTTCCCTGGAATTGCTACGGAACTAGGGGTAACAGGTTTACGTCTGGAAATATGGGGTAAAAGAGCTAAATCTGGTGACAGAGTGCTTGGACAAGAGGACTTGCACAAGATGGGAAATATCAAACCACTCGTTGGTTTGCTCTTGAGTCGAGATGAGGGGAACCCCTCACCTAGTAAGTTGGTTGCTGAAATTTGTAGGGTACAAGAAGACATAAATGGCAAGCTCGTCATTGATTTGGATTTTCCAACAAAATTCAAGCAACGCCAAGATACCAAAATTAAGCAGCTTTTGCAGGTGTTGTAGAATCGGTTATTTTGAAGCAGCGAGTTTATCCCTGAGGAATCGCTGCTTTTTTCGGTAACTTAGTAGAAAAGTCAGCAATTCTTCTGTGCTGTGATGCAATATCCCGATGCGAGAGTCCCACACCCAATGCAGGGTTTCCCCAGGTTTGTTTCATCAAAAATGTTGTCTCGAATCCAAATATCATCATTGGGGATTATAGGTATTACGATGACCCGGAAGACTCAGAAAATTTTGAGCGCAACGTGCTTTACCACTATCCGTTTATCGGCAACAAGCTGATCATCGGAAGGTTTTGCGCTTTAGCCACAGGCGTAAAATTCATCATGAGCAGTTGGGCTTTTCATAGAAGGCTCACGATGTATTAAAATGTCTCCAATGCTCTCTGATTTTTCAGCCATAACCAAGTACCTGGAAGTAAAATGCCTTTGAAAATTGTTAAGAATTTTGATGCGAGTTTTACTCTCGAACCACAAGCTCAAGAAATGTTATTTCAATTATTGACTGGAGAAGCTTTCCTGCATCAAATCACCCAACAGTTGAAATGCGAAAAGGTTGAATTTTTAGAATTGCTTTTTCAACCAGTGCCTTACAGTCTAGCCACTCCTAAAGGTATGCCAGTAGAATTTGAAAAGTATTATGAATCTGAAGAGTACGCCATCATTAATGTACCGCCAAATTTTATGTTCAATGCCAAAATTTTCAAACCTAGTCGCCTTTGTGCAATTTATCACATAGTCATTAGTCAGGAATGATTTTTTTTTGAAAATGAACTCATTAATAAATACAAATTAGTAAATTTTGATTTTTTGAACTTAATCTATGACTACAGAAACTAATCTTCCTTCTTTATCAACTTTGGAATACATTCCCTTCATTGACGGAAACGGTCAGTTGCCCGAACAATTACAGGGTAAAATTGGGGTATACGCAATTTTTGATCAAGAAAAAGTGCTGCAATTTGTAGGATATTCCCGCGATGTTTATCTCAGCCTCAAGCAGCACTTAGTACGTCAACCGCAACATTGCTATTGGGTGAAAGCCCAAACAATTGAACGTCCCAATCGTACAGTTTTAGAAAACATCGAGCATACCTGGATTGCTGAAAATGGCAGTGTGCCATCGGGAAATGCACAAAGCAAGGACAAATGGACGCAGTCTATAGATGCCAAAGCAGTCATGACACCTGAAGAACAGGCAAAATATGACAATCCTGCAAATGATGAAATGGCGCAAACCAAAATCATTAAAAATGTGGCACGACGAGTAGAGGCTGAAATTTTAGCAGTTTTAGAAGTCCGTGGTTTACAAACACAAATTCGCTTCAATCCTAAGTTGAAAGAAAACGGTTTACTAGATTTGAAATAAGGGCGCTACACATTTACTGTAACTGAGTCTGGAGGTATGGGGGTGTAGGGTCTTACCCACATTTTTACTTGCATCTCCTTATCTCCTAATTTGGCATTTTGGCAACTACATCCGTTTTGTCAGGAGTATCGTAGGTGTTAATAGGTTATTGCACCAAAATGCACACATCAGAAGGCTTGAACCTCCTCTTCCTGGTTCACGACCGGGTTTAGTATTGCAGGACGCTAAATCAGCGCCAACCGTTATGCCTTCATGATTTGCATCCTCCCCAGGCTTATCACCTGGGGCTTTCTTTGGGTAATTTAACCTAATGGAATTTAACTAGTACCAATCTTAGTTTTTTTTATTCACTTCCTTTTTTCCTGTTCTTCTTTTTCAAGGATGTAAATGTGGTTAAGCGAATTCAGATTATCGGGGAGCATCATGTGAGCATCAGTGATGAACGAGGCAGTGGAAGATTCTGCCGAGAGATGTTGACATTAGCTAATCAATACTTCATCAAGAAAGTATCTATGTGGGATGGTAGTTTTCCCATGAAGGGTAGCCAAACATCATCCCCTCGACTGGGAAATCAGCAAATTTCCACTCCAAATGATTTGTCCTCAAAGCAAGCGGGAATAATATTATCTGCTTGGCAAAGCATCAAACAAAATCTAGCAGCCATCCCCAACCTATTTACAGGTTATTCAGGTGTATCGGCATTGGTTGTGGAATTTTTGCAGAAAATGTGGGTTGACACCCCTCTCTCTTTTACAAACAATCTGGGTCTACAATTAATTTAGGCAGTTAATCGGAGCGTTTGTGTTTGCAGGTGACTACATATCTCGTGGTATCTGTTCTATATCTCCAGCCATTAAGTAGCTTTTTGGTTGGTTGAAGGTTCCATTTGGTTTGATGCAGACATTGAAGCAGAGCGGCCTTCTGTAAGGCATTGTTTTGATAGTGGCTCAGAGGAAATGCTCTTAACATCTACTCGAAAAGTTCTAGTCAGGGTTTTAAGGGAAACACCTAGCTCACGAGCCAACCTAGTTGCGTTATGAAATGGCGGGACTTTTTCCCGGTTCCCCAATTGCCAAATGTATGAAAACTTAGATTTAACTGACAACTCAACTCTTCCTCAGAGAGATTGAGGCGTTCTCCTCAAAGTTTTCATGGTTGGTTTTAGTCCCGTGTTCACGCACATTTTAACACTAAAGTGTGAACAATATAGTGTTAAAAAACAAAATTATTAACACTTCTTCTTGTGAGTTGGAAGATAACAGTAAGGCAATGACTACCAGTTTAGTGCCTCTCTATAGAAATTAGACTTTTCCTTAGAGTCATATCCTAGCCACTATGCTCACGCAAGTATGAACTGTGCGAGCAAACACAAGTGTTGGTCTTGCGCTGCGTCTTGTTACCGTAAAATGCAGAGATTGATCTGGTCACGTCATAAGCATCTACTGATGACTATGACGGCAATATTGATCCATCGAAAAAAGGGCGTTGCTGATTCCATGTATGAAAATGATTTTGGTATTATCCAAAATCCTTGTAGAGACGTAGCAGTGCTACGTCTGGACATCCGAATTCATACTTCAATTCAGCAACGCCGAAAAAAGAAACAGACATCAATTCTGTTGATTGCAACAGTCTCAATTGGTGGTCTGTGGACGTAATAAAAGGGAGGTTCTCTTGTTGAAGCGACAAACTAAAACATACCGTACTGCTCTTGCTCCGTGGGCTGTTGTCCGCTGGTTTTCACCCACTCAGCGAATTGTGATTAGCAGATTCCGTAGTCGCAGCGATGCCGATGGTCATCTTGCGGTGTTACAGCGGCACATACCAGACGCTGATTTACGAGTGATTGTCGAAATGGAAGATTAACTTAGAACTTTGGGCATCACTTACGGATGTAGCAATAGATGCACTGAACGCTGTATAATCAAACGATGACAAAACTGCCACCTTCCGTCATTCCCTTTTGCACTTGGAGTCGTCCCATCGGTTTAGGCTGGGACAAACCCTACACAGTCCGCTATGCCAGCAATATTGATGATGGTCCTTGGCACGGGATGCCTTTAGGCGGCTTTGGTGCAGGTTGTATCGGTCGTTCCTCGCGAGGAGACTTTAATTTGTGGCACATTGATGGCGGTGAACATGTTTTCAAAAACATCCCCGCCTGTCAATTCAGTGTGTTTGAATCATCTGGCTCATCCTCGCAAGCTTACGCTTTATGTACTGAACCTCCTGAAGATGGAAGCCTCAAAACATGGCAGTGGTATCCAGCGAGTCGAGGCGTAGGGGAAGAAAAGACGACCTCATCTCCCCACTCCCCACTCCCCAAAACGACGGGAACTTATCACGCACTGTACCCTCGTAGCTGGTTTGTTTATGAAGGAGTATTTCAAGCAGAGTTAACCTGTGAGCAGTTCTCTCCTATTTGGGTAGGAAATTATCAAGAAACAAGCTATCCAGTAGCGGTGTTTTTATGGACTGCACACAACCCTACGAATGCACCTATTAGTCTCAGCATCATGTTCACCTGGCAAAATATGGTGGGCTGGTTTACTAATGCCCTGAAATCTCCTGAGGTTCGGGTACGGGATGACGGGAGTCCGGTTTATGAGTATCAGCCACGTTTGGGCGAAAGTCTAGATAACTCTAATCAGCTCGTTGAAAATAGCGAAAGTATTGGACTGTTGTTGGAGCGGGTGAGTATCAATGAACCTGTTCAAGAGGGCGAGGGACAGTGGTGCATTGCCACTCGGAAACATCCTAGCGTTAAAGTATACTACCATACCCGTTGGAACCCAATTGGGACGGGTGAACAAGTATGGCAAAGTTTTGCCCAAAACGGCTCTTTGCCTAATGATGTAGATAATACTCCAGCCGCAGAGGGTGAACAAATAGGGGTGGCTCTTGCTGTACATTTCACTCTCCAAGGGGGCGAAACTCTAGAAATTCCCTTCGCCCTTGCTTGGGATTTGCCTGTAACAGAATTTGCAGCCGAAGTTACCTATTTCCGCAGATACACTGACTTTTTTGGTCGGAGTGGTCAGAATGCTTGGACAATAGCATCCGCTGGTTTAGCAGAATATCAAACTTGGCAACAGCAGATACAAACTTGGCAACAGCCGATTCTTGATCGCCAAGAGTTGCCTGATTGGTTCAAAATGGCTCTGTTTAATGAACTATATAACCTCACTAGTGGTGGGACTCTCTGGACTGCGGCAACGGAGCGCGACCCCATCGGTCAGTTCGCCGTGCTAGAGTGCTTAGATTACCGCTGGTATGAAAGTTTGGATGTGCGGCTTTACGGTTCTTTTGGGTTGTTGATGCTGTTTCCTGAACTAGAGAAGGCGGTGATTCGTGCCTTTGCACGGGCAATTCCCACTCATGATGACACTCCCCGTGTTATTGGCTACTATTACACCATCGGGGCAGACAGTCCAATCGCAGTCCGTAAAATAGCAGGTGCAACTCCTCACGACTTAGGCGCACCCAACGAACACGTCTGGGAAAAAACGAATTATACAAGTTATCAAGATTGCAACCTTTGGAAAGATTTAGGTTGTGATTTTGTGTTGCAAGTATACCGAGACTTTCTGCTAACGGGTGCTGACGATGTGGAATTCCTTGCAGACTGTTGGAATGCTGTTGTACAAACTTTAAACTATCTCAAGACGTTTGACAAAGATGGGGATGGTATACCTGAAAATTCTGGTGCGCCTGACCAAACTTTTGATGACTGGCGCTTGCTGGGAGTGAGTGCATATTGTGGTGGGTTGTGGTTGGCGGCGTTGGAGGGGGCGATCGCTATTTGTGATGTTTTAACCAACCGCAGGGACGCGGAGAATACAGAGGAGTTGGTGCAGCAAAAGTCTATCTATGAAGCTTGGCTTGCACAGTCTCGCCCTGTTTATCAAGAAAAACTTTGGAATGGGCAATACTATCGCTTGGATAGTGCGAGTGGTTCTGATGTGCTGATGGCAGACCAGTTATGTGGGCAATTTTATGCTCGTCTGTTGGGGTTGTCAGATATTGTACCAGTTGAGTGCGCCCTTTCTGCCTTGAAAACTGTTTACGATGCTTGCTTCCTCAAGTTTCACAATGGCAAGTTCGGTGCGGCTAATGGTGTTCGTCCTGATGGTTCATCAGAAAACCCTAACGCGACTCATCCTTTGGAAGTTTGGACGGGGATAAATTTTGGGTTAGCTGCAATTCTTGTGCAGATGGGAATGAAGGATGAAGCTTTTAGGACTGCATACGCTGTGGTGCAGCAAGTTTATGACAATGGGCTACAATTCCGCACACCGGAAGCTATCACCCCTGTGGGTACTTTCCGCGCCAGTACTTATCTGCGGGCTATGGCAATTTGGGCAATTTATCTAGTCATTAATCAGCAATAGGTTACATATTTTTCCCTCTTTCCTGTTCTCTATCCCCTTTTTAAAATTCCGATTCTGCTCTTAATATCTCAAGTCGTTTTTACCTGTCATATGATATTTCTTTCACCTCTTTTCCGGACTTGAGCCACTAATCATAGAAGTAATAATTGGGACTTATAGAATATGTCGAATAGCACTGAGTTCTGGGGACTCAGCTCAAGGGTTTTTGTTTAAAAAGCTAAATACTGGGAGTTTTAGACACACAAACAACTAGTAATGCAAAGAAAAGAACTGATAAACGATGAACTCCTTTTCGTCGTTAAGAGTTCAGGGAGAGCAAAACTATATAAGTAAACAGCAACCTCCCCTAGCAAGCCCAGCTAGTATCAACTTTTTGAGGCTATTTGTAGAGGATACGAGTTTAGTATCAGAGTTTAGTCAAATTTGGGTTGTTTGTGAGTTTCAGCTAGGTGACGATTTCAATACCTACAATCCAAATAAGGAATTTGATGGATGGACATGATATTGCTCATGTTTCGCCCTAATCATTGCGAAGTCAGTTGGGCGTGGTATGGCAAGAAGGAGGCAGCGCTGTGGTAGCCACTGCTGCCAGAGTTCTTCTATTGGTTCCTATCGTTCCTAGTACAGAACCACAGAAATAACTAGACAGTTAAAAATGGGTTAAAACCCTGATTATGTAAATCTTTTTCTCCCCTGACTCCTGACTTCTGGCACTAGGCAATGAGCGCTGAGTCATTTTCCTTCCTATACGACTTCTCTACATCCTAACTAAGTACTTAAAACTGTGTACTGCTGAACTGTGTCAGTTAGATTTTAAAATCCACGCAAATATTTTCTAAATCTAGTTACGAACATTCTGTGCAACTTGTGTTTTTTCTATTTTCAAAGTAAATAAATATGCACAGTAGTCGCAACCTGCTACTTTTCCTTTGTTAAAAACCCTTAGCAAGTGTTTTGTTCTATCCAAGAACCGCTACTTGTAAAAGCTATAAAATTATACCACAAAATTGTAGCTAAACAACATTTAGCCAGTTTTTAATTAATGATTATTGTGCAACATAGATAACAAATTGATTGTAAATTGGCAATCACATATTAAAGCAAAACCCTGACTTTACGTGGATATTAACTCACATAACGAAAACAAGACATTTTCCGGAAATTGTAAAAAGGATTATCAGAATTTGACTCTAGTAAAGATTGTCTAAATGCTACTCATGCTGATATATTTTAAAAGTGTTAGGACATTTAGTAACGGTAAAAATTATCCTAAGTCTAGGGAAGAGAAAAGTTCTAAATCAAAGCTGAATGAGGGGTATCACCCCCCAATATTTAACAAGTAAGGGACAAAACGTAAACGAGATAATACTTAAGTAAATATAGAAACACATTCAGTAAAATTCATTGATAAAATGCTAAATTAGCAGATGACATTTACAAGAAAAAATAGTATAAATACGAATATTGGTATTAAGGAATAGGGAAGTTTTTTTTCTAGACAACCCTAAATAGTGTGCAATTTTACTTAAAAACTCCTAATTTTCTGGTATAAAGCAGGAAGATAATTTTATCATAAAAAATCCTGGAATTAGGAGTGAGTGAAATTTGAAGAAGATAAAAATGCATCTACTGAAAGCCAGACAAAGACTTTTTCATATCAGACATAAGACATGGAGAAAGTAAATTTAAGCCTGTGCCAATGCAAAGCAAAAGTTACAGTCGATAAGTCACCAGCAACTGAACGGTATTCAAAGACAACTTCCAAGGTTCATCACCCTCACTTGTATAGTGTCCGTCTGTATACGTTGCTTTTTTACAAACTAGCTGCTGAATTTGATTTCTGAGTTAACATAATTCCGACTTAGCAGCAAAAAGACTTGAATAAAAAGTCAGGTTTGGGATCATCAGGACAGCTCATGAACAGTATCATCAGGTCAAATGCAATCGAAACCTCAAGCCAAACAGAGAATTCAGGGATTCATTTTCATAACTTGTATCCCTACTGTGATTTGGTTTCTCAAAAGGTCTTCATCTACGCAGGTAATGTAGCTTCAACAAAAGAGGCTCTACCAGAAGCATCTACAGATACGCATATCGTCAGAATTACAAACTCTCAAATAGCCTCTAAAAATACAGGCTATGGGTTTACATTCTTACAAGTGTTGCGCGAACAACTACCTTTAACCTTTGCTCATCTAGTCACACTGAGGAGCATGGCTTTTTTGACGGCTGTAGTTGTTTGGGCGTGGACAGGAAAGATTGAACAGGTCAGTCACGTTCGAGGAAAATTTGTAGCATCAGGCGAGCCGCAGAAACATCAGCTACAACATTTCGGCAAAGTCATTAATACTGCGATTGAAGATGCTCAAAAGTTGAAACCGCGTCAGGTCGTCGCAGAATTAGACAGGGAAATCTTGAGTTCAGAAGTGGAAGTGCAAAAGCAACATCCAGCAGCCGACCAAATGCAGTTCAACCGCATCAAAGATTTGATGGCTCGGACTCGAATGCTTGCTCTAACTGCTGTGGAAATTAGAGCACACGAGAACCAAGCTGGTATAGGAGCATTCAGCAAACTCGAAGCATATCTAACGAGAGGTTTCAGTACCAGTTCAAAGACCGTATCTATTTTTCCAACTGCTAAACCCCTTCAGAAATTGGGTTAGATGCATCGAGTGAAAGTTGCATTGGCTAGTGACAATCTCACAAATAAGATAAAAATCATCAAATTAAAAGCAGGTCAAACAGCCACTGCAAAATAATTCTCCACCGCCATATCGCTGATATTTTCCTTAAGGATATGCACACAGGCGAAAGCAATTGATCAACCTTCAATTGAGCTACAAACAACCAAAGAAACTGACAGACTCATTCACTTTTACCACAACATAAACACTATGAACCAAAGCATTTCTGGCAGTAGCAACTTAGATAAAAAACTTCATCCTGAACAATTTGACCAAGTCGTTGAGGCGATTTTGGCAGGTAAGTATTCCTGGGCTTGTGTTCTCTTGCTGCGTTTCGCAGGCTACAATCCTCTACATTACATTCCCTACCGCACTTACAACCGGCTACTCAAAGAGAATTCCCAAGTTGGCAGGTCAAATAAACACCAAAACGAAAATATCAAAATTGCTAAACTACCCTCCGACAACAGGTCTGAAAGTCGTGTTACACCAACAAGCTGCTTGAGCAAAATTAAAGACATAGCTTATCTTGAGGTAGTTGGCAAGAAAAAAACAGAAATTCGTGGCGGTAATTTGGAGCAATGGTTAACAACACAAGTTCACGAATATGAATCCACCAATTCTGAAATCGCTCCAGAAACAATCAATATTTTTCCTTAAGATTCTGTGAATTCAATTAATAAATACTGGGAGTCAATCGATACTGGAAAAAGACAGTTGATTGAGTTGCTTAGTGTCTGCCATGCTGATTTAACCTCTAGAGCATGGCAGTTTTTTAGATAAAAAAATGAAATAATTAAAGATTTTTTTATGCCAAAATGGCAATCTTATACAAAGGATTTTGTATAAATTATAAATAACATCAGAAAATTGATTGATGCTTAAAGTTCATTCTAAAGGAGATAATAAATGATTATAAAGAGTTATTGTTGAGCGTAAAACATATTGGGCTGATTGCTGAAGCGGTCAGTAACCACTGGAGTAAATAACTCATACATATAGACTGACAGATCTAACGTTGCTGGTGGTGGTTCTTTTTCTCAAAAAGTCTGAGCAAAGAGAAATTGGAGCGGTATCTTCCCCCAATCCAAACTTCGACGGCTGCTACCTATCCTCTAGAGGTTGTAGTAATCCTGACAGAACTTTCAGTGGGAAAAATGAAAAAGCAACGCTAAACTGTTGTCTTGGCTGGTAAAACTTATAGCGCTTTCGCTTCTCTGTTAATGATTGTCATCCTAGTCCTCCCAACTAGGATTATCGCTGCTTAGTAAACTTGCAATTTATGCACAAATGACTGGAAGCTCAAAAAATTGATAGGCTTCCAGTTTTTATTTTTAATAATATCAAGATGGCAATTTGAATAAGGAGGTTTCCCTCCTTTGCAAACTAAACCCTGAGTCCTTACGGACACGCTGCGCGTTAGCAAAGCTCCTCCGCAGGAGGCACGGAGGGTCTCCCCCGTTGAAGCAACTGGCATCGGTGCCGACTTGTAAGCCCTATGTCCTCTGGACTTACGCGTAGCGTCTCCTTAGGAGTTAGCAACTGGCGCGCCATTTCCAATCGCCAGGTATTTTGGCTTTTATATTTTTTTAGTAAAAATTCTCATAAAATTGCATAAACTTTCCAAAATATCTAGCTATATTGCTCTAGTTTTATTCCATAAAAATGGTATCATCAAACACTTGATACCAGCTATGGCTGTAGTATTAAAGCCTTTTTGTTCAGTTGTTAATATAACTGCGGCTAAAAATTATTTTGTAGAAAAAATGAGAGATTTTATGTAACTTTAGTAAAAACCGTTGGGAAATTGCGGAATTGCAGCAGTTCTATATGTATAATTTCTTAGTTACCTAACTAAGTACTTAAGTGAGCTAGGTAGGTAGAGAATCAAACAAAATATTAAGAGGCTTTTATGAAGCAATATCTGGGATTTACTAAACGGTTTTCACTCCTGTTTACTCCGTTGGTAGCTAGTTCTGTGCTCTTCACCTCACCGAGTCAAGCTGCTACTTTTGCTTTTTCTGATGGGGAATTAAGTTTTACAAATTTTAGTGGCAGTATTTCCACAGAATTTAATAGTGACAATAATGGTGAGACTAAAGCTATTACTTTGGATAACGACGATTTTGTAGATTTCCAAAATAATCCTGTAGTAGAAACGTCAGATTCTCCAGCAAACGCATTTACTGATGTTGTCAGTTCAGTGAGTGGTGACGGTAGAAATTACATAGGACTCGTAAAAAGCGAATCGGAAATTGTCGGGAATTTTGATATAGGCGCTGGTCAAACTTTTTCTTTTAACTTTTCTTCTTTTCTAGACTTGGGTACAGAAATAGATACATCTCCAGCAGAGAATGCCCAAGCTAATGGAGAAATTTCTTTCTATTTGTTCGATACTTCAAACATATCTGAACAAGCTCTACCAGACTTCCTAGATAATTTGTTAGATAACCCAAGCAGCATTAACACAAGCGCTTTTTCCTTCTTTTCTCTTGATGGGAATGTAAACACTCTTGGTGATGATTCTATTACCAGTCAAAATAGCCAAGATATTACCTTAACCGATAATTTCACGTTTGTTAGTTCTGGAGGTAATCAAGAATTAGTTACAGCTTCTTTTGCAGGTTCTTTCCAACGCTATTTTGATAACTCAGCAAATATCACATTAATTGCAACAAGGAGAAGTGAAGCTAGAGTGACAGCCCCTGAACCTTCAACTAGCCTAGCTTTACTGTTATTTTTGGCATTACTTGCTCTAGTTAACAAAGGTAGATTGAGAGCAAATATTTCGGCTCACTCCTTGAGAGTAAAGGTCATCAAGTTAACTGTTCAGGATTAAGTCAAAGAAGATGTACTCAGAACTCCAGACTCATACTAATTTGTTTTATCCTGATTACAAATCTGTTCACCACAACCCTTCTAGTGTAGGGGGCTAGGAAAAATTTCATGTAAATCACAGCAAAATCAGCCTGTGCGGAAATAAAATAGCGCAGTGTGTAGATTTTGATTATGCTTTACTACTCAGTTAAATTAGCTAGACTGAGTAACAGACAAACTATAGATCAAAATTGCATCCAGCTCTATCTATAAATTGCAAAGAGGTTTTTTCTAATGGCTACTCCAAGCACAGCTACTTCTGCGCCCTCCGCGTCACCTAGTCAGACTGTGACTTTTGCCCTTTCTTATGGAGATTTATTCTTAACAAACTTGGGTGAAAGCTTTTCCACTATTGACAGTGACAATCAGGCTGATACCTCAGCTTTTGCAGATGGTGGTACGGCGACTGTTTACAATAATGCAGTCGTAGAAACTGATGATACAGAAGTATTGACTTTTGCGACTAGTTCAGCTTTCGGTGAAACTAAAAATCATTTTGGATTCGCACAAACTCATGCAACTATTGTTGGTAATTTCTTTATAGATGCAGGTAAAATTTTTTCTTTTAATTTTACATCTGCCCTAGATTTAGAAACATCAATAGATGCTTCTCAACAAGTAGGCAATGCTAGCGCGATTAGAGAGGTTTCCTTCTCTTTATACGATACTTCTGATATACCGAAAGAAACTCTTTCAGACTTTCTTGCCAATTTATTATCTGACCCAGATAGCATTCAAAAAAGCCCTTTAGTCTTCTTTTCTCTATCTGCAGATTTAAACAGTTCGGGTAATGATAATTTTGTGACAAGCGAGAAAAGCGAAAATGTGACCATAAGCACTGAATTCAACGATTCTCATTTTGAAGGAAGTCAAAAATTTGCTAGCACTTTTGTTCGTGGTTCTGTGAAACGCTCTTTTAATAATCAAGCAAATGTCACTTTAGTAGCCTTGAGAAGAGGTCAAGCGAGAGTCGCCGCACCTGAACCTTCACCTAGCTTAACTTTACGCTCAATGCCTGGGTCACTGGGCGTCGCTACCCAAGGTAGACGTCAAGGTACTACCTCAGGTCGCTGTTGCGATAGAAAGGTCATGAAGGTCACAGTTGGCAAATAATTGCGGTAGCATGACAATCTCAAAATCACATTGGCTGGAATAGCACTAAAGAGGGAAAATATCTTTTGAGCCTCCTATAAGCAAGATATTTTAATGAAAACCTACGACTGGATTGTTGTTGGTGCTGGTATTACGGGTGCTACACTCGCCTACGAACTGGCGAAAGGTGGCTGTAAAGTGCTTTTATTAGAGCAAGATGCAACGCCACAGAACGCAACTCGTTATAGTTATGGTGGTTTAGCCTTTTGGTCTGGTACGACTCCACTCACTTGCCAACTGTACGATGAGGGGATAGCACGTCATCGCATCCTGTCGCAAGAGTTGGACACCGATACTGAGTTTCGGGAGCTAGACTTATTGTTGACCATTTCCACTGATGCTGATCCAAAAGCTGTAGCGACGTCCTATACTCGTTTTGCTATCCCTCCCAAATTACTTAATATTAAGGAAGCCTGTGAATTAGAACCACTGTTGAATCAGGAGGCAATTGCTGGTGCTTTAACTGTCAAACATGGTCATATCCACCCAGAAAAAACGACCCAAGCATACATAGAAGCCTTTGTGCGTGCTGGCGGGGAAATGGAGATTACCCAGGTCTTACAAATACTACATAGAGGAGTTAAGACAACAAAAGAGGTATACTACAGCGCTAACACGGTAATATGCGCTGGTGGACTGAGCCGACAGCTACTTAAATCATCTGGCATTTTTACCAAGCTGTATTTCACTCACGCAGAAATGATTGAAACTCCACCTGTGGATGTGCAACTGCGTACCTTAGTTATGCCAGCGAATCTCAGACGGTTCCAATTAGAAGCAGATTCCACTAAAAATGATGATCAATTGTGGGAACAACCAGGTCTTGAGCTAGTACCATCTATCTTAGATGCAGGCGCAGTTCAATTTCGAGATGGTAGTTTTCGCTTTGGTCAAGTGAGCCGCGCTCTCACAGACCCTTATGCCAAAATTGACTCAAAGCAAAGCGAAGCTTCATTAAGAGCAAGCATCAGAAAAATTTTGCCTAAATTAGGTAATCTACCAGGAACTTGGCATCATTGTTTGGTGTCATTCAGTCATGATGCACTTCCCTTGATTGGTCTTATCCCAGAGCGCGAAGGCGTTCATGTTTTCTCTGGTTTCAGCAATCCCCTTGTGATTGTGCCACCCTTGGCTCAACGCTTTGCTGCCTCTGTCTTTGGAAACAAAGACGAAATGATTCCCAAATTTTCTCCGGCTCGCTTTCAAAGTTTCTGATAGCGTCTATTATAAAAACTAATAATTAAGTCCGTTGCTACAGATACAAAACTAAACAGGAGTTGCTCTGTTTAACACTCGCGACTGTGAATATAGAATCTGTTGGCATCATTTGCTGGGACAATCTCTTGTTCCTCCACCACGGCTTTGACCACGTCGGATTCAGCAAGAGCTTCAACACCAGCAGCAGAGATTTCAACAGGAATCGAGCCTAATGCGTCAGGACTCTCTGCTAACTGTATGCCTCCAAAATCCTGTATAATTTTGTGTATGTAACCTAGAGCTTGCTTGGCTGAGTTGCGTATCCCTTCCATGGCTGCTTTGCGTTCAGCACGCGACTGCCGCGAGCAAATCGATTGATCAAGGTTTTCTAGCTTTAAAAATACAATGACACTGATTTTCTGTTGAGGTGCTAGATGACTGAGCCGACACGCAAACTCAGAACTTATCTTGTTTTTCCTAATTGTGTTATGAAACATGATGCACTTCCCTGGTTGCCCTTAACTAAGAGCCTTTAAAGCTTCAAAGGGTTGGAGTAAACCCCATCCCCAACGATTATCAGGGCGACGACCGCTTCCCCCAGGGTGTTTTGCCGTTTCCTTGAGTGCATTAATGATATCCGCTACAGATGCTGTTGGCTGATCTGCCATTAATAAAGCTGCGACGCCTGCAACATGGGGAGTTGCCATAGAAGTGCCATCCATATAGTTGTATTCGTAGGTTCCGTGAGGTGTTTTCGTCGGCGGTATGCATGAGTAAACCTGAGCACCTGGAGCAACAACGTCTGGCTTTGTAACCAAACCATTTAGCTCATCTCCAGGGAACACGAGGCTCGCCCCGCTACTAAAGAATGCGACATCAACCTTGTTGTCTGGCAGTTTTTCTATTGCACCCACACTGAAGGCATTATAAGCATTGCCAGGTGAGCTAGTATTACCGTGGTTTTCATTGCCGATCGCTACTACAGGTAAAATACCATACTGCCTCACAAGTATGTCAAGTACCTCGGCAAACAATGGTTCGTAGTAACTTAAACCAAGGGACATATTGATAATATCTGCTCCTCTTTCGATCGCCCAAGAAATACCTTCCAACAAGGTTCGCAAAGTTGTATCTCCCATTAGCACACCAGCAACTAGCAGATTAGCTTGCGGCGCAACGCCAATAGACAGACCTTTTGAGGTCTGACCTCCAGCGATGGTGCCACAAACATGAGTACCGTGCTGTCCGTAGTCAAAAGCTGGAGAGGCATTAATCCGCCTACCAAGGGAATCAATAACCACAAACTCTTTGACTCGTTTTTTGAGTGCTGGATGAGCCGCATACACGCCTGTATCTAGCACCGCCACATTGATATTCTCGCCCGTGGTTGTCTCCCACAATTTAGGAATTTCAAGCTGTTTCAATCCCCAAGTCACGTTGTCTTTGTTTTCCTCGGTGAATAGCTCAGAATACTCTATTCTCCGGGGTTGGATTAGATGAATTTTTTGATTAGGTAAAATAGCAACCACATTGGGTTGTTCCACCAAAGCTTCTAAGGTCTTGGGAGTCACTTCAACTGTCGCCACTGGCAATGCGCCAGCACCAATCGTAGAAAACTCTAAAGGTTCATCTTCGTACCCAAGATCCTGGCTAGCTTCGTGATATTCATCAAAAATCTCTGCGGCTACTCGGATAGCCGCCTGCTGTTGAACCTGAAACATCCTCTTTTTCAGTTCGCGTAGACGACCCCGTGGCGGCAAACCTTCAATGGGCGGTGCTTCGTAGATCACAATTGCATCTCGCTTGTCATCCTGCCCCATCTCGGCAAGAAACGGCTCGAAAGCGGGTGATATTTTGTTTTCTGGATTCATTGCGATCTACCTCTTTCTCAATTTAGTTTCGTCTGCTTGGCTTTTGACTATAGTGTAATTGCGTAATTTTTCCTCTACCTCTGTATTTATTTTTTCAGACAAATCTCCCCTGCTCAGGTATCCCGGCAGGGGAAGGTGTCCAAGCTGTCTGCTGGTTGAGCAATTTCCGTGCCAATTAAGCCACTATGGAGGTGGACGAAAATTTCGTCCAGTTATCTCCTACCTGCTTTTAAAAATAGCAAAAATTTAAATATTATGAATTTTTCGTGTACTCTTTGAGATTATGCTCAAAAATGTGTTAGTTGATTTAGTTAAACTAAATATTAAGTGTAAAAATATACTTTATGTTATTTGAGTGCGGATGTACTAAACAAAGTAGCTGAGTGCCATCTCAGTTTACCGTTTACTCCACATAATGCTTAAATTTTACTTCCATAGCAATTTTTTCTGGAGCTAAAATCTCTGCTGCTTCTTGTAAAAGCTGATTCTGTTCTTTTTGAATTTCCTCTAATCGAGTAGAAATTTCTATCAATCTTTGCTGCTTGTCCTTGTGAATTTGTTGAGATATAGCAGGCAGTAAAGTTGGCATATTATCAGTTGTGCTAGAATTTGTCAGCTGTTTAGTCGTCAAGCTGGCAACTCTGCTAAACCATGAAAAGCTGACTTTGACAAAAGCTTGAAGTAATTTGAAAGGAACTCGCAAAAGCGACAAACTAGCTGACTCTATTAAACGTCCAATTGCCTTGATAAGGCTCCAAACTACAGCAAGAGCGAAAAGCAGAATCACTAAACTAATGATTGGGTGGTTAACAGCCCAACCTAGAATTTGGACGAGCCGCAAAAGTGTAGGGTATTGCTCAAACCAATCACTCATAGAAGAAGAAATAGCTGTTTGAACCGCCTCCGATGTTGTACTTTTTACCTGTTCAGCAGAGTACAATGTTTGTTCTAAAGAAGCTTTAGCTTGCCCAAGGGTTGTTGTAACTGTATCAACAGCCCGACTGGTTGCGTGAGTTGCTGTTTCCTTCAAAGACTCCCCAGTTTGTTGCGCTGAGTCAGTTAGAGAGTTAACGCTGTGGTTCACAAAATCTTTTGTCTGCTGAAAACGTTGAAAAACTTTTTCAGGTAAATTTATATTTTTATCTAAATAAGAAATTTCAGATGATGGAAGTGTCATAGAGTATTTCACAGTGGACATTGGAAAGCAAGATGATTAACTTGTTGAATGTCAGCAAAAATTTTAAAGTAGATTGTAAATTTTATGTAATAAATATTTTATCTATAGATAAAATTCTATAAACAATGACTATAAATGCACTGATAACCTTATTTTGACAGGCTTGTTAAATTATTGTGTCCTGTAAACAACCAAGTGCAGTCTATTCTTCAAACAAAAAACAAACTGAATGGTCTGCTTGACTGACAATTTTACAGCTCATTCCTCAGTCAGCAGCAATGATCACTCTTAGGTTAGAAGCTAAGGGGCAGTACACGTTGTTAAAAATAAAACAAGGTAAAGCTAAAATAGTAAGCGCCTGTAATTATACTACCTTTATACCCATCCAAAGGGTGTTTTTCCAAAGTCCATCTACTTTTTTTCCGTTTAAATACGAAGAAGGTTAGAACCCCAGTTTATCGCCGGAGCTATTTGCTTTATGACAACAACTAAAACTGCTAATAAAAAAAATTAGCGATTAATCAACTGATTTTCAAGAATTTCTGCCACTTTTCGCGAATTACCAGAGTTTTGCTTTCATTTACATATCAAAATTCTACTTACTCAGGCATAATTACGACGGATAAGTTATCCTGTCAGAGTTTACACCAGAGTTAGCCTCAAAATTTATTAATAGAGGCATCTGTTAACAAAAAGTCTTAGACTCCAACCTTTTACGCAGCAACACTGTCGAGCAATCTACCATCACAAGCCTCATGAATGTCATGATTCGTTTCCTGAGCGCATACACTCTCTCCGTGTCTGTGTTTGCTGCTCTACCTTACGTTGCAATAGCGCAGGAGACTCCAACTCCCCAACAAAGAACAACGCAGAAGCTTTGCTCTTTCGATGCCGTGGAGGATTTGTTGCCCCCAACAGCAGCGCAGCAGAATCGTTCTCCGCTTTCCTACCTGCAAGAGCAAGGTTTTACACAGAACCCAGATGGTTCTTGGGTCTGTTACATGAAAGATGACCAAAAACAGGAACGCTACTACACCCTTTTTAAAGTTCAACAAGTCGATGGAAAGCTTCTAGCCAGTACTTTCCTAGACAGCGGCAGCCTTGTGGAAGGTCAAGAAGACCGCAGCTTGGGTTTGTTCATGACTCTTATTGAGAATCATACGAAGACAAATCAAGGGAATCGTCAAAGTATTCAAAGATATTTAGGATCTTTCATTTCCCTAGTTAAGCAAGGGAAGGTTCCTCCATCACGCCGAGGGTATCTGTTCGACCAACCAAACCGTGGATTTGTGGTATACCACCCTGTCACAAGAGGAGAACTTCAGGGCACAGCAATCACGATTAGTATCAACTCTCCTCAGAACTTAGTTCCCTCCCCAGTCTCTTGGGCTGAATCCCTTCATACCAGGGAGTAGAAAAATTCAATCGTTATAAATATTCAATCATTTTTTGAATTTTGAATTGTGTTCCCTACTCCCTACACCCCGTCAGCCCTACACCCTTAGTGAATGGAGGTCAATCTTGTTTAAGTCCTGTGCCAGAAAAATTGCACTCACGTTATCGTCCTTTGCAGCAATACTGACTGCTTGCCAATCTGCCTCTGCTCAGTTAAATATTGGACGTTATGGCGTCCAACCAGGACTGGAGCCAAATTATCTCCAGTATCAGATGTCGGGGCAGGATTTGAGTCAAATGAGGGCTATTCCTGCATGTCGTGTGGGATTCGGTGTTGGCTGTGACAAGACCGCAGCAGTACTTCAGCAATTAGTTGAGTCCAACGGCGGACCTAGCTACCAAGATCTGCTGATACGAGCGGCAGGTGGGGAGGAAAACTTCCGTAATTTCGCTTCTTTCTACGGAAACAATCCCAATCTTACTCAGGTGCCGTACGCCTCCTTTTGGGAAAACGACAACCCTTATATCATGGATGGGTATCGGTATCTTCTTGGGCAGACAGTCAGTCGGACACCTCAAGAAGGTTTAGGACAGGTTACTAAAAACTTTTATTGGGCACCAGAGGGAGTTGGCGACTCACTTGACCTTCGTAGTGGCTTGCTGAACTTGAAATACTCCTATGGGCGTTTGCTGTTGGAAGAGGTCGCAAAAATTCCCAATATCGAGCAACAGATTCAATCTCAGGATTTGCCGCCAGAGGTCAAGCAGTTTTATGCCAGTAACGCCTCTCAAGGATTGAGTGCGTTGAGTACTGGCAATGAGAGCCAAATAGAAGGTAACATCCTCGAAGTACTCTCCATGCCATTCTCCCCAGATGGGGCGGAGTACAACCGTCCAAATGCTGGCATTCCTCGAGAGTTTGATCGGCTGATTGGGCAAGGTCTTCCTGGAGATGTCTTTGTAGGGGAAGTTCCAGTATTCCCACAGGGAGAAGCAATAAGCCAAGATATTGTTCCCACCCCTGACGCAGATGTTTTGGTACAAGAAGGAACAAGTCGTGGATTCCCATTCTGGGTTCTCGGCGGTCTTCCCTTACTTCTTCTCCCTTTTCTTCTTGGTGGTGGAGATGATTCCTCAGATGAGGGATCAAGTACTGTTGCACAGATATCCCCTTCTGTGGACGTTCAACCTCCCTCGAACGATATCACCTCTCCTGTAGGCGATACTCCTGCTAACCAAATTATTGAGGTTTCGCCGACCCCTACCGTGACTCCTCCGTCTGGAGACAAAGTGGAGAAAGTGCCAGAGCCATCAATTTTAAAGCCTCTTTTGGTGCTGACACTCCTACTATGTATACTCGCTAAAAAACAGTGGCGAATGCATAGGAGTAAGGGTATCACCGTGTTAGGGGATCAGGGAAAATCATTCAAAAATTCCCTCACCCCCTGACATCATGTCTTAAAACAATCCCAAATCCGTTACTGCACCAAGACTGCTGGAGGAAACCAATTTGGTATATTTTGCCAGTACACCCCTAGTGTAAACAGGTGGACGTGGCTGCCAATTGGCACGACGACGGGCTAACTCTTCATCAGATACGTGTAAATGCAGTGAGCGAGCATGGGCATCAATGGTGATGGTATCGCCTTCTTCCACTAGAGCGATCGCACCCCCAACTGCGGCTTCTGGCGCAACGTGACCAACAACCATGCCATAGGTACCACCAGAAAAACGCCCATCAGTAATGAGTCCCACGGAATCACCTAAACCAGCACCAATAATTGCCGAGGTAGGAGCTAGCATTTCCCGCATACCGGGACCACCTCTAGGTCCTTCGTAGCGGATGACGAGGACATCTCCTGGGTTTATTTTCTTTTCCAGAATTGCATCCAAGCAAGCTTCCTCAGATTCAAACACCCGTGCTGGTCCTGTAATTTTGGGGATTTTTACCCCAGTAATTTTAGCGACAGCCCCTTCTGTCGCCAAGTTTCCTCGGAGAATAGCTAAGTGTCCTTGTTGATACATCGGGTTATTCCAAGGACGGATGACATCTTGATTGGCAGGTGGTTCTTCTGGTACATCAGCTAAGGCTTCCGCAACTGTTTGCCCAGTTATGGTTAAGCAGTCCCCGTGTAGCAAGTCATGTACAAGTAGCATTTTCATGACTTGGGGAATGCCACCTACTTTGTGCAAGTCTGTAGCTACATACCGACCGCTGGGTTTTAAATCACACAAAACCGGGACACGAGCGCGGATAGTTTCAAAGTCGTTCAGAGTAAGTTCTATACCAGCAGCATGAGCGATCGCCAGCATATGTAACACGGCGTTTGTCGAACCTCCTACCGCCATGACTACAGAAATGGCATTTTCTAAAGATTGGCGGGTGATAATCTGGCGGGGCAAAATCTGCTTGCGAATAGCTTCCACCAGGACGAAGGCAGATTTTTCAGTACTTTCGGCTTTTTCTTCATCTTCTGCTGCCATTGTGGAGGAATAAGGTAGGCTCATCCCCATAGCTTCAATAGCACTAGACATGGTGTTTGCCGTGTACATTCCACCACAGGAACCAGCGCCTGGACAAGCCCTTCTCTCGACTTCTAAGAAATCCTTCTCGTCCATTTTATCAGCCATGTATTGACCTACCGCTTCAAAGGCGCTGATAACAGTCAAGTCGCGTCCATTGTAGTTTCCGGGTTTGATAGTACCACCATAAACAAAGATGGCGGGGATGTTCATGCGAGCAATAGCAATAAGCGCCCCTGGCATATTTTTATCACAACCGCCAATCGCAAGAACACCGTCCATACTTTGCCCATTGCAGGCGGTTTCTATTGAGTCAGCAATGACTTCCCGCGAGACCAGGGAATATTTCATCCCTTCGGTTCCCATCGAAATGCCATCGCTAATGGTAATTGTGCCGAACATTTGCGGCATTGCCCCAGCATGTTTGATGCCAATCTCTGCTCTTTGCGCCAGTTTATTGATCCCCATGTTGCAGGGGGTGATAGTACTGTAGCCATTGGCAATGCCAACAATGGCTTTGGTGAAATCCTCGTCTTTAAAACCAACAGCACGCAGCATTGCCCGGTTAGGCGATCGCTGCACTCCTTGCGTTACAACTTGGCTTCTTAAATTCTCTGACATTTTGATAATTCCCTTGCGCCGTCATCTTTCGCTTGGCGCATTTGCTTTGTGATTATCTCAAAATATCAGATACTCTACAGCTCAATTTCACTGCTTGGCTCAAAGAGTGCAACTCCTGTGGCTAATCCTTGATTGTGCCATCTGGCATAATTGCACCCTGCAACAGAGTTCCCATCATATAAGCCCCGTACAGATTAGCTCCCTGTAGATTTGCAGCGCTGAAGTCTGCGTCTATCAAGTCTGCCATTTTCATGACTGCCCCATCAAGTATGGCTCTTGTAAGCTTTGCTTCAAAAAGATTTGCCCCACTCAAATTGGCTCCTGTGAGGTTAGCTCCCGTGAGGTTCGCTCTCACTAAAGATGCTTCTGTCAGGTCAACCCCGACCAAATTTGCTGTACTCAAATCAACTTCACTCAGCGACGCTCCTTTTAAACTAGCTCCGCTGAGATTAACTCCATTTAGGTAACTACCTATAAGGTTTACGCCCTTGAAATTTCTTTCTCCTGCTCGATAGCGTTTCAACAAATCATCTACGTTCATTACACTATTTAACAACAGCTCTTGCATGCAGTGTGCCTCAAAGAACCGACTTTGGTGAGTTGATTGTGTTACGATGTTACGTTATGACAAATTATGTCATTAATTAATAAATTATCATTAAGGGAATCTTGACTAAGTCATCGGTGAACAAGTCATAAATCATAGTTTGTTAGGGCGTAAGCACTACTTCAACCTCAAGTTATAAGAAGGTAGACTGAAAACCCCTTCGCAACAGATGCGGGGATGAAAGCTATGACATAAGGTTTGGTACGCTTCTGCTACAATGTACTTCTTGCAAAAGAATAATTTAAGGATAGACAGAACCACAGATGCACACAGATTAACACAGATAATTTATCTGTGTGCATCTGTGTTCATCTGTGGTTTTATTTTGATTGCAATTAACATTTTCAAAACAGGTTTAATTGAGGACAAAGGTCATAACGATGCGCCAATTATAAATATTCCCATGCTGCTTGGAAAAAGTCTCGCTCACATAGCATGGCATAGCGATAGGTTGAGTGTACCAACGCCGTGTTGGTAGCATAACGCTCAACCAAATCTTCTAATTGTTGCGTTAGTGGTTGAAAATCTGCGCCACTGTAAGTACGAATCCAATCCGCATACTGATGATTAGGAATACCATCACGAGCCAACTGTTCTCCTAGGAATGCATACAGCCGCAGACACGGAGACATAGCCGCAGCAGTTAAACCCACATCTCCACCCCAAGCAGTTGCCAACAAAAAGTCGGTATAACGACGGGTTGCGACTCCAGGTTGCACAGAATGCAAACTGACTCCCCACTTTGCTGCATAACCTTCATGCAGCTTCAATTCTTCCAAAACTCCACCAACCAAGGAGTGAAAGGTCGTAAATACTGAGAAATCTGGTGATTTAGCCGCAGCTATGCTGTAAGCACGGGCAAAGGCTTCTAAGAAAAAAGCGTCTTGCCCTACATAATAGGCAAATTTTTGCGGCTTCAGAGTACCAGTACCGATGCCTTGGACAAAGGGATGCTCAAGACAAGCCTGTGCTATATCTTCATTGAGTTCCCATAATTCACGAGATATCGTCATTAATTGTTAGTTGGTTAGTTGTTGACCACTATCCACTATCTACTATCTACTAACAACTCCTCTCTAAAATGACAAAAACTGAAGTAACAGAGAGCCAATACTTCCTACAAAATCAACTAAATTGGGCTTGGCAGGTTTTACCTTGGCATCAGGCGGTGGTGCTTGCAGTTCTTGTATAAAAGCTTGTGCTGTTTGTATTCCAGTACTATTGTTTTGGGATGTAAACAATTTTTCAGCGACTTGGGCATCTTGGAATGCACCTTGTCGGTCAAATATCTGATAACGGACAACGCCACGAGCTAAGTAAGCACCTGCATAATCAGATTTGATGGCAATAGCTTGATTAAAATAATCAATTGCTTGCTGTTGGTTGCCTTTTTGTGCTTCGGCAACACCCCAAGCATAAAATTCCTCATGTGTAGCAATTTGCGATGGTATGCCTATTGCTCCTTGCAAGTTAACGTTATTGAGACTCACACCATTTAACTGAGCGTTAACTAGATAGGTATTTCTAAAATCAGCACCCAGTAGAGTTGCCCCAATGAGATTAGCATTGCTTAGGTTAGCACCAAATAAACCAGCACCGCTTAAGTTTGCACCCCTCAAATCAGATCCGCTTAAGTTTGCGCGGCTGAGGTTAGCACCTGCGAGATTGGCTCCGCTTAAATTAGCCCCCGATAAGTCCGCTATCACCAAACCAGCACCAGTTAGATCACAGTTTTGACATTGTTTGCTTGCCAGTAACTGTCTAACGTGTTCAGGATTTGCTGCTTGAGCTGTCTGGTTCAGGCTGATAAAAGTTAAAAATGCGGCTGTGGCTAGAATTTGGCTTTTCATAATTAATGTAGCAATATCTTGCCCTAAAGGCTGAACCTTTGAGTAGACAAGAAGATGAGTTTATATTTTTTTATTTTTTGAGCAGTATGCCTATCGATATAGGGCATAGTCAGTTATGCTGTTGAGTTAATGTGAAGGTAGGCAAAATTTGCCTAGTTTTCTCTCTAGCTGTTTGGGCTGAAGAAGACCCATTCAGTTCTAAGAATAAGCTCAGGGCAAATGTTAGACTAGCAGCTAGTAATAGTTTTTCCAGCATGGTCATTCCCCCACAACCGCCATAATGGTAAATCAGTATCTATAACCTAAGTATAAATATGATTCTCCCAAGCTAAGAGATAAGCGAATTTGGAGAAAGTGACTCAAATCTAGCCTTCTGGTGACGCTTATCACTGATATACTTTATGTATAAATTTCCTACCGAGAATTAACTCCCTGGGGCATAATTGCGCCACTGAGGTTTGCACCTTCGAGAATAGTACTTTTCAAAATAGCTCCCTCAAGGTTAGCATCATCAAGATTAGCACCCCTGAAATCGGCTCCACTTAGATTAGCATTGTCAAGCTTGGTATTGTCAAGATTCGCACCACTGAGATTAGCATTGCTTAAATTAACACCAGTTAATTTAGCATTTGCGAGATTTGCACCACTCAAGATAGCACCGCTCAAATCAACACCACTCAAATCAGTATTTGCAAGATTCGCACCGCCGAGATTCGCATGACGCAGCTTCAATGTCCGTAAGTCCTTGCCTTTCCAATTAACACCACCAAGGTTTTTCCCTAGTTCATTTTGCTGTTTTTGAATTGGTACTACTGGTGTGTCTGCTAGTAATGGAACTAGTGTATCTACAGGTGCTTGTGTCATGTCTGATCTGGTAACACTTGTGTCTGGTGCTGCAACTGGCGTTTCCCCACTTTTGAGTGCTATGTAGACTCCAACTCCAGCCAAAAGAGTTGCTCCAGTCAGTACAGCAGAGAGGGTGAAAAGTAAACCTTGGCGTTGCTGCTGATACATTTGTGCTGCCTCAGGGGTTGGGATTTGGGGTTTTGCCTTATTAATAACACTTGTTGTAAAAGTTAGTTCTGTGAAGTACCCTAAGTTCCGCACAGCGTACTTAGGGCTTCCTGACCTCACCCACTACTGCGGGTGATACCCAGTCTTGCAACTGGCTGTTCAGGAGTAAATTGACACGGATTCCAGGGGTATTTTTGATTCAGAAAAAAGCATCAAGTTAAGGGCAGCGTTGATATCTCTATCCCAGAATTTATTACATTCTGGGCATTCCCATTCACGAATAGCCAGGGTTAAATCTTCAAAGTTTGGCGAATGCCTCCATGCCCAAGCGAAAAAGTCGCAATCCTGACCACAGACAACGGCACAGTAGACCTAGCCAAAATAATGAAGAAATTGCACATCAGTTAGAAGCATTGTTAACTCCGGCCCCTTATGTGGTAGCTGATTTGTATCGAAGACGTTGGCGGATTGAGGAGGCTTTTAACATGGTTAAACGCTTGTTGGGTTTGTCTTACCTGTGGACTGGTTCTATTAATGGTGTGAAGTTACAGGTGTGGGCTACTTGGCTATTTTATGCAGTCTTGGTTGACTTGGGAGATGCCATTGCTGATGAATTATCTCTACCATTTGACAGGATTTCTTTGGAGATGGTTTATCGAGGTTTGTACCATTTCAACGTCGCTTACGACAAAGGTAAAGCAACTGATCGTGTTAAGTACTTCGCTGCCAAAGAAAATCAAGATTTAGGTGTGGTCAAAACTCTCCGGAAACCTGTGCCTAAGCTGGATTTATCGCCTTTTCCTGCACCTACTTGACAAAAGTGCAATTACCTTAACCTGTCATGGATGCCTACCATGTCTTGAAGTTCCTTTAAGGTGAATGTTCCGCCATACTGAGGCTTCACGTTGCTCCCCATCGCTTTTCCTACTCAAGCCGCCGTTTTACGAATCTCCTTTGCTGAGAAATTGCTTAACTGTCATGGGTTTGATGTGAGGATAGCGAGCATTTCCAATCCGATCGAGTTTGCCCTTACCCGATACCATCGCGTACATATACTGGTGGAAGACGTACTCGTTGAGTGAACTGGCTGACGCTTTTTTGGCAGTAATCCAAGCTTGCATCTCGGCTATACTGCCCAATGATTTTTCGGTTAATTTGCTGCCTGTCGCCTCTTCGTAAGTGGCTTTCAACTGCTTCGCAGTCAGAGTATCGCCTGCGACTTCCAGTGCGGTGTTTGCCAAGCCTGGGTCGCTCACCGCTTCCGCCACGTACTTGGCGGTATCATCAGTGGTCGTGAAATTGAGCGGCGTTTCACCATCGCCCCAATATTGAAATGTCTGATGTTCCAGGTCAAACAGCGGCATATAGGTGATGATATCCATAAATGCCCCGTTGAGCACTAAGGTATATTCCAAACCGCTGTGCTGAAGATACTCAAATACTTCCTTGCGCTTATCCAGGTTGTCGTTGTCGCCGTAGTCCAGCTTGCGATAGTCCGCAGAGTAATCGGAGGGAATGAACCGCTTTACGCCCTGCTGTTTGGCAGCATCAATCAAGTTTTTCTGCCCTGGAACCGTCACTTCATTGTTACCGATCGCCGATACAACAACATCGACTCCTGCACACAACGGCAGCAAAGTTTCAGGCTTCATCACGTCGCCTTCGACAATCGTTGCGCCCTTGGCTTTCATTGCGTCGATTTTTTTACGCTTTTCTGGATTGGTATCGTTAATTGATCGCACCATTGCTCGAACATCAAGGTTGCCTTTGTCGAGTAGAGCAGAAACAATCTTAGAACCCAGCATCCCAGTCGCACCAGCAACCAGAACCGTCAATTTTTCAGCCATGATTTTCCTTGTAAAGTTTACAGAATTTATCCTTTGCCGCTATCTATCAATAAGGCAGACTCATAACCTGAAAAGCAACGGTTTGTTAGAACGGCGTTTGCCGTCAGGCTTCCGCCGCAACTCTGATTAAATTTGTGTAGTGAACTGTGCCTGGCTGCCAGCTTAACCGGCAATAGCGTTCAACTCTTCAATCGCGTCATCAGGCAATTGCAGATTAGCGCCCGCTATATTCTCTCTTAGGTGCTCGACTGAGGATGTTCCAGGAATGAGCAAAATGTTAGGTGAGCGCTGTAGCAGCCACGCTAAAGCGACGGCCATCCGTGTCGTATGCAGACGCTCGGCAACTCTAGCGAGCGTATCAGATTGCAGCGGTGAAAAACCACCGAGTGGGAAGTATGGTACATACGCAATGCCTTGTTCGGCAAGGGAGTCAACCAGCGAATCATCTTGTCGGTTAGCGATATTGTAGAAATTCTGTACGCAGACAATCGGAGCAATTGATTGCGCCTCGGCGATTTGCTCGGCGTTGACAGTGCTTATCCCAAGGTGTTTAATAAGTCCCTCTTCCTGCATTTCGGCAAGCACACTGAACGGCTCGGCTATCGAACCTGGAGTCGGGGCATCCAAGCCGCCCACCCGCAGGTTGACGACATCGAGTGCCTCAACGCCGAGATTGGCGAGGTTATCATGAACGGCTTGGCGTAGCTGGTCGGGAGCCAGCGCTTTGGGCCAATTTCCCTCCGCGTCACGCAGCGCGCCGACCTTGGTGATGATCCGCAACTGCTCGGGATATGGATAGAGTGCCTCTTTGATAAGTTGATTGGTTATATGGGGACCATAGAAGTCGCTGGTATCGATATGAGTAATACCAAGCTCAACCACAGCCTTAAGGACTGCTATCGCACCGTCGTGGTCTGCTGGCGGCCCGAATACATGTGGACCAGCTAGCTGCATAGCACCATATCCCATACGGGTAAGCGTAAGGTCATCAGCGAGTTTGAATGTGCCTCCGGGCAGTGTAGTGGGTGTCATACGATTGTTGCTGGCATTAATGAAGTATTTGTAGTCATTGAACCTAATGTAGTCGGCTTATAAGCGACTGGAACCGTCAATTTTGTAGTCATGATTTTCTTCGTGAAGTTTGCACAATTCATCCTTTGCCGCTATCTATCAATGAGGCAGACTCATTACCTGAAGAGCAACTGCACAGAGCGCGATCGCAATGCCTGAGCCAAACTTAGATCATCCAGTGTCGGGTAATTTAGCTTGCGAAACCTTGTAAGAATTTGGTTTTAGCCGCAGGATACTTTTGAATAACTTGCTCAAGCGCTTGATTAGCTTGTTCTTGATTGGGAAAAGGCATCGAAGCGGGAGGCAAGGTGCGCGCCTCTGCGGGCACAGTCGTCGCCATAATCATGTACTCAAAACCTGCGGGGACATAAGTATTGAGTAATCGTGCCGTTTCAGAATCGATTTGAAAAGCGTGTTTTGTGCCCCGTGGAATTGACACAAACGATCCAGCAGTTGCTTTAATCGGCTGGTCTTCAACAAAGAAGGTGGCTTCGCCTTCCAGAATGTAGAAGGTTTCATCTGCCGCCTCATGAATGTGGGGCGGTGCTGCCGGACCCTGTGGCAATAGTTCTTCTATGCAGGAATACTGTCCATCCGTATCTTCAGCCGTTGCCAGCATAATCCAGAGAATGCCCATCCCCCAGTAAGCGTGACCTTCGGCACTATTGACTTGAAAAGATTGTGGCTTGCTTTGTGCGTTCATTTATGAATCCTTATACTTCAGGCGGTTATTACAAAGATCGCCGACTGGCTCTCCCGATCAAGTTCGACATACCACAGTGGGCTAGAAAAACCTGTTGAAGCAAGAATCTCCCTTCACAGGCGAAGCCTTGAAGGTGAGAGTGTCAATGTTTAAGGATGCCAATTTACTCTAGTCTTCATCGTTATTGCTTGCGATCTTGGTTTAGAACAAACTACCTACAGCCTAATGAATTTAAGCATCGAATTTTATCACGTTCTTGCTGTCTTGAATGTATTGCCTCGGAGTCACACATTCAAGCCGCTTGAAGTGTGAACCAAAGTGACTTTGACTCACAAATCCAGTTTCAAGAGCTACCTTCTGGATCGACCACTCTTTTCTTAGCAGCCGTTTCGCCCACAAAATTCGCACTTGGATTTGATAAGCGTGCGGCGGCATTCCAAAGGTTTTGCGAAACGATCGATTGAGATGAAACGAACTCAAGTTTGCAATCTGTGCTAATTGCTCTAACGAAACCTCTTGACTGTAATGCTCTTCTAAATATGCCCGGATGCGCTCGACGGGCTGACGTTCTTCCCCTAACTTTGCTTGGCAAGGCGGATTTTCTGCACAGCGCAAAATTAATTGTGCTAACAAATCCAGGATCAATGTTTGTTGTTCAAGCTGAGAAATGGATTGTTCTAAGGCTTGATGAACTTGAACAATTTGTGTATTAAGGTCGCGGTCATGGACTAAAGGCATCGGAAAAGATGGCAGCGCTGTTTTGCGTCCTGCCACTTCTGTTGCAACTTGTTGAAGTAAATCTATACCTACCCGTAGCCCTCGAAAAGTGCAGTCTCGATCGCTCGTAGAATCAGCATAATGTGCTTCTCCGGGTTGTGTCACCACCAAGGTATCTGATGGAACGCTATACATCGTGCCTCGGTAGTTAAACTGCCAGCCGTCACCCTGCCTAATGCCGAGTTCCAGTTCTTCGTGAAAATGGCGGGGCAATGAATAGCTTTTGCAAAAACCATGCACCAACTCGATCGAGTGCAGGTACTGCGATCGCCAGATTCTAGGGCGTGACGGATTTGCTTTCATTAAAGAAATTGAGCGTATTTTAGGTGTTGATACAAACTGGTATTTTGGTCACAAAAAAGGGAAATGCGGAAATTATGTTACATCTCCGTTGTCAATGGATAGCTGGATGTTGGCATAATTTCTGTAACTCTATTTTCACCTCTTTTATCGGGAAAGGCAGAGGGCAGGAGGCAGAAGGCAGCTATGCTGAAGGGAATTCTGGCTCCTGCCCCTCTGCTCGTGACCGTTCGCGCAGCGTGCCCCTTCGGGCATAGGGAACAAGGGTTTAAGACCCCCGCTGAATTTCATTCAGTGGCTACCGTTTAGGAGGGGTTTGAATCCCCTTCTAAACGGAACCTTCTGCCCTCTGCCCTCGCGGTGCGGCACGGCTGCGCCGAACGTACTTCTGCCTTCTTCAACGTTCTGAGCGACAAATATTTAAGTACATAGGGGTATTGACAAAATATACGTGACTTTAATCTGTCACGGATGGTTACGCATGGGGTCTTCCCGCCAGGATGATAAAAATAAACCACAGATGCACACAGATAATTTATCTGTGTGCATCTGTGGTTCCAAATACTAAATCTGGATTTTTGCAAGACGGCTATAAATTTTGGCGGTATAGGTTTGTTGGTGTTCAGCGTATGAAGAAACCCGGTTTCTCGAAGAAACCGGATTTGGTATCACCCAAGGAAATTTAACCCCGCAACAGCTACTGCTCCCCCCATTGCACTAGCTACAAGCGAAGTCAGTGCAGTACCAAAGAGCCACCATGCAGCACCTGCAACAGCTTTTTTAGCTTCAATACCTTGCTTTTTAGCTTGTTCCTGGACAGCAGAGAGGCGTTTTTGAACTTCTTGCTGGATGCGTTCTGCACGGTGCAGGACGCTATCCCGCGCTGCTTCAATTTGGTTGACGATGCGGTTAGCATCTTCTTCGGAAATATCCTCGCGCGAACTGAGGAGAGCAACAAGAGTACCACGGTCGAATTGACTGAGGCGCGATCTTAACGCCTCAAACCCTACTTGCGGATCGTCAAACAATTTGGCAAAGTCTTGCTGAATGCCTTCATAATTCAGTTCTGGACGATTCAGTGAGTTGAGATAAGTGCGAATTCTGGCAAAAATCCCATCAATAACTGATGTCACTCTTTGCTGAATCTGCTGGAATTGTTCAACAATCGAGCTGCGAACAGATTCAATTTGCTCCACAATTCGATTTGCTTCCTCTTGTGAGATATCCTGACGTTGAGAAAGTAGAGCCACAAGTGTAGAACGGTCGAATTTGGAGACGCGATCGCCTAAACTCCCAACACCTGCGCGTGGATCTGAGAGCAGCAATTGCAAATCACGCTTGATACTTTCTGGATTGAGTTCTTCTTTATTGGTGTTACGCAGGTAGTCTTCCAGATTGGCTTCAAAATCTAAAACCTGTTTTGTCGCACGGTTTGCCAAGCGTCTTGGCGCTCCTACTATACTACGAATTGCTTCTTGTACCTGGTCAATGACTCTGTTAACTTGCTCTTCGCTCAAATCTCCCCGCTGACTCAAAAGTTTGACCAAAGTTTCGCGATCCACACCCGACAGGCGATCGCGTAATGCTAAAGCACCCTCTTTGGGGTTATCCAACAATTTTGCCAAATCTTGTTGGATACCTTCTGGGTTGAGTTCTTCCAAATTGGTTTTGCGGAGATACTCAGCAATAGCGCTTAATGTTTGCTCGTATTGCTCTTTTGCTGTATCCGCTACTTTTCGCGGTGCTTGCAAGATGCTATTCCGCACTGCTTCCAACTGGTCGATAATTTGATTGACCTGCTCCTCGCTCAAATCTTGACGCTGAGTCAGTAGTTTTACTAATGTATCGCGGTCAAATTGTGATAAGCGATGCTCCCAAAGGGAGCCGCGCAAAGCGCGATCGCGCACAAGGCTCATTCCTGCTTGCGGGTCTTCCAGCAAAACTCTAAAATCGCGTTTGATGCCTTCAGGGTTGAGTTCTTCTTTATTAGTATTCCGCAGATAGTCTTCGACTCTTTGGCGCAGTTGATCAGCTTTTGTTCTTGCTTGTTCTTGCAGTTGTCGGGCTCGATTCAAAACATTGTCGCGGGTGCTTTCGAGTTTGCTAACAATATTATTAGCTTCCTCTTCGCTAATATCTTCACGCTGCTGAAGCAACTGTACAAAGGTATCACGGTCAAATTGCTTGAAGCGTTCTGTTAAATCTTCAAAACCACTTTCTGGGTCTTCCAGTAGTTTGGCGAAATCCCGCTCAATCTCTTCTGGGTTAAGTTCTTCTTTCCCAGTTGAGCGCAGATAATTTTCAATGCGACTGCGGAGGTCTTGTGTTTTTTCTCTTGCTTCCGCCTGCTGCACAGTTTCTAAAACTTCCGCGCGAACACTCTCAAGTTGAGAACCAATTTCCTTAACCCTTGCTTCACTGATATCGCCTCGTTGCGTCAGCAAATTAGCAAAATACTCTTGGTTGAGTTCCTCCAATTCCCGTCTGACAGTTGTAGGGTTTGCATTTGGGTCGTAGATGACGTCTTTGAATTCATCTTTCAACGTGATGCGGTTTAAATGCCAAGGGAAAGAATTCTTGATGTAATCTTCTACATCTGCCTTAATGGTATTGTGGGGTAGCGCTGGTGTTGCAGCTATTGATTCGGTTGCTTGTTCTCTAAGCTTTTGCAGCTGGTCTGTAATTTTCTCGATGTCTACATCCTGAACTTTGTTTTTCAGCTTTTGTAGCTGACCTGTCAACTTTTCAAAATCAATCTCCGACAAATTTACCCTGTTGAGAACTGCTGGAGCAACAGCACTCAAGCCATATGTAATTGCTTGCTTCATCACACCATTGCTTTGCTTACCATTACCTCCTCCGGCTGTCACCAATTCTTGCAGTCGTTCACCTAATTGCTCCGAATTCAGTTCTTCCGAAGTGGCAGACTTGAGCAAATTAATGACTTGCTCGGTTGGATTTTTCCAACCCAAGGATTGTTGCCAAGCGGCTTCAAGTTCGTCAGCAATGCGATTGATATCTTCTTTGGAAAAGTCTGTACGACTGCTGATGACATCAACAAATGTTTGGCGATTAATATTTTTCAGCACATCGCTATCGGCAATAGATTGCAAATCTGCATCTTTGAGGAGTTGATCAAATTGAGTGCGAATTTCTTTTAAATCGAACTTTGGTACTGGTAGAGAAGCCAAAGAACTTTGCAGCGTATTTCTAATACTGTCAGCGTCCAAACCTGAAGTAAGTTCCCGACGGACGGCGGCTGTAATTTCCTCAGCAGTAGAAACCATCTGTTTTTGTGCAGCACTCGCACCAAGAGCAGCAGTTGCTGTACCCATCAGTCCTTGAAAGCCCGAGGTTGCAGTACTGACGACAGTACCAATTAAGGAACCTACCGCAGATGAACCTAGCCACACGAGCAAAAAGAAGTAGGTAGACCAAATGACTACACCAATAATCGCTCCTAAAAGCGCACTTTCAATCAAGCTTAGTTTTACTGCTAGAAAACAAGCGATGAATAATGTAATGCTAGCGGTTACTAGCGCCCAAAAACCAACTGTAGTTTCAACTTTGCGAATTGTACCGCCTAAGCTTTCCGACTCATCACTATGATAGGAGTTAGTTCCCAAAGATGAAATTCCTACGGCTACAGAGAAATTTGTAAATAGTAATTGGAAGGCAAATGCCATTACGACGCCAGACAGTAATGCCACAAAAATTTTTGGACCAGAAAAAAGAACTGATGCTTCTTCTGGAGTGACAATTGCCTGAGCCAATATGACTGGCGCTAATTCAATTTGTAACCAGCACTCATTGAAAATATTTGAGAACATAAGCTTTCCCTCGCTCTAGCTCAAGTAAATAGACTGGTACAAACAAGGTTAACTAGTAATACTGGGTGTATGGGTATACGGATGTATGTGAATTATGAATTTTTTTTACACTTTTACGAAAGCAAAACATTCCACCCTTACACCTAGTCAAAACAGTTGCGTTTCTTTGTATCCAGTTATATATCAGCCTAACTAGCAGCTACTTTGACTCCCACTTTCTTAAGTGATATATACATTTGCCAAAAGTATGAAATAACAATATTAATTTTTATATATTTTTATGAGAAGTAACAGAAAAACATTTAATTTTCTTCCTCATCAAATATTGTCACCATCTTAGGCTGGCAACGTTGAATAACGACAATAGAACTCTTGCAAAAGTCAATTTTTTGAAAATAAACCACAGATGGACACAGATAATTTATCTGCGTTTATCTGCGTGCATCTGCGGTTCAAAAATTCATTAAATCGTATTTTTGCAAGAAGTCTAATAATTCCTTGCACTCCTTCAATAGAGCCAGGTTAATTCATAACTGTTTCTTTACGAATTTAGAATGGGTCAAAATAGTAAATACGGCGAGGTTTAGTCGTGATATTTTTTACGGTTTACACTTTTTAAAATAGGTTATATAGCTAATCATGAAAAAAGATTTTTGCTATTTATAAATTAATGTCTTTACGTTATTTTGTTAATTCTTAAAATATTATTTTTGAAATTAATAGGCATTTTGTTTTTGTTAAAAATAAATTTCTGATGTCAAGCGGAACAAAAAATATAAAATTTTTTTTGTGGTTTCACCTAAAAGTTACAAAGAGTAAACTTTTACTTTATCTAATACTAATGGTAGATACAATTTTTCCTCCAAGGGATTGATGTAAAGATTAATGAAAACCTCTAATTATATTATTAATGGCATCAATAAAAGATTAGTGAATAAGTGATTTTTACTATTGAGGGAAGAAACTATGGTTATAGGTGTACATAAGCGTGCTGTAGGTGTGTTTTCTCATCGTCGGGATGCAGAAGACGCACTGTATGAATTGAGAAATTCTGGCTTTCCAATAGATAGAGTATCTGTTATTAAGCGGGATGCAGACCGCAATGATGATATTGCAGGTGCTGAGGTACGGGAAAATGTTGGGAATAAATCTGATGAGGGTGCTACAGTCGGGGCTGTTTCTGGCGGTGTTTTGGGCGGATTAACAGGCTTGTTAGTCGGTCTTGGCACTTTAGCCATTCCAGGAATTGGTCCGATTATGCTGGCTGGAGCAACAGCAACTGCTCTGGCTACAACTCTTGCTGGAGCTGGTATTGGTGCTGCGGCTGGTAGTTTGCTTGGTGCATTGATTGGTTTGGGAATACCTGAAGAACGAGCCAGAGTTTACAACGAACGAGTAGAGCGTGGAGACTACTTAGTTATCATAGATGGTACGGACGCAGAAATTGCCACAGCAGAAGAGATTTTAAGACGGCGAGGAATTGAAGAGTTTGGCGTCTTTAACCGACCTAATGTCACAACTGGGACAGCCGAGTACGTCCCTGCGACGGCTGCAACGACTGGCGTCCCCAATACAGGTTTTGGTAAAACCAAACACGCTGTTGGTTATTTCTCTCATCTACGGGATGCAGAAGCTGCAATTCACGATTTACGAGATGCAGGCTTTCCCTTGAGTCAAATTTCCTTATTTCACAGGGAGCCTGTTCGACGGGAACCTTTTGCAGGAGTTACTGTAAGCGATCGCTTTGACGCCATGAGATTGGGATTCCCAGATGCTCGTGCTCGCTTCTACAACGACCGAATTCATCAAGGGGACTACGTAGTCATTGTGAGCGGTACAGACGATGATATCCATCGCGCCGCTACTATTCTCAATAGACACGGAATCCAGCAATGGGAGATTTACGACCCAACTGTCATTAGTTCTACACAACCTGTTGGTAACACAGCGCCCTTGCAAAGAAACAAACGGGCAATAGGGGTATTTTCTCACCGTCGAGATGCAGAAGCCGCACTTGCGGAACTGCGAGATGCTGGTTTTCCCATGAACCAAGTGTCGCTCATTGCTAAAGATACAAACGGCAATAACAACATTGCTGGCGTGAATAGAAACCTGGGTGAAGGTAACAAAGCTGACGAAGGCGCAAAAGCTGGAGCCGTGACAGGTGGCGCATTGGGTGGTTTAGGCGGCTTGTTAGTTGGTCTAGGCGCATTAGCCATTCCTGGAGTCGGTCCTGTGATTGCGGGTGGTGCAGCAGCAACTGCTTTAACTACAGCCCTTGCTGGCGGTGCTATTGGTGCGGCTGCTGGTGGTTTAACAGGCGGATTGGTTGGCTTGGGAATTCCAGAAAACCGGGCGCGAGTTTATAGCGATCGCATCAACAAAGGCGACCACTTGGTAATTGTTGATGGTACAGAGGATGAAATCCGCCGTGCTGAACCGATTTTGAAACGTCGAGGAATTGAAGAGTTTGATATCTTTGACGCCGCCGACACAAATGGTGTTCATCACCAAAGTTATGACCGAGATATTCGTCACGAAACACCAGTTGTGCATACCGCTTCTACTAATTACTCGACAGGGTATGACGAAGACGATCCTGCTGTCATCATTATTGACCGCCGCGATGAAACTGTTTAATAGTTAGTGGTTAGTTGTTAGTTGTTGATGGTGTATACAAATAACAATTAACAACTAACTACTCACAAAAAAACTAACTCTTAATGAATGAATAAGGACAAATAAAAAATGAAAAAGCTAACTCCTTTCTTAATGACTTGCGTTTTACTTTTTAGTGCTGCTGCCTGTCAAAATCCTCCGGCTAGAACCAGTGCAGATGCGCCTACCACGACACAAGAAGTGACCGCACCACCAGAGCCACAAGCCACAGAAGCTGCTAAAGAAGATGCTCAAAGTCAGCTCCGCAGAGACCAACTTAATGCGGACATTCGCGCTCGCGAACAGCGTAATAATGCATTTAATGATGGTAAGGCTACTGGCAGAAGCGAAAGCAACCTAGAAAGTGAAGTTCGCTCCAAGTTAGAGGCTAACATCCCCAATGGTCATTTAACAGTTGCAGCTTCAGAGGATGGTACGGTAACAGTATCGGGAACTGTAACTAATAAGGATCAACTTGCTAAGATTGACCGTTTGCCTAAAGAAATCAAAGGGGTTACAAAAGTGATTAATAAAGCAACAGTCGCCCAGGCAAAAAGCTAAATTAGTTAATAACTAAGTTAAATCGTAAAACTGTTGTTATTGCAAAAAAAACGGAAAAACTATGGAAGCCAACCTACAAGAAACGGAAGCCGTCGATACGACGTTAGCCACGCCTATAGGAGCACTTGAAGGTTCAGCACTTGGAACTCAGCCACTCCTCCCGCCTGCTACTAAACCTAATACAAAGTGGCAGCAAATTGGTACGCAAATATCGGATTTTTTATCCAATTTGCCTGATAACACAGTTAGATTTTTCATTGAATATAATCAGCCGATTATCACTGTTGCTTTAATTGTTGCAGCAATTGTTACACTTAAGGTAGTTTTTGCAGTCTTGGATTCAATAAATGATATTCCGCTGATATATCCAACTTTCGAGTTGATTGGAATTGGTTACACAACTTGGTTCGTTTTTCGTTATCTCATACAAGCTTCAACTCGCCAAGAATTAGCTGCACAAATTCAGTCTATTAAAAACGAAATTTCTGGCAGTTCAACCTAGAGTCAAGTTGATAACTCCCCAAAGTGAAAGAGTGAATCAAAAAGCATTTTCTTTTGTCATGGATGCTTAGTTAAGTGCTAACGGTCAAGTAGAAATCAACTTTTCTACTTGACTATTGTAATAATTTTGTGTTGTTTTCAACTAATATCAAGCAACCTTAGGACTAAGATTACTATAACAATCTCTTATGAATATATCTTAGGATAGAGAAAATACTTTATCTGTTAAGTTAAATCACTTCTAAAGATAGTTTATTCCTTATAAAGAAAAGCTTAATTTTATTATTAAGGTCATTTGACAGATTTTTTAAGAAGGACATAATTTATGACTAATGAACCATTTAATAAAGCAGTAGATTCATCTGACCGTGTTGCAGAAGATAATTACGATAGAGGAATTACACCTGCCGAAACTGCTGCTCGTCGCGAAAGAGAAGGAGAACTGTTCAAAACAGTGCCCACAGAAGAGAAAGAGGCAAGCGCACCAACTGATGACCAAACCCATGTAGGCGACAGTATACGCACCACAGATGGATACACAGTTGACAAAGAAGGTTTGTTAAACAACTACGCAGTTGAACCGGAAATGTACTATGAAACCCCGGGCGATGCGCGACAACAAGCAGCAGAGGACACCGCACACCGTGTTGAAGAACTCACAGATGTGAATGAGGATAAAGAAGGTCAATTGACTATGGACGATGACAAGCGGGGTAGAGGACCAGGAATTGTCTAATTTTGCTGCTTCAATTCTCTGATATTCATAAAGGCACCGTAGCGATGATCAGGGCACTATCCTAATCATCGCTTTCCCTTCTTTAATCAAATCGTAAACGGCTGAACTTCGTAATTATGCCACTGTCGCTGATACCACTCGGCAACTAAAGGGCGAATGATGAACTTGGGAGGAGAACCGCCTTTAACCTCAATACGCAAACAAGAGTAAGGTCTTCGCTTTTGTGAGCCTTGACCGTTGCGACCAATAAAAAGGTGCGAACGCGCCACTAACTTCTGGTCTTCCATCAAATCTGCTCCCTCGGTCCGCTGTCGTCGCAGGCTGTAGCCACTCCCACCGCAGACAATCCAATGAATATGAGAGTCAGCGCCTCCTGTGTTGAATGTCTCAATATGTTCCAAGCAGTGAGCGTGACCATTTAAGACCAAATCAACCAGAGGGCGATCGCCTGTCTTGGAACCTATAACCTCAGCGACTGCATTGAGGACATCACGCAAACGGTTACGAACTGCTAAAGTTTGGGCTTGTTGCCATTTCGTCGCCTCAGTCACGTAGGGAGGATGGTGGAAATAAATCACCCGTCCGCGAACATCTGCGGTATTCCAGGATTCAATCAGTCTTTGCTTGAGCCATTGAAGCTGGTCGATATCAGTCACTGTTTTTTCGTCAGTGGCTAATTGCTTATCTATATCAACAATAATTTCCTCAATTTGTGATACCCGTTGCTGCATATCATCGAGTTGTTCTGCTTCGGCGGGGTTATCTGGATTGAGTTTTGCTGATTGCTCCATATATTGCATTTTCTGCTGCTCTAGTTCATCGCGGCGTACCTCCAATTCCTTGCGATTAGCTTCTCCTTCCTGTGTTGCAGGTAGGGGAGGCGGAGCGTTAAATGTATTGGAATCCAGAGCGAAGAAGTCTATGCCACCGTAGCGGAAGGTATAGTAACGATTGGGAAGGCGGGTGAAACGCCCCGGCTCGTAGCGCAAACAGCGACCAGTATCTGTTTTTGCGGTGTAATGTTCGTCTAGGTGACGAGCTAAATCCCCTGGAAGCATAAACGCCTTCAGGTAATCCAGAAATGCTTTTGCATAAGCGTCACCTTGCCATGAACCCTGAGCGCCAACATCTAAGTCTAGCCTCGACCGGACTAGGCGACGCAGCGGCATTGTTGCAAAGGATACCAAGCCAAACAAAAGCGGCAGATCGTAGTAATCGTGATTTCCTGGTACAGGTAGGATTGGTCGAGTGAAAACCATCCTGTCATAGGCAATGCGCTTGGGATGCTCTCCTCCTACAAGAAACTCTCGGTAAGGTTTGATGAAGTTTTCTTGATAGTACTCCTTTGACCCCACCAGATAGATCACATCGCCCGTATGCAACATGAAACGGCATTCTTGGCAATGGGGTTGCATCAGTTCGGCAACTTGTCGCTGAGGATTGTGACCCCGGTGTCCTCCGGAACCACTGTCACCCACAACCAGAAATGAGAACTCTGGATCGTCAGAGCTTCCATCGTCCAGAACCAACTGAGTTTGGTCAATCCCCCGTTCAACAATTACGGGGTCTTGCCACCGCACCCGCTGGTTCATCTTGCGAATTTTGTCGGCGATCGCCGGATCGGATACGAGTTTCAACGCAACTTTCTCCTAAACGTACATCTGACATTAATCAGGAGAGTTTTCTGCGCTTTGTTTCTCTTCAATCGTCAAATTTGGCAGTCCCTCCAGTTTTTCTGCTGGTTCCTCTTCTTCTATAGAAGGGACAAAGACTTTCAAACCCGCTGGAATGCAGCGAATCTCCACAGGAGTTGTCCCTAAAATTTCTCCGTCAACAACAATTTTTTGCACAGGATCAGTTGTGATTTTAAATTGTTTTGCTCGCAGATAACCAATGTCATTTCTCTCTGCGGCATTCCCAGCAGAAGCAGTTTGAAACAGATGAAACGCTGCGGCGATCGCTCCTGCCCTGGTCACTGAAGCTACTATTGTTAAATCTAGTAACCCATCATCGACAATGATTCCCCCTGGTCCCTGAGCTAAGACTGAAGAGGGAGGTGCTGCATTTGCTACTGTGACTGCAACTGCGGAAGTTTTAATGATTTTTTCCTCTGTTTCAATTTCTACATCGAAGCTCTGTAAATTCCGCAGTTCTTGCAGTCCTGCAAGAATATACGCGAGAAAGCCGAACCGATTTTTTGCTTCCCGATCTGCTCTTTCTACGGTATCGGCTTCAAAGCCGATACCTGTCAGCAGTACCATTGGATGACCGTTACAATCTGCTGCATCTACAGTCCGAGTGACTCCCTGCAAAATGACTTTACAGGCTGCATCGATAGTGTCAGGGATTCCTAAAGCTGTGGCAAAAGCGTTTGCCGTTCCCCGTGAAATAATGCCAAACGGAATGTCGCTACCCACCACAGCTGCCGCAGCTGCGGAGAGAGTCCCATCTCCCCCCGACGCAATAATGGTATCTACACCCCGCCTAACCGCTTCATATGCCAATTCTTCAGCGCTGATTTCTTCAGTTGTCAGTTGAATATCCAGGTCGATTTCTGGCTCTAGGATTGCCCGAATCATCGCCAAATCTTGTTCTGAGTCACCTTGACCCGCAACTGGATTAAAGATAAGGCAGGCGGAACGATTCATAGGGTGAAATTTATGGTCTGTCAATAAATTGTTACTCTCTATTATTGTATTTTGCTTGAGCCTATCCCACCTTCCGCCTTGTGACAGGTTTGCCGACTCTTCAAAAGACTGGTTTTTTAGCTACGTCGAATCAGGATAGATAGTAGATAGTGGTTAGTTGAAAATAATTATTAACTACCCACTATCCACTACTTCCAGTGTTGTTCACCAAGCTAGCAACCACAGTTGCCAATTTATCTGGTTCCACAGGCTTAGACAAGTGCATTTGAAATCCTGCCGAGAGCGATCGCATCCGGTCTTCTGCCCTAGCATAAGCTGTTAATGCCACTGCTGGAATCTCTCCTCCTTGCTCTTTGGGGAGCGTCCGTACCTTGCGAATTAAGCTGTAGCCATCTTCCCCCGGCATACCAATATCGCTGACTAGCACATCCAATCTCTGTTGCGAGATGACTTGAATTGCCTCAACGACCGATGAAACTGCAATAACTTCACCTCCACACATCTCTATTGCAGCCACGAGGAAATCTCGCGTATCAGCTTCATCATCCACCACCAGTATTCGCACTCCATCAAGTATGGGCACAGCAGTATTTTCTCCCCTGCTCACGCCAGTCGCCTCAACGGGGGAAACACCCGCACAGCGGTGGCTCCCCGGCTTCCCTGCTTTCCTGCTTTCTTTAACAAGTGGCAGCCTCACTGTCAGGGTTGCTCCCTTCCCCTCACCAATACTTTCTGCATGAACGGTGCCACCGTGCAACTCTACCAAGTGACGCACGATTGCCAGCCCCAGTCCTAATCCAGAATAGATGCGTGTCGTTGAACTATCAGCCTGCCGAAAGCGTTCAAACAAATAAGGTAAAAACTCAGGATCTATGCCCCGTCCTGTATCGGCAACCGTAATTTCAACATGGGAGTTAACACGTTCTAGCCGGACTTGAACTCGTCCTCCTTTAGGGGTAAACTTAATCGCATTAGATAATAAGTTCCAGACAACTTGCTGCAAACGGTCAGAGTCGCCTGCAACTGCACCTGCTGTTGAGTCAAGTAGTGATTGGATTTGAATTTCCTTGGCATCAGCAGCTGGACGCACCGTTTCCAACGCTGCTGAAATCACCGGCACCAGTTGAATGGGACGAACATTCAAGCGCAGCTTACCCTGAATAATGCGGGAGACATCCAGCAAATCTTCAACCAGTTGTGCTTGTGACTTGGCGTTGCGCTCAATCGTTTCCATTGCGCGTGCAGTTGTAACTTCGTCAAACTTACGAGTATTGAGTAAGTGAATCCACCCCAGCATCGCATTCAGGGGAGAGCGGAGTTCGTGGGAAAGAGTCGCCAAAAATTCATCCTTCATGCGATTGGCTGCTTCTGCTGCACTTCGTGCCTGTTGCTCACGCTCAAGTAACTGGGTGCGTTCATCTTCGGCTCGCTTTTGCTCAGTGAGATCACGCATAATTTTGCAGAAGCCTCGTAGCTGTCCAGCTTCATCTATTAAGCGTGTAACGATGCCACTTCCCCAGAAACGGCTGCCATCTTTGCGTACATGCCAGCGTTCATTCTCAGCCCGCCCTTCTCTGACTGCTTTTTCCAGTTCTTTCTTTTCTTCCCCCTGCTGCAAGTCTTCCGGTATAAAGATAATGCCGGTAGGTTGTCCGAGAATCTCTGCCTCCTGATAGCCCAAAATATACTCCGCTCCCAAACTCCAACCGTTCATCCGCCCTTGTGAGTCTAAGAAGAAAATTGCGTAGTCTTTGACGTTTTCCAACAGTAAGCGGAACCGTTCTTCGCTTGAACGCAACGCTATTTCTGCCTGCCTTTGAGCCGTGATATCAGCCAGGTTGTAAACAGCACCAGTAAAGCCTCCAAATTCATCCAGTACCGGATCTACTGTGACAGAAAACCACCGTCCCCCAGTGTGAATGACCAAGCTTTGACGATGTCGAGTTTCCTGAACACGAAGGAAGGGAGTGACATTGCAGCCGAGTGCCTTTTGCATCAGATCCTGATGCAGCCTACCGATGATTTCGCTAGACGGTTTGTTCAAAAGCTTTGTCATGGAACTGTTACAACGCAGGAATTTACCTTCCTTGTCTAGTAACCCAACCCCATCACTAATCGAATCGAAAGTTGTTTGCCACTCCCGTGCTAGAAGTGTGGCTGAGTCCTCAGCCCGCCGCATCCTCAATAACGCTTTCACCGTTGCAATTAACTCAATTGGCTCGACGGGTTGCGCTAGGTAAGCATCTGCACCGCTGTCTAATCCTTGAGCTTTGTCCCGACTTTCTGTAAAATGGGCAGACAGATGAAGCACGGGAAGATTGGCAGTCGCTGGGTTGGATTTAATCCGATGACAAACTTCAAAGCCGTTCATATCAGGAAGCTGGACATCCAGAATCACCAATTCAGGTTGAGCTTGAGCGATTGCCCTTAACCCCGCCTCGCCTGTCGCCGCTTCTACAACCGCAAAGCCAGCATTTCGCAATACACGAGCGACAACATAACGGTTGGTTTGGTTGTCGTCAACATGCAAGATTGTGACTAACGGTTCTGACATAGTTTTTCTCTCAGGTGTCTAAGAATAGCCCAGCTTTTTTGAGGGCTTCCCGTAGTAGAACCCTCGCTACTTCTTGAGAAAGAGTCTCTTTAGAAAGAATTGCCACAGCGTGTTCAGCGAGAAACTTTTGCTCTTGGGATTCGATCTGTTTTGATGTGTTAACAATTACGGGAATAGAGGTAGTAACTCTGTTGCTTTTTAGCTGGTCTAAAACATCAATGCCACTCAATTCTGGCATAGTCATATCTAACACAATACAGTCAGGATTTTCGAGTTGAGCTAAACGAATCCCCTCACGTCCATCCGCAGCTTCCAGAATATCTAGGGGAATATGGACTAGAAGTTGCTTCAACACGTAGCGGGATGCCTGATCATCATCAATCAGCAAAAGTTTTTGTTGCCTGTCCTGCTTGACCAGCGTACTGATTTTGTTCAACAGTAAAAATCTATCTACAGGCTTAATCAAGAACCCATCGGCTCCTTGAGCCATCACTTGCTTCTCGTTATCTACGACACTAATGACAAGAATGGGAATATTTCGGGTTGCTTCATTCCTCTTGGTTTCAGCCAGAAACGCCCAAGAGTGTTCCTTTCCAAGTAAAATATCTAACATGATGGCGATTGGCTTAAACATCATAAGCGCCTGTTTTGCCTCGTTGAGCGTTCGTGCCGAAATCATCTGATACTTCGACTCTTGAAAATACTTTTCGTAAGCAAAAACAGTTTCAGCATTGTCTTCCACAACCAGGATGGGGTGGCGAGCCGGATCGATTTGCCAAGTCGGTTGTGGTATTGAGGAATCTTCGGCAGAACCAGGAAACACCAGTGGGAGCGAAGCAAAAAACGTAGATCCCTTCCCTAATTCACTATTAACCCAGACGCTTCCTCCCAACAGTTCTGTCAACTTGCGCGAGAGTGGCAGCCCTAAACCTGTTCCTTTGACCCGTTGTTGGAGGTGAGACTCTATCTGAACAAAATCCTCAAAAATCCGCTCTTGATCCTGCGGTGCAATTCCAATACCTGTATCGGCAACAGAGAAAGTGACTCTGTTGCCTGCCATGACTGCCGCCACCCGCACCTCACCCTGCTCAGTATACTTTAGTGCATTAGAGATGAAGTTTCGCAGAATTTGGGCAACCTTACCTTCATCTGTATAAAGGAGTGGAATACCAACAGGTTCCTCGAAGATAAGAGCAACCGAAGAGTTATGAGCAAGCAGAGGACGTAGCATCCCTCTTAAAGTTCCAAACAGGTCGCTCACTTCAAACTGGCTGGGATAGACGACAATTTTTCCTGCTTCTACCTTTGCCAGGTCTAAAAGGTCGTTGACTAACTCCGATAGACCCTCCGCACCTTTTTGAATGAACTTAACCTGTTTTTCCTGCTCCGTTGTTAACGGACCATCCATTCGGTCTAATAAAATCCGAGACAGAGACATAATCGAGTTCAAGGGTGTACGAAACTCATGGCTCATGTTCGAGAGGAACCGAGTCTTGAGTTCATTTGCCTTCTGTAGAGAATCAGCTTTTTCGTCTAATTCAGCATACAGAGCCACGACTCCGCGATTCGTATCTTCTAGTTCGCGGTTGAGCTGAGTTAACTCTTCCTCGCGCTGGCGTAGTTCCTGCATTGCACGCAGCAGTTCCTGATTCTGCCGTTGAATTTCTTCAAACGGATTTTGTGCCTCTCGACCATCCAACTCATCTCTAATCTGGTGCAAGCGCCCTGTTGTCAGTTTAGGCAATCGCTTTGGCAAGGTCTTCCCCATCAATACTGTGGTTCCCTGGTTCGCAACCGACTCAATTTGAAACTGATCCATCAGCCGACGAGTGCCGATAATCCCCAATCCCATCCCAGTTGTGGAAGTGAATTGCCCATCTAAAATTGCTTTCAAGTTAGGAATCCCCGGACCTCTATCCCGAATGCTAATCCAGAAATTTTGAGGAGATTCGTTATCTACCGAAAATTCAACACTTCCGCCATTCGCATACACAAAGGCATTTCGAGCGATTTCTGAGATAGATGTGGCAAGGCGTGCTTGGTCTTGGGCATCAAATCCCAAAGCTTGGGCAATCCGACGTGCCATTTGACGAGTCAGCACCACATCTTGCTCATAGCAAATTTCTAAGGTGAGGATAGTTGTACTCATGGCGATACATTCTCACGGACAACTAGCACAGTGACATCATCGCGAGATCGGTAAAAGTCTCGGTATAAAACGCCAGCAATCAAGCTGGGATGTTTGTGAATCAGACCAGGATAGCGCTCTAACCGCCATTGGGTTCCCAAGCCATCGGAATGTAAGAGCAAGAGTGCCCCTGGATGCCATTGGTGGGTAAACTCCTGAATTTTGCGGACTTCATGCCCAACTATACCATTGTAGGAAACAAGTCTATAGCTTCCCTCAGACCAGAGAACGGTGGCGGCAATGTTGCCCACCCCTGCAAAGCGAACGGACTGATGTTCAAAGTTGACTTCTGCGATCGCCACTGCTGCTCCCCGCGTACTCCGCAATGCCCCATGAGCGGCTTCGATAATTTCCTGGGGACTACGGTGGCTATTTTCGTGAAAGACTCGCACAGCTTCTGTTGCGGCTTGAGCGGCTAGCGGTCCGTGACCCAATCCATCAGCAACGAGCAACAAGCTGCGCTCTTGACTTATTTTGCATGCCCAAGCATCACCGCAAACCTCTTCTCCCGCCTTTGGCAGACACACCACTCCCAACTCCAATTTGTCTAGGGCTAGACTTGTGGGTAAGGGGGTAGCCCAAAGATGGGAAAGAATGGCTGTTCCTACATCTCGGATGGAATGAATATCAACAAAACCAGAAAGACGGCTGATAGCTCCTAACCCATTTCCAGGACTTCCGGCTGTCGAAAACCCGTCATGTATGCACTCGCTGATATTGTCCATCCCTGGTCCTTTGTCTAACGCCAGGACTTCCAGACCGTGAATGTTGTATTTTTCAATTGCCTGTAACAACAGTAGCCCATCCCTACCATGCCGCACCAGGTTATTTGCAATTTCAGTTACCACAATGGCAACCTTTCCCCGCTCGGTTTCGTTGAAACCGAGACGACTTGCCAGGGCGATCGCACTCCGTCGCGCTTCACCTGCTTGACTTGGTTCCAAAATTGGTAGGGCGAGGGTTTCTCTCATAATCTAGTTACTTCCACTTTGTAATTGTGATGCAGGTGCCCTCACCTACACGGGAAACGATATTGAATTCATTCATCAGTCGCTTGGCACCGCCCAGCCCCATGCCCAACCCATTACCTGTGGTGTATCCATCTTTGAGCGCCAAGTCAATATCTGGAATTCCAGGTCCTGAATCTTCAAAAACGAGCCGCAGACCCCGACGCATCCCATGCTCGAGTGCTTCCAGTCTGACAGTACCACCGCCTCCGTAGTCCAAAGTATTACGGGCTAGCTCGCTGGCTGCCGTGACAATTTTCGTCTGATCTACCAGGCTAAACCCCAGTTTAACAGCAAACTGACGCACCTTCTGCCGAACTAAAACCACATCTTGTGAGGATTGGATACTCATGGTTTCACACCCGTACATATCCATCGGCGCTTCCTCCAGCAGCCGCCTTCAGCGATGCTCGCAGAAGTGCCATGCCCTTTTCAACGTTTAACGCGGTGCAAATACCCGTTAAAGAAAGTCCTAACTCTACTAAGGTGATGGCAACGGCTGGTTGCATTCCGACCACAACGGTCTGAGCATCAAGAACCTGTGACATCTTAGCAATATTCCCCAGGACTCTGCCAATAAAGGAATCCACAATTTCTAAAGACGAAATATCAATCAGCACTCCACGAGCCTGAGTCTTGGTGATGCGATTTGTCAAGTCATCTTGCAAAGTCATTGCTAACTGATCGTGCATATCAACTTGAATCGTCACCACAAGGAATTCGCCCATCTTGAGTATTGGAATGCGTTCCATAAGAAAAGACCTCCTGATTCCTTACTAGGCTTGCGGACGGTTGATTGTCATCCCAAGGCGTTTTAGAGCCAGCAGAAAAGCGTCCGCTAAACTTGCCTTTGTGACCACGTCTGCCAAATCAACACCCAAGTAAACAATCGTTTGAGCAATCTGGGGGCGAATTCCGCTGATAATGCACTCTGCACCCATTAACCGCGCTGCGGTGACTGTCTTGAGTAAGTGCTGAGCTGTGAGTGTGTCCACTGTTGGCACTCCGGTGATGTCGATAATGGCAATTTCTGAACCTGTCTCAACAATCTTCTGCAACAAAGACTCCATCATCACCTGAGTGCGGCGGCTGTCTAAAGTACCAATAATGGGCAGAGCCAAAACGCCTTCCCAAAGCTTAATAACGGGTGTTGAAAGTTCCAGCAACTCCTCTTGCTGGCGAATGATGATTTCTTCACGCGTTTTTTGATAAGCTTCGGTAGTTAAGAGTCCCAGCTTGTCTATAAGAGTGGTGGCAAGCCAAGTTTCTTCAACCAGAGCGTTTGCATCCTCAGACAATTCCTGGCGCAAACAAGTAAATAGAGGTTGTTTAAACGAGAAAATAAAGGTGGCAGTTTCCAAAGGTGTAAAGCCTTTGTGCGAACGAGTACGAGAAATGCTAACCAGCATTTCTCGCACAGAGCGCCATTCAGAGGATTGCACGTTGGTCAAGTTGCCGTACTGTGCAGCCGTCTTCAGCAAACTGAGGAATTCCCGACACTCCTCTTGTAGTTCCGTTTCTTTGAGCAAACCTTTGCGGGTGTTGTTAGCCATTATCGTTTGAATCCAATCTGCTAACAGATCCGCTTGGTATTTTTCAAGAACCTCTAGAATTTTACTTCCATTGCTCAAACCCATACAATAATTCCTTCTACCTGATTGGCATTTAGCCAGTAATTGATATTTATATGATTAAGTGTCAATCATTTAGGCTTCCAGGTATACTAGCTCGGTGAAGTTGTGGGTGATTCGTCAGGAGGTAGTTCCTAAAGGCTTATTTCTTCCCAATTATTATAGAGATAACCTAGGACAAAAAAGTACGTGTCACCATAAATTTCAAAGTGAGCTTTTGACTTATAGTTTCCCGTTCCAAAATTGCAATTGACCGCTGAGAAAAAACATAATCCAGTCTACAAAATAAGAGCAATACCTGCAAAATAAGAGGTAATTTTCGTCAATGTAAAGTAATTTCTCTTTAAGAAACTTCATAAAAATTAGCAAAAATCTCTGAAGAAGATCATAGACTTCTTGCAAAAGGCTGTATCTAATATTTAAAACCACAGAGAAACACAGATAATTTATCTGTGTTTCTCTGTGTAGCCTACGGCACGGCTTACGCCTACATCTGTGGTTTCATTTTCATAGCAATTGACTGCATGCAATCTTACTTTATGACCTTTTGCTCATAAGGATGAAAGTAGACTTTCAAGGCAGATTTAAAAACTTGCATTTAAATGAGGCAATTGAAAGGGCTATAAGTCACGCACTGCGGTAGTCTAGATAAAGTGAATTTATCTCCTGGCTTGACATATTTCTTTATGACATCTGTTGTTTCCAGTTCCGCCCGCACAATTCGCATTGGTTCTCGCAAAAGTCAACTGGCTCTCGTTCAAACTTACTGGGTACAAGAACAACTCCAGAAAAGCTTTCCTGAGGTTTCTTTTGAAGTCAACACCATGTCCACCCAAGGTGACAAAATCCTGGATGTGGCATTAGCCAAGATTGGCGATAAGGGATTATTTACTAAAGAACTCGAAGTGGGAATGCTATCCCTTGAGCTTGATTTTGCCGTTCACTCCCTTAAGGATTTGCCGACTCGCTTACCAGAGGGGTTAGTCCTCGCAGCGATTACAGAACGGGAAAACCCAGCAGATGCCCTAGTGGTGCATGAAAAACATAAAGATAAGCAAATTGATACACTGCCAGAGGGTGCTGTTATCGGTACGTCCTCGCTACGACGTTTAGCACAGTTACGCCACCATTTCCCTCACTTAAAGTTTAAAGATGTGCGGGGAAATTTGAACACCCGTATGGCAAAGCTGGATGCAGGTGAGTACGATGCGCTGATTTTGGCAGTTGCTGGTTTGCAGCGGTTAGGAATGGGCGATCGCGTTCACCAAATTCTACCAAAAGAAGTTTCCCTCCATGCTGTTGGGCAAGGAGCTTTAGGAATTGAATGCCGTGGGAACGATACCGAACTGCTATCACTGCTCAAAGCTATTGAACATCCAGAAACACGCGATCGCTGTCTTGCCGAGCGAGCTTTCTTGCGTGAATTAGAGGGCGGCTGTCAAGTACCCATTGGTGTAAATACTGAAATCAATGATGGGAATTTAACACTAACGGGCATAGTTGCCAGTGTGGATGGTCAAAAGCTAGTACAAGATACCGTCGTAGGGAATACCAAAGATGCTGAACAGCTAGGCATAGAACTAGCACACTGCTTGCGAAAACAGGGAGCGCAGGAAATTTTGGATGAAATCTTTGCCCAAATCCAACGTGGTTCTTAAACCGCTGTGTAGAGACGTAGCATGCTACGTCTCTACAAAAAACGCGAACACAAAACCTGGTTTTATAATTTTTCAAGGGGTTAAAAAGTCTATATGATTGCCGCTTTGGGAGAGCAACTCTTCTGGAGTGCCTTGCATTTTCCATTTGCCCTGCTCTAGGAAGACAATCCAATCGGCACGAGTGATGACTCTGGGACGGTGGCTAATGAGGATTGTGGTTTTGCCTTGGCGATGAAACAGCAGTTTATCGAGGACTTGCGTTTCACTCACGGGGTCGAGTCCAGCTGTTGATTCATCTAAAATCAGAATTGGTGGGTCGTTGACAATTGCTCTTGCTATGGCTAATCTTTGCCGTTGTCCACCAGAAATATTCGCGCCAAATTCTCCTAAAACTGTTTGATATTTATCGGGTAGTTTACTAATAAATTCATCCGCTTCAGCAATTTGACAAGCTGTGACAATTTGTTCAAAGGTAACGTGAGGAGAACCTAAGCGGAAATTTTCAATTATCGAACGACTCCAAAAGTGAGGTTCTTGGGGAATGAGAACAACTTGTTGGCGGAGGGAATCTAGGGAGAGGTCTTGTTGATTATAAATACCAATTCTAATATTCCCAGATGTCGGCGAATATAACCCCGCAATTATTTTCGCTAATGTACTTTTACCACACCCTGATTTACCTATTAAAGCGGTCACTTTACCACCATGAATTGTCAGGTAAAAATCTTCTAGTAATTCAACTCTGCCAGCATGATGAAAGTTAAGGTTAGTGCAAATAATATCTGCGTTACCAGGAATTTTGACAAAAGGTCTAGTGTCATCCGCTAAAGTTTCTGGTGTGGAGTCGATGACTTCTGTCAAGCGCTGTGTGGCTGTCTGGACGCGAGTCAGTTCGTCCACAAATGCAACTCCAGTAATAATGAAAGCAAGAAAATTGCCATTCATGCTGTTAAATGCCAACAGTTGCCCAATGCTTAATTCCTTGCTAATCACCAAGCTACTGCCGAACCAAAGTAAGGCGATGCTGCCGATACTTGAAACTAGTTTAGAAAAAGTGTTATTGATAATGGCAATTTGAATTGTACGGAAGGTGAGGTTGGCAAGGCGACCAAAGCGACTCTGGAACTCTTCCCAAAATTGGGGAGCAGATGCGGTGGTTTTAAGAGTGAGTGCGCCTTTGAAAGTTTCGACTAAAACGCCTTGGTTTTCTGCGTCTAAAACTAATAAACTGCGAGTTTTTTGTCGCAGTGTGGGCAGTAAAATAATGGTAGTTAGCGTCATCAAAGCTGCAAATAACATGGCAGCAGTTGTCAGTTTCCAGCTATAAACAAACATTAAACTAAACGAGGCAAATGCAATAAACATCTGGCTGGGCAAACTGGCAACAACTTGGGAAACTAACTGATTAATCTCTTGAATATCTCGCAGTCGGCTGACAATTTCCCCACTGCGACGCGATTCATAGTAAGATAATGGCAACCTCAAGATTGCTCTGGCAAATTCCAAGATTAGCCCTAACTCCAAGCGTTGAGCAAAGTGAGCAATCAGGTTAGATTGCACCAGTCCCAAGCTGCTTGACATCAGGTTCATCACCACCACAGCCGTCACCACACCGGCTAGCAGGTGAGTATCTCCCCGCACCAAGACATCATCGGTGAGGACTTCGATGAGAAAGGGGGACGCCAAGGAGAGTAAACCGAGGACGAGGTTGATGAGAAACGCCTCAGCGAGAATACCCCGGTAAGTCCAAATGGGTTTGAAGAAACGCCCAAAACCGACAATTTTCTCATCCGGTTGGGCAAAAAAGCGAACGGGGTCTGGCTCAAGTAAGAGCATGACGCCATTTCCCCAGCCCTCCATGAGTTCTGTTTTGGAGAGGAAACGCACGCCCACCCCCGGGTCAGCAACAACGTACTTTCTGCCCCGGTTGCCATACAAAACAATCCAGTGATACCCCTTCCAGTGAATGATAGCGGGCAGGGGTATTTCATTTATCTTGTCCAGGATAGCAGGAGTGACTTTCACACCTCTGGCATTGAAGCCGAGTGCTTCTGAACCGCGTCGCAGACCGAGTAATGTAGTTCCCAATTGCCCTGTGCCTACAGCTTCACGGGTGCGGTTGATCGTAAAGTTACGCCTGTAGTGTTTGGCGACCGTGGCAAGGCAAGCCGCTCCGCAGTCTTCTTCACTATGCTGGAGGATGCTTGGGTACTTCATTCTAGCCAAGTACAGCTTATTGCTTCTTGAACATACTCCCTAGATTACGCCCTAAAAGTGACAAACTCGGGACAAATGCAAGCGATTTAAGTGCAACACAGATTTCTAGACTTCTTGCACTCGTGAATAATCTTGAAAATAAAACCACAGATAAATATCAGTGTGAATCTGTGGTTTCATATAAAAAATATACTTTTGCAAGAGTTCTACTGTATAGAGCGTTTCACAATTTACTATTCAAACTTTTCAGATTCTAGGATTAAGTTCTCGAACTGTTCTCGAACCTCTAACAACTCATTATCCGTACGAACAGACTCCACCTTGCTTCTCAAAGACAAGCCCTGTTCTTCCAGAATTTTGTATCCGGCAATACTCTTTTCTAGGAGAAATATGTTGACATTAAATTGTATTAAAACCGTGATAATTCCAAGAATGAAAATAACCAGCCTTTTGTAAGGAAGCTCAAATAGAGCCGTTCCCAACAGTGTAATGACTGTGGTTAAGACAATAGTGGCGATCGCTGAGATACTATGCCAGGTTTGGCTACTCGTTCTTAGAGCTTCCCATTCTTCATACCTCTCATTGATTTCCTTTCCTAGGGATTTCTTCGCCTCTTCTAACGAGACTTCCTGTTCTTGAGGCGGTTTTTCTCGAGTGGGAGATTCTCCTTGTTCTTGAGGCGGTTTTTCTTGAGTGGGAGATTCTCCTTGTTCTTGAGGCGGTTTTTCTTGAGTGGGAGATTCTCCCTGTTCTTGAGGCGGTTTTTCTCGAGTGGGAGATTCTCCCTGTTTTTGTTGGGATTCTGCTTCATTCGCAGATTCCTTTTGTGTCTGTGGCAATTCTTGCTGCTTTGACGGTTCTGTCTCTGTTTGGTTTTTGCTCTCCTCAGCCTGTGGGGCTTTCGTTTCCTGTTGAGCCAAAATCCATACCTCATTTGCTCCTTTTTGCGGAGTGCTAGACGCTACAGGCTGCCCTACAGCCAACAATCCTGAACCCAGAATCATGATGGACACAGTTAGGATGGCGACAACCAGGTACCCATTCCAATTGATGGGTTTCAACCATTTTCTTTTTCTATAACCATTGACTTTCTTCTTCATTGGCTCCATCTAGGATTTTGATTCCGGGATGAGCTTTCTATGATGGCTTAGGAAATGTAACAAACTAGGGACAAAACTGTGACAACCAAGGCTCATTTCGCTGTAGTGATGCAATTTGAGTTAAGGGTGTTTTCATTGTTGTGATATTTTTGTCTCTAGTTTGTCCCGGTTCGTAAGCGATATTGGTGGTAGGCTACGCATAAGTATTTGCCACGTTAAGCGCGAGCGCTTCGCACCTTACAGCTCATGTTGGGATAGGAATAATCCAATTCATCAAAGGAAAAACCTATGTCTAAGAATCACAAGCAGAACTTAAAGCAAGAAGCAGTTCCTTTCTTCGCCCGCTACCTAGAAGGGCAAATCATTGAACTGTCTGAGGAGGAGATGCAGGCAGTGGTAGGTGGCAAGAAAGATATCGTAACAACGCAGAAGTATCCATCTGACAGCGAAGAAGACTCGGAGCCGATTTTGGTGACGCAGAAGTACCCATCTGATAATGACGATTCCACTTACACCATAGAATGATAGCTTTCACAGCCTACTGCATATTTGATGAGTTTGCCGCGCAATGTTGTTTTACTATTGACCCATAGTGCTGATTACTTTACGGTAGAGCGAGTAGCACAAGCCCTGTCAAGACGGGGCGCGCAACCATTTCGCCTGGATACAGATCGTTTTCCAATGGAAGTTCGACTTTCAGCTCGTCTCGGCAGCGCAGGGCTTTGTCACCGGGTGGAGTATGGTGAGAGGATTGTCGGCACAGATGAGGTACAAGCCATTTGGATGCGCCGCATCTGGCAGCCACAGTTGAGTACAAATCTTGCTCCTCAGTTTCACGATGCCTGCGTTAGAGAGTCACTGGCATCTCTGCGTGGGTTTTTGGATGGACTGAGCGAGGTTCGCTGGGTGGATGACTTGCAGCGGATCTCCTTGGCAGAAAACAAGCTGCGCCAGCTTAGGGTTGCCAGAAATGCAGGTCTTTCCATCCCCCGTACCCTCGTCACCAACGATCCGCAGCAGGCGCGGCAGTTTTTCTCGGAGGTAGAGGGACGAATGGTTGCCAAACTGCTCACGCCACTTTCGGTAAGTATGGAAGGTTCATCCTTGTTCGTTTACACCAGCGCAGTCCAAGAGCAAGACCTGGTTGACGCAGAAGCACTCCGCTATAGTCCGATGGTCTTCCAAGAGCAAATCCCCAAGTTACGGGAGTTGCGGGTGGTGTTTGTGGCTGGAAAGTTATTTGTAGGGGCTTTGGATGCGTCGCGTTATTCAGCAGTCGATTGGCGGCGTACTACACCAGAGGAGTGCCCGTGGGAGGCGGATGAACTGCCCAGCTCGGTTGCCCGTTGCTTGGAAGAGTTCATGGCACAGTTGGGGTTAGTCTTTGGCGCGATTGACCTGATCCACACATCAGAAGGGGAACATATGTTTCTGGAAGTCAACCCCACAGGTGAGTGGGGAATGCTAGAACGAGACCTAGGCTACCCCATTTCTGAGGCGATTGCAGATGCGTTGCTAGCATAGGTAAGTGACATGACGACGGTTTTGATTGTTACCCATAGCAAAGACAACCAAAGCATTCCTCTGGTTCTCAAGGCGATCGCCGAACAGGGTGGAAAAGCGTTTCGCTTTGACACAGACCGATTTCCCACAGAAATCCAGTTGGATGTCTACTACGGCAAGGGGATACAGCGGCTGATACTTGCCTCAGCGCAAGGAAAGCTGGATCTTAGCGACGTATCCGCAGTCTGGTATCGGCGAATCGGGATTGGCAGACGCATTCCCACCACAATGAACCCGCAATTGCGACAAGCCTCTGTTCAGGAATCACGAACTACGATTCAGGGAATGATTGCCAGCCTTCAGGCGTTCCACCTCGACCAACTGCCGCATATTCGTCGCGCAGAAAACAAACAGCTCCAATTGCAAATGGCACGAGAACTGGGTCTTGATATCCCACCTACGCTAATTACCAACAATCCGCAAGCGGTGCGGGAATTTGCTAAGGACTGTAAAGAGGGGCTAGTGACGAAGATGCTCTCCTCTTTTGCCATTTATGAGGAGGGTCAGCAGAAGGTCGTTTTCACCAACCCCGTCACAGCCGAGGATTTGGATAACCTTGATGGTCTGAGCTTCTGCCCCATGACATTCCAAGAAAATATCCCAAAAGCGTTGGAGTTACGCACAACGATTGTAGGGCAGCGTGCGTTCACCGCAGCCATTGACTCCCAAACTAACGAGCAGGCACGTCACGACTGGCGGCGGCAGGGGATTGCCTTGCTCGACGCTTGGCAGCCTTATGTTCTCCCCCTAGATGTAGAGGAGAAGCTACTGGAGTTGATGGCTCGTTTTCGGTTGAACTATGGAGCGATTGACCTCATTTTAACGCCGGACGGGAGGTATGTTTTCCTTGAGGTGAACCCGGTCGGCGAGTTCTTCTGGCTTGAGCAATATCCTGGCTTACCAATTTCAAAAGCGATCGCTGACCTGTTGCTTGGTCAGTTGCACAAGTAATATCATGTTCGGGAAATTCCCCATAATCCAACTTGTTTGTAGTAAGGACTTTAGTCCTTGCTTTCAAACAATAAGAGGAGTAAAGTCCTCACTACGGATTTATTAAGGTTATTTAACCGGACATAATATAAGCTCATGTACATTTAACGTGTAAAAATCTGCCAACCTACGGAAAAATCGCTCAAAACTAAAAAGTCTGAGCGCAAATTGAGTATTTATACACTTAGGCAATTTGTTCGCCAATATCCTTTGCCATTCTACCCAACTATTTCTGAAAGGAGGGGAGTTTCACTGGGGGAGAGTTCGCACGCAACAAATGGGGCATTGGTTTTAATCACCAGCTCTTGCGGCAGTTCATCGGAGTTATCGTAATCAGGAATCTGGCTTTGGGGACGCACGTAGGCATGGTTGGTGGAATCATACGCTAACACTTCGCCAGTCTCGATGTGGTAGACCCAGCCGTAAATGTGGAGCTTGCCCTGATACAGCCTGGAGTGGACTATTGGATAGGTCTTCAAATTTTCGATTTGTGTTAGCACATTCTCCGCTACCATAATTTCTACTAGTTCGTCATCAGTATAGTTTTGGTAGCTATCTTTCACGAGTCTGCGAGTCGCTTCCGCATGCTTGAGCCAGTCATACACGAGCGGCATATCTTCCTGGAGCTTGTTGAGCTTCAGCAATCCACCCATTGCACCGCAGTGGGAGTGACCGCAGACAATGATTTGCTCGATGCCCAATGCGTTAATCGCATATTCTACCGTTGCCCCTTCGCCCCCCCTGGCTGCTCCGTAAGGCGGGATGATGTTTCCGGCATTGCGGATAATAAACAATTCTCCCGGCTCAGTTTGGGTAATTAAGTTAGGTGCTATCCGGGAGTCAGAGCAAGTAATGAACAGGACTCTGGGCTTCTGACCATGGGACAACTGTTCCATCAATTCCCAGTGTGTAGAAACGTAGTTTGCCCGAAATTCCTGCAGACCTTTAATTAATTTCTTCATTGCTTGAAACTCCTTTGGAGTGTTTCCTTTCGTGAATGTAGTGGAGGCATTTCGCCTGGGTATATTTACTGCCTGCACTACAGCTTTGTAGGAAACTGTTCTTGTACTAAGGTTAGGGAAACAACAGTAATAAAGTCGGGACAAAAAAGTGACTTTCTTGAGACAAATCGGCGGAATTTGCTGATTCAAAGATGCGGAAATTATTCTCTCGAAAAATTTTCTGCCAATAAGTTTAGAGTTAAAAACAAAAACCAGCGTAAATTGAGTTTCGTTACGAAACGCAACATATAGCTGTTTGCAATTGGGTAAGGTACACCAAAGAAATAATGAACCACAGATGTAGGCGTAAGCCCTGCCGTAGGCTACGCAGATAAATACAGATAAATCTGTACTTCATTCAAATGAGTTGCGCTATAGAATTATTCTTAACTGAACCGTATTGGGTTTTAATAGAAATAGGTTGATTGCTCATGCTGAGTGAACATAACCCAGACTTTCTTCGTCCAGTCGAAAGTGACGAGTTTTTACCCCCGATCAGTCGTTGGACAACTCTAGGTGGTCTGTTTCTCGTCGGTAGTTTTGGTGCAGTCTTCACCCTCGCCACTGTTATCAAATACAATGTCACAGTCAAAGCTTCTGCCACCGTCCGTCCTATAGGAGAACTGCGTATTGTCCAGGCAGCAAGCGAAGGGACTGTCAAAAGCATCTTGGTGAAAGAAAATCAGGTAGTGAAACAGGGAGACTCGATCGCCTCTATCGACAACTCCCAACTGCAAACCAAAAAGAGCCAACTTATCGGCAATATTCAACAAAACCAGCTACAATTCGCTCAACAAGATGCCCAAATTCGTGCCTTAGATGGGCAAATTGCTGCTGAAACAGACCGCAGCAATCGCGCTGTTGCCTCAGCACAAGCAGATTTAAATCGCACCGAAAGCGACTATCAAGAAAGAAAAGTTACAGCCAATAGTGAACTACAAGAAGCAGAAGCTAACATTAAAATCGCCCAGAATGAATTGCAAAAAGCTCAAGCTCAGTTACAATCAGCCGAAGCGAATGCTAGATCCACAGAAGCTGCATTAAAATCAGCTATACTCAAGCGCGATCGCTATCAAACCATAGCCCAATCTGGCTCGATTTCTCAAAATCAACTAGAAGAAACACAACTGGCGGTTGCTCAACAAGAACAAGCTTTAGAATCGCAAAAAGCGACTGTGGAAAGTCAAAAACAAGAGATTGAGCGGCAACAGCAAACGGTAGAAGCTGCTTACGCCAGACGACAAAAGGCATTAGCTGCAATTAATCCAAGTAATGCAGTTATATCAATAGCAAAGGAGAAAATTGCCACTGAACGTGCTACAGGTGGAACTAACCTAGCCCGATTAAACCAAGAACGAGAAAGCCTGCTACAGCGTAAAATTGAAATCCGAAATCAAATCAGCAGCACTCAACAAGATTTAATACAAGTCAATACTGAACTGCAAAAAACTATAATTAGGACTCCTGAGGCAGGCACTATTCTCAAATTGGAACTAAGAAACCCAGGTCAAGTGGTGAGTGCTGGGGATGCTATAGCCCAAATTGCCCCCAGTCATGCCCCTATGGTAATAAAAGCGCGTGTTGCCGCTCAAGATATTAGCAACGTTAAAGTTTGTAAAGCAGAAAAAGTTTCAGAGTGTCAACAAGGTAAAGTGCTTTTGCGGATTTCTGCCTATCCTTACCCGGATTATGGCACGCTCTCTGGCAGTGTTAGAGCCATAACTGCCGATGCCATTACACCTCAAAGCAATTCATCTGGTGCAGTTGTGCCTTACTTTGAAGTGACAATCCAGCCAGAAAAGCTTTCTTTAGAAAAGGGGGGTATTTCCTACCCCATTCAACCAGGGATGGAAGTGACAGCAGATATTATCTCCAGAGAAGAGAAGTTACTCACATTTATTCTCAGAAAGGCAAGGCTGCTCACAGATTTGTAGGCAAACTCTCGCTTCAGGAAGGGCACAAGCGCATGGAATCATCACTCATTGCAAGCGCAACAAAAGCGGCGATGCTAGGGCGAGCGCAATCAAACCATAGTCCGATCCGGTTCGATTTCTTAGAACCAATTTGAAGAAGCACAACTGGCGGTTGCCCAGCAAGAACAAGCCTTAAGCTACCCTCTGATTGACCTGCCCTAAAAGGGCGCCAAGCTTGCAACTATGACGGGAGACTTACAGTGGTAAAGTTAAGAAAGATTTTTGTTACATGGCAGGTCTTCCAGGCGCGATACATCACGTCTGGAAATCTTGTTGAGTTAAGTAGAACACATAGGCAGAATCGGGGAAATATAGATTACCATGCGGATTCTATTTGTTGCAGCGGAGGCAGCTCCCATTGCGAAAGTTGGCGGAATGGGTGATGTTGTCGGAGCACTACCCAAAATCTTGAGAAAAATGGGGCATGATGTGCGGATCTTCTTGCCTTACTACGGCTTCGTGCCAGATAAAATGGAAATTCCCAAAGAACCAATATGGAGGGGATATGCCATGTTCCAAGACTTTGCGGTTTACGAAGCCGTTCTGCCTGGTACTGATGTTCCCTTGTATTTATTTGGACATCCAGCTTTTTTGCCCCGTCGAATTTACTCTGGAGAAGATGAAGACTGGCGGTTTACATTATTCGCCAACGGAGCAGCTGAGTTTTGCTGGAATTATTGGAAGCCGGAAATCGTCCACTGTCACGATTGGCACACAGGAATGATTCCCGTGTGGATGCATCAATCTCCTGATATCAGCAGTGTTTTTACGATACACAACCTGGCATATCAAGGACCGTGGCGCTGGTACTTAGAGAAAATTACTTGGTGTCCTTGGTATATGCAAGGACACAACACAATGGCAGCTGCGGTGCAGTTTGCCGACAAGGTGAATACAGTTTCCCCAACTTATGCCGAGCAAATCAAAACCGCTGCTTATGGCGAAACTTTAGAAGGTTTATTGTCTTTCATCAGCGGCAAGTTGTCGGGGATTATAAATGGCATCGATACAGAAGTTTACAACCCAACCACCGATAAGTACATTACCCAAACCTTCAGTGCCGATACTTTAGACAAACGCAAAGCTAACAAAATTGCTTTGCAAGAAGAAGTCGGGTTAGAAGTGAACTCCAATGCCTTTTTGATTGGTATGGTGACGCGGTTGGTGGAACAAAAAGGCATTGATTTGGTGTTGAATATTCTGGATCGCTACCTGGCTTACACAGATGCACAATTTGTCCTGTTGGGGACAGGCGATCGCTACTACGAAAGCCAAATGTGGCAGATGGCATCCCGCTATCCCGGACGCATGGCGACTTACCTGCTATATAACGATGCCTTGGCTCGCCGCATCTATGCTGGTACCGATGCCTTCCTAATGCCAAGCCGTTTTGAACCCTGCGGTATCAGTCAAATGATGGCTTTGCGTTACGGTTCTGTGCCAATTGTCCGCCGCACTGGGGGATTAGTTGACACCGTATTCCACCACGACCCCATAAACCATGCAGGTACTGGTTATTGCTTTGACCGCTATGAACCACTGGATCTGTTTACCTGTATGATACGAGCTTGGGAAGGTTTCCGTTACAAGGATTACTGGCAGCAGCTACAACAACGTGGGATGAGTCAAGACTTCAGTTGGTATCAATCTGCCAAGCAGTACGTGAAGCTGTATCGGTCGATTTATGGCTTACCCGAAGAGGAGGAACCGCCACAGCAGGAGGAGACGCAAGTCAATGAGCCTGTAGCTAGCGGCACCTGAGAGGATGGCGCAGTTACGTATTCATCTGTCAATGATCACTGATAATCAATCAATACGGTTCAGATAAGATTCGCCCATGGCGATCGCCGACGTAGAGACGTTGCACTGCAACGTCTCTACAGGGTTTAAATGAGTGCATATGTGGTTCATTTATTTGAAAACCACTGTAAATAAAAACTCGCGCGTCAGGGCTTTAGCCCTTTAAAATCTTATACAGAGCGATAAATCGCTCACTACGAACAAAAGTTTTATCTTACATTTAATTACGTCCACCTGCTTACCTGTAGTTAAAGACGGCTTTAGTTGCAAATTTATCCTGCTGACACTCCTGATGTTATTGACTTAATACTGTAACAGCAAATAACCAATAGACAGCTAAACCATTTTTCTCATAGGCTTTAACTAATGAAAAAAGTTACTGTTTCTCAAGTCTGTACGTATGGCTTCATAGGGTTAACTTCTTTAACTGCTGTAACAAGTACAAGTACGCAGGTTTTGACTCAGTCAGCAAAAAGCTCCAATACTCCACAAAAGCCTATTTCTTCTGACTTGATTTGGCCCACTCAAGGGATGATTTCTCAAGGTTTTCGCAGATATCAACATGAAGGAATTGATATCGCAGGGGCATCTGGTACTCCTATCGTTGCTGCCGTATCCGGTACAGTCATGAAAGCAGGTTGGAATGAATGGGGATTAGGCAATGTCGTCGTCATTGAGCGTCCCGATAGCAGTATCACAGTTTATGGTCACAATAGTCGCCTGTTGGTGAAACGGGGTCAACAGGTGAGCCAAGGCCAAGTTATTGCCCAAATGGGCTCTACAGGCAATAGTACGGCACCTCACCTGCACTTTGAAATTCGTAGAAAGCGTCGTATTGCTGTTGACCCGCTGAGTGCATTACCGTCTTTGGTTGCAGGAAAAATCCCACAAAACCAGATAAGCAGCGATGCTTCTTTGAGTTCCGAAGCAAATCACTCAACTAGCCAAGTTTCTCCTTCGCAACCAATTCCGGTAGCTGTCGGATCTCAGATACCTGATGCTGAATGCAATGGTCCTACAGTGATTGAAGGTGAAACAGCAAATGTTTTTGTCAAAGTCTGTCGAGAAAATGGTCAGTTGTTTTATATTGGTCAGTTGAAGCAAGATCCAACTCAGCCTGTACGTCTGCCAGCTTCGAGTGTTGGTAGTTCTCGGTATCGAGCAGATAATGGTAGTTTCTCCTACCTCGTTAGCCCTGATGGGGTGGAAGTTTGGCGAAATGGTCAGCAAGTCCGTTCTGATACTTTTTCCACTTCAAAGCAGTTTGAGAAATAAAGTTGGCTATCTGTTCTGACCAATAGTACTGATGCAATCACCAGTAAGGGCACTGCGCGGAGTGTGGTTGCATAGTGTTAACCTTTAATTATACTCACAAGAGTGAGTTCACAAGGACTCGCATTTTTCCGGATTTTTTGTAAATAAAATTATTTTTTCTTTATTAAGTTCTAGGTAAAAATCCTTTAATATAAAGCGTAGTCTAAGTAACATTAGGCGAAATTCGGAGAAAAAGAAATTAAAACTCTGCATTTGTGAATTATACAGTACTAAGGAGGTTAATATGGAATATTTTGCTTATTCTCTCCTTGATAGTGCCTACGCAGAGGCAACTAGAGATACAGAATTCAGCCTTCCAGAATTTAAACTGAAACTCAACTGGAACAAAAATTTCAAATCTGCTTGGTTAACTTTTGCTAGCATCGGTGCGTTGTTGGCAATTTTAGCTCAAGCCCAATCAGCCTCAGCGGCATACTACGGTCCTAGAAGCGACTATTATGTTAGGACAAACGGCAATTGTCTCCATGTCCGCACAGGTCCTAGCAGATATTATGCTTCTGTTGCATGTTACCGTAATGGCTCACGGCTTCCACGAATTGTAGGATACAGGAATGGATTTGCTAGGCTGTCTAATAATTATTATGTTGGTGCAAATTGGATTAACACTAGACCTGGTACAGGGTATACTTCTGGTCCAGGTGTTGGTGGTATCTCCATTTTAAGTGTAGGCTCTCGAGGTTCTGCTGTTGCAAGACTTCAAAGAATTCTGGGAGTTACACCTACTGGATACTACGGTTATACAACGGCAAATACAGTCCGGAACTACCAGGCAAGAAATGGTTTACGTGTAGATGGAGTCGCCGGACCACAAACCCTAGCTGCTGTGGGATTCTAGTACAGGGAAGTTTTTACCTAGCTGTTGGCAACAGAACAATTTGAACATCGTTTTGACCAATTTCTTAACAAATTGTTAGCTTTCAATTCCTGAAAGGGACTTATCGTTAGTACCTAAATATAGGTTTACCCTATCTGTAAGAACAACAAACAGATAGGGTTTTTGACTTGTTATTATAGCGCTTTTCATGTGAATGAAGTACAAATTTATCTGTGTGTATCTGTACGGCAGTTGCTACAACGGGGGGAACCCCCCTATGCCTACGGCACGCCAAGGGCGAACGGGTGTCTCCTCCGGAGAGGCTGCGCCAACACAGTCCCCTATGGCGGGAAACCCCTTCGGGTTCGCCAGTTGCCTGCGGAGGGAAACCCTCCTGCAGCACTGGTCTCACCGCCTGCAGGGCTGATTCACCGCAACGCACTGCCTCGTCCATCTGTGGTTCATTATTTCTTTTTGTGCATCTGTGTTTTTTTTCATAAACATTGATTTCATGCAAGAGACTCCATGAGCTTTTGCTCACAAGGAACAATGAAAATGATGCTGGAACGATTTTGCGTGGTTTCAGGCTCTATTTTCAAGGCAGGTTTATTGAATCGGAATCTTAATGACAAATTCGACTCCCTTTCCTGGTTGAGAAAAGACGTTCAATTGACCGCCATGTTTCTCTACAATGATTTGATAGCTAATAGATAGACCTAATCCAGTCCCGTTACCAACAGATTTTGTTGTAAAAAAGGGACAAAAAAGTTGCTGTTTGACTTCCTCTGTCATACCAATACCATTATCAACTATCCGAATCACGACCTGAGTATTGTCTACCACTTCAGTACGAATCCGAATCACATTAGGATAAAGTTGGATTTCCTCAAACGTTCGTCCACTGTTGTACTGATCAATAGCATCAATAGCATTAGCAATTAGGTTCATAAATACCTGGTTTAACTGACCTGCAAAGCATTCCACAAGGGGCAAATCACCATACTCTTTCACCAGTTGAATAGCAGGACGTTCTGAAGACGCTTTTAGGCGATGCTGTAAGATAAGCAGCGTACTGTCAAGACCTTCATGGATATCAGCTAGTTCTTTTTGAACCGCATCTTTTCGGCAGAAGATACGAAGGGAAGACATAATTTCGTGGATGCGGTCTGTTCCCAGTTTCATAGAAGTCAGTATTTTGGGCAAATCTTCCAGTAGAAATTCCAGATCTATTTTCTTGATTTTGTCTTGAATATTAGCAGGGGGATTGGGAACGCATTGCTGATAAAGTCTCAGCAAATCGCTCAAGTTTTCGATGTATACCTGGAGATGTTCAAGATTTGCGCCAATAAATCCGATGGGGTTATTCACTTCATGGGAAATCCCTGCAACTAGTTGACCTAAGCTAGAAATTTTTTCAGTCTGCACCAACTGCGCCTGAGTTTGTTGCAACTTATGCAGAGATTGTTCAAGTTGTCGAGATTTTTCTTGCTCTCTTGCGTAAAGACGAGCATTTTCAATTGAAATAGAAACCTGAGATGTTAAGACTTTCAAAACTTCTAGGCGATCATTTGTAAAAGCACCTGTTGTCAAATTGTTTTCTAGATAAAGAATGCCAGTTAGTTTATTTTGATGAATGATAGGTAAACATAAAATAGACTGCGGTTGACTGCCTATTATGTAAGGGTCGGTGGCAAATCTTTCTTCTTGAGTAGCATTATTTATGACTAAATTTTCTCTCGTCCTCTGGACATAGTTAATGACAGAAATAGCTAAACTTTGACTCGCATCAAGTGGTATAGACTCGAGTACTGTGACTTCACCATTTTCTGAACCCTCAGCCTCAATAAGCCACAGATTGTCTTGATTAGCAATAAAGAAGCCTTTTTGAGCGCCTGCATTTTCAATCGCAATGTTTATTAATTGCCTCAATAAGTTCTCCAGAATAATTTCACGAGAAAGGGCAAGGGAAGCTTTAATAACGGTTGTCGCATCCAGTATTCTCGCATCTGCACTTATTGTGAAAGTTGTCGTTTCAGTAGTTCTTGAAATTATGGTTTTTCGTGGGAGCATCGACACGAAAAACTGAGGATATCTTACTTCTAGGTCTTCAACTTTTGCTGTTGCACCCCAAGAACCATAGCAGAAGTGAGCTTTATGCAGATAAGTTTGAGCAATTTCCTGTCTACCCAAAGCGTAATAAAATTCTGCTGCCAGTTCATACGCCAGGGCTTCTTCATGAAGGTATTGCTGAACTCTTGCTCCTTGAATAGCCCGGTCATAGTGTTCCATTGCTTCTATAAATTGATTCAATATCCGGGCTTTCTCTGCTTCCACTAGCTCATATTTATGCTGATAATTTTCTGGGGCATGTTCTGCCCAGTGTTTCAGTTTTTGCTGATTCGTTTCTACAATTTCCAAAGCTTCTTTTTGTTGAGCGGGGTTCAGTGTTGGATATTGAGCCAAAAGACTGAGAGAATAATAAAAGTTAGTTTGAGCAATCTGTATCATCCCAACCAAGATAGTTTCGTATTTCAACCCCAATTCTGCATTGGCAACTGCTTGAGGATAGTTTTTAAATAAATAACTGAAAATAGTCTTGCAAAGATACAGAGAAATGAGGGAAACGTGATTATTATTGTTTAGTAACAAAACTGTTACTTTTGCTTCATCAAAGTCTTGACTATCGAAACAATCTTTCTCCCCTGCTTTGCCTTGTAGCTTCAACGCTAATTGATACCATATTTTACCAAAATAAAGCTGAAATCCTTGTTTGGATTTTCTAATAAAATCAATGTAAACACGCTGACTTTGGCTAACGACTTCTAGGGATTCTCCGGTTAAAAATATATATCCACAATAGAGCATTGCAGAATAACAAGCATATTCCACATCACCAACTTCGATACCGCTTTGAAATGCTTCTAGCAAAGGCTTTATCGTTGTGTTGACATGCTCTTTCCAATGTCTAACAAAGAAGTTAAATACCACGTAAACTTTAGCTTTTAGCTCTCTGGAGTCAAATTGATCTAACAACTTCAAAGCCAATCGACCAAATCGATATCCAGAATCAATGTCTCCCATTGCTCCCAAGAACAGCAAGCTATACTCAACATAGGCATAAGAAGCTAAGACGGTATTACCATACTGGATAGACAGATTGACCATCGTCAATGCAAGCAGCGGAAACAAAGCAGGATATGCAATAAAAACTGGCGGAGTCACAGTTACCAAAATCCGCATTGCCGCAATTTTATAAGGATCAGTCATTATGGGAAGGTATTGTAAATCCTCAATTTTTTCTCCCCGCCAACTAATTAGTTTTTTCTGTAGTTGTTCTGTAGCCAAATTCAATTCTTCCGGTTCTTGGGGCAGGAATATACCTAATTCTGACAAGACTTGTAGAGCAACGTCTATCGATTCTCTCATTTTGTTTTGAGAGATATAAAACTGGATTTGGATTTCATAGACTTTGACTCTGTCTAGAAGCTCTCTTGAGTGTTGAAAAACTATTTCGGCAATAGTTTCAGCTTGTTCAAAGTTAGTATTCAAGTATTCCACTTCCACAGCTTCTATATGAAGCGCTAGTGTCAACTCATAGTGGCTTTGCCAACAATCTTTAGCTAACAGTCTCAACCCCACTGTTAAATTTCGATGAGCAGTTTCATAAGCAGTAGAAGTCTTGGCTTTGCGACCTGCAAGCAAATTTAGGTGAGCTAATTCATATTTTTCTGACTGGTCGTTAATTAGCTCAAATCCAATATTGAACTGGTTAACAATGTCAAATATTTGGTCTTCTAATCGTTCTGAACTTGTATTTTTTAGTAATAGTTTTCCTATTTGAAAATGTGTGGTTTTTTTCTGGTCTTCTGGAATGAGCGAATAGGCAGCCTGTTGGACGCGGTCATGTAAAAAGCGGTAAGCAGTTTTAGAAGATTCAAAGGTAAGTTTATCAAGTTCTGCTTGAGTAAAAACCAAGGGAATATTATAATCATCATTTATAGGTAAAATTAAACCTTCAGAAACTGCTTCCCATAACTCATGAGCAGTCTCTTTCAAGGATTTTTGGTTAACAATAGCAAGCACATTCAATTGAAAGACTGTGCCAATACAAGCTGCTAATTTGAGAACTTGTTGTGTTGTCTCTGGTAACTTTTGAATTTTACCTACCATTAACTCGACTACAGTCTGGTCTGTGATGCCAACTGCTTGAATTTGCTCAATGTCCCATGACCACCTGCGTTTTCCAAAATCAAATGTTAAAAGGTTTTGCTGGTATAAAGCTCTTAGCAATTGATTCAGAAAGAAGGGATTTCCTTGAGTCTTCTTGAAGAGTAACTCCGCAAGTTTATTTGAATCTTCGGTTTCATTCAGTGTGTCAGCAATCAGTTGCTCAACATGGGTTTTTTGTAAATTTTCTAATGTAATGTTGCTGACTCGGACAGCCATTTTCCGTACTTCATCTAACATCAGCATGAGAGGATGGGTTGGGCTAACTTCGTTATCTCTGTAAGCTCCAATGATGAGAAGACATTGGCTATCGGAGTCGCTCATGAGTAATTGAATTAACTTCAAAGAAGCAGAATCAGCCCACTGCAAATCATCAAGAAAGAGTACAAGTGGGTGTTCTCGATTTGCAAAAACATGAATAAATTTTTTGAAAACTAAATTAAAGCGATTTTGGGCTTCAGCAGCAGCTAGCTGGGGTACAGGATTTTGCTCCCCTACAATCCACTCTACTTCAGGAATAACATCAATAATTACTTGACCATTAGGGCTTACTGCCTCTAAAATTTTTGCTTTCCAAGCCTCTATTATTTCTTGCTCTTCTGTTAGCAACTGGCGAATCAATTCCTGAAAAGCCTGAATGAGAGATGCATAGGGAATATCTCGTTTAAATTGGTCAAATTTTCCCGAGATAAAATAACCATTTTTGCGAACCATCGGTTTATGAACTTCATTCACCAAAGAGGACTTACCGATGCCTGAATAACCACTCACTAGCATCATTTCGGTACTGCCTTGGCTAATTCGTTCAAAAGCTTCCATCAAGGTAGCAACTTCAACTTCCCGTCCATAGAGTTTTTCTCTGATATGAAATTGGCTAGATTTATCTTGTTGACCTAGAGGAAAATCAAAAATTGTCCCTGTTGCTTGCCATTGCACTAAACACTGTTCCAAATCTGCCTTTAATCCATAAGCATTTTGATATCGGTCTTCTGCCGTCTTTGCCAAGAGTTTCATCACCAAGTTGGAAACGACTAGAGGCACTGATTGATTTAATTGTTGGGGAGATACAGGTATTTTAGCCATGTGACTGTGAATCAATTCCATGACATCTTTAGTCTGGAATGGTAACTGTCCAGTCAAAAGCTCATAAAATGTGACTCCCAAGGAGTAAAAATCAGTGCGATAGTCAATGATTCGATTCATTCGTCCCGTTTGTTCGGGGGACATATAAGCTAGAGTTCCTTCCAAAGAGTTAGGATTAATAATCCTGGGATTTTCTTGTGAGAGCGATGAGGCAATGCTAAAGTCAGTAATTTTAATTTTTGCGGTTTCTGGGTTAAAGATAATGTTTTGTGGTTTAATATCTTTATGAATGATATTGTGAGTATGTAACTCACCTAAAGTTTCAGAAACTTGAATAGCAATTTTTAAAAAATCTTCTAGGTCGAGTGCGTTTTTAGTAATAAATTCTTTTAAAGATTTGCCACTAAAGCCTTCCAAAACTAAGGCTAAACCGTTTTCATAGTTAACGAGTTCATAGGCTTTGACAATCCCAGCAATTTCTAAACCTCGAATAATTTCATACTCGTGTTTAAGTCGAGCAACATTTTTCAAATTAGAATAATTTGTCTTGAGTAGCTTAATCACGACAGGTTGCTGATCTCGCTCTCTGTATCCTCGAGAAACAACGGTTTTCTTAGTTTCATACAAGACTTCTGTTAGTCTGTAATTCAAACTGATAAGCATACTTTTGCTCTCCTCAAGAGGTAAAAAAAATCTGACTTTTTCTAACGAAAAAGCAGAATTTTAATTTTTCTTATTTATTGTTATGTTTCCCAAATCCTTACCCCACATAACAGATGCAAAATTTTACATCCGTTACCCATAAATTTTCATAATCCAGCACGTTTGCGGGCACGCACAGCATGTGTACGCGCTTTCACTAAAATTTCTTTCTCATCCACTGTTGTAAGCCTTCTGTTTTGCATCACAATTTGCCCATCAATAATGACTGTGTGGACATCAGATCCCCTGGCAGAGTAGACGAGTGTAGAAATTGGGTCATGCATCGGGGTCATATGGGGAACCTCAGTGTCAATTAAGATTATGTCAGCTAAAAATCCCGGCTGAATTGAACCCAGTGACGAGCCCATGCCGATCGCTCTTGCACCCCCTCTAGTTGCCATTGTAAATACATCTTTTGCAATCAGTGCGTCTGCTTGACGGGTAACGACTTTTTGCAGCAAGGCAGCATCCTTCATTACCTGAATCATGTCTTGCGTGTTGTTACAAGCTGGTCCATCGCAGGCAAGACCAATATTAATCCTTGCTGACCGCAGTTTTGGAATTGGTGCTATCCCGGAGGCAAGCAGCATATTACTCGTGGGATCGTGGATGACGTGGGAGCCAGTTTCGGCAATCAGACCAATGTCATGGTCAGAAAGATGAACACAATGGTTTAGCATAACGCGATCGCCTAATGCACCTACATCAGCCAGCATCTCCACATTGCTTTTCCCTGTCCGATTGCGAACAAGGTCGTTGTATTCAGGTGTCTCTGCTGTATGCAGGTGAATGAGGACGTCCTCTTCCTTTGACAAACCGACGGCATCCACAAAGGCATCAGTACTTGATCCCCAAGGGACTAAAGGACCAATCCCAATGCGGACTCGATCATGATTTCTCCAATTTTTAATCAAGCGTTGGGAGCGGTTGATGATGTCCTGTCTAGTTTCAATGAATCCGTCGAAAAATGATTCATCGTTACTACAACGGCAAAAAATGGAACGGATTCCAGTACGAGCTAGGGCGGCGACACAAACTTCATCAACGCCATCTGCATAGTGCGCGCAGACAAAAACTTCGCAGATAGTTGTGTTACCTGCCTTGATATTCTCAATCGCCCCCAACTCCATCGAAAGCACATAGTCTTCAATCTGCAACGCCCGTAGCATTGGCACTTGGGCATCTGAGAGCCACTGGAGTAGAGAGCGATCGCTGCCTAGGGAGCGCCCAAAAATCGTGCATAAATGAGTATGGGCATTGATAAAACCTGGGCAGACCAGCATGAGCGAAGCATCAATGACTTGGTCATAGTTAGACGTTGGAGGTTGACCACTGCCAACCTCCACAATCATATTTCCATCTACTACTACGTAGCCATTCTCAATAATGCTATTAGCATCATCACTTGTGAGAATGGTGCCCCCGGAAATGAGTCGTGTTGACATCTAAACTTTCCTTATGACTCTTTATGAGCAAAGCCTAAAGTAATTTAGTACAATTTGTAAAATTCGCTTTGCTGCCTGACCATCACCAAAGGGATTAATCGCGTTTGCCATTGCGTCATAAGCTGTTACCTCAGATAGCAATTCCTCAGCAGTAGCGAAAATTTTCTCTGGTTGAGTTCCCACAAGTTTAGCTGTACCCGCAGTCACTGCTTCGGGTCTTTCTGTCGTTTCTCTGAGAACTAAAACTGGTTTTCCCAAACTGGGTGCTTCTTCCTGCAAGCCCCCAGAGTCAGTCAGCAAGAGATGCGATCGCATAATCGCTCCCACCAGTTCGGCATAATCTAAAGGTTCTGTTAAAAAAATTCGCTTATGGTTTCCCAACAGTGCTTGCAATGGTTCTCTGACTATAGGATTACGGTGCAATGGCAGCAGCAAGGCTGTATCAGGGAACTTATCTAGTATCCGCAAAAACCCTTGGGCAATATCGTGTAGTGGTTCTCCCCAATTCTCGCGGCGGTGAACTGTTGCCAGCAGGACACGATATTTCTCCCATTCCAACCCAGGTATTTCACAAGCAGGAACGCTTGCAGCTACAGTCAAAAGTGCATCAATCACCGTGTTACCTGTCTGGTGAATTTCACCCAAAACGCCGGAACGTTGCAGATTTTCCACCGCCAAAGGAGTTGGCGCAAAGTGCAATTGGGTGAGTTGAGAAATCAGCCGCCTGTTAGCTTCTTCTGGATAAGGATTAAATAAGTCATCCGTTCTTAATCCCGCTTCTACATGTCCTACAGGAATTTTTTGGTAAAATGCAGCCAAAGTAGCAGCAAAAGCCGTAGTTGTATCTCCCTGCACCAGCACTAAATCTGGCTGACTCTGTTGGAATAATTCTTCTAATCCTCGTAAACTGCGGCAGGTGATATCACTGAGAGATTGCTTTGGCTGCATAATCTCCAAGTCATAAGTCGCTTTGAGGTTGAACAGCTGCATCACTTGCTCAACCATCTCGCGATGCTGTCCTGTCAGAATAACTTGAGTGTCAATACTTGATGAGTTTTGGAAAACCTGAATCACCGGAGCTAGTTTGATTGCTTCGGGACGAGTCCCCAATATAATATAAATTTGCTTTTTAGTCATTAGTCATTAGTCATTAGCCATTAGTTAATAGTTATTATTCCAAAGGAATTAGTCAATGATTATGACTCATAAATGACAAACAACCCTTCGACTAACGCCGCAGGCATACGCGTAGCGTCTGGGTTCTTGAGAAAGAAACTGCGATGCTGGCTCACAAATGACTAATTAAACATGAAAAAACCCGGCTGAACCGGGCAGATGTACTGTTTGTCGAATTGGGCAGGGATGGTTACTCTTTGAATTCACAAGTTAACGGGCAAGCAGCGTAAACGGTAGTCATTTGCAGATTTTCTGCCTCTCCATGCAGCCAACTCAACCATTTAACTTCCTTCGGGTGAACTCCTTTAAGAGTTAGCAACCCGGCAGCCATGACAACAGCCATCACATTAAACATGATTAAACCACCTGCAACAAGTAAAACCGCACTGACAGGCATCACCGATTGCAAAACAACTGACAACAGACATCCGACCGTAGCCATCAAGACAACCAAAGGAAAACCAACAACCAGTAAGCATACTGCCAATGTAAAAGTCCATATCAGAAAACTTTTAATCATCAACAATGAGTAAGTCTTGCCGAAATTAGACGATTGAGACAAAGCCATAACTTTTTCTCCAAATACAAAAGAAACAAAACACAAATTGAATTTCAGAAATACCTCGCTCACCGTGAGCGGGATCAACAATTAGAAGTTCAGTATATAAAAACCATTTTGGAAAATGAGCATTTAGTTAATAAACTTTACAGTTAATGTTTCGCAATTATGGGAATAAGTTTAGTCAACATTGTGATAGAAAATTTGTTTTTTGCATCTATCTGCAGGTATACAAACTAAACCGCGATAACTTCAAAGCTTTATTTCAATCAAGTTTGCTTTTATAGCAACCCTAAATGATTCCTGAAATACTCCGTATGGGCTGTTGACTGTTGATCGTTGACTGGCAACTCTTAACAGTTAAGAACCACCACTCCTATTTTTCACAACCGATTTCGGATTGCTATAGTATGCTTAATATTTCTTATCAAAACCAATGATGTTTTTCATAATTTACAAATAGTCTTGAACAAATTATGTTTTGGTGATTTTACAGTTGCAGAATACATCCGTCAGGAGTCAGAAGCGGAGCCACCAGATGCTCCGCCTCCGGTCAGAAGTAAAATTGGCTCTGTGTCTGGCTTTTAGACAAAGCGCGTTGTACTTCATCTACTTGCAATGTGCTGTAAAGAGTGGCGTTAATTGCAGAGGATTTTTTCTCATATCAGAAGCTTCAGTAAAATAAAATACTAATAAAACTAAGGATATTTACTGAGTAAACTTGAGGATTATCGTGGGTTAAATAAGAATACATCCTTCAAACGAATCTATTTAACTCATAGGGGAAATAACAACAATAGAAAAAAACATACAAGTAAAGGTGATGAGATTGAATCGGTCTAGTGAAATTGCTCTGCACGACCTGATGACTGTAGCAACTGTGATCCATTTTAAATTCTTCATCTCCTCCCTTACGCTCCTACACCCCTATTCCCCCTAAAACCCCCACAATTTTTTAGTGAAGATATATGACAGAATCACAACGTCCATTAAATTCGACCTCAAATGCAGCTCGTGGTATTCCTCCACTACCGCCACCGCCACCAGCAATGAGTACACTGCGCCAGGCTGCACAAACATTAGAAATACCAAATGATAAGAGTGGCAATCACGCTGCCGCCACGGACTCTGCACCTCCTCCAGCGCCAGTTCCCACCCCAGCTTCTGCTCATCGTCCTGGAACCCCACCACCCATACCCAGTCCCGCAGCTTCTAGAAGTAACAGTTCGGGAATTACTTTAGAGCGAATAATACAGGAAGCTTTTGATAAGGGATATTCTGACATCCACCTTGGTGTAGGTGAAGTACCCCGCTTCCGCAACCGAGGAGAAATCCAACTAACGGACTACCTAGAAACGGACAAACCAACTTTTATGAGTTGGTTGCGGGAAATTTTAACTGATGCTGAAATTCACCGATTTGAAGAACAGCTAGAATTTGACGGCGCGACTCAGTACGAATTTGCTCGAGTGCGGATTAATATTTTTGACTCTCTTAGAGGCTATGCAATGGTGTTGCGGTTGATTCCGCTGAAAATCTTGACCATTGAACAGTTAAAATTACCTACCGTTTTTAGAGATATCTGCCATTACCACAAAGGTTTGATTTTAGTCACCGGTCCCACTGGTTCCGGTAAGTCAACCACAATGGCGGCAATGATTGACTACATCAATAAAGAAATGCCCAAGCACATCATCACTATTGAGGATCCAGTAGAATTTGTTCACAAAAGTCAAAAATCCTTGATCAAACAGCGTGAAGTGGGAATGCACACCCGGAAATTTGACAATGCTTTGAAAGCAGCTTTGCGGGAAGACCCAGATTTGATTCTGGTGGGAGAAATGCGGGATAAAGAAACGGTCAACACTGCCTTGAAAGCGGCTCAAACAGGTCACTTGGTCATGGGAACCCTGCACACTAACAGCGCTGTGAAAACAATTGAGCGTATCCTCAACCTCTACTCAGGCGAGGAACAGGATGCAATGCGCGTCGCACTTGCCGAGTCTTTAGTGGCAGTGATTGCCCAAGGTTTATGCCGCACAACCGATGGAAAGCGTGCTGCTTTCCACGACATCCTGATCAACACTGACGCTGTGAAAGATTGGGTCAAGGATGGTAAGTACGATGAAATTACTGAACTGATGAAGCAAGCAGGTTTTGACGGCATGATTACCATGAATCAGTCTTTGCTCAACCTCTACCAAGAAGGTCGCATAACTGAAGAAACAGCCTTAGAAATGTCACCCACTCCCAACGAAATGGCACAATTTCTCCGTGGTAGAGTTTAGTGTAGACAATTATGAATTATGGATTATGGATTATAAATGATACAAAATTTCATAATTCATAATTTATAGTTCATAATTCATAATTTTTTCCTAACAGGCTCTTGACTCCCGATAAACCACCTCTACCTCAACTGTTTAAAGGCATTGCACTGTTTACACCTGGAGGTGATTTAATTTACTGCATCGACCCTACCAAGCAAGGTCGATGGCATTTACATTTGTGCGCTACGTTGCAGGAAATTCTGGACTTACCAGAACCGCCTCACTTCTTAGTGCCTTGCTACACGGCGACTATAGACCATTGGTTAGATCCACGCACCCAACATATACAGACTTTTGCCGAAGCTTATCCGGCAGTTATGCGACATCAAGCTGTACTTAACGCTATTTTTGGTACAGGAGAGCTAGGATGGCAATCTGCACCTTGGCAGGAAGGGTTGTGCGATCGCCTGGTATTGGCAACATATCGTTCCACATTTCCCCAGCTTTGGGAAGACCACGACTTAGTTATGCGCCTCGACCTTCCAACTCCTTCGTACTATCAATCAGTTACATCCGCACAACAACCCCAATCAAAAACAAAAGGCTATGTTCTCCGCTTATTTGTCGCAGGACATAGTGCTACCACTGAACGAATTTTACAGAATTTACACGAACTTTTAGAAAAATATCTTGGCAATCCTTATACTCTCAAAGTCATTGACGTTTTAACAAATCCAGAACAAGCAGAATCCAATCAAGTTTCTGCAACTCCCACCCTGGTCAAAGTTTGGCCTCACCCAATACGCAGAATTGTTGGGGATTTGGATAATGTAGAGAAAATCTTACAAATGTTGGCTGGTCAGGAAAACTGGTAAATCAAGTTAAAAGTAAAAAATCAAAAGAAATTATTTCTTTCTTTTGACTTTTTACTTGGTTCTTTTTACTTGTAAAGACGACTCACTTCCGCTAACTGCTTAATCTCATCATCACCCAATCTCCAACCCAAAGCGCCTGCATTCTGCCGTACCTGTTCGGCTGTTTTCGCCCCAGCAATAGGAATGACGTTTCCTTGATCAATTAACCACCTCAAGGCAACTTGGGCTGGTGTGCGTCCATGCTTGTCTCCAAGCTGGCGTAGCAAAGATATCACAGGTTCAATTTTCTGCAACCCTTCTTTACTAAATTGGGGGTTTATCCTTCTGGCATCTTTGGGAGTGTTAGCACTATCAGGAGTGTATTTCCCTGTCAGTAAGCCTTGAGCTAAAGGACTATACGCCAAAATTGTCACACCTAACTCACGGGCAGTTTTGAGAATGCCATTTGTCTCAATTTGGCGAGTGAGCAAAGAGTAACGTACTTGATTCACAGCCAAAGGGACTCCACGCGCAGCTAGTATTTGGTGCGCTTCCCGCATTTGCTGTGCTGAGTAATTACTGACGCCTACTGCTTCTATTCTGCCCCGCTTCACTTCATCTGCAAGAGCATTCATCAAGGTGTCTTGACTCATAAAGAAGCTAAAGGGCCAATGCACCTGATACAGAGCAACTCGCTCTAATTGTAAGCGTTTAAGACTATCTGTGAGGGCATCGGCGACAGACTGACCTATAAATCGCCAGGGGAATGGACCAAATTTGGTCGCAATCTGCACCTTTTGCTCTGTTTTTTGCAAGAATTGCCCCAAAAGTTCCTCGGAAAGTCCAAATCCGTAAATTTCAGCGGTATCAAAGAAGGTGACACCAACCTCTAAGGCTGCTGTAAAAGCTGCTTGCAACTGATCTGCACCGTAGTTGTTGCCATAATTCCAAAAGAGCTTATCACCCCATGCCCAAGTACCAATGCAAAGGGGTGTAACAGCCGGACCATTTTGCCCCAATGTGATAGTTTCCACGTTCACAACATTAAATTTCTTTACACTTCTTTACTTTTCAGTGTATTGCAAAACTTCTCTCAAAATATCTCTCAGAATGTAGACAAAATTAGAACTGTCTTGGAGGCACAAACACACAGAAGAAAGAAGTATTTTCATTCTCATCTGTTAGAGTATTGAATACTTTGATATTAGTGATAAACATGACATATTATGAGTGAAGATTCGGTAATAATGACCAGAAAATAACTGTTTCCGGAAAATCTATATATCTTACTGGAACTAGAACTAGTGAGTTCGACTCAATCAAGTTAGATATTCACCAGTTTAAACCCCTTTAGTTGATGTGTTGAGGAGTGACTGAAAACATTATGTCTGCGTCCTTTATCTCAGACTCGGTTCCCACAGGTTCAGACATGGCTTGGAGTCAGGACAAACAAAGGTTACTGATGCAGGGCGAAATTCTGGTGCAAACGCGATCGCATACAGCTTGGGGTGGTGCTGTCACTGCCGGGATGTATTTGCCCTTAGTGCGATCGCACGTTTGGCAGCAGATAACAGATTACCCGCGTTGGGTGCAGTATTTTCCTGATGTGACTAAAAGCGAAGTTTTGCAACGTGGTGAGGTTAAACGTCTTTATCAAGCGGCACAAAAAGCCTTTTTCTTCTTCACTGCCCAAGTGGAAATTTACCTTCATGTTGTGGAAGATATCGGGCAGCACATACAATTTAGGCTAGAAAAAGGAAGTTTCAACGATTTTACAGCCAATTTAGAGCTAGAAGATTGTGGTGATGGAACTTTGCTGAGCTATACTGTGCAAGCTACCCCTACTATTCCCATACCGTCACTGTTCATTCAACAAGCCATGAATTTTGAATTGCCTGCGAATATGCGTAAAATGCGACAAGTTCTTTGTAAGGGTGAATAAAAGTAATGTCACAGGCAAAAGAAATTTTGGAATTTTGGTTCGGTAGTCCTAATGAACCAGATTATGGAAAACCAAAGCCTTTCTGGTTCAGTAAAAAACCGGAGTTTGATGAAGAACTACAAATCCGGTTTCTAACAGATTACCAAAAAGCGGCAGCAGGATATCTCGACGACTGGATCAATTCCTCTAACAGTTGTTTAGCATTGATTCTGCTGTTGGATCAGTTTCCCCGAAATATGTTTCGCGATACTCCCCAAGCCTTTGCCACTGACTGGGAAGCACTTTCAGCAGCCCAGCATGCTATTGCATTAGGATATGACCAAAAGCTATTACCCGTACAACGTTGGTTTATTTACTTGCCTTTTGAACACAGCGAGAACCTAGAGCATCAGCGTCAAGCAGTGCGGCTATTTCAGCAACTGAGCAACGACCCTGAGAGTACGAGTTGCATTGATTATGCCATGCGCCATATGCAAGTGATTCAACGTTTTGGGCGTTTTCCCCATCGCAATGAGATTTTGGGAAGAGTCTCAACTTCAGAAGAAAAGGAGTTTTTGAAGCAGACAGGCTCATCATTTTAAGTTTATCAGTGCTCAGGAGCAAGCGCCCTTCGCGTATGCCTCCGGCACGTCTACGACGTAAGCATTGCTCCTCCCGAATGAGGCACGCAGTCGCGCCCGAGAGCGGGCTAACCGTGCGGAGGTTCCCGAGGCACAGTCGCTCCTCAGCACTCAGTACTCAGGACTGTGGTGAAGAGTTTATATCAAGATTTTTTCTTAAAGATTTCAGACACGCTACAGAGTATTCTTTCTTTTATTAATCTTGCAAGTAAATGAAGTACAACGCGCTTTGTCTAAAAGCCAAACAGAGAGCAAATTTTACTTCTGACCGGAGGCGGAGCATCTGGTGGCTCCGCTTCTGAGTCCTGAATTCTGAATTCTGCTGTATTAATCTTGCAAGCGTGACAAAAGAAAGATTAGCTAATGAATTTCTAAAAGCCTTAAGAAAAATCCTCTCAAAGTGCATATTTTGACCTTGGCAGTTCATAATTAATACCAGAAAGTCTGTATTCTGATAAATCTAATGAACTCTCAGAAATGCTTGGCTCGCCGCCAAACCATACTTCATCTAGCTCGCTTTCAGTAAATCTATATCCAAGAGTAGCAGCAAAATGAACAATCTTGGTTTTATCCCAATCCCAGATACCAAATAAACCCCGAACGCAGCACTTATTATAGTACTGCTCATAAATGACTTGCTCCGACATCAAAACCTCATAAAAAGAATTCACCTGCTCTAGTGACATAGATTACCCTCGCTAATTATTGTGCTTTTTCTGTGTATAATAAAAGCTACATTGACTAACAAAACGATTCCGTTTTATATAATTGATCATTCATGAGTTGTTAGTCGTCACACGGATAAAATCTGAAGACGGTAATAAAAACCTATTGTTTCTTCAAATCACGCTTCTCACATCTATACAAATGGTTATTTGAAGTATGAACTAAAGGCAAAAGTATGAATTATAAAGTATAAAACTGTTCATCCTACCCTACCTTCGGGGAAGCCTGTCTCACGAGCTTCGGGGCGTCTACAGACTTTATCCTTCATCATTCATCCTTTTTTAGTCACTTTTGATGCAGTACAAGGCTGTAGTTCATCGCCAAAAAGCCAGCCTTGAGTTCCATCAGGTAGTTTAACTTCTACAAAGTCTCCTCGCCTTTGAACAAATAAGACCATTACACCTAGACTCAGTTGTTTCATAGCGCCAACCTCTGTTTGAGGTGCAGGGCGTAATTTAGCCGAAAATCTGCCACCAGGTGGAGAAATGATCCGGCACATTTGTGGTTGCTGTGATATGAAATTCTGTTGTACATGGCTTCCACCTGTATGATCAGGATTCAAAAACGTAAAGCCACCAATTGCACTCACAAAAGCTGCCGCACCCGCCCCAAGTAATTTTGGTACTTTAATAGGTGAAGGAGACACAATCGACGGACTAGTCAATAGAACTTCAAGTGAATTTTTCTCAAACTTTCTAACTTTTGGTATCCGGATAGTCTTAGTAGCAGGTTGTTGCAGTGCGATCGGAACAATCGAGTATTCTATGGGTACGTATCCACCAGGATATTCCTTGCAAACAATAGTACTCACCGTAAAACTTTGTTGCCCTAAACGTATACTGCTGCCAATAGAAAGGGGCATTTCACCTGCTAGAAGCAACTGTCCGTCAATGATAGGAGGATTCATCTGGCGCAGATTCCGCAAATAAAATTTCTGCTTTTGCTGATGAAAGAAAATTTCAATATGTAAAGCGGACACCGTTGGATCTGGTAAAACAATATCGCATACTTGAGGGTCACGACCAATGCGGACTCCTCTACCAGGGTTTTTACTTTGTTGCTTCTCAAGAATTTTGCGATTTTTGACCTGTCCGTTTTCCTCCCACTCTAAAGAGAGTTCATGAAGGATATTTGTGGTATCAGAAGTTTCAACTATCGCTAATTCTCGTAGCGCTTGCAATACCTCAGTTACTGTCTGATAACGGTCTTTGAAGTGATAGCGCGTCATCTTAGTGAGGACAGCAGCTAACCCCGGACTGATAGTTGTTAGATATTGCCACAGTATTTCTCCTGTATTTGGGTCATCTTGAAGTTCGTTCGGATACACCCCCGTCAGTGCCTGAATACCCATCATCCCCAGCGCATAAATATCACTGCTAGGACGTGGTAAACGTCTGATTTGTTCGGAGGGCATGTATCCCCGAGTTCCGATGATGAGAGTGATGTTGTTTCGTCCCGTTCCAACCGCCGTTTGGCTTCGCAGTTGCTTAATAGCTCCAAAGTCTATCAGGACAAATTTATTGTCTGAAGCACGTCTGATGATATTGTCAGGTTTGATATCGCGATGAATGACCCCGTGGCTGTGAACAAATTCTAAAATACCCAGTACCTCAATGAGCATTTCAAGAGTATGGCGTTCCGTCCATCTTTTTCCTGGAGGAAGTTCCATACTCAAGGTATGTCCGCTAATAAATTCTTGCACCAAGTAAAATTCTTGGTTCTCTTCAAAATAAGCTAAAAGCCTGGGTATCTGATCATGGTTGCCCAACTGTTGCAAAGTTTCAGCTTCTTTTTGAAAAAGCCTTCTGGCAGCTTCTAAAATGTCAGGGTCGGTACTAGAAGTTTTGAGATGTTTGAGGACGCATTTAGGTTTCCCAGGGAGGTGAATGTCCTCAGCAATGTAAGTTTGCCCAAAGCCCCCCTCACCTAATACTTCAAGGACTTTATAATGTCCTGCTAGTAACTGACCAATCATGTTGTGACGGTGATTTAAAAAAATGACTGCAATGCTTCCCCATCTATCTACCTTTTCTTAACATCTTTTGCTAAGAAACGAGGTATATCAAGGGTGATTAATCCTATTGTCTTTCTCACAGCACTCTGAATAAAAAGTTTTGTGATGTCCATTAGGTAGAGATAAATAAAACGATCCTGGTATATCAATGAATAACAAATTCAATAAACTAATGTTGCCACTTTGGCACACTTTACATAAAAAAAATTTAGTAAACCCTTATTACCTAATCATTTAGTTAAAAAAATAGCAATTTTAATTTAAGGAATAAGCTATGCTATTCCCACCCAAAACTTTTTTATTCCCTAAAATGTTAAAATATTAGCGTTTCAGTTATATATCAGTAGTTTTATTTAAGATAAAAGCATTAAGAATTACCAGAATAAATGCGGAGCATAAAAATATTTTTATGTAGTGACATAATATGGCTTGGTGCAATATTTAGTTTCAAGAATTTGTAGAAATTTTAGCTTGTTATATATGCAAAACAAGTGAGAGAAAAATTTATGTTTGAATGAGAGAGAGTATATCGAGCATACATAACTCTTTTCGGCTAAATTTTTTTACAAGAAATTCCACCTTGGTATTAAGACAGACAAGATATTGCACAAAAAAATACCCAACCGATGCAACGCCTATGTACCATATGAACCCTACGAGTTTGTTCTCCGGTAGAGCAACAGATTATGCTCAATATCGACCAAGCTACCCAACAGAGGCGATCACTACCATCCTAGAAGGACTTGACCACCCATCACAGCTAGTTGCAGCCGATATTGGAGCCGGGACAGGTATCGCTTCACGGTTGTTAGGCGATCGCGGAGTAAAAGTCATTGCCATCGAGCCAAATGCGGAAATGAGACTAGCGGCAACTGAGCACCTAATGGTAGAATTTAGCTCGGCAACAGCAGAAGAGACAGGTTTACCTGATGCATCGGTTGACCTCGTGACTTGTTTTCAATCTTTCCACTGGTTTAACCCTTCTCCAACTCTTTGGGAGTTTCGCCGCATCTTAAAGTCATCTGGACGGCTTGCTCTGGTTTGGGGTATCTGGGATGAGGACGACTCATTTACTAAAGAACTTGAGCGCTTAGTTTTGCAGGCATCTAATAATCTTCCTGGATTACCAAGCCGTGAGTCAATGGTCAGCCCACTTTTGGAAAGTTCTTACTTCCAAAAAGTCCGTCAAACGACTTTTCCCTATCAGCAATGGTTAGATTTACAAGGATTAATTGCTCTTGCCCAAAGCCAAGGCTTTGTGCCACTATCAGGGGGAGAACAACAACAGCTTGTCACCCAATTGCAAAAGCTACACGAGCAGGCGGCTGATAGTAGCGGCAAAGTTTGTGTCGTCTACCATACCAATATTTACCTTACTGAACCAATGGTGTAAGAGCGGGTAGGCGTCCTCCGAACAGCTTTCCGTATGTAATTTGAAGTCTAAACTGAAGGGAGTGTTAAACTTCATCGTTTAGACTTTATTGAGTCATCCTAAAGCAGGACGATGCTGAATCCAAGGTTTTGCAGCTTCCAGTTGCGCTGCTAAACTAATGAGAGTGGCTTCCGCTGCGGGGCGTCCCACCAACTGTACACTCATCGGTAAACCTAGCTCGTCAAAACCTACAGGAAGAGCGATCGCTGGTTGTCCGGTCGCATTGGCTGGGGGACAAGGCGCAACCCAACTAATAATCTTGTGAAATGTCTCTTCAGGACTTAAGTTTGCCCATTCTCCTACGCGGATGGGTGAATGTAGGTAAACCGGCAACACAAGCACATCTATCGAGTCGAAAAATGCGATGATTTGTCTTGCCACCGCCTGCATTTGGTAAACTGCTTGCAGGTACTCACCCGCAGAACTCGTTCTAGCTAGCAGCCAGCGGTTCATTGGCTGCAAAATTTGAGCAGGAATTCCCGACGCAGCTACGTTCGATTGCCAAACAACTTGAAATGGTTCAACTAATCCACTAAAATCTGGGCTTTTCTGTTCAACAGTATGACCAAGTTCTTGTAATAATTGCACTGTTTGCAGAACGCCTTGCTCACAGTTAGCGTTAGCTTTCCCTAAAGGAGGGATACTCGTAGCATAGGCAATTCGCAAACTGCCTGGTTGTTCTTTTGTGACAGCAAGAAATGATGGTTCTGGATCGCTTAACCAATATGGATCACCCACGATGTAACCAGACATGACATCTAAAAGAGCAGCTGCATCAGCAACAGTACGCGCTATTGAACCATTCGTCGCAATACCACTAAGGCGATCGCCCACTGGCGCATGAGACACCCGTCCTCTTGATGGCTTGATTCCTACAACACCACAACAAGCCGCCGGTCCACGAATTGAGCCACCACCATCAGAACCTTGAGCGATCGCGCACAATCCTGCTGCTACCGCTGCGGCTGCTCCACCACTCGAACCGCCTGGGGTATATTCTAAATTCCAGGGATTTCTAGCTGGAGGAAATCCCGTTGGTTCTGTGTAAGGAAAAGAACCTAATTCTGAAGTGGCTGTTTTCCCTAGAAGAATAAACCCAGCTTGCTTAATCTTGACTACGACTCCATCATCATAGTCAGGAATATTATTCAGTAGTGCAGGATTCCCATAGTTACAAGGAATACCAGCAACATGGTTCAGGTCTTTAATAGAAATTGGCACTCCAAAAAAGGGTGGCAGTTCTGATGCACTTGGGAGCATTTCTGTTTTGGCTTTGGCATCTGCGATCGCTTGCTCTGCCATCACTGTAAAATAACTTCCAAGTTGGGGATTTAACTTAGAAATACGTTCTAAATAGACTTCCACCAACTCCAAAGGCGACACTTCTCGACGACGGATTAACTGTGCCTGTTCTAGTGCCGGGGTAAAAGCTAAATCTACTTGATTCATAATGTTAGTCAATCAGTAGTTTTGTCTATAATTATCATTTTCTCTGTCATTTTTTCCCAGAAATTCTTATTTTAATAGAATTGTAGGGAACTTTAAATCTAGAGAGTTTCAGATTTGATTTGATCCTTAAACAAGATGCTCACGAATTAATAATCTTCAACAAGAGACTGCGGAATCTTGAAAAAGAGATTAAAAAAGAATTAGGTCTTCTGAAATGCGCTATAAGCGTGGATTTTCAGACTTATCGTTACTGTAACCAAATCTTGATTATCCAAATATTTCTATCACCTGAGTAGAATAGCACTAGAATAAAGTGGAACCTGTGATCAGTAAAACCTACTTGAATGCCTGAACTTTAGCAGACTTTAGCTGTATCGAGCATAACTAATTAATGGCAGAAACTGAGATCAGAACGAATGGAGTGAGGCTTAACAAACGTGTTATCCCCCCTGAGTGCATAGATTAACTTTGTTTATTCCACTAAGAATCTTAGAAGTAAGCTCTCCAAGTTTAACTTCCGTTGACTGACATATTGCATCCCTTGCAATTGTACAAGATATGGAGTTCTACAAAAAGTAGATTAATACATCAAAACATTATTTTGTCAAGAATAGATTTGTCATCTAACCATTCTTTTGTCAGACGCTTATGAGTAGGTTAGTGATTTTAAGCTTGGGTCAGGGAAATTTAAAAGCAGGCTTTCCCTTTGTGACGGCACATATTTGGGAATTAGACAACTTCTACCAGATGCAATTTACTGCAAGTCTACCAGCAGCACCCGAAATTGACGAAATGTACCGCAAGTTGCAGTCAATATATTCAGTTTTTTATCATCGCTTGAGATGGAGCTTAGACATTGAAGAAATTGATGATGTTTTTGAAATTGAAGAGGCTGGCATTACTAATGTTTCTGACAGAGATATCAACTATTTCTGCCAGGAATTGCGAATTCTTATCAATGCGTGGCTCAACTCAATAGAGTTTCGCAAAATTGAACACCAATTACGCACGCAATTAATACCTTCTGAAGAAATTCACTTCATTATTGAAACCAACGATGATTTACTGCGGCGGCTGCCCTGGCATTTATGGAGTTTCTTTGAAGATTATCCTAAAGCAGAATTGGCTTTAAGTGCTTTAGAATATCAAAAAACACATAAATTTAATACAAAAGCTCAAAAATCCAAAGTCAGAATTTTAGCAATATTTGGGAGTAGTGAAAGAATTGATATCAGTCAGGATATGGCTTTTTTAGAGCAATTATCAACTGGTGCAGAAATTGAATTTTTAGTAGAGCCTACACCAGACAAGTTCCATAACCAGCTTTGGCAACAAGATTGGGATATTCTCTTTTTTGCAGGTCATAGTTGCAGTCAAGAAAAAGGTTATCTTCAACTCAATCAAAAAGACACTATTAGCCTTGATCAATTAAAGTATGCTCTCAAGCAAGCTATTAGCCGTGGATTACGTTTAGCCATTTTCAACTCTTGTGATGGTTTGGGGTTAGCGCAGCAGCTACAGGATTTGCAAATTCCTCAAGTTATTGTTATGCGAGAGCCTGTACCGGATGTAGTCGCTCAAGAATTTTTAAAGTATTTTCTAGCGGAATTTTCCCGTGGACAGTCTTTATATACTGCAATGCGTTCTGCACGAGCAAGACTGCAACAACTCGAGGGAGAATATCCATGTGCCAGTTGGTTACCAGTTATTTGCACCAATCCCGCCGAACCACCGATGGTTTGGCAAGTGCATCAAAGTCACACTCAAAGAGTGGACAAAGTAGGTTCCCTAGTAGCAACTTCTCCTAGGATTAAGCCTACTACTCACCCTTGTAGAAGCCAGGCTTTCTCTAAAACTGCCAAGCCGAATCTGTTAGCTAGCTATAGCTTTCCCATTGTGGATAACCGCCGTCTTCAAACCCTGTTGGTAGCGAGTGTCTTTGTAGCAGCTAGTGTGATAGGAGTGCGTCATCTAGGGAGGCTAACATCTTGGAATTCATCCGCTTATAGCAATTTAATTCTTGATCGCAATATTTCAAATTCCCCTTTCCCATTTTTTTAAAAGCTGACAACACAGTGAGACTGTGGCGGTGGGATTTTGATTATTTACTCAGGGAAGGATGTGATTTTATCCGCGAGTATTTCAATACCAATCCCCCTGATGATGAGAGTCACAGGCATCTGTGCAACGGCATGGTAATGCAAAATGAAAGAGCGTTCCCTTGATAGCCACAGCCTTTGAACTAACTTTCTTGTTGGTTGGTGAGAGAATTCCTTAGTGTCAACTTTTAGGGTATCGACTTCTATGAATTCTGCAACTCATGCTCTCATCGCAATCAGCTTGGGAGCAATTCCTGGTGCTCTCTCGCGCTATTACCTCACTTTATTTTTTGCGCGTTGCTTCGGGACAGCATTCCCCTATGGAACTTTGTTCATCAACATCACTGGGGCTTTTTTGATGGGCTTTTTTACTACCCTCACATCAAAGGTAGTGATTTTTCCGGCTGTACAATTATTAGTGGCAGTAGGCTTTTTAGGTTCTTACACCACGTTTTCCACTTATGCTTTAGATAGCTCAAATCTATTACGAACGAGAGACTATAAAGCTGCTTTGCTTTACTGGTTTGGTAGTCCAGTCTTAGGGTTTTTTAGTATAGAATTGGGAATTTTATTAGCAAAGGTATTATGAATTTTCTAAAAGCGTAAAGCTGGAGCGATCACCCTCTATAGAGTAGACCTATTGCATAAGTAGATTTCATCTGCGTCCATCTGCGTTTATCTGCGGTTAATTCTTCATTTTTTTGGATTTTTGCAAGAAGTCTAATGATTCCAAAGAGTCATAATTCCTCCTTGATATAGATAAATTTAGCCAAAGCAATTCCTAGCTGAAGGCTAAACAATCCTAATACAGCACTACTTAAACAGTAGAGTAAACTAATTTCTAAGCTGCCTTGTTGAAGTAACTTAACTATATCTAACTCATAAGTCGAGAACGTGGTATATGACCCTAAAAAGCCTGTGGTAACTAGCAGCCTAACATCAGGATGAATTGTTATCAATCGTCCTAGAGACAGGGTAGTAAAGAAACCCATAACAAAACAACCACTGATATTAATAATTAGGGTACTGTAGGGAAAATCTGTACCGAAAAGTTGATTGAACCACAAACCGAGGTAATAGCGCGAAAGCGCCCCAGCAATTGCGCCAAGACTGATAGCAACAGGGGTACGAATTGCAGGATTTTGCAGCATAGCAACAGATTCAGGGCGATAGAATGAAAATGAAACCACAGATAAACACAGATAGACACAGATGAATTATCTGTGTCTATCTGCGTTTTTTAATACTAAAAATCTTTTCTAACGTCACTTAAGATTAAATCATAGAAATATTGTGTGCTTTGTTATTCAATCCGATACTTGTGTTCTGTTGCTGCAAAGATAACGTAAAAGGAGCAGTGAAGCTCCTATAATCATAGGGAAAAGCTTCACTACTTTTATGCATTTGGTTTTGCATCACAATCCTTCTTTACTTAAAGGTTTTTGAAGGATTAGAAGCGCAAGCCAACTCCTGTTTGGAGACTGAGGGCATCAGCAGAACTGTTTTCGTATGCGTCAATACCCCACTTGGCATCGCCATACACAATGATGTTTTTGGCAACTTCTGTTTCAGCACCAAGGGTTAAGACAGGTGCATTCTGATTTCCCAATTGGCTTGCTTGTCCTTCGTCTGTCTGAAAGGAGTAACCACCACCGATGTAAACGTTAGTGTTTTTGCCAATTGGCGCATCGTAAGTCAGGATGGGCATAGCTGCGGTTGAATCGCCACCAAACAGAACAGAACCACGAACAGACACAGGTGCTTGAGGAACAGCAAATCGTCCTTGAATATTACCACCGAATGTAGCCGCATCGTTATCTTGTCCGCCATTGGTGACACCAGCTGCAACACCAGCACCAAGGTAGTTAGCAGTCATACCGCGTGTTGGAGCGACTTGAGCCGAAGCCATTCCAGCCGAAAGAACAACAGAAGCAAAAACAAGTGCAGAGGTTGCTAATTTTGCAAGTTTCATAGGTCTCTCACCAGAGTTAAATGCAATTAATACTCTCTAGTACTAGAGTCCCTTTTTTTACAAAAATTAACCTCACACACTTAGGCTATCCAAGTGGGTGAAACTATTTCACCCAGTTAGGTGAGCTTACACCAAACTATTTAGGGTATAATATATGGCATATACGACTATCATTTATCTCTTCAAAAAGCGCTGACGCAGACGAGATACAAAAATATCTACCTCTGGTAATTTCATCCATGCGGCAAGAAAAGCAAATACGCCAATGCCAACTAAACCAGCAATAGACAATTGCAACAGTTGAATCAGCAAACCATTTTCACCTAAAAACCGCTGCAAAACCTCAAGAGTTCCATAGCTTGCTGCACCCGCTACCATGCTACCAGCAGTTAAACCTAGAATTGGCAAACTCCACTCGCGCCAAGGTAAACCATTCAGCCTGCGATCAAGCAACCACAACAGCATCAATACCGAACTACAATTGACTCCAACTGTTGCTAGCACTAAACCGGGAGCGCCAAAAGGTTTAATGAAAATCCAATCTAGCAGAGCGTTGAGCAAGATGTTAATAACGCTGATGCGAAATGGTGTCTCGCCATCACCTAAAGCATAAAACACCCGCACCAAAACATCTCGCCCCAAATAGACAAACATCCCAATACCAGAAGCAACCAGTATGGAGGAAACCAGCGCTGAATCTGCTTCCTTGAAAGCACCTCGCTCATAGACGACACGCACAATAGGGACAGACAGCACCACCATCAGTGCCCCCATTGGTAGCATAGTGAGGGCAGTGAGTATAAGTCCTTGGCGAATTCGCAATTTTAGCTCATGCCAATTGTCTGGCTCCGCAAGTCGGGCAAATACTGGTAACAAAGGCAGCAAAATGATGTTGGAAATAATTCCCAAAGGGGTTTGCACCAATATATTGGAATAGCGCAAGCCAGAAGGAGCAGAGGGGATGAAGGATGCAAAGTACATATCTGTGTACAAATTAATTTGCAACATCCCAGAGGAAAAGGTAGCTGGTGCCATGATTTTGAGTACCTCTTTAACCCCTGGCTGCTTAAAATCAAATCGCAGGCGAAATGTACCTAACCCTGCTCGTGCTTGGGCAATTTGCTGTATCAACCATTGTAGGAACGCTCCAGCTAGAGTGCCTCCAGCTAAAACCATTCCACCTAAAATGGCATATTGAGGAGAGCTAATTTTGGTACCTACTTGCAGAGCGAGGATACCCAGACCAAGAATCAGAATAATGCTGGAAAATAAGGGACTGAGGGAAAGTAGCCAGTATTGATTAGCTGTGTTGAGAGTCCCAAAGCCAATGCCAATCAGCCCTGCTAAAACTGCCATCGGTGCCATGATCCTTAGTTGGACGATCGCATTTGCTTTTACGAATGCTCCGTTAGGAACGGTATCTAAACCTGGTGCAACTAAGTCAATCAGGTAAGGGGCAAATATTACCAGGAAAACAGTCACCAAAAGTAGCAAACCACCCACAAGGGTTGTAATTGTTTCAACCAAGCGAGCAGATTCTTCTTGCTTGCGCTTGGCTAAGACGCTGACGATCGCACTGTGGAATGGTCCATTAACGCCACCTAGCAATATCAGCAGAAAACTCGGGATCATGTAGGCGAAGTTATAAGCATCGACAACAGCCCCCGCACCAAAAGCAGCGGCGATCGCTTGTTCGCGTACCAGTCCAAAGAATTTGCTTATTAACGTCGCAACGGCGATAATGCCAGCAATTCCAGCTAAAGAACGAGGAGCTTTTTGTTGTTGTGTCACAAACAGTACCTGACAACTTTCTCAAGGCGTATATCTCAAAACATTTAACTTGAAATTTGGTAGTTTGTCAGGGTAGTTTGGGTAAAATTAAGGGTTTAGGGGTGTAGCTGAGTGACCATTCTTAACGTTGATTTTTGAAAGACACGTAATTCTACCTAATTGCAAATAATTTTCTCAAAACTTCTGCTTATAGCATACTTTTGAGAAAAATCATGGTTTCCTCAAAAAATTTGTACTGCTGTAGTTCATTGTTTTTGCTTAACCATAAGCTGGATTGGGATTGAGCAATACCCATAACCAGGCAAGAACCCAAACCACAATCAATCCCAGTATACGAAGTAGAATTTTTTTCATAAGCGTCCCCGTTGTGAGTAGTGAGTAGTTAGTGCTTATCAACTAACCACTAACTACTCACTACTTCCAATCTTTACCAATACGGATTGTAATATCCGATTCCAAGTCGCCAGTCGCTGACACCTCAACCTGACCCAAACCTAAGATTTGTTGTAATTGTTCTCCTGCTTGTTTATTCCCTTTCTGGACGATAATTTTAGTTTTGCTACGGGCGTCGGGCCAATTCGCCACAGGGTAAAGTTTTGTAAATCCTTTCTGTTTGAGATTACTAATAATTTTTTGTGTTAGTTGGGGTTTTGTGGAAGTATTTTGAATAGCAATTTTGAGGCTAGTGAGCGGTTTCACACTTTTGGTCATACCCGATATTGTGACCCCAGTATAGTTATCTAGTAAGTCAACTCGTCCGGTCAGATCCAACCAATAGCTGTTGGGGTCTTGGCTGAGACGGCTGAAAATACCAGGTAATATGGTCATTTGGAAATTATCTCGCTCTAAGTTCAAGCCAAAGTTGACCAGCGCCATCATTTCTTCCAGCTTCAGGTTAGTGTCGAAGTGCTTTCGCATCACACGAACAATTTGAGGCAATCTGGGTAAGACACTAGGACTATTGAGGCGATCGCGCAACCCCAAAAGCAGTGATTGTTGTCGCTGTACTCTTCCCAAATCTCCCATTCCTGGTTCAGCGAACCGCACAAACTGTTCTGCCTGTTCGCCATTCAGAGTTTGCCAACCGCTGACTAAATTAATCGAAAATCTAGCAGCAGAGTCTTTGTATACCATTGATTTGGGAACAAATATCTCAACTCCACCCAACTGATCCACAAGTTGTCGCAAGCCACTGGTGGAGATACGAATGTAGCGGTCAATTGGCGCATTACTTAAAGTACGGCTAACCACGCGTGCTGCCAAAACTTGACCACCTTGGACATTGGCATCAGATACCTTAGTTAATCCTTTTTCTGGGATAGAGATCATAGTACCTCTAGGTATCGAAAGCACCCGGATTGTTTTGTTATCTGGGTTAACTCGGATCAGAAGTATCGTATCGCTATGACCTGCAAAACTTTCCGGGGAACCATCTATAGTCCTAGGGACTGGTTCAATACCCATCACCAAAATATTCATTGGTCTGGTCAATTGATACTGGGAAATGTTACTCCACAGCTCCCCAGGCAGTGGTGTTTTTTGCTCTTTCTCACCCAATCCTAATTCTTCATCTGTTCGATCCATGTCACTCCAAAGTGGAGTCCAAAGTGCCAAAGTCGATACTAGCAAACCCGATAAGGTGATCCCCACAACAATTGTCAGTATCCAAAATAGCCATCGAGGCATGGCTAACCCCAGCCTCTGGTAGAGCTGGCTAGGAATTGAACCCGTAGACTCTACAAACTGACGGGAGACATTTTCTTGGTTTTTTGCTGTCACCCCGTTTGGTAATTGTTGTAATTCACCAGATGTGCCCTGATTTTCTTGCTCTACTACTTGTTTAATCACAATAGTCTCCCCACTCATCCACTCCCTAAACGTAATGTTAATGCAAGCCACAAATCTTGCCAGTTAATAAGATCACTTGAAGTATCAAGTCTTAAGAATATGAAGTATAAAGGACGAAATTAACCCTACGGTTTCTCCCGATGGCTAGAGATTCAGATACTACACCTTAATTTTCCTCTAAAAATAAATCATAGGGTGTGTATCTGTGTCATCTCTTCTGACTTCACCTGAGCATCTTTATACTTCATAACTTCATTACTTTTGTTTGTCACAGTACACTTGTAGTGTTCTTTCGTAAGTTGTTATGACTCAATGACTAGAGCCTTGTTCCCTGTAATCCTTGCTGGTGGTAAAGGTGAGAGATTTTGGCCCCTAAGTCGCCAAAATCGACCCAAGCAATTTTTGAATCTTGATGGCACTCACAGAAGTCTTCTGCAAGCAACCGCTGATCGGCTGTTGACACTTGCAAGCGGTTGGGAGAACTTGTGGGTCATAACTTCTAGTCAGATAGCTCAAGGAGTTCAAGAACAACTGCCTGAACTGCCATCTGACAATCTACTCGTCGAGTCACAGGGAAGGGACACTGCCGCAGCCGTTGCCTGGACAAGTCTGGAAATTAAAAAGCGTTATGGAGAAGACGCTATCATCGGCTTTTTCCCCGCTGACCACTGGATTGCCGACCAAAAAGCATTTGCATCTACCATAAATGCAGCTACAGAGCTTGCGGCAACCCAAGCAGCGATTGTCACGCTAGGGATCAAGCCAACCTTTGCATCAACTGGTTACGGCTACATCGAACAAGGCGAAAAGATTGGTAGCTTTAATGACTTGCCAGCTTATCACGTTAACCGCTTTACTGAAAAGCCTGACCGTCAAACGGCAGAAAATTTTCTATCTACGGGACGTTTTAGCTGGAATAGCGGGATGTTTGTTTTTCGAGCGGGCATTGTTCTTAAAGAACTGCACATACACGCTCCAGAAATTATTGAACCGATACAACAATACGGTTCTGACATCTACCCCCAACTACCTAAGAAGAGTATAGACTATGCCTTGATGGAAAAAACGGATATCGCATATGTCTTGCCAGCAGAATTTGGCTGGGATGATTTAGGAGATTGGAATGCGATCGAGCGTTTACTCAAAAAAGAAGATAATCCCAACGTAGAATTCGCGACTCACGTAGGACTGGAGACACAGGGGTCTATAGTTTACTCCACAAATGAAGAGGATGTCATTGTTACCATCGGGTTAGATGATGTCGTGATTGTGCGCGATCGCAACGTCACTCTCATTGTAAAAAAAGACCGTACCCAGGAAATTAAGCAAGTCCTCAAAACCCTACAAAGCGATCCCCGATTTACTGACTTACTCTAGAACTTAAAACCCTTGGCAGAGGCGCAAAAGGTGTATTTACCAGTATAACTTTTCTGTCTGTTATTTCATTTGAACAATTATGCAAATCAGTAGTTGCGAGCCTCTAGCCAAGAGTATGGGAATAAATCGAACAAAGTTGGACAGAAGCTGTAAAGTCATCTTTACAAAGATTTAAGAATTGCGCCAAAGCAAGCAAAATTATAAAAACCAACAGCACTACCAAAGGCTTGGGGTGCATAGTAAAACAGTGAACAGTACCAGCCGCAGTGACCATGAAGGAATCTTGGTAACTGATAACTGATAACTGGTAACTGATAACTGATGATTCCCTGCTGCTTACCTCTTTAACCCCTGTGTTCCTCTTTCGCTGCACTCTCGGTTGCCTCTGCGGTTCATAAATACCATGTTCCTCACCCAAACTGTTCCTCGTCAAAGAGAAATCATTGAAGTCCTGCTTCGCAATGGCTGGGACTATATGCGACGGCTCCTCACGGTCGGTAAAGCCGACGAACCCCAGCTACCTACACCTGCTGTTTTAAAAAACATCTTGGTAGATTTGGGACCGGTCTATGTCAAATTAGGTCAGTTAATGTCTACCCGTCCAGACCTGCTGAGCGCAGCATACATAGATGAATTATCAACACTACAAGATGAAGTACCACCAGTTCCTTGGGCAGATGTAGAAGTCGTCATTCGCAAACAACTGAAACGCCCTTTAGAAGAAACCTTCGCCACAGTAAATGCTATCGCAGTAGCAGCTGGTTCGATTGCCCAAACACATAAAGCCACACTTGCAGATGGTCGGGAAGTCGCTCTCAAGGTGCAACGACCAGGGATTGATATCACTGTTGCCCAAGATATCGCCTTAATTCAAGGTATTGCCGATTTAGTTGCTCGTACCGAATTTGGGCAGACGTATGAAATCAAATCCATAGCCGAAGAATTTACCAAGGCGCTGGAAGCCGAGTTAGATTTTACACGGGAAGCGGGTTTCACCGACCAGTTACGACGCAATTTATCCGAAAGTCGCTGGTTTGATCCCACACAATTAGTCGTTGCTGAAATCTACTGGGATTTGACCACGCCAAAATTAATGGTGATGGAGTGGCTGGACGGAGTTCCCCTGCTGATGGCGAATCTTGATGGCACAAATGGTAAAGACCCGGCTGAAGAACGCAAAGCAATTACCACACTACTATTTAGAGCTTTCTTTCAGCAACTGTATATTGATGGCTTCTTCCACGCTGATCCTCATCCAGGAAATTTGTTTTATCTCAGAGATGGTCGCGTTGCTCTCTTAGATTGTGGGATGGTGGGACGGCTTGATCCGCGCACCCAACAGATATTGACAGAAATGTTGTTGGCAATTGTGGATCTGGATGCTCAAAGGTGTGCTCAGTTAACCTTGCAGCTCGCGGATTCAGCACAACCAGTGATTATGATTCAACTGGAAAACGATTATGACCGGATGCTGCGAAAGTATTACAACATGAGCTTGTCGCAGATGAATTTCAGTCAAATCATCTATGAACTGCTGCAAGTTGCTCGCAACAATAAAATTCGCTTGCCCAGCAACATGGGTTTATATGCCAAAACCCTAGCTAATTTAGAGGGGGTAGCGCGAGGATTTAACCCAGAACTTAACTTTATCGACGAAATTCAGCCATTGCTGACAGACTTGTTTCGGCGACAGTTGTTTGGGGATAGTCCCGTGCGATCGCTCCTCAGAACAGCGCTGGATCTCAAAAGTCTCTCTTTACAATCTCCTCGCCAGATAGAGTTGCTGCTAGACCGAATTACTTCGGAAACTCTACAGTGGAATATATCAGTGCGTGGTTTGGATGGTTTGCGCCGCACCACAGATGATGCTGCCAATCGTCTTTCTTTTAGCATCTTGGTTGGTTCGCTGATTATGGGTGCGGCAATTATCTCTAGCAACGCACGGACTGCTCAGTTGTCTTTCTTGAGTAATGTGTTGTTTGCTACTGCTAGTCTGTTAGGGCTGTGGTTAATCATTAGTATTTTGCGCTCAGGGCGTTTACGTTAAGGTGTGGCGCAATTGGGTAATAATTAACTTGATTTGTTGTAAAAGTGAACATTTTGGAAATAAACCACAGATGTACACAGATGTACACAGATGCACACAGATAAATTCATCTGTCTTTATCTGGAGAACACTGCGTTGCCGAGAGCAGCGCCGTGCGGGGGTCTCCCCCCAACCCCAACGCCAGTCCGCTCAAGTCGGGAGACCCGCCCACGCGGCTGGCTCCTCCGTGGGGACCCCAAAGCCCCCCGTTGAGGAGCCAGCGCTCTTTGGAGGGTTTCCCTCCGGAGGCGACTGGCGTGCAAGTGTCCGTTGTACATCTGTGGTTCCAATAAATAAATTGCAATTTTTCTAACAACTCTAATTTTTGCTTGTGCATCACTGAACATAAAACGTATGTCAATCATCATTGCTCAAAACTTGAGCAAAGTTTATCCTGTTGCTGTTAAACAACCGGGTATTGTCGGGACAATGACCCACTTTTTCCGCCGCACCTACCGAGAAATAAAAGCAGTTCATGATGTTTCCTTTGAAATTGCACCCGGTGAGGTGGTGGGATTTTTGGGACCAAATGGCGCTGGTAAAACCACGACTCTGAAAATGCTCACAGGGCTGATTTATCCTTCTAACGGTGAAGTTAGAGTTGCTGGACACATTCCGTTTCGTCGCCAAGAAGCGTTTTTGCAAAAAATTACCTTGGTGATGGGGCAAAAACAGCAGCTACTTTGGGACTTGCCAGCTCTTGATTCTCTCAAGATTAATGCTGCTGTTTACAACATTCCTGACAAAGAATTCCGTCAGAGGGTAGGGGAATTAACCGAAATGCTGTCGCTGGAAGGGAAACTGACTCAAGCAGTGCGGAAGCTGTCTTTGGGTGAACGGATGAAGGCGGAATTATTAGCAGCACTTTTGCACCGTCCACAAGTCTTGTTTTTGGATGAACCCACACTAGGCTTGGATGTGAATGCTCAAATCAGCGTGCGTGATTTCTTACGCGAGTACAATCAACGGTATCAGGCGACGGTGCTGCTGACAAGTCATTACATGGCTGACATTACAGCTTTGTGTCAGCGAGTCCTGCTCATTCACCAAGGACAGTTAATTTATGATGGGAGCTTGGATGGGCTGTTGGAACGTTTTGCCCCTTACCGAGAAGTTCATTTGGAGTTAACCAATCCTCTACCCAAAGAAAAACTGATGTTGTATGGGGATGTACGACAATTAGAAGGGCGCTCTGTGTGTTTTATGGTGCAGCAAGAGGCACTTACCCGCACTGTAGCCCGGATTTTAGCAGATTTGGATGTCGTAGATTTGACAGTGACAGAACCGCCAGTTGAAGAAGTGATTGGGCGAGTTTTCCAAGCTGGAGGATTAGTAGGTAGTAGATAGTAGATAGTAGTACTTTTTATTAAGTACCCACCATCAACTATTCATCATCAACTAACAACTATCAACGACCCACTATCAACTCTTTACTATGAAGCAAATTTTTAGGAAAGCCCTGACATTTCTTTCAGTGTACTATGCCTATATGCTTGAGTATCGGGCGGAACTCATTTTATGGGTGCTAGCAAACTCTCTGCCAATTATTCTGATGGGAGTGTGGATACAGGCGGCGCAAGGAGGGCGTTTCAATCTTTCACCTGTGGATTTTGCCCGTTACTTTCTTGCAGTTTTCATAGTTAGGCAAATCACAGTTGTTTGGGTTGTTTGGGAGTTTGAAAGGGAAATAGTAGAAGGAAAACTTTCACCTCGCTTATTACAACCTATTGATCCCGTGTGGCATCATATTGCATCCCATGTTTCTGAAAGAATGGCTCGTTTACCTTTTACATTGTTACTAGTGGTGATATTTTTTATCCTTTATCCCCAGGCTTTTTGGTTGCCAAGTTTAGCAAACTTTTTGCTATTTGTGTTGGCTGGGGTATTGGCTTTTGCTTTGCGTTTTGTCATGCAATACTCATTTGCAATGCTTGCTTTTTGGATTGAACGGGCTAGTGCTATAGAAAATTTTTGGTTTCTGTTTTATTTATTTTTGTCTGGGATGATTGCGCCTCTAGAAGTTTTCCCTCCCATAGTGCGGACAGTAGTACTTTGTACGCCGTTTCCTTATATGATTAATTTCCCTGCAAATATTTTGGTTGGGCTACCCGTGGATTTAGCACGGGGATTTTTGTCAATGGTGGGTTGGATTTTGCTGTTTTTGGGTTTAAACCGCTTGCTGTGGCGTCGAGGATTGAAGCGATATTCGGGGATGGGAGCGTAAACAATTCTGAACGAGTTATTTAGGAGAGCATCATCCCACAACAGTAGTAAACAAGCCTTACTATGAAAAAGTATTGGTTACTAAGCTTCTACCTCTAACCTCTAGCTTCGATACATGGACTGGAAAGAAATATCTGGGAACTGGGTACTCGTTCCGCGAAATCCTATTGGTATTATTCACTTCCTAGGAGGCGCATTCGTTGCTACCGCACCCCACCTCACCTACCGTTGGTTACTAGAACAACTGGCAAGCAAAGGCTATGCTATCATCGCCACACCGTTTGTGAACACTTTGGACCATAATGCGATCGCAAAATCCGTATTGTTAAACTTTGAACGCGCCCTAGAACGCTTATACGATGGTTCAACAATACGCAAGCGCTCCCTTCCCATTTACGGAATTGGACACAGCATGGGGTGCAAACTCCACTTGCTTATTGGAAGTCTCCTTCCTGTAGAACGTGCTGGCAATATTCTCATATCCTTCAACAACTACGGCGCAAGGGATGCTATTCCCTTAATCGAACAGTTTAACTTAGCCGCCGTTGAGTTTACCCCCTCACCGTTAGAAACCAACAAACTCGTGCAGGAACGCTACAACGTCCGTCGCAACCTGCTACTAAAATTTACCAACGACACCCTTGACCAATCAGTGGCTTTAACTGAACTATTGAAACAACGCTTTCCAGAGATGGTGACGGTACAGACGCTAAACGGTACTCACACCACACCTTTAGGACAAGATGTGAAATGGCAGATGGGAGAATCGTTCACACCCTTTGACGCCTTTGGACAGTGGTTCAAACAAGAAGCCTACCGTGATCTCAATCAGCTTAAACGTAGTATTCTTTTGTGGCTCAATCCCCTTTCCCCTCCATAATCAACTAGGGAGATAGTCAAGAGTCCAAGCCCATAGTCTAAAGTCTCAGGCTAATGACTATTGACTAATGACTATTGACTCATGATGATTAATTAATGACTATTGACTGATAACGAGTGTGTTTCAAATCTTAGTAATTGATGATGACCCGGCAGTACAGATACTTCTTACCAGAATGTTGGAAAGACAAGGTTATGAAGTCTTGGCTGCCAGCAATGGTGAGGAAGGAATTGCAAAGGCAATTGCTAGCTGTCCGGCGCTCATTATTTGTGATTGGATTATGCCAGGGTTGAATGGGCTGGAAGTTTGTCAATACATCAAGGCAGATCCCCAATTATCTACCACGTTCTTTATCTTATTAACATCTTTAGATTCGGTAGCTGATCGCGTTAAGGGGCTAGATGCTGGTGCCGATGATTTTATCACTAAACCTATTGAGCAAAATGAATTGCAAGCGAGGGTAAGAGCAGGATTGCGTTTGCACCAACTGAGTAGGGATTTGCAAAATCAAAAGCAAATTTTAGAAGCAGAATTGGCAGAAGCAGCAGAATATGTGCGTTCCCTTTTGCCTCCCCCAATGACGCATCCTCTAAACATCAATTTCCGATTCATTCCCTCGCGGCAACTCGGCGGTGATTGTTTTGATTACTACTGGCTCGACTCTGATTATCTGGCAATTTACCTGTTAGATACTGCTGGACATGGACTCAGAGCAACTCTCCCCTCAATTTCCGTGCTAAATCTACTGCGATCACATGCTCTTAAGGGTCTGAATTACTATCAACCAAGTGATGTCCTGCAAGCGTTGAATGATACTTTTCAAATGAATTATCAAAACGACAAATACTTTACTATTTGGTATGGAGTTTATAATCGAGTTAAGCGCCAGTTAACTTATGCTAGTGCAGGACATCCGCCTGCGGTATTAGTCTCAAGAAAATCCTTAACTTCCACTAAAGTCAAAAGATTAAGAACTCCTGGGATGCCGGTGGGCATGTTTCCACAAGTAAAATATGTAGATGATTTTTGCAATATTGAAGAATTTAGTTCTCTTTATATTTTCAGTGATGGTGCTTACGAAATCACCAAATCAGATGGCACACTTTGGACTTTGGATGCTTTCATTCAGATGATTGTCAACTCACAGCTTCGATTCGAGGGTACGCTTGAGCAGATATTAAATGGTCTTATCGCTTTAAACTCCAAAGAATCTTTCGATGATGATTTATCTATAATTCAGATGAAATTTGATTAATTAATTTTAGACAAGGCAACTTTGCTAAATTCTTCTTGATTAGGAAATATTTCAAATACCTTATCCATACCCGTAATTTCAAACAGTATCCTGACTTGCTCATTAATCGAGCAAACAACCAACTTTCTATCTGCATCCTGTAGTGCCTTGAAAGCTAACACCAAAGCTCCCAAGCCAGAACTGTCCATAAAAGTTACATCTTTAAAATCAATTAACACTATTTTTACACTATTTTCTTTGTGTATAATTTCATTAATTTTTTCTCTAAACTCTGGCGATTGCGTAGCATCTAAAACTCCCTTAAGTTGAACAACTTTTACTTGATATGTCATAATATGTGAGTACTAATTAATAAGTATAAACCGTTCCTGCGATTGCCAGTCTATACCAATAGTAATTCATTTGAAAAATGCCTGCCACATAGCTATGTAAAAGTTCTGAGTAATACATCAAGATTTACTGGAAATCATTTGTTTGTGATTTCTTAACAGTTTGTGGTTCCACGATTCTTTACCTACATCCGAAGGAACGCAAGACATCGCGTCCGTACTTCCCTATACTCTTAGTGAAACGGGACTCACCTTAGCTCGATATAGCAACTTGTCCCCTTGACGGTAACCAGTATAACGCACCTTGACAATTTCCCCTGGTTGTGGATTTCCTTCCAGAAGCTGGTGCAGTTGAGGATCATAAGGTAGTTCTGCTCCCACAGGTGCTATGGCTTCCACTCCCCACTGCTGCAAAAGTTTTTCTAAGGGTTTCTGCACTAACGGAACGATATTTTGCGCTGGTAACTGGAGATTTTCTCGTGCTTTGTGTGCCGCTGTAGGAAACTGCAATAACAAAGATTCCAACAGTTGCAAACTTGACTGCTGGAACTCTTGCAGCAATATTTGTCGTTGTTGTTGTATTTGCTGTTGCGATCGCTCGTATTCTTTTTTCAATTGTGCTACGTATTGTAACAATTCTTGGGTTGGTGTATCTTTGTCTTTCACCAATTCTACTTGAGAAAAAGTGGCAACTAACTCAGTTAAAGGGAGTTGTAGCGCTTGCGATAACTTAAGTAGGACATCCACCCGCATCTGCTCAACTCCGAACCGCCGTAACCGCAAAAGTTGACGCTCTGAGACACCAGCAGTGCGACTCAGCGCTCTAAAACTAGAAATACCCACCCGTTGCATTAAACCTTGCAACTTTTGAGTGAAATCGGTGTGGGACATAACTGCATATGAGGAATGAGGAATCGGGAATTGTTTAGTTGGTAGTTGGTAGTTGGTAGTTGGTAGTTGTTAGTTGGTAGTTGTTTTTTCTACTAACCACTATCCACTAACCACTCACTACTAACGATTAACCATTCCCACTTCCTCTATTCTTCCAGTAAACTTCTCAGCATCCAAGCATTCTTTTCGTGTACCTGCATCCGCTGAGTCAATAAATCGGCAGTGGGTTCGTCATTGACTTCTTCCACCACAGGGAAGATAGACCGCGCGGTTCTGACAACGGCTTCTTGTCCTTCTACAAGCAGGCGGATCATTTCTGTAGCTTTGGGGACACCAAGACTTTCTGAAATGGAACTGAGTTGGCTAAACTCGCTGTAAGTACCGGGTGCAGGATAGCCCAATGCTCTAATCCGTTCAGCAATTAAATCAACTGCTGCTGCTAACTCTGTATACTGTGTCTCAAACAACAAATGCAGAGTTTGGAACATCGGTCCTGTGACGTTCCAATGGAAGTTATGAGTTTTTAGGTACAGTGTATAGGTATCAGCCAGCAGGCGAGACAAACCTTCGGCAATTTTAGCCCTGCTTGCTTCGTCAATACCGATGTTTACTGGGAATGTTTGACTTGGCATAATTTTCTCCAAACGAGTGATCAGTAGTTTTACCAAAGATAAACGATAAGCTTATGCCAGATGCATTTTCAAAACGCTTTTGGGGGCTTTGCGGACTCTGGCTAAGATAGTTTCTTTGCCCAAACGTTGGCAAGCTTCGTAGCGATGGCATCCAGAAAATCCGTAGTACTGTCCATCGACTTCTAAAACATCAATTGGTTCTTGCTGCCCAATGGCAGCAATCGATTCCATAAGAGCTTTTACCTTCTGTGGGTCGTTTTTGCGTGGCAAAGGTCGCCGTATCTGATTTAAAGGGATTTCTTGAACTTTGATCATAAATGAGTTGTGTGGAGGAGTGGCGTTTTGTAGTCCCTAAATAAATCATAATCGTTATGACTATGAGTTGCAATTTATTTATAGGGAAAATTTAGTATTGGTTTTACCAGATAACTTGTGCCAAAAACTACTACACTACATAGGGAAGTCAAAAGACACCAAAAGGAACCCTAAAGATGAAACGGGGGTCTTGATGTCAGGATGATCCGCTTGAATTTTTGGATTTTTTCGGTGTGAGGGCTGGCATCCGAGTATACCTAACATCATCGTTCGTACTGATTTTGGCGATCATCTATTTCTAGACAGCTGTGGCGGCAGAATAAAGATTCCATGAAAATCATCTGGCGTATTTCTTACACCGTACTGACCACGTTTTGTTTGTTAGGTCTGACTGGGGCATCGGGTCCTGAAAGCAAAACAAAGGATGTGGAAATCAGGATTGGCATAGTGCAGCGATTTGGAGATAACCCTACAGAACAGCTGCAATTAGAACCTACCAAAGGCGATCGCTTGAGGCTAAAATTTAAAAATGGTAACACTCAGCAAACCCTAGCAACTAGCAACCCTCTCAAGCTGGAAGTCTTGATGCAAGCTTTACCAAGAACAGTTGTTGAGGAAAGGGTCGTGCTGGGAACCTTTCGCACCTATGAAACTGCTGAAGACAGCGCCAGAAACTGGCGTAATCGGGGAATAGAGGTGGAAATAGCCCAACCAGAACGTTGGCAAGTTTGGGCAAAACGGGACGTTTATAACACTCCTTTACTAAGACGTTTGTTGTTGCAGAGCGTGCAAGCTGCTGGTTACAGGACTGCTTTTGTAAACACCCAAGTTCTACAAAAGGTACCGCGAGTCAGTTGGCAAGTGAATGGCAAACGCTATAACGTAGATGATTTGGAAATTAGTAGCGATAAAAATTTGATTCGGGTCAATGAGAGTAAAAAATCAGAGAAAGCACGTCTTTACTCCGGACAGATGGAGTTACAGCCAAATGCCTACGGTAGCTATACTCTGGTTAACGAAGTTGGTTTAGAAACATACTTGCGTGGGGTTGTGCCTTATGAAATTGGCGCTTCAGCACCAACGGCAGCAATGGAAGCACAAGCGATTATTGCCCGGACTTATGCCCTACGGAATTTACATAGATTTGCTATAGATGAGTATCAATTGTGTGCTGATACTCACTGCCAAGTGTATTATGGGCTGAGTGGAGTGACAGCGAACACAGATCAGGCGATCGCGGCAACACGGGGTATGATTCTCACTTATCAAAACCAGCTAGTGGATGCCTTGTATTCTTCCACGACTGGTGGCGTCACTGCTTCCTTTAGCGATGTCTGGAATGGTGATGAACGTCCCTATCTGCAACCTATAGTAGATGCTCCGAGCAATAACATATGGAACTTGTCTGGGCGGAATTTAGCAGATGAAAACCAATTTCAACGATTTATCAGTCTCAAACAAGGCTTTAATGAAAGCCAGTGGGACTTGTTCCGTTGGCGTAGGGAAACTAGCTTGAAAGAGATTACTCAGGGTTTACAGAAATTTCTCAAGGTGAAAAACAGTCCCTATGCGAAGTTTAAAACTGTTCGAGACATCAGGGTAGTAGAACGAAGCAAGAGCGGACGCATTCTCAAACTCAATGTCAAAACAGAGATTGGCACCTTTTCTCTACATAAAGACGAAGTTCGCAGTGCCTTTGTTGCTCCTGTCAGCACTCTGTTTTACCTACAACCATTAAATAAAGGCAAAACAAAACTTTGGGGATACGCCTTTGTTGGCGGTGGTTTAGGACATGGAGTTGGCTTGAGTCAAGTGGGTGCTCAAAATCTAGCACAGCTAGGCTGGTCAAGTCCGAAAATTCTCCAGTTCTATTATCCTGGGACTAAAATTCAAATTCTTGGCAACGGGAATCAGCAAACGAGCTGAGTGAGTATATATGACACTCAAAATACCCTCTTTCGTTTGCTACTGAACAGAGGGATTCTCGTGGAGATTGCTAAAATTAAGTTAATAAAGCAGGCTCGCGGTATTTCCAGCGTTCCTGCTTACATAAGATGACTCTAGACTTAATACCAAAGTAGATGTTGGAGCAGACACAGCAGAGCGCAATTTTCTCTGTCTGTACTGCTTCTTTTCTTTTTGTGTCTCTACGACATCGGATACTCTTGCAAGTTGATTTTTGAGATGCCTTACTTTTAGTAAAGTTCCTCTTCTTTGTGGGTTTCGATGGTGACGTCAGACGTTGGGTAGGCGACACAGGTCAGCACATATCCAGCTTCCATTTGGTCATCATCCAAGAAAGACTGGTCAGACTGGTCAACGGAACCAGAGACGAGTTTACCAGCACAGGTAGAGCAAGCACCAGCGCGACAAGAGTAGGGCAAGTCAAGACCAGCTTCTTCAGCAGCGTCTAGAATATAAGTATCGTCATCTACGTCAATTGTTTGGTTTAGCCCTTCACCTTCGTTGATCAGTGTCACTTTGTAAGTCGCCATTTAGTAATCCTCTCTTTTGCAAACAGACCGTATAAGTTCTCCTAAAGCAAACGCCACGGCTCATCTTATCGGATTAGCCGTTTGTTAAAATTTGCTTCACTTCTGATACTACGAGAAAAACAAGAGGATGCAACCGGAAATTGAACTCGATTAGTAATGAAATTTAGTTAGTTAATCAAGATAAGTTTTATTTATGAAATGAATCCTCTACTTGCTAGATTATTAAATAAAGTTATAAATGACCAGACAAATGATCAATGTATAAAAAAATAATCTGCTAGACCGATTTTCACATGACTTGAGATGTTCAAGCTCTTTAAGTAGGGTATCAGAGTGTAGAAGAATAGGGAAACAGAGGTATATTTAAATTTTGAATTTCCCTCACACCCTTACCCTGGTACGGGCGCAAGGTAATGTGCCCCTACAGGCTCAAACCCCTTCCCGCTCATGCACAAAAGCAATAAACAAAGCGGTGACGATTGATGTACGATAACTCAGATTTTTCGCAAAAACGCCCCGTAGGAGTGGGTGTGGTTGGTACTGGGTATACAGCTGTAGCTAGGGCTGAAGCATTGCGGCAAGATGAGCGCTCCCATCTAGTCGCTGTTGCCGGTCACACACCCAACAAGACAGAAGCCTTTGCCAGCGACTACCAAGCTAAGGTGATAAATTCTTGGCAACAACTGGTGGAGCAAGATAATGTAGATTTGGTGATGATTTGTACTGTGACTCGAGATCATGGTGCAATTGCGCGAAGGGCACTTGCGAGTGGCAAACACGTTGTTGTAGAATATCCCCTTTGTTTAGACGTGGCAGAAGCTGAAGAAATTGTTGCTCTCTCAAAAGCACAAAAAAAATTCCTCCACGTCGAACATTTGGAACTGTTGGGTGGTGTACATCAAGCCTTGAAGCAACATCTCCCACAAATTGGCCAAGGATTTTTTGTGCGCTACAACACCATCAAGCCCGAACATCCCGCACCCCGTAAATGGACGTACAATCACGAGCTTTTTGGCTTTCCTTTGATGGGCGCACTTTCCCGCTTGCACCGTCTTGTGGACTTGTTTGGTCAAGTGATATCGGTTAACTGTCATAACCGATTTTGGGAAATAGAGACAGAGTATTACCAAAGCTGTTTGTGCGTGGCTCAACTGTCCTTTAGTAGCGGACTGTTGGCTCAAGTGATGTACGGTAAAGGCGAAACCATGTGGCAGCTAGAACGTAGGTTTGAAGTTCATGGTGAAAACGGCGGCTTAATTTTTGATGGCGACACAGGAGTTCTGGTACAGCCAGGGGAAACAAAGCCGATAGAAGTTGGGACTCGTCGTGGTTTGTTTGCCAAAGATACGACAATGGTGTTAGACCATCTCATTGATGGCACTCCCTTATACGTCACCCCAGAAGAAAGCTTGTACACTCTTAAAGTTGCAGATGCGGCACGACGTTCTGCCCAAATGGGGGTAACGGTAGTACTAGACGATGCTTTACATTAAATTTCATGAAAAGCGAAACAATTGTTGTTTTATCTCACAGAGAACTAGATAAGATGCGTAAGGCTGGACGCTTGGCAGCCGAGCTATTACACCATCTTGAACCAATGGTCAAGCCGGGGGTTAGCACCCTTGAGTTGAATGACGAAGCTGAACGGTGGACGCAGGCACATGGCGCAAAAAGCGCCCCTCTTGGCTACAAGGGCTATCCTAAATCAATCTGCACGAGTGTGAATGAAGTCATCTGTCACGGCATTCCCAATGCCAAGCAAATCCTCAAGGACGGTGACATCATCAATATTGATGTAACGCCGATTGTTGATGGCTACCACGGTGATACATCCAAAACATTCTTCGTTGGTACGCCTTCCCCAAAGGCAAAAAAGCTGGTCGAGGTAACACAGGAGTGCCTCAGAAGAGGCATTGCTGAAGTTAAGCCAGGAGCACGCATTGGGGATATTGGTGCAGCCATTCAAGAGTATGCCGAGGTACAGGGCTTCTCAGTGGTGCGAGACTTCGTAGGACACGGTGTGAGCAATGTTTTCCACACTGCACCAGAGATTCCCCACTTTGGCACACGTGGAAAAGGAAAGCGTCTGCGACCTGGTATGGTTTTTACCATTGAGCCAATGATTAACGAGGGTAGCTGGGAAGTCGAAGTTCTGGGGGATGGTTGGACTGCTGTAACACGCGATCGCAAACTCTCTGCTCAATTTGAGCATACTCTCGCTGTGACGGAAGACGGCGTTGAAATCCTCACATTACGTGAAGGCGAGATTTAACCATAAAAAGCCTTCTATCTGGATGGCATCAAAACTATAGGAGGGATCTGTGGCAAAACGACACAGATCCGGGTGGAAAATTAAATAATCGATATCGTGAGTGAATGACCGAGGAGGAGCGCGAAGCTTTCGTTGATGAAGTGGTGCATGAGGATTAGTGCGATACGTTGCGGTTTTAGCAGTAGAGAGCGAGTCATGAACGAAGCGTATTTGACAGATTTCAATGCATGGATTGACCAGACAGCCCAATTCTTGCGGGAGCGTCGCTGGCATGAAATTGATGTAGAGCATCTAATTCAAGAGGTCGAAGACTTGGGTAAGAGTGAGCGGCGCGGGATTGCTAGTCAACTAACTCGCCTTCTACTACATTTGCTCAAGTGGCAATATCAACCTCAGCGTCGCTCGGATAGCTGGCTAGATTCCATCACTGATGCACGCACTCAAATTGAATTAGCTATTGAAGATAGTCCTAGTCTTAAAAACTATCCCGCAGAGAAACTTGAAGAAAGTTACCAACGCGCACGCCACCAAGCAGCTAAACAAACTAATATGCAGATTTCAGCGTTTCCAGAAGAGTGTCCATATCCTTTGGAGTTAGTATTAGATGAAGACTGGCTGCCAAAAGAGAGTAAGTAATGTACTTATTGCTATTGAGGCTTATTATCGAGGCGAATTGCTTGCTCTAGAGCTGATTTTTCTCTGGCTCTACGAGCATACGGTTGTAATTTTGTACGACTCCAGCCTGTAATTATACTCAGATCTTCCAAATTCATTCCCTTCATCAACATTTCTACACACCATGTCTGTTGAGCTTGCTCAATAATTGGCTGTTGCCCTTCAGGTGTTAATAATCCTTGAGTTAATATTCGCCAGTGCTCTTGTATTTCTCCCTCGGAAATAGGCATTCCATCGTCGTTGAGAAATAATGCAGAGTGGTCATCTTTTCGACTTTTTAACCACTGAGTTAAGGGATTGCGAATATAAGAGCCATACCGCTTACCCATGATCCACTGATTCACAGGGACTTGTCGAATAGCACCCTGAGTAATTTGCAATAAGTGCTGGTTAGCATCGTTGATTTGCTGAGAGCGTTCTAAATTAACCATTTCTTCTGAAGATAAACCAGATCCAAACAAAACATACATGAGAGCATAATCTCGCAGTCCTGATTTTTTGGCTCTTTGCAGAATAGAGTGGACTAAATTTGCTGGTAAATCTATCACCTTTTCTATTGGAATAGACTCATTGTTGACTTGATTTGCGGATTTTGGGGCTACCTGTAAAAACAATGCCACCAAATTTTCCAGAAATTCATCTCTGTCATGCCAAAGTTCATGAAATTCACTGGTAAGTTCAATCACGGCATACCCTAATAACATACTATTGAGTAAACTTGCTAGCTTTTGGGCTGGCAATTGCGTCTGTAATTGCTCACGCTCCATCACTGTTGCTAAATATTCGGCAACATAGTGGTTGGCTTGAGTTAAGCTTCTTCCCAGTGCCTGACGATTTTCTACTGGATATTTTCCAGCCTCACCTACCAAAGAGCGTACCAATTCAGGAACTTGCTCTAGAGCTGTTATGCGCTCTTCGCAATAGTCTTTAAGAGCTTGGTAAACACTGGCGGTTTGACTTGCTTGTGTTTTTAAGGATTCACCCAGTTCTTTAAACACTGGCGATTCAAAAATGACTGCTAGGAGCAATCCTTGCTTGTTGCCAAATTGCCGGAATAGCGTTACTTCATTCACTTTTGCTAATTCTGCGACTGCTTTGGTTGTCGTCTCGGTAATTCCCTGAGCCGAGAATAACTCCATTGCTGCATTAATCAGTCTCTGTCGCGTTGAAATTATTTCTCCTGACATAAGTCGAAAGTGCAAGTAATACTTGCATTTAAATTTGACCTTTGTTAAGCTGAGAAATGTAAGTAGCACTTGCATCTTCTCTTCCAACTATAGCTGTCTTCGCCAGTTTTCACAGAGGATGTGGTAATCAGTACAGTCTTTTACTGAACTGCTCTAGTTACGGTACTCACGTTAAAGGAAAGATATATGACAATAAACTCACATGGGACTGTGGGTAAGCATCTGCCACATCTGAGCTGGACAAACGTGGCATTTTTCGCTACATTTCATGCCTTGGCAATGCTCGCTCCTTGGTGTTTTTCTTGGTCTGCTTTAGGAGTCATGATATTCCTCCACTGGTTGTTTGGCAGCATTGGTATTTGTTTAGGGTATCACCGACTTTTGACTCACCGAAGTTTACAGGTGCCGAAGTGGTTGGAATATGCGATCGCTATTGTGGGTGCTCTTGCCATGCAAGGAGGGCCAATCTTTTGGGTAGCTGGACATCGACTGCATCATGCACATACAGAAGACCAAGACAAAGACCCATACTCTTCGCAGCGTGGTTTTTGGTGGAGCCATATGCTTTGGATTTTTTACCCACGTCCAGAGTTTTTTGACGAACAACATTACAAAAGATTTGCCCAGGAATTATACCGTGACCCATTCTATCGTTGGCTGAATCGCTACTTCTTGCTGCTCCAAATTCCTGTTGGTGTCTTATTGTATGCTTTGGGAGGATGGAGTTTTGTGATCTACGGAGTCTTTCTGCGGGCAGTATTGCTGTGGCATACCACTTGGTTCATTAACTCTGCGGCGCACCTGCGTGGTTATCGGAATTTTCAGTTGAAGGACAACTCTCGGAATCTTTGGTGGGCAGCAATTTTAACTTATGGAGAAGGTTGGCATAACAATCATCATGCTCATCCAAATGTCGCAAAAGCCGGATTACAATGGTGGGAAGTCGATATGACTTGGTGGGCAATTAAAACATTGCAGATTCTGGGGTTAGCTAAGAAAGTTGTTATGCCTCCAACGTCAAAGGCAAGTAGTTAGTGGATAGTGGATAGTAGATAGTGGTCAACAACTAACAGCTACCAACTACCAACTACCAAATCACTACCTACCCAACTTATTCGGAATGCCTTCGCAACCACCAGGGATAGTACCTCTGGTTTTTTCGCCTCCCCAGGCGCAGCAATAGTAACGTGCAGAATCAGACATTCTCTCGACATCAGTGAAATCAGCATTTTCTATAACAGCACCTGTGTGTTCGCCAGTTTCATAGTTTGGTGGTTCACTGCGGCTACGAGGCGAGGCGTTTTCAGCAGAACCATAGAATAGGCGAGTTCCATTTAAATCAGAACCATTGAGTTTTGCTTCATATAAGATAGTCCGCGAAAGATTAGCTTTTACTAAATCACAGCCACTGAGGTTAGCACGGACAAGATTTGCTTCCGACAGATCAGTCCAGCGCAAATCAGTACTACCAAGATCTGATCCCGCAAGCATTACCCCTAAATCGATAACACGCAAACCCGCCTCCCGATCTTCTGCATAACCACCGGCACCATCGAGAATAGCGCGTCCAAGGTGGCGATCGCGTTTTAGGGGTGTCAGCAATTTGGAACGCGAGAGAAAGCGGAGAATTTTCGCTTTACCACTGCCATCTACACTACTTAAAATTGCTGCTGTGCGTCCTTCAGCAATCATCCGTTCTTGGGGCCAATCTTCTAATAATCCTTGTTCATCTAATACTAAGTCAGAGATGCCTTGGAAATAGGAATCAATGGTTTGCTGCTGGGTAATGATATTTTGCTGGACGGTGAGCAGGTTTTGCTGAATTGTCAAATCTTTGGAAATCACGTACTGTCGCCAAGCAACATATACGGCAACAATGGCAATCAGAATTTGCCCCAAAGCGCCAAACCATTCTGCGAGTGTCCCAGAAGCGTCCCAGTTAACTCGGCGTCCCCAAGCTAGGATGCGATCGCCGACACCACTGAATTTAATCCCGCCAATAACACCTGTTACGACTCCTAAAAAGGCAATAAACAGCGCTCGTTCTTCGGCTGAAAACCACTCTTGTATTGCACTGACTATTGCTGGTAACAGCACTGCTAAGGAAATGAGCAAAGCTAGCAGGGTTCCTAAGATACCAATTAACCAGTTATTGATGGCAACTCCAATGAAAGTGATGGCGATCGCGACTAAGATCAGCAACAATGCCCTGGGTTTAACTGTGACAGGTTGTTTATTGCGCCCTTGGAAGATGGAACGTGCTTGTTGGAGGGCAGATGTGTTTTGCGGGGATTGCACGTATGAAATTGCGGAAAGGGCTTGTTGAGTGGCAAGATCATCTGGTATGAGGCAATTTTCACCTACCTCCTCAAAGTCATCTGGTTGTAAGTTGTGTTCGGGGATAGGTTTTTGTTTGTGAGACTGGGATGAGTTGGAGTTGGATTCAATTGGCATGATTATATTTTGGCACCAGCAGACTTAGTTCAACAGCTGTCTTATGGTAGCCACGACAATATAGAGGTAGGCACATACGTAGTTTAGAATCTGGTGCTATGTTTCACAACACTTTGTTTGTAAGCTGCCCTTGCATTTAATTTGCACTTGTGTCTCGTTCAAGTCGTCTGTCATGACTCATTTGTTAACACACTGAACTTAGGACGAATAACTAATGAGGGTCATAACGAAATAATATGCAATTTAGACGCGCATTATCTGATCACCTTTGAAAGTACTCAGAACTCAGAACTCAGAATAGATTTGCACAATCAAAGTCAAGGTTTGGAAGTTCTGGTTCATAATCTTTAATGAGCAGAAAAAGATTTAAGATGATATTAAGAGTTCTGTAGTAAAGAATGGTCAATTGGCGCTGCTTTGTTACCTCTGGGTTTTTGACGACTATATTTCTGTCTGGCTGTGGTAACTGGGCAAAATCACCTGGACAAAATAGCAAGCAAGTGATAGAGGAAATTAATGTTGCCCAGCTGATGACAAAAGCCAATGAGACTCAAAAGGCAGAAGACTATTTTAATAAAGGGAATCATTTGAGCAACTTGCATCGCTACGATGAAGCAATAGCTGCATACGATAAAGTTATATCCATTAAATCTAAGAGTGCTGAAGCATGGATTAATAAAGGTAATGCATTAACTGCTTTGCAACACTACGACGATGCTGTAAAATCGTATGACGAAGCAATTTCCATTAAAGCAGACAAGCATGAAGCATGGTTTAACAAAGGTAATGTTCTCATAAAAATGCAACGTTATGAAGAAGCGTTAGCATCCTATGAGAAGGCAATTGCCATTAAAGCAGACAAACATGAAGCTTGGATAAACAGAGGTATAACCCTAACAAAGTTGCAACGCTATCAGGAAGCGTTAGCATCTTATGATCAAGCGATCGCTATTCAACCAAACAAGCATGAAGCTTATTATAACAAAGCTTGCACTTATGCTATACAAAACAAGACTGAATTAGCAGTTAAGAACCTGAAAAAAGCAATTAACCTTTTTCCAGGGAAGTACAGGCAGTTAGCAAAAACTGACTCTGATTTTGAGAAAATTCGTAGCAACAAACAATTTCAGGAATTGATTCAATAGGTAGTTTTATTTTTAATTAAGATAAGGTGCGTTAGGCTTCTCGTAACGCATCCTATCTTAATTTTGCTTCTTAAACTTGTTATGATGACTGAGTCATAATAGCATAAATTTTTCACATGAAAAAACTATTAATCACTGGCGGTAGTGGTTTTTTAGGATGGCATCTTTGCCAGATAGCCAAACAAGAATGGGAAATCTATGGAACCTATTTTTCCCATTCTTTAGAAGTTCCAGGCATAAAAATGCTGAAAGTGGATTTGACAGATTTTCAAGAACTGAAACAAATATTTGATGCTGTTCAACCAGCAGCGGTGATTCATACAGCTGCATTATCCCAGCCGAATTTTTGCCAAACCCATCCAGATGAATCACACGCAATCAATGTCAAAACATCCTGCAATATTGCGGGACTTTGTGCAGATTATTCTATTCCTTGCGCTTTTACATCAACAGACTTGGTTTTTGATGGCTTATATGCTCCCTATCGTGAGACAGATCCTGTGTGTCCTGTCAATACTTATGGTGAGCAAAAAGTCATGGCTGAGGAAGGTATGCTAGAGCGTAATCCTATGACTGCTGTGTGCCGTATGCCCTTAATGTTTGGTATGGAAACACCCACAGCAACAAGCTTTATACAATCTTTTATTCAAACTCTTAAACAGGGAAAAGAGTTAAATTTATTCATAGATGAATTCCGGACGCCAGTCAGTGGAAAAACTGCGGCAAAAGGTCTATTATTAGCATTGGAAAAAGTGAAAGGACGCATTCACTTAGGAGGAAAAGAGAGAATTTCACGGTATGATTTTGGTTGCTTATTAGTGGAGATTTTTAAACTTCCTGCAAATGGGTTAAAAGCCTGCAAACAAAAAGATGTAAAAATGGCAGCACCTAGACCATCTGATGTTTCTTTAGATAGTTCCAAAGCTTTTTCTTTAGGTTATCAACCTCTATCCTTGCGAGAAGAATTAGAAGATTGCAGAATATTTCGTTAAACCATATCTTGCACCTCGCCGCCCAAAGGATTAAAATTCACTTTTGTAACTATTTGCGGAATATATAGATTTAAGTTGATGAGTAAATAAAGTTTTCCAATAAATTTTCCTCTAAAAATTACACATAAAAATATTATGACAACTACTTCTAATGCGCTGATTGCACCCCTATTAAGAGTTCAAGAAGCATTTTTTAAGAATAGAAGTAAGATGGCTCTATTTTTATTACTAACTACAGTAGGATTCTTAGGAACAATCTCAATGAAAAATTCAGGAGTTTTTAATAAAAATATTTCTATAGCAGTCCTAAATTATTAGTGGCTCACAAATGATTTAGGACTGCTATAGATGTAGCGATACCAAATCCGATCACTGACCCCATTCTAAAGTAATCTCTATATTAGCTGTATTAGAACCCTTTACCAGTAAAGCTGTAAGTTTACCAGATTCAATGCCAATATTTACACCAAACTTTACACTGGCTCTATCTGGCTTAACCTTGTGTAATGCTTCCGCAATTTCTTTGGTAAGTGATTCTATCGCGGTGGTGACTTCCTCAAAAGGTCGGGCTTGAAAATTGATTTTGCGCTCGCCTATCTGTGTAGCTTCAACTCTAACACTTGTACCATCAGCAAGTTCTACTGTAATAATTTTGGTTTGGAGTTCCATGTGTGTTTGACTGGATGACTCTGCCTTTATAACATTGCATGCTTCGTCATAAAAATTATCAAGTCTACAAAAAGCATACAAAGCGAAGTTCCACTTTGGCTATAGAGATGCGAAGTTTAGAGGAAGGCGAGGCAGGGAGATGAGGTAAGCAAGCAAAGAAGTATTATTCCTCAAACTCCCTTATCCTCGTTCCCTTAAGTGCCTCCAACGTTCATTGCTGCTAAAACAGCCTTCTGGCTAACATCTTTATACACTGTATCTAAATACTTCATGACCACATCAGCAGCGGTTAAACTTGTTAAATTTTCCTCTTCTTTTGCCAAGGGAACTGGCCCTAACATATCTAAAACTGTTTCACTTGTCGATGGTACAATGACCACCAAAGAAGATTCTAATGGCTCATTATATTCCCAAAAAGAGTCCTTGTTTACAGAAAATCGTTTATTTACTGTTGACTTTTGAGCGTCAGGTTTTTCCGTTTGTAGAGACGTTACATCTAACTTCTCTACATTGTTAGCGCTGCGTACATTACGTAAATCAGTGAGAATTTGCTCTTTTGTTCGTCCGCGTAATTGAAATAGAACAAATGGGTCTTCACTAAAGCGATCGCCTAACTGATAGTAAATAGCTGCAACATGTTTGCAGGGATTAGCCTTATCAGGACAAGAGCATTTACTATGGACATCAGACAACGTAAAAGGGAATAGAGAAAGACCATTGGCAGTGAAAACATCTTCCATATTTTGTGGCATTTCCCCTGCTAATAACTTGGCGGCGAAAATTGACTTTTGAGACATAGTTTCAATCACATAACCCCACTGTTCTTCGCTAAAGGGGTCAAGAGACAGAGAAACGGTATATGGTTCTGGTTCAGAACCTTGCACCATAGCTAATACTTTTGCACCTTTAAACTCAATCCTGAGAACGTTTCCCTGACGCGCATAGTTTCTCCCACGTTCCAAACGTTTTTTAAAACGATAGGAATCTAACAAATCAAGCCACCGTTGTGACCACCATTCTCGACTTGCTTGAAGGGTGTCATTTGTCATTCGGTTTCCTCTTCTATAACTGCACTGCGATCAAGTATGAGCAAATTGCGAAGTTGGTCTGTATCAAGTTCAGTTAGCCACTCTTCACCAGCACCGACAACTTGTTCAGCAAGTTGTTTTTTACTTTCCATCATGTCGTGAATTTTTTCTTCCAAAGTGCCAGTGCAAACAAATTTATGGACTTGAACATTGCGGGTTTGACCAATCCGAAAAACTCTATCTGTTGCCTGATTTTCCACTGCTGGGTTCCACCATCTGTCATAGTGGAAAACATGATTTGCCCGTGTTAAATTTAGTCCCACACCACCAGCTTTTAGCGACAGAATCATAATTGGTGGTCCTTGGGGATCGTGTTGGAAACGGTCTACCATTTCCTCACGTTGTTTTTTCTGAGTACTGCCATATAAAAACAACGTTTCTCGCCCCATCTGTTTTTCCAGATATGGTTTTAGCAACTTACCCCACTCTGCAAACTGAGTGAAAATTAAAGCGCGTTCACCACCTGCGATCGCCATCTCCAACATTTCTTGCAAGCGCTGGAGTTTTCCGGAATGATATTTTTCCAATGTGTCTTGCTTCAAATAATGTGATGGGTGATTACAAATTTGTTTTAGCTTGATAAGTAAAGCTAAAATCATGCCTCTACGTTGCAAGCCTTCAGCTTCTTCAATCTCAGCCAGAGACTCTTCTACCACTTTTTGATACAGTTGTGCCTGTTGGGCCGCCAGACCACAAAATACAGTCATCTCCTGTTTTTCTGGCAAGTCTTGAATAATTTCGCGGTCAGTTTTCAAACGACGCAGAATAAAAGGTTGGACTAATGAACGCAATTGATTCAATGAAGCTGCATCACCATACTTTTCAATTGGTATGGCAAAGCGCCGCTGGAAAAATTGCCGATTTCCCAAATATCCTGGATTGAGAAAATCCAAAATCGACCAAAGTTCTTGCAGTCTATTTTCTACTGGTGTTCCTGTTAGGGCAATGCGAAACGTAGATTCTATTTGTCGTACCGCCTGCGACTGCTTCGCCTCAGAATTTTTCACATTCTGTGCTTCATCTAAAACAATGTTCTGCCAAGGAACATTCTGCAATGATTTGATATCGCGCTGAATCAGCGAGTAACTGGTGATGACTATATCATGCTTGTTTGCTACTTCCAAAAATGCCTTACCTTTGGGGCGTTTGTCACCGTGATATTGCAAAACTTTTAGTGTTGGGGCAAATTTCTTGACTTCCCGTTCCCAGTTTCCTAAAACTGAAGTTGGGCAAACTAGCAGGGTTGGTTTTTCCAGTGTTTCCTGTTCTTTAAGATGTAATAGGAAGGCGATGAACTGAATCGTTTTTCCCAATCCCATATCATCCGCCAGACAAGCGCCCAAGCCCCATTTTTCCAGAAAGGCAAGCCACGCCATCCCGCGTTCTTGATAAGGTCGTAACTTTCCTTGGAAACTCGCGGGTGTGGGCAGAGGTTCGACGGCTTTGTTGTTCGTCAAGGTTGTGACTAACTCTTGCAATGCCCCAGACGCCTCAAAGCTGACCACTGGTAATTTTTCAATCGTCTGGGTGTCCCCTGTACTGAGGCGCAAAGCGTCTTCTAAAGACAGCGCCATTTGTTCTTTGCGAGAAGCAAAAAATGTTTGCGCTGTCTTGATATCTTGGGGTCGCAATTCCACCCACTCGCCGTTAATTTCTACCAGTGGGCTATTCAACGCCACCAACTTGTCAAACTCTGCCTTGGAAAGAGTCTGCCCACCAATTGCTAATTCCCACTTAAAATTCAACAGACTCTGCAAACCCAATCGTTCCTGCTTTTTCTTCGACGTTTGGGCAGTGATTTTTAAACCCAAACGGTTTGCCCATCCCTCGCGGTTCGCTAAAGTGGGAGGCAAAACAACACCCAAACCACTATCTTCAAACCGCCAAACCACAGACTTGATAAACTCGTAAGCCTGAATCGGGTTGAGGCGGCAAGATTTCGGATTTGGGCTTTCTAAACTGGGTTGAATGAGTGGATACAATCGCGAAGCCAATCCCAAACCTCGCAAAAATGTCTCTTGCGGTTGTTCAATTGTTCGATTTTGATAAACAAATTTTTCTAAAGGATGGTTCCAAATCGTTGTCGCATCCACTAGAAAATTTGGATCATCAGCCGCTTGTAGAAAATAAGCCAAAGTCCAATCTGTCTCCCTTGACTGTGGAGAACGCAGTATAAAACAGGTACGAAAGTGGTTTGTCGCCCCCATTTGATATTGCAGAGGCATCGTCCATGCTTTCAGCGCCGCCTCGAGTCGTTCTACTCCAAACGGATCGGCACTGACTGTGTTATGGCGGTTTTGATTAGAACCGAACACATCTCCCGTAGGAGAATGTGGTACTGTGCTTATAGTGGTGGCAGATGACGCAGCCGTCAGAGAATGTAACCACTGTCGCACCGCAGCCGGTAAAGACGCCATCACTCTGGTTTCTACCACAGTTTGGGAACCCACCATCGCTCGTATTTGGGTATCTATCGTAGTATTAAGAAATCCCTGTAGCAATTCTTGGGGTTCAAGCGGCAAGTTTATATGAGGGTATGAGGGGGATGAGGAGGATGTTACTCCCTGATCTCCCTCATGTCCCTGATAAGTCCGACAAGCCAGTGGCATCAATTGGGAAAACTTTTCCAGGCGAGTTCCGTCTTGGGCACTATCTAGAAGTGCTTGCCATTTGGCGACGACGGAATTATCTGGTTGCCGTTGAATTATAGGCAAAAACTTACAGCGCGAGATTAAATCTAAACTCCAGCGGGCAACCTGCACCCAAAAGCGTAAATCTCCCCCTAAAAAGGCATCCTCCTCGTTAGTGACGCTTAGGGGTAACGAAGTGAGAAATTTTATTGCCTCTTGGGGGTTGAGACAAAAGCCTTCAACAAGCCATGGTTGTAGGTACTGCGGAGTTTCTGTTTCTAAAACTAACGTGGCAGAATGTGCTGGGAATATTGATGCTGTTCCCTCCTCAGTATTTTCTAAGATATGAGTTGGTAAGGCAATGATTTGCGAGTACGTTGGCATTACAGCAGTAGCACTGGCAGCTTTGCGTGTTTTCCGATTTCGTGGAGATGTTGTATGCAACGTCTCCACATCTTGTGTCTGTGTCATTCCAACAATGGAAATGTTACGCGAATGCAGCCATTCAACTAATTCTACTGGTGTCATCCCTAAGGGATGTAATGATACATCTGATGATGCACTCTTAAGCGAATTCGTCCCAAGAGTTCGCCAAGTCTCTCCCCAAATAAAGAAACAACTACCCTGATTTTGTATGAACCAACTACCATGTAAAATTGCCATTTGACAACGACTCAGATTTTCACAAAACTAAGGTCTTGAATTCGTATATTTTCTACTTTAGTAAATGACTTATTATTCAAAAATAATTCATTGTAATTATTCAATAGGGTAAACATTAAGAAGATACTTGGAATAAATATTAGCAAAAAAACAATAAAATCTTGATAATTTTTTGCCCAATGAGATTTCAGGAGAATTAGAATTTATGCAGACAGAACAACAAGAGGATGACAGGCGATGACGAAACCTTGTTATTTTTGAAGGTAAAATACATCTCCAAAAACACCTCCCTCTCTCCAGAGAGTTTGCAGCATACTTGCTAGTTAAAGATGCTTTGGTTGTTAGGCTAGTCGATGAAGGTGCAACAGACAAACATTGTAGAGACGCGAAATTGCCTCGCTCCGCTTCAAAGCAACGCTTACGCACTTTACATCCTAGGTCGGTGTCGCCATATTTGCAACACTGTCTTTTATTGTACAACCTAGTGCTAGGACTCAGGAGTCAGAAAGACTTAACATCACTAGGGTTTTAACCTATTTCTAACTGTCTAGTTATTTCTGTCCTCGTATACTAGACTGCAAGGGCGATGAATTGGGTGCTTCGGCACTTCATCAGCGAAGCAATGCTTTTCTTAGGGCGTGGCAGATACCGCGCCCGGATGAGTATAGGATAATAAATTTTCTTGACCTCCTTACTTACTACACCCTTACCTCCCCACATGCAGCTTTAACAAGCTATACGCCTGGTGCGTAAGTCGTTGTTGTTTATCTTTGTTATGAAACTGACGCCAGCCATAGAGCATAAATGTTAGGATTGCCACAGAGAGAGAATAGCGAGCATAGAAGGAAAAAAAACTGAATGGGAGAATTTGAGAAGTCAATATCCTTTGACGGACGGGATATTCGACTGAAGGTTGGTCAACTAGCTCCCCAGGCTGGTGGTTCAGTGTTGATCCAATCTGGGGACACAGCAGTTTTGGTGACGGCTACGCGATCGCAAGCCAGAGAGGGCATCGATTTTCTTCCCCTAACAGTAGATTACGAAGAAAGACTGTATGCGGCAGGTAGAATTCCTGGAGGAATAATGCGGCGCGAAGGTCGTCCGCCAGAAAGAGCAATTCTTACCAGCCGTCTCATTGACCGTCCACTACGTCCTTTGTTCCCGTCTTGGTTGCGAGATGACCTGCAAGTTGTTGCCCTGACGCTCTCGATGGATGAGTTGGTGCCACCTGATGTGCTAGCAGTAACAGGTGCTTCGATTGCCACCATGATCGCTAAGATACCATTTAATGGACCGATGGCGGCAGTGCGTGTTGGTCTAGTGGGAGATGATTTTATCATTAACCCTACCTATGCAGAAATAGAAGCTGGAGACTTGGATCTGATAGTTGCCGGTTCACCAGAAGGTGTGATCATGGTGGAAGCAGGAGCCAATCAACTCTCAGAAAGAGACATAATCGAAGCGATTGACTTTGGCTACGAAGCAGTACAGGATTTAATTAAGGCACAGTATGATTTAATTGCCGAACTCGGTCTGGAGATTCCCGTACAGGAGCCACCAGAGGTAGACGCAACCCTGGAAAATTATATACGCGATCGCGCTGCCGAGGAAATTAAGAAAATTCTGTCGCAATTTGATTTGGACAAAACAGCGCGAGATGCAGCTTTGGATGTCGTCAAGGAGTCAATTCAAACGGAGATCGCCGAACTTTCAGAAGAAGACTCTGTTCGCCTTGCAGCATCCGCAAATAATAAAGCAGTTGACAATACTTTCAAAGAACTTACCAAAAAGTTCATGCGCCGTCAAATCATCGAAGATAACGTTCGCGTTGACGGTCGCAAGCTTGATGAAGTACGTCCTGTATCTTGTCACGTTAGCATCGTCCCCAAGCGAGTCCACGGTAGTGGTTTATTTAACCGGGGGCTGACTCAGGTGCTCTCTGCTTGTACTCTCGGCACACCCGGAGATGCCCAATCATTAAACGATGACTTGCAACAGGATCAACACAAGCGCTACATGCACCATTACAACTTCCCACCGTTCTCTGTTGGGGAAACCAAACCCTTACGTGCGCCAGGACGACGGGAAATTGGACACGGGGCGCTTGCAGAAAGAGCTTTATTGCCTGTGCTACCGTCAAAAGAACAATTCCCCTACGTCATTCGGGTGGTATCAGAAGTGCTTTCTTCCAACGGTTCCACCTCAATGGGATCGGTGTGCGCTTCGACACTGGCGTTGATGGATGCAGGCGTCCCCATTTCCCAACCCGTCAGCGGTGCCGCAATGGGTCTGATTAAGGAAGGCGACGAAGTCAGAGTCCTGACTGACATTCAGGGTATTGAAGACTTTTTGGGTGACATGGACTTTAAAGTTGCTGGGACGGAAAAAGGGATTACCGCCTTGCAAATGGATATGAAAATCCCCGGCTTGTCTTTGGATATTATCTCCCAAGCCGTCCACCAAGCCAAAGCAGCACGGTTGCACATTCTGGAGAAAATGCTTCAGACAATTGATCAACCGCGCAGTGAAATGTCACCTTATGCCCCACGCCTGTTGACCATCAAGATTGATCCAGACATGATTGGTCTGGTCATTGGACCCGGAGGCAAGACGATTAAGGGCATCACAGAGGAAACTGGTGCGAGAATTGACATCGAAGATGATGGTACAGTAACCATTTCTGCTGTGGATGAAAGCAAGGCGAAAAAAGCGCGTAACATCATCCAAGGCATGACAAGAAAGCTGAATGAAGGTGATGTTTACGTAGGTCGTGTAACCCGAATTATACCGATAGGTGCGTTTGTAGAATTTCTGCCTGGTAAGGAAGGAATGATCCACATTTCGCAACTTGCTGACTATCGTGTTGGCAAAGTTGAGGATGAAGTCACAGTCGGTGATGAAGTGATTGTCAAAGTGCGAGAAATTGACAACAAAGGCAGGATTAATCTCACCCGTCTAGGTATTCACCCAGATCAGGCAACTGCAGCGCGGGAAGCAGCAGCAGTGAATCGGTAATCTCTGACAGGATTTTAGATTTACCGATTGTGGATGAATCGCAAATTTAAAATCTAGACAGCCGCACGAGTGAACTTGCGGCTAAATCGCAAATTTAAAATCTAGACAGCCGCACGAGTAAACTCGCGGCTACACGGAGAAAGCCCGCCTGCGCGGGCTTTATGATTTCTTGTGAGGACATATAGCGTTTCTGATCTCAATGAAGTACTAATTTATCTGTGTCCATCTGTACGGCAGTTTGCACACTCGGGGGAACCCCCCTCCGGGTATGCCTGCGGCACGCCTGACGGCGTTGGCGTAGCCTGTCCGCAGGACTTACACCAGTCGCCTAGGTCGGGAAACCCTCCTGCATAGCCTGGTTCACCGCAACGCACACAAGAGTCCATCTGTGGTTCATTATTTCTTTGTGTACCTCACCCAATTGCAAACCGCTATAAACGCTGTCACCTCTGGCACTAGTGTGGCATAATCTAAGGCTTACGCCAACCACCCTCTACCTATAGCAGTACAAATACCCAAATACTCCCATTGATGTATTTGAGGTATTTTGAATAAATGTAAAGCTATAAAAAGTTAGCTTTGATTCTCAACTTGACATACAGCATTGTGAGTGCTAAACGTCTACCAGAAACTACAGCCCACGTCAGGATTACCCGCCAATCCTGGCAACACGGCTTTCTTGAAGGTGAAGTGAGAGCAGGTGATTTTGAATGGCAGTTCCAATGGCATTTCCGCCGGGGAGAACTGTCTGTCAAGCCTTCTCAAGGGCGTGCTTTAATCAAAGAGCCTCTCGGTCGCTTCTTAGAACAACGAGACTACCAGCTCGAACCAGGAGGAGACTACGCTTTTACTATTCGGGCTCAACTGTAACAAAGAAGATGGAAGACAGAATTATTTCTTAGTCTTTCTTCTTCTGTTTTCACTCTTCATTCCTCATCACTGATTCAGTTAAACGATTGAGGTATCTTTCAATTAACAGGATAGCTACAATGTCGTCTATTGGTCGTGGTGGTTGTCGCAAGCCTTGTGGTAGAAGCTTCGCAAACCCTTTGGGAGGATACATCTGCCAATAGCGATCGCGTGCCTCTAAGCTGGTGTAGCGCTCATCCACTAAAATAACGTTCAGCGGATCTGCTAATTCATCATACAGTTGCTGTTTCCAGTGTTTTGCTGTGGTTTGGTCCCCCATGATTAGTAAGGAAATGGGGAACTTTTGACGCAGCGACACAATAGCGGCGATCGCCTCAGTTGCCGATACAACTTGGTGATGATATAGTCGCCTATCTAGCCCCATCACAGCTAAACCACACTTATCCCGACCTGGGTCGAAGCCCAAGATAGCTGGTTGAGTTGGTAAAAATTCACGCAAAGTCATAATTAGAAGTGAAAAGTTAAAAATTGTAGAGACCTGCCATAGCACGTTTGTACATTAGTCAAAAGTCAATAGCTTATAAATAATTAATAATTAAAAATTAGTAACGGAGGCATTTTTGAGATTATCCTTAGTTTTTTTAAGTGCTAAAAATCACTTTTCCGTTTTGAATTGCCACCAGTTTTACTTTCAGTGGTCCAGCGGTGTATGTGTCTTCTGCGGCAACAGCTTTGATATCTATTGACTGGTTGTACTGTCTCAACTGAGCGATAAAGCGAATGAAAGTCCCATCTATTTGAATACTTTCTAAAATACCAGCGTTACGGGCGCGAAATTGCGAAGCAGAAATCAGCAGTTCCAACCGCTGCCGTAATTGATAAGATGTCATCGTTTTGGGATCAGCAGTCGTTGCTGCTAGTACCTCACCTCCGGTAAAAACGACTTGATTGCGTGCTGCATCAGCAAAAAATCCAATTTGGTTCTCTCCCCTGACGTAATTACCTGCAGAAAAAATTCGTACCACGTATTCTTGACCATCATCAATCTGGTTGGTCAATTGTTCAACCTGTTCTTGTGTAAATTGCAGGACTCGCGGATTTGTAGGATTTGCCCCAGGTTCAGTTAATTCGATGCTAGCGTTTCGGTTAGCTTCTTGTAAAAGTTGAATGACCAACTGACGCGCTGTAGCAGGCTGATCGACACGAATAACACCTGTAGCAAGAACTTGACCGCGAAAGAGTGCTAGTTTCCCTAAACGCAGGTCACGGTAAGACTGGTAATATTTTTCCAGCCTTGCCAATTCCTGTTCCAAATAGTTTTGTTGTGTTTCCAATTCTTTGAGGCGAGACTCCCGTTGAGTAATCACTTGCTCTCGGGCTGCAATTTCTACATTTCGTTTTTGAATGAGTCGATCCAGTTCGGTAATTTTTTGATCGCGCTGTTCAATTGCTTGCTGTCGGTTGGCTAGTTCGCGATCGCGTTTCTCAATTGCTGCTTTGGCTTGCTCAATTGCTTTTTTAGCTTCAGCGTACAGTCGTTGGCGTTCTAACTTTCTTTGTTCAATTTCTGCCAACAGCTTTTTTTTCTCGTCGTAAACGCTTTGAAGTTCAGCTATGGCTTGTTTATATCGAGTGACTGCAAGACTTAGCTGGTTTTGAGTGCGTTGAAGTTGAGTTTGAGTCTTGGTTTGTTGACTTATGGTGCGGTTGAGTTGAGCCTGAGTTGCCTGTTGTTTGGCGTTTGCCTCCCGCAAGGATTGATTCGTTTGCTGCAAGCGTTCTTCTTGAGCCTTTTGTTCTTTTCTGGCTTGATCTAGCTCTCCTCTTGTTTCCTCTAGCTGCTTTGCTGTTGTTTCTAGTTGTACACGCCTGCGTCTGAGGTCTTTTTGAATATCCTCTAGCTCAAAAACCCCTTTTCGCAAACCGTCATCGGCAGCAAATAAAATCCCGAGGGTTGATGCCGAAATCAAAGTACCTGTAAAAATAGTTACCAACACTGCCGTGTTTTTGGGACGCAGCTTAAATAGTGAGAGCCGTGCCTTGCCAACTCTCGTGCCAATGCGATCGCCTACGGTGGCAATCACGCCTCCCAGAATTAAAATTGCCGCGATTAGGATGTACCCGGTGGTCATCTTTAGCTACCGACGAAATCCTTCCAGATACAGCCTACTACTTCCAGTCACTATCTGTGGGAAATTAGAGATTGGCAAGCATTGACATAACTCAATTTTCACCAGTCTTTATTCCTCAGTTCAAGAGAGTTCTGAGCCGTGAGTCGTGAGTTGTGAGGAATTTTTTCTGACTTTTTTATCTTACTCAAAACTTACGACTCATTGCTCAGTACTGTTTTATGTAAATTGCCGACTTAAGGTAACAGGCTTATGCACAGTAATTTTTTTCTTGTGAATGGAAATCATCTTTTTTTCGCGCAAGTCACCTAGTAATCTAGTAACAGTCACGCGAGTCGAACCAATTGCTTCAGCAATCGCCTGATGAGATAGCTTCAAATCAACTGTGATTCCATCTGCACAAGGAACGCCAAAATCACGACAAAGAATTAACAAAAAACTCACCAATCTAGAACCCATATCTCTGTGAGCGAGTGTTTCTATCATCATTTCTGTCTGTAAAATCCGCGAAGACAGTCCTCGCAGCATTAACATCGACAATTCTGGGTTTTCCTTTAGCGCTTGTTCCACCTGTTCAATTGGTGCTGATAGCAGTTCTACAGATGTAAAAGCAACCGCATGGTAAAACCTATCTGACTTGTTTCCTGTCAGCAAGGACAAGACGCCGAAAACACTATTTTCCCGCAGCAGTGCTACGGTTATTTCTTCTCCAGCTTCATACACCCTGGAGAGTTTAACGGCACCTTTTAATAGAAAAAACACTCGTTCGGCAGGATCGCCGGGGAAAAAGATGGTTTTATTCCGTTCAAACGTTTCCACAACCGGTGGAAACGCTCCGGTCGCCATCTGACGAAAAACATTTGCTAGGGCTTTATCTTGTGTCACTATCATCTCCCTTCCCCTACCCAATGCCGGAAAAACTAAAACCGATTCCCTAAGAATACACCTGAAAAATCAATAACACATTGTCAACCTTTTTGTACTTTCCTATACTTATCATCTTTGCTTCATAGTTATTTGTTCATCATGATACATAATTTCTCATGTTTAGATCTAGTCCTTTCTAATAGTTAATTACAAAACTTTTTTCAAAAGTTTTATGAAGTAAAAAAAATAGACATAGTAATCCTATTGAAGGTGTGGAATTGCGGTAGTTGGGCAGTAGGTAGCAGATAGAGAAATAAATCCCATTGACTACCTAATACCTACTATTTCCTACCTACTATCTACCACCTACTGCCTACTCATAAATCATTGAGGAATGCTATATGTTGGGCATATCTTAAGAATTTAGCGGGGATTTTGTGGTATCCAAAGTTTAGTGAATGAGGGTGTTTGCAAATAGTGCCCAAAACAAAGACAAATCGGTGTCAGATTCTAGTATGCTCAAGCATGAATGTTCACATTAAGAATTTATATGCTGGATCTGACTGGAAAAAATGCCCTAGTAACGGGAATTGCAAACAACCGCTCAATCGCTTGGGGGATCGCTCAACAACTACACAAAGCAGGCGCTAACCTGGGCATTACCTATTTGAGCGATGATAAAGGCAAAATGGAGAAAAAAGTTGCCGAATTGGTCGAACCACTAAACCCTAGTTTGTTTCTTCCTTGTAATGTCCAAAACGACGAGGAGGTCAAGTCTACCTTCGATGAGATCGGCGATAAGTGGGGCAAGTTAGACATTTTTATCCATTGCCTTGCCTATGCCAACAAAGATGATCTCACTGGAGATTTTAGCCAAACCTCCCGTTCTGGCTTTAATCTAGCTTTAGAGGTCAGTACCTACTCCCTAGTGCAACTCGCCGGATATGCTAAACCTTTGATGACACAGGGAGGAAGTATCGTCACTCTCACTTACCTAGGAGGTGTGCGGGCAATTCCCAACTATAATGTGATGGGAGTTGCCAAAGCAGGTTTAGAAGCGTGCGTGCGTTACTTGGCTGCTGAAATGGGTCCGCAAAATATTAGAGTGAACGCCATCTCTGCCGGTCCTATTCGTACTTTAGCCTCTAGTGCCGTAGGAGGCATTTTGGATATGATTCATCATGTGGAGCAGGTGGCTCCCCTACGACGCACTGTCACTCAGGTGGAAGTGGGCAATGCGGCGGCTTTCTTGTGTAGTGATCTGGCAAGTGGAATGACAGGGCAAGTCCTGTATGTGGATGCAGGATATGAAATCATGGGAATGTAAAGTCAGTACAGCTAATTGCTATTTCTGTATTTATCATTAGCAATTAGCTGTTAGCAAATGGCTCTGACCCATTACTCTATCGTAAGCATAAGCTAGGTTCTGTATGCAAATAAGCGATGCCGACCGCAAGGACTCCGTCCTACGCCCAATTCTCCCTTCACACCAAGAACAACCTCCCAGTGGCGCTCGTATTGCCGAAATTAGTCGCACGACAAGCGAAACAGATGTGTATGTCAGAGTCAACCTGGATGGTACAGGTGTTTGTAATGCAGCAACCGGCATTCCCTTTTTGGATCATATGCTGCATCAAATTGCTTCCCACGGGTTATTTGACTTAGAGGTTAGAGCAACCGGAGATTTGCACATTGACGACCACCACACCAACGAAGATGTGGGTATTACCTTAGGTCAAGCTATTAGCAAGGCACTTGGCGATAAGAAAGGTATTGTCCGTTTCGGTAACTTCCTCGCACCTCTTGATGAAGCACTCATTCAAGTGGCGCTGGACTTTTCCGGACGCCCCCACCTCAGCTACGGCTTGCAAATTCCCACCCAACGGGTAGGAACCTACGACACCCAATTAGTGCGCGAATTCTTTGTGGCTTTAGTGAACCATAGCCAAATGACGCTGCACATTCGCGCCTTGGATGGCATAAATTCCCATCACATTATTGAAGCAACATTTAAGGCATTTGCTAGGGCAATGCGGATGGCGGTGGAAATCGACTCTCGTCGTGCTGGTACGATTCCTAGTTCTAAGGGGATGTTGTGAAGGAGTCAAGGAGTGGGGGGAGTAGGGGGAGATAAAGAGTATCTCATCTCCCTCCACTTCCTCCACTCCCCTCATTTCCCTACTGAAGGGACTTTAGTCAATAAGGTGTTATTATTGTCAGTCTACTGGGTAATTTGTCATTAGATCTGATTTTGTCAGTTGCATTAAGCACAACATGATGTCTGTCGCAGACGCCCCTGATTCTCAACTGAATACCACAGGCATTCCGCCAGTTGTCCTAACGTCTGAGTTGCGAAAAGTCTATCGCACAGGCTTTTTTTTGAATCAAAAAGTCGTATCCCTGAAAAGCTGTTCTTTGAAAGTTTATAAGGGAGAAACTTTTGGATTACTCGGACCAAATGGTGCTGGGAAAACTACGCTGTTGAAATTGCTGCTGGGAATTATTCGTCCAACGTCAGGACGGGGATTGCTTTTAGGTAGACCACTGGGCGATCGCAGTATTAAGGAACGCATCGGCTACTTAAGCGAAACTCCCTATTTGTATGATTACCTCACTGGCTGGGAATTTTTAGAACTGGCGGCTGGGCTATTCCAAATTCCTAAAAAGGTGCAACGTCAACGCATTCCCCAACTGCTGGAATTGGTGGGGTTATCCCAAGCAGACGCCCGCAAAAAGCTCCTTCGTCGCTACTCAAAAGGAATGCTACAGCGTGTCGGTATGGCGCAGGCACTTATTAACGACCCAGAATTGGTGTTTCTTGATGAACCGATGTCGGGTCTTGACCCTGTGGGACGTTACCAAATGCGGGAAATTATCCTAGCGCTGAAAGCCGCAGGTAAGACGATTTTTTTCAACAGCCATGTACTTAGTGAAGTTGAGCAAATTTGCGATCGCGTTGCTATCCTTGCTCAAGGAGAATTGATTTCCTTCGGTTTTCTTGATGAACTATTAGGAACAAGTAACGTATACTATGTCAAAGGTCACGGTGGTGATGCGGAAATTGTCAAAAAATGGGTTCCTAATCTAGAGTATCAGCCTGATGGTTCTTGGCAAGGTGAAGTACAAGGCGATGTTTATGATTTTCTTGCCAGTCTTCGCCTGATGGGAGGGCAAATCATTGCTCTGAGTTTGTCTCGTCCTTCTTTGGAGCAGTTTTTTGTGCAACAAATCCAACGACACAGGAACTCTCTTGGTTAGTTTAATACTCGTCTAACTAACTTTTTGCCTCAATACCATCCTTAGTCACAGATTCTGTGGAACAAAAAAGAACACATGGCAATTTGTTGATAGAGAAAATATACAGTCTCAAAGCTTTATCTGGTTTTCCTAATATTTTTATCAAGGGTCTCATTCTACTTTTCTTACACCCAATTTTTAGGAAAAAATATTTTTGTCTATACTATACTTTGTTAATAGGAAATTAATAATATAAAATCTAGTAATAACTACGACACATTTTTTAAAATTAGATATAATAACGTTTTCAACTTTAAAATAACTTCACTAAAAATTCAAATTTAATCAACAATTATACTCCTGAAAAAGCATTTTTTGTCAGAAAATAAGAGTGTTAGGGAACTTGAATAGGTAAGAATAGTCAAGCTTAAAATGTTTAAACAGTACTTTACTAATAGTAGTCTCAGGTAAATATGCATAATACAAGGTTAAAATTTATCAGCCTACCATTTGGGGGTGTGTTATTGTTAACTGCTGTTAATATCACTTTTGCGCCTGCTAGCTTAGCTCAGAATCAAGTCAAACAACCAACAAGAAAGATAAATACAAACAATATACAAAGACAAGCCGTACCATCAACGAGACAGACAGATACAAACTATACTCAAAGACCAGCCGCACCAGCAGCAGCGACACAGATAGATACAAACTATACATTAGGAGGCGGCGATCGCATCAGAGTCAGCGTATTTGAAGTTCCCGAATATTCAGGCGAGTACCAGATTCCCCCAGGTGGCGGGATAAACTTACCGTTAGTTGGTAGCGTATCCGTTTTAGGGCTAACAACAGAACAAGCAGCTGACTTAATTGCTCAGAGATATTCTCGCTATCTCAAGCGCCCTATTATATCAGTCAATCTGTTATCATCGCGTCCGATCAATATTACTGTTGCCGGAGAGGTGACACGTCCAGGAGCGTACAGTCTCAGCTTGCAAGGAGGCGCAGGCGACAATCCTGGTGTACAATACCCAACTGTATTAGCTGCATTGACGACAGCTCAGGGAACGACACAGAGTGCGGATCTGACTAGAGTGGAATTGCGGCGTAAGCTAGGACGAGGTCCAGAACAATTCATCACTCTCAATTTGAGGGAGTTCTTACGAACAGGCTCACTACCACAGGATATTACCTTGCGAGATGGAGACACAATCTATGTGCCCATGGCAAGCAATTTAGACTTGGCAGATGCACGAAATTTATCCGCCGCCAGCTTTGCCGCCGACCCCACCAGACCCCGCACGGTAGCAGTCATTGGTGAAGTTATCCGTCCTGGAACCTATTTGGTTACCCAAGGTGGCGCGGAAGGGGCAAACACCAATAGCCCAACTGGTGCGCCAAGTGTAACAGGTCTGCCAACTGTAACACGGGCATTGCAGTTAGCGGGAGGAATCACGCCACAAGCGGATATTCGCAATGTTGTGATCCGCCGACCCACAAGAACTGGTGGAGAACAAAGTATAAAGCTTGACCTGTGGCGACTAGTGACAAATGCTGACATTAATCAAGACGTGATTGTGCAAGACGGAGATACAATTGTGTTTCCGACTGCAACGGAAATCAACCGAGCAGAAGCGACTCAATTAGCTACGACGACTTTATCGCCCACACGTATCCAAGTAGGTGTGGTAGGCGAAGTGAAAAGACCTGGGCCAGTAGATATTCAGCCGAATAGCACTTTAAATCAAGCACTACTTGCCGCAGGTGGATTCAACGATGCAAGAGCCAGCAGTGCTAGAGTTGATTTGGTTCGCCTCAATCCTGATGGTTCTGTGACTAAACGTAACGTAAAAATCGATTTTGCAGCAGGAATTAACGAGCAAACGAATCCCATACTCCGCAACAATGATGTTGTCGTCGTCTACCGCTCTGGCGCAGCCAAGACTGGTGACACCATTGGTACAATCATAAATCCTTTCAGTGCTGTCTTAGGTGTTTTCAGAGCTTTATTCGGATTTTAGGAATCATCCCAAACTCGGGAGGTCGGTTAACCCTCCCTGTTTCTAACATAATGCGGCAAGGAGTCCCCCGGTATAACGCAGCTTACTGGGTGGGGAATTGTCGCGATTTACTGGGGGGCAACTGTTGCTCAACATATTTCTTGAAATTCCTCAATCCAGGAGTTAAACTTCAGGAGATTATTTAAGGATTTAAGGATTTTTATTGACTTCTTCTTCTTTCCCATAACGACGTAGTATCAATTTTCCCTGGGAAGAAACACAACTGACTCGCACTCCTTGAGTGATCCGAAAATGGTCAATATCTCCCATATTAGTATATTTATCGTACTGCAATCCCCCATGCTCTTTGAGAATGCTAGTATCACCATTTGAATTTGTTAATAAACAAGAAACTTTAGCTAGAGTTTCTTGTAGTTTTACCCTTGGTTTCTCCTCTCGTTCTCTGTTATAATCAGAGCTAAATGAATTTTGATATTCTAATCTAGGGAATAAGAGTAAATCTCCTGAAAGTAATTCATCTTTACACTGGTTCCAAATTAACTGTCCCCAAGTTGAAAGCATCATTTTACCGTCAATTTCTGCCAGCATCGCTTCGGGTATTCCTACCGTTTCATTTGCAGCAAGTTCAACACCAGCATCAAGCAATGCTAATTGAAGTGAATGAGGTTTAATTAAAGAAATATCAACAGCAATGGGTAGGCGTGGGATAGTAATTAATTCAGATTTTTCTCCTTCAAAGATGTAGATGATTTCATCAGCATAGAACATTCCGATGGAATTAAGATAACCTTGTAAACTCTTAAAACTGCCTACCAGATTAAAACAAATTTTGTATTGACTTTCCTTCAGTGGCGGTATTGTCTTTTGCAACCAAACAATTAATTCATCAATTCCTAAAGAAAAAGCCTCAGTGCTAGCAGTAGAAAGTCCACTGAGATGAGGAATATTAATATTGTTTACTCCTTGTTTTCTGAGAAAATCTTCAACAATTTGAGCGGAGGTTTTTCCTTGCGCTGTATCGGTAGCGATCAGAAAGTGTATGTCTTCTTTTCCTTGACTTAAATTTTCTTGATAAATGCCATAAATCCCATTTAATTCGGCACTAGAACGGCGAATTTGGCTAATTTTCGCACTTGAAAGTTGTGCATCTGCTCTTTGCTTGAGGGTAGAAATAATATTTTTGACATTTTCTGGAGTTTCTTTTTCGCTGAGATTTGCTGTGTCTCGCAAGTGGGAATACCAATCTTTTTCATCAGGATTAGCGCGGTTGATTTGATTGGTAAGTAAACTGGTGCCAATAGTGGAAATAATGACTCGACGCATGATATTTTAGTGGGGAAAAGTGCGGTTAGGTTATGAGTTCTCTGTTTTTTTATTCATCTCTATTTACATGGCGATGAATTGATTTTATATATTAAAAAGTTGAGTATTTTATGTCCATGTAAATAGAGATTTTCAATCTGAGATTTCTAATATTCCAAAACTAATATCATGTCCTTTACCATAGTTTTTTAAAACCTCTTGGTCGATTTTGTTGAGAATTGAGGAACTGCACAAACTGCCGGGACTCAGTAGAATCATCGGGAAATAAAGTTAAAAGCTCAAAGTATTTTGGGGTTGTCCTTGGAATTGGTTTTCCGTCAGGATCTTCGGGATTTTTGACTAACCTGACAAAAGGGTACATCCGATGCCATAATCGACCAATTTGCCCCATTTGTCCAGTCACTGACGAGCGGTAAATAGAACCTTCTGGCTGTACTCCACGAATTTCCTCTTGATAAGGTTTGTGCAACCAAAAAATAGCTTCAGAGTCTTCTTTGCTATCAGCTTCTCGTCCCCATACCTGCACTGTACTTGGATGCCATGCTTCGCGCCAAGCTGCTTTTTGAGCGGGATTGGGAGTCATACCTTGAAGTTGCATCCAGTCTTGAGCTGTTTGCCGTACTCTATTAATAAATCCACCCACTTGCTCTAACTTACGCACTTGCACATCTCGAGAGAGCGATCGCTCTCCCAACCACTGCCAATGACACCCAATTAAAGGCTTGTATCCATTCTCATAATATTCTTCATAAAATAGGCGATGGTCTGCCCTGCGCCAAGATTTCCCAAAACCACCTAAAACCATAGCGAACTGGGTTAAACTCGCTACTAATTTTGTTAGAGCTTCCTTATGTTCTGGATTTTCTAGTTTACGATTCAACAACCAAACTAAATCCCCTTCGACATTGTAAGTCGGTGTAGAGTAGTTACCAGATCCAAAACTTTCCATATCTAGACGAGAATCTCGGAAGCTCATACCCAAAAGTCCAACAGTTGCACCGCCTCTCACCCCACCAAAGAGATTATCAACAATCCTATCTGCCATTTCTGCGTCGGTCAGTCCACCAAACAAACGCAGTGCATGACCTCGCAAAGCAGCTCTAAAAATATTAGCTCGAAACTCTCCAGTCCCATCTCCATCAATCAGTTTGGCTGCTTGCCCCTGACCTTTTAAACAAGTTCGGTAAATAACATTACCTGTATTATTTTGGGGTTGACCGTACCCAGCCGAGACGCGGCAACCAATTCCGGTAGAAAGTGCTTTTTCCCAAATATTCCAGATTGTCTTCCATTCCGATTCATCCAGCTTGGTATTACTGGAAATATTAAATTTTAGTTTTGGTTTATACAAAGAAATCTGGATAAACGCGCCTGATTCTTTGTTGTTATCCTTCACTTGCCAATTTTGCTGGGGATGAACAATATCCACCAGGTTCTCAGTCCAATCAGTATTTGTAGGGTAACCGCCATGAAAGCGGAGAATTCCTGGTATAAAATCTCCACCAGGGAGAGACTTGCCGCAATAGCGTTCCGCTTGCTCTTTTGTACAAGCACGTCGAAAAATACCCTTCATGCTGCTACCAGGATAAAAGGGCCAGCCTTTCGCGCCAATTACCGGACGAATGACACTACCATCTTGACCGCTATTGGTAATAAATCGCCAAGTCAATGCAGAAGTGCGAGTTTGAACCTCATTACCAGGTTCTTTGAGATGGGGATAAGCTTTATCTACCCACTCCGAAGCCCAACGTGTGGCATCTTGCTCATTAGCACCAGGAATAAGTCGTTGGATTTGGCAACGTCCGCCAATCTGTGCGCGAAACATCAATTGGAACTTTTTTAGCTGCATCGGAAATTACAGGCATTAATTGTTTCCTTTATAACGTTGCGTCCACCAAACAATACAGTCACATAGTTGCGTTAAAACTGCTAAAGCCACTCTTTGGTCGTCAAGGCTCAACTTCCAGAGTTCATCAGACATTGCTTGAATCTGACTAGCGTTATTAACACTAACGGTTTTATTTGGGATTGTTACTCCTGTTTGCTTCATAATTTCTACAAAAGCATTCCAGGTTTCTTTCCAATATTGGGATTTCTCTGGTTCTTTACCTTGCAAGCGCAGGTGTTCTCCCCAAAAACGCTCTAACCCATACGCAACAGTCATCCGCATAACGTGAGATTGGTTAAGGGACTTCTCATCGCGCTTTTTTGCTGCCAAGACTAATTTTTGAGCTTCCCGATCTAAACCGTAGGAATTCCAAGCCATTATTAATACTCTCCTACCAATGTCACGGAACAACGACCAAACCCAATCGACTCCAACCCCCCAAAATAAAGCTCTTGAGATCGGCTTTGAGCAAATGGTTTCCAGCCTTGCTCCTTCAAAGCAACGGGGAAAACCAATACACAGCCCTCCGGTAACGCTTCTACGTTAAAAAACGCACCTCCATCTACTTTTTTCTCGGTATCTGAAAGCTTCACGCGACTTTGGCGGTAAAGTGCCATATCGTGCAGTATGGAAATATCTTTATCAGCAACTACAACCAAACTATCTGAACCGATATCAGTTCCATTTGGTATCCAAGCCGATAAATCTTTCTCATGCTCGATTTCCAAAAATCCCAAGTTGAAAAACAAAACTTTACGATTATTACCAACTTGACGACCCTGTAAAGTTTTGGGTGCTGTGTAAGGCTCAGGTATGGGTGCAGAAATACCAGTAATTTTCTTATAGCGTTTGAGTAGGGAGGGACAAGTAACCCAAACAATGGGTTGACCAGGGCAAAATACCGGAAGCCATACTAAGGAAGCATATTCAAACTTTACCCGTGCTTCCGTAGTTTTGTTTTCCTCTCCTGGTGTGGCTTCATGACCGTACCATTTTCTTTCCGTCTCGTTTTTTCTTTTTTCTAACTCTTCGTGACTTTTTCCATCACTACTAATCTCTGTGTTGTCACCCTTTACTTTCTGGCGCATATCTGACCTAAATCTACCGCGAATCGAACTACCAGGAATTATCCCCGTTTGGGTAAATTGGTCGCGGAAAATCAAGTTGAGATTACCCGTTTCTTCTCCTGCACTGGCTCCGACATGCAAGGGAGCGAGGGTTTCAATGATGCCGTATGCTTTATGATACATTATTGAGATTTTTGATTTTGGGTTTTAGTACAATTCTCGTTTTGAGATGCTACCCGATACTCGTTCATAAACCGCTTTGGGCGATGCTCCCAAAGGGAGCCGCCCAAAGGGCGATGGCATTTGGTAACGGGAGTGCTAAACCACATCCCCAGCGTTTCAGCGAGGGTCCTTCTTTTGGAAACCATTTATCATCCCATTGTTGCCAAGATTGATTTATCGAATCTTCGACAACATAAACAGTACCCGCAGGAACCGCATAACGTCCGCGAGACAAGAGTTTAGGTGCTTGAGAGTGCTGTTCTTCTTGCAGCTGTTGATTCTCACGATTTCCCAAACGGTAACGAAAGGGTATAGGACGTTCTGTAATTAAACCTTCTAGTGACCAAACTTTTGTCTCGTTGCTTTCTGGGTTTTCTTGTTCGTATTTTTGCTTATTACCTTTTTCCAAAAAAACAGGTTCTCGTTTAGATAAGCGATTGGAACCCCAAACTCCAGGTGTAATTAATGCAAAACTCTTTCCCACAGGTTGGTTGAGTAAATCTTGGACAGTCGGAGACAAGTCAACGCATTTAACATCGACCATGTGTCCCTCCCCTCCAAAGCGATACCAATCATTTTTGAGTTCGGTATTGGAAAGGTACACTAAACAAGCATCAGGATTTAATTGCACGGCATTTTCTAAAAACAAACTACCACGTTCTAAATCTTCATCAACTCTGCGTTCATCTTCTTTGAGTCGGGGGTGTAAGTGAGGAGTATATTCCCAAGGAGAAAACTCAACCGCAATTTTCACTGGTGGACTAGGTAAACCAAATTGAATGAATTTCCAATCTTGAATTGCAACCCAACTTCCTTTATCAAACTTACCAGATACAGATGGTAGCCAATAACCTGGACTTTCCTTGTTGTTGTTTTGTTCTTGACTGTTTTGCCATTGTAGTTGTTGTGTAACTGTACCAGTTTTGACCAATCGATTGAAAGGAGGACGTTTGGTCATGCGGCTTTTTATCAAGCAATTAAAGGGTGTGGGAACGTAAAAATTCTGTGGATTTTCACTCCAAGCCCAAAATGAACCGGCTAGTTGTAAATTCTTGAGGTGTTTTTCATCGCCTTTATAGTATGCTGCAAATAATCCGGATAAAGCTGCAGCACTAGGGGGAAAACTACTTCCAGAACGTCCTACTAAGTTTTCTGGTGAAAGGAATTTCCCGGCGCTACCGTAGAGAAAACCTAAAGGTTCGATGACTATCAAATATTTGAATGGAGGACGAGAAGAATTGTTTGATGGTGTAGAATTTTTTTCTACTGTTTCTACTGCTGACATAGGTGAAATCCCACTTTTGCAAGGTTAATAATCCAGTTGTTCAATGCTTTATTGACTTTGATATTATCTATTTCATCTGTATTTTCTTTTGTGTAATTTTTCCGTTGTCCCAAAATACCTGCTCTCATCAGTGTTAAGTCTGCGTCATCGTCGTGTAACCAATTAGAGTTCCACTTACAGAGACTTTGTCGCTTTATAAGGTTTGCTATTTCCTTTGAAAAATATATCTCCAATAAACCCATCGCCACATCTGTACTATCGTCATCGAAAGCATGACGCGATTCTAAAACAGCGACATCATTATATATATGCGTCCAGTTTGGTTTCTCTTGATTGTGTTCTCTATCGCGATAACTCGACAACAAACCAGCTTCTAAAAGCCACCAAGGACACACCCACTCTAAGTGATTACCGTTATTAAATAAGATGCGGAAAGCAATCCTATCTCTTCCGTTATTTTTTGCTGATTTTTCAGCCTCCCGACAATGTTGCAGTACATCTCGTTGTGGAATATCGGGTGAAGCCCAAACAAAACCAACGCTGACAGTAATTTTCTTTTGTTCTTCTTTGGCTTTATTTTCATGCCAAATCTTAGGTTTAAAATCCCTAAACCAATCAACACAATACCTTGGTTCTAATTTCTCCCCAGAATCATCCTTGTCATAAAATACACCTAAAAAATCATCGCCTCCAGCATAAATAACGCGACCTAATTTAAATGGTTTATTTTTGAACCATTTACCCCAATTTCGCATTTCTTCACTAAAATCATGGGTTTTTTCCGGAAATTTTTTCAGATATTCACCAGCTTTATCGCCATCTCCTTGGAACCAACCTTGAAAGCCTCTAGATTGCTGTGTTTGACTATCGGTGCCGTTTTTTTGCTTGTGTCTATTTAAATCTTTGAAGGATGACGGATGTAAATCTTTTGAAATTTGTTTGGTGTCCTCAATGAGTGGTTCAATATTTGCCCCATCTTGACCGAAAGTTAATCTAAAACGTTCAATTAACTTATTAGAAATGCTTTCATAGGTAATTATTCGCTTGATTAACTCAGGAATACTGAGTTCTTCCTTTGGATCGATGAATGATTCCCCTAATTTCTCGCTGAGTGCTTCGTAGAACCTCCTAACATCTTGCTTTTCTTGCTGGTAATCGTATTGACGAGGATCGGAAATTTGACCGAGTTTAGGATATGCGATCGCATCTGCACCAGAAAGGGTAGAACTCTCACCCTGCCAGTTTATCCCAGTCCAATCACGCCAGCGCTTTTTTTCATTCAGCTTTTCCCTCACATCACTTATACTCTGATTTGCTTGCCCTTGAACCCAGAAAAATTCCCATGCATATTTTGTCCACAAACCCCAACTTCTTTTCCAAGATCTATATTCCCATTCACCCTTAACATTCTCCTCAACCCAATCACGGCAACTTTCCGTAACGCATTTCCAAGCTGTTAAAAGCGCTAACTTCGCATTTTCTTCTGGGAAATCACCCTCGATAATAATTTGATTGGGCATTCCCTGAGTGATATTTGGTAAAGCTGGAGAAACGACTTTACAACCATGCTTTTCCGCAGCACTACAAATTATCCAAGATAAGTAAGAAAGTAGATAGGAACTCCCATACAAATCTCGCAACTTCCGCGATTTTTCGATAAATCCCTGCACAGGAGCAAAGGTAATGACTGTGTAAGTTTTGTTAGTCGTATTCAATCAAAAATAGCTCCCTTGTCTGCTAACTTTTTCTAAAGTATGGTAAAATTTGTCATATTGAATTTATAGAACCTACAAATCTTCTTGCCTTCTCAAACCACTTCAGAGTAAGCATTGGGTGGAAAAGGTAAAAAAGCATAGCAGCAAATCCCCATCTTTGAAAGAGTTGTTTTTATTACCAACTATGGATACGTCACTTTACGGTTTCTTCCGCTTTAACGATAAAAACCTTAACATTTCGTCAAATGAATCAATACCTCAGCGAGTGCTTTTATCATTAGACGACTAGATAAATCCTCTCCCCGTTCTAACCGATGAACGCTACCCGTCAGTAATGGTGCTGTTTCTAGCAGTTCGTTGGTGTTCTCCTTCCAGTCGTCAGCGAGAATAACCTCGTCTTTATCTGCATTTAACCTACTGTGAATCTTTGCAATAATTTTAAGATTTAATTTTTGACAAAAATCTTCCCACTCTGCAAACTTGGTTGTATCACCTGCAACGATAACTGCGTGGGATGCTGGCTGCATGATTGTCTGATTTTCTGGAGAGGTTTTACCGCCAACATCAACAATATTAATTAACTGATTCGCACTTTTGACCCATTTAGCGGCTTGTTCTGCGAATTCTGGGGTAAGTTCAGATTTCAGACAGGGTTTGTTATCGTTGGCTAATCCCTGATTTTGTTCGTAAGTTTTTTGATACCACGACCCTTCCCCATCCGGACAAGCGGTAATTACATAGGGATAAGGTGCATTCAAAGTCCCTAAAATCGCCTGTTTTAAACCTTCTCGCAAACAGGATTTTCCTGAATGTGAGGGACCGCACAACACGACTTTGATCATATTACGCTCTTGTTGCTTTTCTTCTGTTTCAATGACATCCCCCACTTTGTATGATGAACCGTGAGAAATAGTGGTTATGTAGCTTTTATATCTCACAGATCCAGTCTTTTTACTGATTTTACTGCCCAATTTTGGATCGAGAACGGCGATTACTTCGTATAAATGACTGAGTTTATGGGCAATAACATAACTTACAGCAACAGATTGCGCTCCGTCAATTAAGATACGTCTTCCTCCAGTAATTTCTCCAGAATCAATCATTTGGTTTAATAATTCGAGCGTATCTCTAACAATGCGATCGCCCTGTGCGGGTAAAGTTCGATTAAACCCTACTCGCAATACCTCACCTTCTAACGTCATCTGGTAACTGTACATATTTTGCGTTGGCTGTGTTCCTTTAGCAACAGCTTTAATATGGCATGGAAGTGGAAAAGGCGTTTTCCAGTTTTGGTACAGTCTCCTTCCGGGATCAGCATTCGTAAGAAACAAGATCCTTAAATAAGTACAACAGTTATGGACGCTCAATGAAAATAAACCTAGTTTAGATGGTCTAGATATTTACCTAGTCAATAACTTTTTACCAAACAATAAAATTTGGATCTTGACTTTTAGAATTTGGATTTTGAACGACTTTCTCCAAACTCTCCATCCCACAAAAATAACAATCATCAGACCGCAAATATTCGGTATTGACTTTGCGCCAATCGCTACCGGGAAACTCATAAATCCAGTCAATACCAGAATCTACATTCAAAAAACCGCTCACCATTCCGTGAATGACACCAACACCCGTACTCGCACAGATACTGTTTAGCCAAAATACTGCTGGATCATTCACACCTTCTAAATAACCCGCACCCGTAGCCATTTGATTAATTTCATCGGGTGCAGACTCTAAAGCTGCGCGTTGCAAGTTGATAATATTACCGCACATCAAACACCAACCACCGCCCAGAGGAGGAACGGTAACTCTGCAATACATTCGCGGTGTATTGTCTGATTTCACATCTATGTGGGTACCCAGACACACCAAAGGACGCATATATTTCAACGCTAACTCTTGAGCAACTTTTCGAGAAAGGTGATTGTCTGTTGCCACCACAATTAAATCACAACTTGCTATTTCTTGTTTAGCTAATTCACTTTCAATTGAGGTTGGTATGGCTTTGACACAAGAACCTTCACGATAAATTCTTTTGATAAGATGCTTGACATAATGCACTTTATGCCATTGTTGCTCTACCATTTCTTGTGTAGCACCAGGCATCCGGTTGAGATTAACTGTTTCCAATTTATCTGGATCGATTAATACCCAGTTCTTTACGCCCAAACGCCCCAACAATTCTGCAAAAACTGAACCAATACCACCACAACCAATTAATGCTACTTTGAGTCCATTAAGTCGCTTTTGATTAGCTTCCCCGAATATTTTTTGTCTAGCAAACATCAAATCTGTGTTCTTTATCACATCTCTATTTTCTTGGACTTCAAACAATGAATGACAGAATTTCACATTCTCAAACTTCCGTCCTTTTCTATCCCACATCCGAAATTGGCAAGATTGTAAACCCTCGTCAAATACCCCCGAAATCAAACGAGGTTTTTTGGGAAAACCAGACGCGATAAACCGCGCATATTTCGACTCATAGCGGTCATCAATATAGGAAAAATTAGGCATACCTCGACCTGCATGAGTATGAATGTGAACAACATTTAAACCTTGCAGAAGATGATTTTCCAGTAGATATGAATGAAAATGCTGTTTTAATACCAATCCACTGGTAGATTGATGTTCGTAGCAGTCAGAAGAAGGAACAACCCAAGTTTTAGGAATGTACCGGATTTTGCATTTTGAAACTTGATGCCGCTGACAAAAGAAAAAACCAATCACTTCTTCGTTAGACATCCGAGACTTGAGCATAGATTCCTGAAACTCAGACCACATTTTTGGGGGTATATGCAGAGAAATTTCAGTAGATTTTTTCATGGTTAGTTGTTGGTGGTTAGTGGTTATGTGTTAAAAAAATTCAATCTGACGGGTTATTGTGCAGAGAATACTCCCGTCAATCCTGGGAGCATCCCAAATGCGTAAAAACATATTTTGTCATTGCGAGCGTAATGAAATGAAGCGAAGCAACCGCAACATCTAAACTTTGCGATTGCTTCATTCCGCTTCGCTTCATTCGCAATGACAATCTATATCTTGGTAAAGTTGCAAAATTGGGATGCTCCCTCAATCCTCACTATTAATCGCGTGACGTGCTGTTACAAACAAAGTCGCAAGGTTATGACCTTTCTCAGAATTATTACTAGGTCTCCAAGAATTTAACCATACATCATGATTAAATCCTCCACCCAATCCCACACAATACCAATACCATCCTTCTTCACTTAAAAATGGCGCACCATAGTAACTTTGCCTGGTAAAGTGATGGTCTCCCTCTCCCACCGTATTCCACGGGTAATTTAGATAGCAACCAATAGGAGGAAGTCGTGGGTAATCTGGTGGTAACAAAAACAAAATATCTGTGTTAGAAACCGTGAACTTTTTAGAAGACAAAGGCATTCCCTTGATCAGAACAGCCGTATATTTTATATCGCCAACTGTCTTACTACCAACAATTACATTCTTGGCGACTTTTTCTAACAGCTTGAGTTCTTCTCTGATTCTCGTACTCGGCTTAAACCCAAATTTATCTTGGCTAATTGTAACTGCCATACTTCACCTTCAAAATATTTCACAAACAAAAATCCAATAACCCAAAATCCAAAATTGTATTACCCTTTTACAATTTTGGGCACAGTCCAAACCTTTGAACCTTCTTTGAGTGCTTCGTTATTTTTTAGAGGACGAGTACCGCCAAAACCCTCCTCCATCACATCATCCTGACCAATTTCCGGCAATCTTTTTCTTAAATTTTCTACAGTTGTACCTTCTGGTAAATCTACCAGTTTGCCATTAACAATTGCTCTCATTTAGTTTCCTCACTGTAATCTAAATAGTTTGATTTATGAGTTGAAGCTTGACACGTCATGTCTCTATACCAGGAAATTGTTTTTATTCCTAGTACAATGTTGTTGAATTGATGTCAAGTTTAGCTTTGTGAATTCTGTGTGTTTTTGAGGCTGATTTTTGTCATATCCCGATTGATTATTCATGCTAAACATAAACCACAAGCCTACCAACCCTATAACACTGCTAATCTTGAAAACTAGCAATTGTTTAGCTTGCTTTGATGTCACCTCCTCCAAAAAACCAATTCTTTTATCAAGCTTTTGTAGATAAGATTTGGCAGTATTTACCTCCTGGTTTACCTTTTGCGAGTATTGTGTGTAGTCTTGTCTGCTAATAGCACTCACCTGAGATTCTAAATTCTCGCAACGTCGAATTATTTTTTCAGTTTTTTGTGTAAGTTCTTCTAACTGATTTAGTTCTTGATTAATTAACTTGCCATTTACTGTGTTCATAAGTAACTCCCTTACTTTTTCTGACTGCATTCATGAATCAAAGACATTAGAACTACCAATGCGGTGATAATTTTGTCTGGTATCATGCTGGTCAAATTTATCAAACACCTCAGTTAGATCCACTACACTATTAGCCGAATTTTTTAACTCACTTCCTAGAGATTGTTCAACTGAAGCTACCTCAACCCGAATTCCCCTTCTTCTCAGTTTTTCTGCTAAATAGGCAAAATCAGAATCTCCTGTCACCAAAACAACAATATCTGGTTTAATTTCTAAAGCCAATTCAATAGCATCCATAGCCATCACAACATCAACGTTATTTTCGTATTCATCTCCCTTAGCTTTACCTTCTTTAGTCACAACTAAAAAACCATTACTTCTTGCCCAGTAGATAAATTTTTCTTTGTTTTTTCGCTGTTCTTCAAACCTTTCTTTAGCGGGAGGTAAACCAAGATAAATTACCATTTCTAGCAGTTCTCTCCCCTCTTTTGGGTCTGCTAAATAGTCCCGCACTTTATGCCAGTTTATTTTGCGATTAAAATTTTGTGCTGCCATAAAAGCGTTATCACCATCTGCAAGAATCATCACCCGACGAGTATTTACCATACACTCTCACTATTTCTTTTGGGTTTGTGTTTTCTTATTTATGATTAAAACTCATTGGTGGAAAATGCTCTTTCCTCTTTTTCTTTACTCAGATTACCCACTTCCTTAAAAAGTCGGGAATCTTGACTATAATTCAATACAGTTCAGATCAGATGGTTTGCGGGTGCGATTGGGCACAGTCTTTACACCTATAAAATTTTCACAAATAACCTTTAACCGAGGACTATATAGCAACGGACAAGAAGCTTAGGACAACAATCAATTCACAATGTACGCTGTTGAAGGTGTCTACCGCCGACTTGTCCTAACGGCTTTGGCGACTGCTATAACTGGAAACATCGCTTTCCACTAACGCACTAAATTAAAGACATCAAAGCCAAAGATTAGCGAGTAGTAGAAATGAAACGTACTCAATTATTCCCAATCACAATGGTTGTATCTCTAGCGTGCATCTTGACTGGAACTACTAGTAGACAACCTCTACTGAGAGTGTTGGGTGAAATAGCTGCATTGGGAGCTATTTCTAGAGAAATCTTAGTCAAGCAGCACAAATTAGATGCCAATAACCAGAAGCAATTAACTCTATTAACCAAAGAAAATAGCTGCCTGCAAGCGAAACTTTCTGACGCACAGGGTGAATTAAATAAACTTGAGAAAAAAGTCAAAACTCAAAATACCTGCCAGCGTCTTTATCTTTCTAAAATAGATAAACTGCAGCATCAACAAAAAGTCATTTTAGGAAATATTGCTCAACTTGAAAAGTTAGCAAATCAAACTGCTCCTAAATCTGAAAATCATCTACCAATTTCTCAAAAATTATCAGTGAAATCTCTTCCCGATACTCAAACATCGGTAACTCGTGTTTATATTGATGGCAATAATTTAAGTTTTGCTCTCGATAGCTTGCATATTGAAGTTGATTATAATGCCTTGCGGGTAGAACTTTCTCAAAATGCAACTGTTACCACTTTTAAATATTACACTGGTGTTCATTCACCCATAAGTGAAGGACAAAAACGTTTTATTAGTTATTTAGAACGTTTACGTTATGAAGTTATTGGACTTCCTATTTTACCTCGACCTGATAGCAATACTGTTAAAACTGTTGGTGATGATGTAAAAATTGCTGTTGATATGTTGGGAGAAGTGAAACAGCAAGATAGGGTGATTCTTGTGAGTGGTGATGGTGATTTTAGACCTGCTCTTGAGGAAATTCAACGACGTGGTGCAGAAGTAACCGTAGTTGCGAAAAAGGCTATGTTAAGCCAGCAGCTTTTAGAAATAGCCAATGATGTGATTTTTTTGGATGATATTCAATACAAAATTGCTAAGTATACTAAGTTGAATGTGGCGTGAGTAACTTCGTAGCGATGTTTTTAGTAAAAAATCCCTCCAGAAAATGGAGGGTTTATTTTTTGATTTATTACCCCTTCGTCAAATTCCAACTAATCCGATTTAACCCAATCGGTAGGGAACTGGGACATATTCCGTGCAAACAGTTTGGTTTCCAACTAATCCGATTTAACCCAATCGGTAGGGCTGCCCGAGGGCTTTCCCGACATACCCCAAGTTGTTTCCAACTAATCCGATTTAACCCAATCGGTAGGGACTTGGCTCCATTGATCCGGCTTCTGCCGACTCATTTGTTTCCAACTAATCCGATTTAACCCAATCGGTAGGGGAAAACTGGGTGCCAACCCAGGAAAGGATCCCAATGTTTCCAACTAATCCGATTTAACCCAATCGGTAGGGTGTTGAATGACATGCTGTTCGAAATGAGAGTCGCAGGTTTCCAACTAATCCGATTTAACCCAATCGGTAGGGCAATCGTTGCTGCTGCTTCCGCTATCGCCGCTATCGCGTTTCCAACTAATCCGATTTAACCCAATCGGTAGGGTTGCCCAGCCGGCAGGAGGAAGAGGAAGAGGAAGGTTTCCAACTAATCCGATTTAACCCAATCGGTAGGGGCGTTGGAATTATCGAACTGGAAAGATAACCTTTCCAGTGTTTCCAACTAATCCGATTTAACCCAATCGGTAGGGAGTTGTATATCGCCTTGACGGAAATGAAGTCAGCACGTTTCCAACTAATCCGATTTAACCCAATCGGTAGGGTCAACGATCATTCCAGCATAGGCGGTGAGTGGACGGGCATCGTTTCCAACTAATCCGATTTAACCCAATCGGTAGGGTTGAAGCCCACTTTGCACCTGTGAACGCTAAAGCCATGTACTCGTTTCCAACTAATCCGATTTAACCCAATCGGTAGGGATTATCGTTTACCTGTTCGGATGGTTCTTGCAAAATCAGGTTTCCAACTAATCCGATTTAACCCAATCGGTAGGGGTGAAGATAGCGTTCTCTACGGACGACAATCCGTGGTTTCCAACTAATCCGATTTAACCCAATCGGTAGGGTGTAGGTAAAAACGTAGATTTACTAGCATCTTGGTTTCCAACTAATCCGATTTAACCCAATCGGTAGGGGGTCGCGCAACCCCAAGCTGTCCCCCGAATTATTAACGTTTCCAACTAATCCGATTTAACCCAATCGGTAGGGAAGGAATTACCCAAAACCAAGAAGTGGAAACCTGTTGTTTCCAACTAATCCGATTTAACCCAATCGGTAGGGTTTTTAAACTAGCAAGATGCTCCGTGCATTGGATTGGTTTCCAACTAATCCGATTTAACCCAATCGGTAGGGTGGGGGAGGGTGCGACCTGCATGCGCTTGTAGCTTGTTTCCAACTAATCCGATTTAACCCAATCGGTAGGGTTGATGGAAACCGGCATGTCGGCTGAAAGTGATGTACGTTTGTTTCCAACTAATCCGATTTAACCCAATCGGTAGGGTTGATTGTTGCTGGTTTTTTGATTGTCACGCCTGCACAAGCGTTTCCAACTAATCCGATTTAACCCAATCGGTAGGGGTGGTTCTTTCTTTTATTGGTTCCTCTACTGTAATTGGTTTCCAACTAATCCGATTTAACCCAATCGGTAGGGAGTTCGTTTAGCAGCCCTTACCCAGTAAGGATTTCAGCCGCCAAATCGACACCACTCTAAAAAACATTATAAATGTTGTGCAAAATGGAGCAACACACATACCTCAAACCTTTGCCCTACAAGCAATCGACACCACTCAACGAAAAATATAGGGTTTTGGCGATTTGGCGAGTGGTGTCGATGCACCACCTAAAAATCACCCCTAATCTTCCCCAAACCTAGATGACATAATACTTTGGCGGTGGTTGAGGTGTTTCCCCACCAATAGTCAGCACTCTCGACACTGCTTCTTGCGATATCCAGTAAAACCGCACATTATCCTCCACTGGTTTCACTAACTTTTTCACCTTTGCATAAAGTTCTCGCATTTCCTCCAAACTTAAAAAACATTCAAACACAGAAAGTTGGACTCTTCGCCCATATCCCTCTAAAAAATTAGATAACTTCGTGCGCCTTTTATCATCAGGAATATCATACACAACAAGCACCAGCATTTACACGGCTCTTAAAAAAGGTTCATAGGGAACCCCCGACAACAAACACCGTTTATATCGTCTTACTTGTAATTGAATTGCATGGCGATAAGTTATTTGAGATTGCAAATCTGGATGAGAGACCTCTTCATTCATCCGGGTTTCAAATTGTTTAAGAAAGACTCGTCTTGCTGACTGATTTAAATAGACTCCTCCCGTGCTAGGAACTATGTCAAAATCTTGTGGTTTGAGTAAAGAATGATTAATAATATTTAAGACCAAACTATCAACAATAACCGACCTCATCTCCTCCATTAAATCAAAGGCTAAATAAGGTTTTTGCTTTTCCCCATAGTGAAAATTCCCCAAATAAGGAGAAAGTCCTTCAGCAATAAGAAAACTTAAAACATTGTTAAATAACAGCGTGTAACCAAAACTCAATAAAGAATTGACTGGGTCTGTGGGTGGTTGACGGTTACGCAGAGAAAATTCAAATTTAGAATTAGTCATTAACTGACCAAAAGCCGGAAAATATCTCGCAGCAGCTATCCCTTCATAACCACGTAACGCATCTAAATTAGAGACTAAATCCAACGAGTCGATATCTTGACTAATTCCAAAAATAGCTTTTTCTACTTCTGTGACTTTACGCTTGCGATTAAATCGCAATAATAGCTGTTTGGAATTCATCAATTTACCGAAAACAATTGCTTTCGAGACCTGAAATTGAAAGCTATCGTCATTGCGTCTCTCAATTTGGATTAATTGATTATCTAAATTCGTTGATTCTTCGCTCCATAAATGACCGTGATATTGACCACTTTGACTGAGGAATAATACAGGAATTTCTTGTTGTAAACAAGCTTGAATCACGGGTGTTGATAATTGAATGTTGCCAAAAACGAGAATTTGCTGCACTTCTCGAATTGGGACTTCAAGTTTAGGTTTTTCTGAAACATGAATAATAAAGCGTTGGTAGTCTTTATAGATATTTGTGCCTTGTTCAATGAGATAGATAGCTGCCATTTCTTGATGCCAAATATTTTTTTGAGAAATACTGTTATCCTCTTCACTTTGAGGAGGTAATTCTGTCTCTATTTCTGCAAGAAAGGGTTGATGTAGGGTCGCAATATTTCTCACATACGCGATATTTTCGTTCCCCGACTCCAGCTTAGGAATAGCTTCAGAGACACTCTGCTTCTCGTCATCTGTAAGCATCCCATTTTGGCGAGCGCCCGCACTTCGTGCCGCTTCGCTAACAGACTGGAAATCTGGGGCTACAAAAACAAAGTTTGGCTTCGCAGGCTCAACATAAGTCCGCGTAGGCGGACTTGGTTTGTGTAGCAGCGAATTCCATTCGCCATATGTTTCTGCGATATTTTCCTTAGTTCCCTGGCTTCCTTCCCCAGATTTAGGACTTTTTTTTTACTACTACTTTGAACTTTATTTTGTTTTTCTATAGCAGATTTCAGCTTCACCTCGTTAACATTCACAGGAAAAATGGCATTATCTAAAAAACCATGACCTAAAAACCGAAACCCACGCCCAAAATGAGTAATTTGGGTTTTCTCTACATTTATCATTAATCCCATCGAACCCAACAAATTGATGATTTCTAACTTGGCTTGCAAAATCCGCTCTTGAGTATGCGATAAAACCAGAAAATCATCTGCATAACGTACAAGTTTTAAATCAGTTCCGCTCACCCATTCATCAAACTCATGTAGATAAATATTCGCCAAAATCGGGGAAATAACCGCACCTTGAGGAATACCTTTTTGTGGTAAAACTAACCCCTCTGCAGTTAACACTCCAACTGATATCCAAGATTTAATCAAACATAAAATTCCCGGATTATCTATATATAGCCTGACTTCTTTTAATAACCTGTGATGGTCGATATTATCAAAAAATTTAACTATATCCCCATCTAACACCCAGTGATATCCCATATCTCGCCAATCGGCGATTTTTTCTACCGCATTGAGATAGGATAAATTGGGACGATAAGCAAAACTAGCAGGTGAAAATTTATCCTCCATTAATGGATACAGTATATTTAATAAAGCCTGCTGCACAATTCTATCCCGTACTGTTGGTATTTTTAACTCTCTTTGAGTGCCGTTTTTTTTTGGGATAATTACCTGTTTGCAAGGAGAGGGTTGATAAGTACTATGAGCGACAGCATTTAGTAATTGATAAATATTAAGGGTTTGATTGCGAGCAAAACTATCAATAGTTTCTCCATCTACCCCTGCACAGCCGCGATTTTCGGCTACCTTTTGCCAAGCACGTTGAAAATTATTAATATCAAGAAACCTGCTAGCAATATCAATCATATTTCACATTCTCCCACTCACAAACAATGCGATTTAATTCTTCTACTGACCATGAATTAGCATCACTTCCTAAAAACAAGTCCAGCAAAGTGCGGTAATACCATAAAGTCCCATCTCTACCACCTTTAAACTTTTGCCAGACAGCTTCTCCTTCTTTATATAAATCGCTCAAAATACAACGCGCATTATGCAATTTATCCGCTAGCACTACCCTACGAATCGAAGCTGAAGCATGACGCAACTTTTCAATATATTGCTGTTTGCGTTCTTGCCAAGGTGGCTTTGGTATCGTATCTGTATCAGTGCAACCATCAACTATTTCACAGACTCTTTCACCAAACATATTTAAAATAACTTCGCGGGTTGCTTTCCCTCCTTGGTCTTCGATCGCATCATGTAATAATGCTGCTATGGCTTCATCTTCATCACCACCATCTTCTAATACCAGCGCTGCTACACTTAATAGATGGCTAATGTAAGGTACGTTACCTCCTCCTTTTCTAGTTTGTTTGGCGTGAAGTCTGGTGGCGTAAACCAAAGCTTGTTCAAAACGATGTGTTAATTTTGATGTTTCTGTTGCGTTTAAGTTCATGGTATGATTCCCCTGATTAGTTCTCAAGCTTCTTATTTATAAAGTTTGTAAGTCGCTTCTATATCTTCTGCCATGCGCTGTCGAAAATCCCAAGGTAAGATAACCTCTACCTTCGGTCCCCAAGCTCGCAAACGCATCACGATATTATTATCATTAACGCGATAATCGACTTTGCAGTAAATATCGTTTGGTGAACGAGCTTGTAAGGTTGAAAGCAGATGTTTTTGTTGTGTTGATGCTGAAGGAGTGTAAGATTTCACCAATTTCTCAACCTGTTGACGGGTAATTTTTGTAAACATTTCGTCGCGTTCGGTTCCTTTGATGTTATTTCCATAAAAATACTGGTCAAATTTTAATACTAGTAACTCCTGTGGTTGGTAGATATCAAATCCCCAAGCATCTGACATTTTTTGTTTAATATCATCAGGAGTTGGTGGATATTGCCCTTGACATTTATCTAAAAAGTGTTTGGGGATATCTGCATAATCTACATGATTTTTTGGCAATTCATCTAATTTGAGAATTCGGTCAAGGCGATAGTCATACCAATCTATTTTGCTCCAACGGTTTTCGTCATCTTGCTTGGGAGTTTGACCATAAGCAAATAGATAAGGTGCGCGTTGGTAGTAGTAAATGCAAACAGGATAAACAATACAATCAACAGTATCATGAAATAGTTTGGCACTTTGATAAGTTAACTTCACCAACGGTATTTTATCTTGTGCCCAAATATTTTTTAACTGCTTTTGCAGTAACTCAACGCGCTCATATAGCCGGGGATGAACTATATATTCTGCATGAATGAAAAATCGCTGAATACCATTAATTGGTTGAGATAATGAATTATTGAAAGCAGATAATTCTTCATTTGTAAACTGTTCGTTAGGAATTTCTACTTCTTGAAGACGAGCCAAGAAAAACTCAGGAAACCTATCTACTTTAAAGTATTCAACTTTATTTCCTTTTTCTAGAGTGTTTGTTTTTTTTAACCATCCAAAATTGATTAATGATTGAAAGTCATGTTCTTTCAAATTTCGGCTGGTTACAGCAAATAAACGCCCATTAGATAAAGATTTAGAAAACCGCTGAGATTTTTGTCTGTCATTAATAGTAACTTCGTTATATTGCTGACTATTTTTTTTGCAACAACTCATGATTCCAGTCAAGAGTAAACTTTCTAATTCATCAGGTTGGATGGAATAATATTTTTGGAATGACACAGACCATTGACTTTTCTCAATACTTAGACTTGATGCAAACAACCACTCAGTTAATTTTGTGGTGCAGCGACATTCTTCATGATGTAAAATTGGAGCTTTATCGCGTGAATGTTGCTTTGTTGCATCTAGAAAAAATAAATCGCGCCATTGAAGGAAAGTAAATTTTTCTTCTAATTCTAATTTAACTCCATCACCATCATCTCCATAAATAGAACGTAAAATAACCCATAATCTTACCGCTTTCGCTAAGTTTTGTTTTAAGGAACCTGGCGTTAATAACTTTAAGACTTCCACACTGGGAGGATAGTTAAAAACTTCTCTCTTCATAGTGGGTGCTGCTGCTTGTGGGTGTATGTTTCTAGATTAACAGCAGGTGGAAAAGGCTATTTCCATTTCATACGGAGGCAGATCAACTATTTTGAGGTGTGATATGCGAAGCAATACCCCTGGCGTATCGCAACGAAAATATTTGAATTTATTGAGAATGTAGTCTTTATTCTAGATCCGAGAAGCTCCCGTTATAGCGCAAGCTTAACGGGAGAGAACGTTACACTTGCATGAAACTGCATTTCAACTTATAAAGTCATGAGTTATGGGCTACTAATAACTAATAACTAATGACGAATGACTGATATGCAGTTTCAGCTTGGCAGAAATCGGCGTAAGGCATCCTGGGCACAAGGATTACTGTACAGTTTGACCCTCACTTTGGGTTGGGGTGCGGCAATGCCCTCTACCTTAGCAGCCCAAACAGTTACCATCCGCCTGGGACCATTTCAGCAGTCGGTAGAGATCGCAGACTTAGAAAAGTTTGCCAAAACCGGGAGACTACCAGAAGGGCTGCAAGTCTTCTCATCGGTGTTAACACCTGAAGTGCGAGAATTACTGACTAAGCGATTGGAAGTTGATCCTGCTGTTGCGGACAAGTTCATCGACGAGCTGGTGCGATCGCCTGGAGGTAGACAGTTCATCTCATCCATAGGCGGAGCAATACCAGGCAGTACCGTAGAAAGCATCAAGGCAGCGCTAAATTTTGCATTGCGGCAAGCCAACGGTTTTAGCGCGCTGAGTTTCTTGCGAGCTTACCCAGCAGAGAATATAACCGTAGACGCTACTAAAGCTATCGGTTTTGCAGTAGAATTTAACCCAAATCACTTACAAAGTCAAGCCCTGGGTCTGTTACTAGAACGAGAGTTGTCTGCCAAAAGTAACATCCCCTTCAAAGCAGCATTCGATCCAGCAGCGCTGGGTCATGAAATCGTACAGCAGCAGACAATCGTCTTGAATGACCGACAGCGTAACCGTACTATTCCTGTAGACATTTATTGGAGTCAAGGTAAAACCGAAGACCCACTGGTTGTCCTCTCCCATGGCTTTGGGGCAAATCGGAGATTTTTGAACTATCTAGCACGTCATTTAGCTTCTCATGGCATGAATGTTGTTGCTCTTGAACATCCTGGTAGCAACGTCGCTGCTGTTAGTACTTCAGATACAAAGAATTTGGCACAGATCCTACCTGCTACTGAATTTATTAACCGACCAAAAGATGTCAGCTTTGTGCTGGATGAACTGGCAAAACTGAAGACTCAACCTGGACAATTTCAAAGCACATTAAACACTGAAAAAGTTACTGTCATTGGTCACTCTTTGGGAGGTTATACAGCTTTGGCTTTGGTAGGAGGAGAGGTAGACTTAGAGGAATTGCGTAAGTTCTGTAAAGATTCTTTAAATATCAGCGAAGCTCCTGGTGACTGGTTGCAGTGCGCCGCTGCTTCCTTACGAGATAACAAACTGAGGTTGCAAGATGAGCGAGTCAAGAGTGCGATCGCTCTTAACCCCCTAGTAGGCAAACTCTTTGGCAAAAAAGGTCTAACTCAAGTCACCAAGCCAGTCTTAGTCTTAACTGGAACCGAAGACGCCCTCACCCCAGCGCTGAAGCATCAAATAGAACCTTTTATCCAACTACGGGGTGAGAAATATCTGTTAACTGCTATTGGTGGCACTCACTTGAGTATTAGTGATCCAATATACCCAGCCAGTGCAGCCACCACTATTGTCAAAGAACGGCGAGGTGAAGAAACCAAATCTTTACGTCAATTAACCAAAGGTGTCAGTTTGGCGTTTATCAAACAACTCACACCAGAAGCGAAAATTTACCAACCTTTTTTAAAACCAGCTTACGCTCAATCTCTCTCTACACCTGAGCTACCGTTGCGTCTTGTTTCCGAGTTACCAGCAAGTATCAAAACGTGGTTGGAGCCTGTGGAAAAATAGCTTAATTCTATCATATGAAGTGGGTATTTTGCCCACCTCATATGATATCTCCTCCAGTTAAACACTTATGATTATCATTGTAAAATTAATTACAAAAAATATGCTTGAACACGCAACTCCCTTGGTGATTTAATAGCCATGTCCAATGCCAAATGGTTGCAAATGTTGTTTACTTTTCTCCAGACTCTTGCCTGGTACTGCAACTTGTGATAATTACATTACACATTCTGGACATTAGACTGAAGATAGGACATGGTAGTGCCGTGTCCTTACGGTTAATTCCGTCAAACGAATAGGAGAGTACATGGAACCAATTATTGCCATAGTCTTAGTGCTTATAGGATATGCATTAGGGTCTGCAAAACTTGTGAATCAAGGCAATGAAGCCTTAGTTGAACGCTTGGGGCGGTATCATCGCAGACTAAGACCAGGACTAAACTTTATTGTTCCCTTGCTAGATCAGATTGTGATGGAGGACACAACACGAGAGCAGTTTTTAGACATTAAACCTCAAAACATCATCACCAAAGATAATATCTACTTGGAAGTTGATGCTGTCGTGTTCTGGCGCATCAAAAACATAGAGAAGAGCTTTTATGAAATTGACGACCTCCAAGGGTCTCTGACACAGCTTGCGACAACAACGCTGCGGGAAGTCATTGCCCAAAATACCTTGGAGGAAACCAACGTTTCCAGAGCTGAGATGGACAGAGCCTTATTAGACGAGTTGAATCGGACAACGGCAGACTGGGGAGTTGATATTCTCCGGGTAGATATTCAGAGTATTACACCGCCTGAGAGCGTGCGGAAGTCAATGGAAGAGCAGCGGGCAGCGGAAATTAATAGCCGCGCTGCAATTTTAGAAGCAGAAGGGCAGCGGCAAGCGGCAATTAAGAAAGCAGAAGGTACCAAAACCTCAATGCAAATCATCTCTGAAGTCTTGCGCTCCAGTCCTGAAAGTAAGGAAATTCTGCGCTATCTCGTGGCTCAAGATTACATCAATGCCAGCTACAAACTGGGTGAAAGCCAGAATGCCAAAGTTGTCTTTGTAGACCCAGGCAAAGGCGGTGAAATGATGGATTTGATTTCCGAGTCAATATCTGAAGAAGGTAATGGCAAGAGTAATGAAAATGGTTCTACCTAGTTTGGCAAGACTTGCAAAGATTGTCGGAAAATTGCATCAGCAACCAAAGATACATCGCGCATTTCTTTAACATCGTGAACTCGGAGGATATCAGCCCCATTAAAGATAGCAGCACAACACGCCGCCGCCGTTCCCCAGACTCGCGCTTTCGGGTCTGGTTGATTTAAAATGCGACCAAGGAAACTTTTACGTGATGCTCCTACTAAGATAGGACAGTTGAGTTGACGTAACTCCGGTAAACGGCGAAAAATTTCTAAATTTTGCTCGGAGTTCTTAGCAAAGCCGATACCTGGGTCGATAATTATTTTTCCTTTATCAATACCCGCAGCCGTGGCTGCGGTAATTTGTTTTGTCAAAAAACTATAAATCTCTTCTATCAAATCCTGATAATCAGTGAATTGTTGCATTGTCTGCGGGTTTCCCCGAATATGCATCAATATTATTGGCACACCCATACTCGCTATAGTCGGCAACATTTGTGGGTCAAACGTACCGCCGGAAATGTCATTAACTATATCTGCACCTGCTTCCACCGCAGCCTTGGCAACAGAGGAGCTTGTTGTATCTACAGAAATCGGCACTGGTATTTCTTTTCGCATAACTCGTACCACTGGCAGGACTCGCTCGATTTCTTCTGCAAGAGTTATTTGCTCTGCTCCTGGTCGAGTTGATTGACCACCGACATCGATAATATCTGCACCACCTGCTACCATTGCTTGTGCCTGTGTTACAGCAGCAGTGATTGTATTGAATTCTCCACCATCACTAAAACTATCAGGCGTGACATTGAGAACCCCCATGAGATATGTTCGCTGTCCCCACTCAAAACAGCGTTCTCTTATGATCAACTTGCGTGTCATAAATTAATAACGAGTGAGGTGGGCTTTGCCCACCTTAGTGTGGTTGCTGAAAATTTACTTATAATTAAGAATTCTGGCAAAACTCGCAGGTTCCAGACTTGCTCCTCCCACGAGAACGCCATCAATTTCTGGTTGCTCCATGATTTCGTCTATATTATTCGGCTTGACCGAACCCCCGTATTGAATTGGCACATCAGGATTGCTCAACTGGCTGCGAATCAAACTTATGACCCGATTGGCTTCCTTGGCTTCACAAGTGTCACCAGTGCCGATCGCCCAAATTGGTTCGTATGCAATGACCAAATTCTCCTGATCAATATCCACTAGGTCTTTTTCTAGTTGTTTGATAATCAGTGATTCTGTTTCAAGCGCATCTCGTTGTTGTTTCGTTTCACCTACACATAAAATTGGGATAAGACCAAACCGTTGAGCAGCTTTGAGGCGCAGGTTAACGGTTTGGTCCGTTTCACCAAAGTATTGCCGCCGTTCGCTATGACCGACAATAACGTAGCGCACCCCAATTTCTGTGAGCATCAGTCCGGAAATTTCACCCGTATAGGCTCCACTTTCTTCCCAGTGAACATTTTGCGCCCCCAATTGGACACGGCTTCCATGCAAATTCTTGGACAAAACATTTAAGTCGGTGAAGGGGACGCATAGTACCACTTCTCGGTCTGGAGGCGTTTCGTCCAAGCTGTGCAGAAATCCCTTTAAAAACTCCAGGGATTCTGCCTGGGTTTTGAACATTTTCCAGTTACCGGCAATAACTATTTTTCGCACAGGTGATTTCGTCAAGATCCTAACGCTACTAGATGCATTTTTCAGTCTAGAACTTTTTGGACCCCAAAAGCTTGAGTCAGTTCCTAAAATAAAAGCTTGACCGCAAGATTGAACTCAGAACACAGAACTCAGTAGTCAGAATAATCAACGGTAAAAAGGAAGTGAGCCGCCTGTTTTTCAACATGGAAGTCTGCCAAAATCTATGACTCCATACTACGTACGTTAGCGTAGCGGCACGATAGTGCGGAATACGGCGTCCTTGTGTAATCAGTTATCAGTCATCAGTTACCAGTTATCAGTTTTTTGTTCACTGTTCACTGTTTTAAATTCCCTAAATTTCTTTATGGGGATGCCCAACTGAGTTCTGAGTTCTTCTTAACGCTTTAGTTCAATTCGGGTAATCCCCCTTCGGGTGATGCCTTCGGCACGCTTTGGGCTTACGCCAGTCGCCAAGGCGCGGGAAACCCCCGAGTCCCGCAAGTGGCGTGCAAGTGTCCGTTAATTTATAGCGGATTCCAACAGGGTGAGGTACAAACTAAACTCTGTCCTCAAAAGGAACTTCAGTCATAACTGCTGCGTTACCCCTCGTAATGACCGCCAGTCACTTTGCCCCGGAAAACAATGTACTGGTAGATGTTGTAGAACAGCATAACGGGGATGAGAAAGCCAATGAAAATAATCATGATAACCAGTGAACTGGGGTCAGCAGATGCTTCATAAATGGTGATTTTCATGGGAATAATATAAGGGAAAACAATTAACCCCAATCCCAAAAATGTGAGAACAAAAAGAAGAATGGTCCAAACAAAAGGCGCTCTTTCTTCTTGACGATTTAGGCTTTGAAGAAGTTGCCAAATGAGCAGAACTCCCAGTATGGGAATGACGGCAAAGATATAAACGAGCGGCTGCTGAAACAAGCGAGTCCTGACACTTTCATAAAATATAGGTGTCGTAATTGTGATGAAAATAGCACCAATCAGTGTTGTCAAAGCCGCAATTTTTGCAGTTCTGTAGTGAGTTGTTTGCAATTCCCCTGTCGTTTTCCAAACAAGATAAGTTGAGCCAATGAGGACATATGCTTGAATTAAAGTCAAAGCCACCAATACTGATTGCCAACTCAGCCAATCCCACGGTGTGCCGATAAAGTGACCCGTCTGATCAACTGCAATCCCTTTTAACACAGCACCAAGGGCGAAACCTTGACCGAGGGCTGCGACAAAACTCCCAGCACCAAAGGCAAAATTCCAAAAGATTTTTCGGTTTGCTAACTCTCGGAACTCAAACGCAACAGCCCGAAAGATGAACCCAAACACCATAGTGAAAATTGGGATGTACAACGCGTTGAGAATTGTGCCATAAGCTAAGGGAAATGCTCCAAAAAGCCCACCAGCCATAAGAACCAGCCAGGTTTCATTGGCGTCCCAAATGTTGCTCAAGCTGGTCATCAAAATGCTACGACGTTCTTCATCTTGTGAAGTGACAGATAAGATACCTACCCCTAAATCAAACCCATCAAGCATTACATAGAGGAACAAGAAAAGGGCTAAAATAACAAACCATACTTGGGGCAGAAAATACTCTAGCGTTTCCATACAACCTCTTTGGATGTTGTGCATTGATTGCATCTAGCATTAGTGGTTCATCGCATTAATAATGATGGTTGTATAAGTTCGTAGTCAGGACTTTAGTCCTAGACTCACTCTCGCGCTAAAGCGCTAACTACGAACCTTTCAAAATTAATGATAAAACCAGTAGGTTAGGATACTTGTCAAAATTGAAAGAAGTTATTTAACCTTGACTTTTATTTATTGTTGTGCTTCTACAGGACGCTCGTCTGGCACAAATTCCCCAGGAGTTGTATTTACGGCAGGTCTGTTGGGGTCAACACCAGGCACTGGGAGTTCTAAATTTGGACCTTTACGAATAATGCGGCTGCCAAAATACAAGACTGCAACAAACAAAATGCTGTAGACGATCGCAAAACTAGTCAGTGAGACTAAAACATTGCTTGCAGGTATATTAGATGCCCCATCAACGGTGCGAATTTGCCCGTAGAGAATCCACGGTTGTCGTCCAACACAACGCACAATCCAGCCTGAATCTACGGCAATGTATCCTAGAGGCGCTGCAAAGACCCAAGCACGCATCAACCAACGCTGTTGGGCAATATTTTCTGCTGAGAGTTTACCGCGCAACCACTGCAAGACACTTAAGAGCATCAATCCGGCGAAGAAAAATCCAATCGCAATCATGGTGCGGAAAGCGTAGTAAATTAAACCAATCATGTGAGGACGGTCTTCTGGTTTCCACTCACTCAATCCGCGTACTGGATATGTGAGGTTTTTCTTGAATTCCAGAATGTATCCTAAGGCATTAGGAACGGTAATTTCCCAGTCATTTTTGTGTGCTTTCTCGTTCGGGAGAGCCAGCAAACTCCAATCCGCTGGCTGTCCAGCGGGTGTTGTCTCCCACTGTGCTTCCATTGCGGCTAGTTTTGAAGGCTGATAGTGATAGACTTGTTCGCCACTCAAATGCCCAATGTATATCTGCAATGGAGCAACGGCGATCGCCGCAGCCAAAGCAATCTTCAAAGACTTAGAAAAGAAAGCTTCTTGACGACGATTGAGAATGTACCAAGCGCTAATTCCCCCAATGACAAACAGGGAAGTCTCCAATGTGGCAAAGAACATATGGAGAACACTGTTCTTCATAAACGGATTGGCGATCGCCTGAAAATAATCATGCACAATAAACTTGCCATTCACAAGTTCCCCACCCGCTGGGGTTTGCATCCAAGAGTTTGCTGTTAAAATCCACAGAGTTGATAGGTTTGCGCCAACTGCAACAAGGATGGTGGAGAGAAAGTGAACTATGGGATTGACGCGCTCCCAACCGAAAAGCATAATCCCTAGGAAAGCAGCTTCTAGCATGAATGCCCAAGAGGCTTCAAACCCAATCACACTGCCAAAAAAGTTTCCTGCGGCTTCCGAAAAGCGCGACCAATTTGTGCCAAACTGAAACTCCATTGGAATACCAGTTGCAACACCAATCCCAAAATTCAGGACGTAAAACTTAGACCAGAAACGAGCATGAAGATAGTAGTCAGGATTACGAGTCTTAAGCCATACTCCTTCAACGATAACCAGGTAAATTCCCATACCTGTGGTAAGGACGGGCCAGAGCATATGGAATAATGCAGTTAAGGCAAACTGCATACGTGATAGTACGACAGAATCAGACAAAAATTCCACAAGCTACCCCCTATAGTCAGCCAAAATCTACGGATAGATTCCCTTGTATACTATTGCAACAATCCTTGACGGTGCATTTTTTGGGAAAGTTTTAAGGTTTGACAAGGTGTCGTTGAGTTGTGCATCGGCGCGATATTTTCTTCAGGCTGGCGATAACAAAAGAGTGCAGCGCTGGAGGCGATCGCACCTGCTGCAACTTACTTGTCGGGATTTGCGGCGGTTGGTGAGTGGATGTCGTCACAGAGATGGGGATCTGCTGGAAGCAGCAGCGCTGGGTGCAAAGCACACGGTCCGCGAACGGGATCGCTTGACTTTCAAGACAGTCGCTACTAGGGTTGCGGTGCGTTAGTGGGCTAGGATAAAAAACAACATTAATTGGGAAAACTGTATGGAAAACTGGATGCTTTCTGAAGATTTCCGAGTATATGTAGGTGAGGGAAGTGTCATCAATCATCCCGCACCGGGCTACCAAGAGCGCATTTTGCCAACAGTCAATCGCTATCAAGGCAATGATGGAGGATATATTGCAATTTACTCCCGCAATGCTAGTCAGGGCGTTTACAGCGTTGGAGACGGCATTTGTGTCATTGGACAAATTCGTTTACAAGGAAAATACATTGGCAGAATTTTTCACCCTGCGGGCTATGAGGAACAAGATATAAGTGCTGTAGAGGAATTTAAGCAACTTGCAGACGAAAATTTCTCCGTTTGTCAGGGAGACTGTTGGGCGGGAGGCGATACGGGAGGGTGGTTTGGTATTCCTTTGGTGGAGGTGCTGCTGGATAAAAAAGCTCCTGATGAAATGAGTGCCGCTCAAATCAAATCCTATTGATTGTTCACAATTGCAATCTTGTAAAATCAGGAGTTTCAGGGGCGTTGCACAAAGAGGGGATGAAGTACGAACCGCCTTCTCTTCGAGAGGCTTCCGCCAACGCGCTTCGCGTCTTTGTTCGCGCAGCGTCCCGAAGGGAAGGAGAAGACGCAAAGAGCGCCTTCGCATAGCGTCTCCGACAGGAGAAGAAAAAAGTTTTCTAGTAAGCACATATAATAAAATCATCCCGCTTTCTCTGCAACGCCGTTTCAGGGATTTTTATTAATGTTGAGTATTATTTGGCGATCTTCATTGGTAATATTAGGATTATTTGTCAAATAACCTTCTGCCCATTCGCAACCGCGCTGCAATAGTCCATCTAGATCTTGACTTCGCTCTAAATCCCACAGAATTACTGTCTTATCTTCACTGGCAGAGGCTAGGGTCTTCCCGTTAGGGCTAAAATCAACCGCAGTAACACCACTTTTATGCCCCTCTAAGATTTTGTGCAACGAGCCATTTAAATTCCAGAGTTTGACCGTTCCATCTGTATATGCTGAGGCGATCAGATCACCTTTGGGGCTAAAACGTAATGAACGTACTAGAATATTGCTACTAGGCTCACCAAGGATAAGAGGTTCATCTGAACTGCCATCTAGCTTCCAGAGTTTGACTGTTCCATCTATATGCGCTGAGGCAATTAGATCACCGTTAGGGCTAAAATCTATTCCGAGAACGGAATTGTAATAAACACCATCAGTTTTCGTAAACGTTGTGTAATTCTGATCGCGAGGCAAAGTGTTGAGTAAAGTACCGTCTTGCCATAGTGCGACCACTCCTTCATGATGTGCAGAGGCAAGTATGTTGCCATTAGGACTGAATTTTACTGCCCAGACATGGGAAGGGTCGCCAGACCCATCACGCAAAGTTGTAAAAGTGCCGTCGCCTAAATTGTAGAGTTTGACTGAACCTTGCTGATCTGCCAGTGCAATCACTTGATTGTTAGGACTGAAGCTTGCTCCTAATACTTCAATTCCATCCCATTCACTGCCGTCCCACTGTTTAATGTTGGCTATAAAATCACTATCTGAATTACGAAGTATAACCTCTTTATCCCCACTTGCCGTAACAATCTTCTCACCGTTGGGGCTGAAATCTAATGTTGAAATTGGCCCATTGTGCCAACTTTCTTGTTTGAACAACGTGCCGTCAGTTCTCCAGAACGAGACTTTTCCATGCCCACTTGTAGTGAGAATTGTTTTACCGTCAGGACTGAAACGAACCTTATTAACCGAATCCTCATGTCGATCCAAAATTTTTAGACCTGTGCCGCCTAAATTCCAAATTTTGACGCTACCATCATCACTCGACGAGGCAAGATTCTGGCTGTCATTGGGGTTAAACGCAACTGCGCGAACTATACCCTTATGTCCTTCTAGTGTTTTCACTTGTATGCCATTTGGCTGCCAAAGTTTGACACTTCTGTCATTACTTCCTGTAGCAAACATCTCTCCATTGGGACTAAAACATAACCCCCAAATCGTATCGCGATGGGCTTGGAATTCTTTCATCGGTGTACCGTCCAGGTTCCAAAGTCTAACTTTACCGTCATTACTTCCTGTGGCAAGCATCTCTCCATTGGGGCTAAAATCTATTGTGTTCAATGAACCCCCACCCGCATTTTGTTGTGTTATCAGTTCTCCATCTCGGTTCCAAAGGTATAAGAACCCGTACCAACCCCCTGAAGCAATTACCTGACTATCGGGGCTAAAAGCAACTGTCATAAATGTATCTTCATGAAACCCTGTGAGAGTATTTAGTTCCGCACCGTCTCGACTACTATAAAGTTTTACTCTCGCTTCGCCTCGCTGCCCACGTTGAGCAAATATCCCACCGTCAGGACTTAAATATAAATTCAGAAGCCGCAATGTACCATCTGGATTCAATAAATATAAATACTTAGAACCACCTCTCAAGGTAATGATTTCGCCTTCGGGAACATCAAATATTTCCATCAGCATATCGCCATTCATTTGCCGAGGGTTAATCTGTTTCCCTTCTGGATCAAAAAGCTTCACAATCCCGCTTTCGTCGTCAACCGTGGCAATTATCTGTCCATCACGGCTGAAATCTATAGCATGAGCAATTCTACTTTGAAGCATGAAACGGTTCTTTTCCTCTACTTTGCTGAGGATTTGCTGAAGAACTAATTGAGTATTAAGGCGGGTTTCTTGACTCAGATGGGGGGAATTTTCACGAATAAGTTTTTGGAGGAGTTTACCTGCCCTCAAAATATAAGTTAATGCTTCAAGTTGCTCGTGATCTCTGAAACGAGAGTTAGCCAATGGAGTTAATTCATTAATCCGGTTTTGTGTCAGTTCATCTTCTTGTTTTCTTTTTTGCTTGATACTCTGTTCAACAAAGTCTGTCTCTTGCTCATTCAACCAGTTTTTTGCTTCATCCTCTAGCAGTTGTTTCAATAGAGGCAAACGGTCATCATCATGCCACAATCGTGCTAATGGTTTTCCATTGTTGTTCCAACTACTTACCTGTGCGTCTAGACTCCGTTGTAAAACTAAATCTAGGGCATCTTCATCTTTCCACCTCAGTATCTTATCCCACCCCTGCACCAAAGCATCATGGGCTGGCTCTACATAAGTTTCACCTTGGGGATTAGAACCTGCAACGATTAAACGGGCTTGAGAAAAGCGTTCGATGACTGTTTGCACGCGATCGCTTTGTTCCTGAGAAGGGTAAACCAATTCAGACTTTAAAACCTGTCGCCTTGCTAACTCCCCACCCTGCAATGAAATCATCCGCAACATTACCCAACGCACTGTTTTTTCATAAGCGGGGTTTTCTCTAACTAACCGCTCGTATTCCTCGTTAGCACGTTTAGTTATAGAACCAAACACTCTTCCCAACTCTTCGTAATCTTTCTTCGTTAAGGCGCGGTTATCCCTGGTGCGATCGCCTAAATGCTTCAAATACAATTCACTCAGGGTAAAAGAAAGCAAAGGTAAAGCTCCCGGCATTTGTACGACTTCGTTAATTAGTTCGTCTACCAAGCTGGGAGGATCAAAATATAAAACTTTTTGTGAAGCTGGTTTTTCAATAACTTCCCTTAAATCATCTTGGGTCATTGGTGGCACTACAAACCGAGTATCACTATTCCAAAAGTCTTTGAGCACGGAGGTTTGAAACTGAGCTTCAAAGTCGAGTCGCAGACTAATAACTACATGGATTTTGTCGGAATATGTAGCTAGTGAATTTTTAATAAGTTTCTGAAATTGCTCTCGTTCTTCACTCTTACATAAAGTTATTAATTCTTCAAACTGATCGATAACCACCATTAGCTTTGCTTCAGGATTATTATTGAACCAATTGGCAAGGCTTTCTTCGCTTAGGGTGAGTAAATCAGAAGATATTGGTTCAGGGGAAGTGGGGATTAAAGGCTGCTTGACCCATTTTTTTAGTACGTTATTCAATGACTTGAAGGGAGACTCCCCTGGTCGGAAAGTGGGAAGAATAGACCAAGTTTTATCATCCTTCCTTAGTTTAGGGATAAGTCCAGCTTTCACCAGACTAGATTTACCTGTCCCAGAAGCACCTAATACTAATGTTAATCGCTGTTTGTTATCAACTACTTTCTGGTAAAGCTTTTCAATCTGTTTTTCTCTACCAAAGAACAAATCACTGTCTTTTTCATTATAGGATTGCAATCCTTTATATGGATTATTTTCTAGGTTTAGTGGTGGCGCATCTTCCAATTTATCTCGGTCAAAATTCGGTAATAGAAAGATGAACTCCCCTTTATCATGTTTTTTGAGTGGACATAGACCGGGGGTTTGTCGCTTGTAGTGATTTTCTGTGAGAATTTCCACGCGATCGCGCAGATATAAGTAAAGCTCAGTTGCTGTGATGATACCATCTTTATTAGAGTCTGCACCTTCATCAGTTCCCCCGCGTAAAGCATCAAAAAGAGCTTTCGCAAAGGGAGAGTGAACTTCGTTCCCGTCGATGACTTTCCCTCGCTGTCCCAAAGAATCTAAAGCTTTTTGATCGTCAGCCGCAGAAGTAATCACTTGCCAAGCTGCATCGCAGATGAAACGGTCATAGCGTTCTTTATAAACTGTGACTTTGGGCACAATCTCTCGCTTGAGGCTTGCCCAACGGAAAGCACCAGCAAAGCAGCAATCTAGAATTGCTAACATCTGCCGACACGGAAGTGCGTTGAGGGCATCGTGTAACTCCTGCATTGGTAAGTAGGTAGTGCTATCCCCTAATGTGGCATCTTGGGGAATGAGGTAACCTACTGGTCCTTCTTGATTTTCTAAAGCTTCCAAGGCGATTCCATGTCCAGCAAAGTAGAAGAGAACGCGATCATCGTTGTTCACTGTCACTTTTTCTTTGTCGAGAAATATTTGCCCTTTTTTAAAGTCTTCAATTAATTGATTGAGCTTTTTGAGGGTAACGCGTTGATTCAATAGCAACTGGACTTCATACTTATTTTGCGCTTGATATTGCTGTTTGAGGTTTTGATGTTGCTCTTGGATAATTTGAGCGAGTTTGAGAGCATCTGGAACTGCTGTTTCTAGTTCTGGGATGCCATTTTCATAATTATTAATACCGATAATAATAGCGAAACTACGGTTAAATTTATATTTTGACATAAATGTAGCTCCTAAGCGTATAAATGCAAAGGTGATAAAGGCACTTATTTCAAACAAGAGAATGTCTAATGAGTGCCTTTTTACTGTTTATTTCTGTTGTGTAATAGCCGCAATCAAAGCTTCTAATCCAATTGTGGTGAATTCAGTCCCAAAGTAACTCATGTGGTCGCATGGAACTTCTAGAATTTTGGGAGGATGCGATACGCCTTCGGCGTCACGCTCCGCGTATCGCTCTTTTGGAATGCTCTTGATACTCTCTACAGTCACAGCAATATCATTCGGCACGCCAAAGAAGGGGAATTCGAGAACTTTCTTAAATAAACTTTGTTGTAGCCGTTCTAGCACACTCAATTTTCCTGGCGATCGCTCCAATGCTGCCGGAACAATGGACGTATTACCAGCGATAATCGAGTAGGGAATACCAGGATCGTCACTAGCTGCGAGAAATCTGATAAAATCAGAACCAGGGTTCATCTGAGTTAAGGCTACCCTAATATTTTTTTCTAGAGTGCCCATCAGCATAGCCACGACTTTTGCAGGCCAAGCAATCAGAGAAAGACCGTTGAGTGCAATGCCCAGGCTGAGTTTTACCCAATCCTCAACAACTGGCCAAGGAGAACCTGCATTGGGTGTACCTAAAAGAAACAGGTGTTGGACAATTTTATGACCGCCTTCTCGCTCAATAAACCAACGAGAGACCAAACCACCCATTGAGTGAGCGATGATATGGAATTCTTTACCGTGGTTTTCTCCCAAACCCACTTCTTTTAATCGTTGTTTCAAATACTGAGCATTTTGCTCAATTGAAGTATTCAAGTTTTCGTAGTCAAAGGTGAGAATGACGTCGTAAAGTTGGCTGATGGAAAGCTTTTGCCCATCTGCTTGCAATACTGGCTGTTTTATGCTCTCAACTAAACTTTGAGTATCGCCGATAATCCCGTGGATGTAGAGGGCAATCCGTTTTGCTTGCGCCACTCGCTGTTTAACTTCACCCGTATCCCGTTTATAGGTGACTTTTTTGTTTTCTCCGACATCAACTGCTGCTAATATTGGGTACTTAAACTCCCGCCCAAATTCTTCGCTGATGAGTTTTTCAAAGAAGATGCGAATAGCTCCTTGAAAGCTGCGTTCTCCTTGAGAAACAGGCGCTGGTAATTGCTCTAAAATAATTTCTATTTTGCCATTTTGAATGCTCTGAGCGCGACCTAAGGGCAAATAAAACTCACCGTCATAGCCGACAGGAAGAATGTATTCATTGTGGGCTAGGGGAACATCAACTAATAATTTCAAAGGTTCATCTGGAGTGACAACGTTGTGGTCTGCAACGTCGCTCAGTTCCAGTACACTTAATCCAGGGTCAGTACCCCGGCTCTTCGTAAATTGGAAGGGTCGAGTCACTTGTGGGTCTTCCCGCAGGATAGGTGGCACAATTTTATTCCCCAAATCCCGGCTGACTTGTGGTGTAGTTGTGAGGCGAGCATTCGCTACCAAACTCTTATGCGGCTGTAATTTGACCCCTGCGCCTAATTGTTGTTCTTGTTGGTGAGAAACTGGGGTAGAATCTAACGGGCGGACTGTGGTGATTGTGATTTCTTCAGCGTACCAATCGTCAAACTTAACTGCGGCGCTTTTGGGTATGATATTACGATTTTGAGTGCGATTCATCAAACGCTCAAGGCTGCTTTGATTTGAGGAATCGATATCTCTTGATACAGGTGGTCGAGGAGCATCAAGTTTATCTTGAGTTAGTAATCTGGCGTCAAATTCGTCATTGCTAACTATCAATTTAATAATGTCTTTGTACTCGGTAATTCCTTGTTCCCATAACTCATTTGGGATTTCGAGTATCAAGTCTTGTCCATTTAGAGCCAGAGCTTCTTCTCCTGGGTTCAGCCTAACGCTACCTGCTTCAAAAAACGGGGCGCTAATAGCAAAGTTGTCTGAAAGATTGACCAGGGCAAAGTAAAGTGGGTTTTTACTATTATTGGTGAGTTTTAGTTTAAATTCAGGTGGTTGCCAATTACCGTCCTTATACTTGTACTGCAAACGCATCTGCTTTGATTGAGATGATTCCTCACCCGTAAAGATGAGTTCCATCTTCACGTCACCGGCTTTAATCTGAGTTGTCGCAGTATTTGAAAGTTCAGCAATTGTTGTCCAACGGGCAATATGTTCTAAGCGTTTAATTGCCTTTTCTGCATTTTCTGGGGTATAGCCATCAATTTGCTCTACAAGAGGTCGGTCATCTGTAGGTCTGGCTATCAAATATTGCTCATTGCGACATAACAGGCGAAACTGAGCTTTGGCAAGTTCTTGCTCTTCACGGATATAGGGTGAGGGTTGGTTACTATTAGATCCGGCTGTATTGAGTGCGTTGCGTGCTTGAGTGACTCCCGCTTCATCTCCCTCAAAATATACTCCTAAAGGTGGTAGCGGTAAACTGGTAACAACTGCCTTAAAAGAAGTACCATCAGCAGTCAGGTTTTGCACGCCCTCAATATCTATCTTGCTCTTGGTTGGTAATACCTGAGTGACTTTTGCTGTACCCACAGACTTTGACGGATCACGCAAATCCTCGATATTGGCGTCAAAGGGAAACAGTGCAAGTAAAGTTGTTTCGTCGTTTCGTGGTGGTTGAACTCCGTGGACAGCACCGCCTTCAATCACCCAACCATAGGTTTTGTCATTCTTAACAATAAAGTAAGGTTCAAGTTCGGCGATCGCTCCATCTAGGAAAAATTTGTTGTCATCTTCTGGGTTATTTACTTCCAACTGCGGAGACTGATCTGTAACTTTACTGCGGACTAAAGCATTTGTTCGCCCAAACAAATCCCGATATGTCAGCTTCTTCCCATTGGTTTTGGAAAGTGTATCCATCAAAAAATAAGAGAAACTACCCCTGTGTTTGTCACCTCCGTAGTATTCCTTGGCTGTTTCGTAGTCTCGACAAGCTGCTAGAAGAACATGACGACCTTTGGGTATGTTCCAGCCTGTGGGGTTATCTTCAGGTTTAAGCCCACGAGTACCTAAAAGTTGATTGAAATCATCCAGCGTAAAAATAAAACTATCAAGTGGACGTTCTCGCTTGTCTGTAGGGAAACGACGTTCCTTTGTCTGTTGCATTGGGTCTCTTGTGCCGGAACCAGAGTGGCAGCAGTCCATAATAATGGTCATATGCGCGTTTTTTTCTGCCACTTGGGCAATTAATGCTGCCAATTCTTTATCTGCCAAATCCCAGCCGCCCTCGGTACGACTGTCATAACAGACTAAAGTTTCATCAAGATGGTCTGGCTCTAGTTGCCAAAATTCCTTTGGTGCTAACTCCTGGGAACCATGACCACTGTAATAAAAGAGAACGATATCATCAAGCCCTGCTTGGCCCAGATGCGAACGAAAGCCATCAATAATTGCCGCACGAGTCGCTTGGTCATCCTTAAGCGTTCGTAAATGCAGTTGGTATTTTTGTTTATCAAATCGTTCGTTTAGATACTCTTCTATTGCTGTAATGTCGTTAACGCAACCATGTAAACGGTGATTTGGGTGGGGATAATTGTCGATACCAATTAACAAAGCATATAAGTTACGACTCATAGTTATTTTGTTCTCCTAAAGCTATCATGTCTCTATTGACAAGCTCAGATGACGGCGTTTTTCCACTTCGCCAACAGTCGTCTTGAACTGCAAACTAACTCACGCATCAAAATTCTGAGTTTTTCTGCCTTCTTTTTCATAGTTGTCAGATGGTAGGACTTATGCACTGTACAATCGCCGCATAGGTTCTAAGCCGCTGATGGGTGACACCCACCATACAGCAAAAACGCGACTCAAGGTAAACTCAGAGTTAACTTAGCTGCGGATATTACTCTGGAGTTTGCCTATGCTTATTCTCGATGCTCCTCAAGTTCAAGTCATCGCTGGAGAAAATGCAGTTCCTATTTCTCAATTGCCAGAGGGATGGCAAAATATTGCTGTAGGAAAGGCTGGCGTTGGACTGGCAAATCCACAAAGTTATGTTGAGATGGCACAGTTGTTTCAATACAAGTTGGAACACGGAGACGTTGACTTGTTCAACGAACGCCCGGAACTAGCTCATCTCAAACCATCGTTTAGTGAGTTATTTGGATTGTTGGCACAGGAGACACTCGAATTCTACGGGCAAGACTTTAAAATTGAAAGATATCCAAATTTTGAAGCAGTTGTGCGTGAATTTGAATCAAAGGGAGCAGAGTACTCTCACGAAGTGAAGGTAGGTCGCATTGGTTTAGAATTGTTTGAGGAGTTCGGTTATGAACTTCCTGCTAGCTTTTACCACGTACATCTTGCTCCCATTTACCGAGATAGCGTTTTTGAAGAACGAGCTTTACGCTTTGACCCGCGTGATAGAGAACACAAGCGCTCTTGGGATGCAGTTCTGCATGCTGGCAAAGTGTTTGCTGTGCAGATGAAGATACAAAGCATTGCTTCCAAATATGGTTTTACCTATCAACACGGTTGCGGTTGCGAAAACCATCTATCTTCTATTGATCAGTCACAGGGAGCATTTGATTATGAATTAAATCCCGAAAAGCGCCAGCGCTGGATTCGCAGTTTTATCTGGACAGTCTGGTACGAGTATGCATTCTTCCCCATTGTCCCGAATACTAGATACTTGGTGTAATATCAGCTCAAGTATCTACAAATTCTGAAAAAACCCACCCCAATGAAAAGCGATTCAATATGCATTAAGCATAGAATCAGCGATGACAGAATGTCCAGAGACATTGGGGTGGATATGGTCTGATTGCAGCAATCGGTTAGCGCCTTTGTCAATCATTGCCTGATACACATTAGCCCAGTTGCATTTGTATTCTTGAGCAATTTTTTGTGTAGCTTTGATATATGCTTGGTGCTTTAGCGTTGAACCAGCATTAAACGGCGCAAAATCAGAATTGGTATAGTAAGCTGGGTCGATATACGGAGGAGAACCAATAGTGATATCTTTGGGTGAAATGCTAGCTTGATTGATGAGAATGGCAATAATTTCCCGTAAGTCGTTTTCAAAGTTGGCAACGCTGAATTTAGCACCGTTATACCGAAGGTCATTTAGTCCGTAAAGTATATAAATTTTGCTTGCAGAATATTTCGCGAGGTTAGACACGCGATCTCGACCATTATCAGCTAAGACAGGACTGGTATTTTGCAGAACCGTTGCACTAATACCTTCATTAATTTCCCTCATTCTTACTGATTTAGAAACAAGATTTGACCAGCGGTCAGTGATACTTACACCGTTACCTGCTGTAATACTATCCCCAAAAAATACAGCAAACTTTTTTTCAGAAGAAACTGAAGAACACGCAATAATAACCGTAACCACAGCCAATATAGCCAGCAGTTTGAAGAAATTCTGTTGGTAGTTTCTAAAGTAACCTTGCATTTTAGAGAAACGCAGATACCATAAATAGGCAATAGCAGAACGATTGACTTACAGCAATTTTCGGGTAAATAGACCACATTGTAGAGACGCGCTGTTTGAAGCGTCTCTACAGGGATTGAAATGAGTGCAGATGTGGTTCATTGATTTGAAAACGGCTATAACTAAACAACAGTCTCCACTAATAAATTTTGAAACATAGCAGTACTGAGATAACGTTCGCCAAAGGAAGGCTGAATCATCACGATTAAACGACCTGCGTTTTCTAGGCGCTTGGCTACCTGTATCGCTGCGTACAAAGCTGCACCAGAGGATATACCAGATAATAACCCTTCTTCCCTGGCTAAACGTCGCCCAAATGCGATCGCCTGCTCATCGCTGACGGTTATCACTTCATCTATTAAATTGGTGCCCAGAACTTCTGGAACAAACCCAGCGCCAATACCTTGGATTTTATGAGATCCTGGTTGACCTCCAGAAAGCACGGGACTGTTACTTGGTTCTACAGCGATCGCCTGAAAAGTGGGTTTGCGCCCTTTGAGAACTTCCGCAACTCCGGTAATTGTTCCACCAGTACCCACACCTGCAATAACGATATCCACTTGCCCATCGGTATCTGCCCAAATTTCCTCTGCTGTGGTTTCTCTATGAATTTTGGGATTAGCTGGGTTGCGGAATTGTTGCAACATAAAAGCATCAGGAGTGTTGGCGACAATTTCTTCGGCTTTGCGAATCGCACCTCGCATTCCCTCCAGCCCTGGTGTCAATTCCAAAGCAGCACCATATGCTCGTAGCATGGCGCGTCGTTCTGTGCTCATGGTTTCGGGCATTGTGATAATCAAACGGTAGCCACGCGCCGCCGCCACCATCGCCAGCCCAATTCCTGTATTCCCGGATGTCGGCTCAACTAAAATGCTTTTTCCCGGCTGAATCTGCCCCGCTTCCTCAGCCGCCTTTACCATACTTGCAGCAATACGGTCTTTCACTGAAGCTGCTGGGTTCATTCCTTCTAACTTCACAATAATCCTGCCTACACACCCCTCAGCTTGAGGAATTTTGTTTAGCTGAACTAAAGGAGTCCGTCCAACTAGTTCTGTAATGTCACGAGCAATCTGCATGAATTAACTCCTAAAAAGATTTCTTTTCATCAGGGTATTTATGTGGTGTAGCCAGTGAGTGCATAAATAGAAGTTTTTTAAAGTTAATTCAGCTAATTTTATATGATTTTAAGAGAGTTATTAATATTCTGTTATTTTTGAACAAAGTCCAAAATTTTATGATTTTTTAGTTCTTTCCCATCAATTAACTATATATTTGCATAATAATACATTTTTTGAGTACAAGCTTTATCCTCAACAAAAGAGCAAAAAAACTTGCCCATATCAAAGTCTAGATAGGTTTGACGTTGAGTACACAAACGCCAGAACCCCCTGAGCGTAAATACTAGTACCCTAGGGTCAAAAGTCTAGTACCTGTACCCAAAAAAAATCTATAATACTTATCTAGCAAGAATTATAGGCTTTGAGTACAACTATAATTAACTTAATAATATTGATCCAGTCCAGAGAAATTCCTCTTTGCTGAGAGATCTGTTATAAAACCTATAGGATTTACGCAGAGATTCCCCTCTACCCCCCAAAATTCGCAGGTGAAAGCCTAGGAATGAGGGGGGACTTCTTAGCCCAAGAGACAGTTAACAGTTAGCAGTTAACTGTTACCAGTAATAGCTGAATGAAATCCAAATTGGTCCAATTACTCACAGTTTGTTTAGTCACTGTATTGGTACTTTCTCCAGAGTTAGTGGTATTTAGTATAGTTTGGGAGCGACATATGGAGGTAGTACAAACTAAAAGTTTAGCCTGTCAAGCATCTCAGAATTGGACAAGTGAAGAAGGAAAAAAATCGTATCAAAATAGGTCTGACGGACAGTTTTCTGCTACCAACTTTGTAAACCAACCCCTAACAAATACCAAACCATACAAAATTGTCAAGATACTACAATGGTTCTTTGTGTTATTTCCTATTTTTCTAGGAATCCTCGTTTTTTTATATGATAAATATCTGATTTATCGCGCTACTGTTTTTCAGCAACAAGTAGAAATGCTGGAAAGACTTTGGCAAAGTATTGAACAATAAATTATTAACCATGACAGAACAACGGCAAGATTTGTATTTCAATCTCATTGACCAACTTCTTCGTTGCCCCAATGGTCAAGAACCAGAAGTTTTAGAAGCTCAACCAGAGTTACTTGATGCTGGTTTAATACAGACAATGATGGAAGTAGCAACTGGATTTGCACACCAGGGAAATCAAGATGGAGCACAGTTTTTAATCCATGTTGCACGTGAGCTATCTAAGGGATTGGGATTGTACCCTGATGTTTCAAATAAGGAGTAAATAATGTTATTGACTGCTACTGACGCAGGACAAATAGCGTTAGAATTTCTCATGGTTGACTGGAATATCTTAGAAGAAGACAGACAATGGTTTGTGATTGCTAACTCTCGCCTTATGGGTCAAAGTTGGTATATTGTGGAACTGGCGATCGCAGGATTTCCTGACAGGTGGTATGTCCAAGTTTACGATACGGGAGAGTGCGACCCAAACTATACTTTTATTTCACCCATCCGTGGTTCAGATGGATATATTGACCTTGCTGATTTGCCAGACCTGGTAGCAGAGGTTTTGGTCTCAGAGCGTAATGTACGATGAAAAATCGCAGGTCAAAAATTAAAAATAACGTGGATATGTCCAAGTTCAATACACAGTCTTGAAAACTTATAATTTCCAAATTATAAGTGAAAATATTACTCATTTCACGCTTTGAGATAATTAAAAGTGTAGAGTGGGCAGTGCCCACTCTATATGCTGTTAAGTAGAAGGGCTTAATTAAATAAAAACTCGCGCGTTAGAACTTTAGCTTTTTAAAATTTTATACAGAGCGATAAATCGCTCACTACGAACAAAAGTTTTCTCTTATATTTAATTATGTCCTCCTACTGAATTTATTATTTTTAATGAATTTTTTCGATTAAGGCTGCTTAATAAAAAAGAATAAACGGGTTTTTAATTCATAAAAATAAAATCTTAATTTTAGAATAATTAAGGCTTTTTTTTCGTATAAAGATAACAAATATATGCTATATTAAATCATGTGACAATCCGTACAAAAATATATTTTGTCATGATTAGTGAAGACATCCTAGCAAAAGAATTCATGAGGGTCGTCAATCACTATTACCCAAAAGTAGAGGAATTACTAGACGGCTGTTATGTGAAAGTTATCTCCTCTTACTGGGGACGACCTCCTAAACGCTTGCAATACATAGCAATTTATTGCTCTAACGAAATAATGCCCTATGTGCAAGCTCACAAAGAAGTTTTAAGAGAGATAGCAGAAAATATGGGGCTAGTTCAGGTAGTTTTCCTGAATGCAACACGACTGCTGCGCGATCCGATGTCGAAACTCAAGCATATGTATCCGCGCTTGTGGTTGGATTTGCAGTTAGTCACAACTTAGGAATAACAGTGAACGTAACTTCCTCGAAATTCCCCTTAACCTAAAAGGGCTTGTATGAAAAATAAATCCTTTCTTCCTCCAGATGATTTGCCTTCAACTGAAGCGACGCAACTTGATAAAATACTGCGATCGCAGCTTGAACATTCCACTGGCAGATGCTTTTTTGAAGCGTGCGACAAAATTACACGAGCATTGTTGTATAGCTGTCAGTGGTATATTACGACAGATGCTGGCATCCTGATGTTGGTCATTGACTGTCCTGACATAGTGACTTACTGGCATATAGTCAGTAGTATTCCACAAATTGGGAATCGGCTGGAACGGTTTGCCAGTAGCGCCAGAATCCGCGTTTATCCGCCATTTGGCAAGGGGTCGCCCTTTGAAATCAGCGTCAATGAAATATCGGCTTATCGAGATTGGTTATGACTGTCTTGAGTGCCTTCCTACCAACCATAAAATGGGAATAGCAGCAAGTTGAATAACGACTGAAAAGACAACCAGTAAGCTGATTGATTGGTCATATAAAATCCCCATCAGGGCGCTGCCTAAAAACCACGACAAACCATAGCCAGCGCTGAATATACCGTAAGCAGAAGCGCGTTTGTCCATTGGTACCATCCCAGCGACAGCAGCTTTCAAAATTGATTCCTGTGCCCCCATTCCAATGCCCCACAAAATCATTCCTACAAGGGCAAGATTGGAAGTGCCCAAGAAAACTAATGGGGCGAACATCAATGACAGAAAAACTGCAATTACAAGGATAGAAATACCAGCGCGGTCAAAAAGACGCCCAAATACTAGCGCGGCTACAGCATCAACTGCCATAGCCATAGCATAAAGTAAAGGAATCGTTTGTTCAGTCGCTATGGCTCCCTTTTGGAAATGATAAGCAATGAGGGGAAAATCTGCATACCCAGCAGCAACAAGTGCGACAGCGCCTAGATAAATCCAAAAGACTCGGGGCAAACCTTCCCCTTTAAGTGTTGGGGTTTCCTGTTCAAAATCACGAGGGTTGGGGTAAAGCCTTTGTGCCACTAAAAGCACACATAACCCCAAGACAGCTGGCACAATCAAAATTGTGAAGCCACCCTGATATCCTCCTTTCAAATAAATGACCGCCGCCACAGCCAATGGACCCATGACAGCACCAATTTGATCTAGTGCTTCATGCAAGCCAAAGCCAAAACCTCTGCCGACTTGAGTCGCAGCATGAGAAAGCAACACATCTCGTGGAGGGGTGCGAATTGCTTTACCTGTACGTTCAGCAATCATCAATCCCGCTGCGAGTTCCCAACGTCCTGCAAGGGCTAGGAAGGGGACAACTGCTGTATTGACGACATAACCAAGAGTGGTAATTCCCCAGTATTTTCGCGTTTGGTCACTGATGTAACCTATCACTAAGCGAAAACCATAACCAATTAACTCTCCCAAACCCGCTACAAGACCAACCACACCGCCGCTAGCGCCCAAAACTCCAAGATAAGCCCCGGTAATGCTACGCGCCCCCTCATAAGTCGCATCCGCGCAGAGACTAACAAGACCAAGCAAAATCACGAACTTTAAAGCTGCTGTTTTCTGCGACATACCCTGATATTTCAAGTGACCTTTGTTCGCACTAACATACCAGTTATACAGAAGTTATCGCTGACAAATTCACTACTTTGCTAGATAGCCATTCATACCAATTCTTTAATCCAGTTCCAGTTATTGCAGAAACTTGAAAAACTTGAATTTCAGAATTAACCTGCTGGGCGTATTCTATGCAACGCTGAACATCAAATTGTACGTGAGGTAGCAAATCTATTTTCGTGAGAATCATCACCTGACTAGCGCGGAACATATGAGGATATTTTATCGGCTTATCTTCTCCTTCTGTCACTGAGAGAATGACGACTTTAAAAAGTTCTCCCAAATCAAATAAAGCGGGACAAACCAGATTACCAACATTCTCAATCATCACGACTGAATTTAACGGTGGATTCAGTTGTTGTAACCCTCGTTCCACCATTGCTGCATCCAGATGACAGCCTGTTCCCGTGTTTATTTGGACAACTTTACAGCCTGTTTCTTGAATTTTTTTTGCATCGTTTGTGGTTTCTTGGTCGCCTTCAATAACGTTAATAGGCAACTGATTCTTTAAATCATTGATGGTTCGAGTTAAAAGAGTGGTTTTTCCTGCCCCAGGAGAACTCATCAGATTTAATGGCAAGATATTTCGACCCTTAAACCATCCTCGGTTTTGGGCAGCTATCAGGTTATTTTTCGCGAGGATATCATGCTCTAAAGACAGAACCGTCCCATGTATTTTGGCATGAATTTGCGATGCTTCAGTGGTAGGTTTGTGACTGTGGGAATGAGTGATGACAGCGCCATCTGGTAAAGTATGAGAATGGGCGTGAATATCACTTGGAGAGTTGATTGTTGCTACTTCACCTGTTTTGGGATTGGTAATTTTGACTTCAGCATCATCAGAACAACCACAGGTTACACACATACTTCCTCTATTTCTATTTCCTTAATTTTCAGTTCTTCCCCAGCTATCAAGTCTAAATGCACGCTACCACATCTACAGCTTCCAAAAGGCTTTTCTAAAGGAATTTCTGCACCGCATTGGTGACACTTTGCTAATCCAGGAGTTTCCAAAATGTCTAACTTTGCCCCTTCTAAAACAGTACCTTGAGTACAAACATCAAAACAAAATTGTACGGCATCTGGCAGAATAGCTGAAAGCTTACCAATTTCTAATAATACTCTTCTGACTTTTGTACCGTTTGCATATTCAGATACAATAGCCACAATATTTTGAGTAATTCCTAATTCATGCATATTTTTTATTATGAATCATAATTAACAAATCCTTGGTAATTGCTCGCCAACAAGCATATCAACAATACGTTCAGCACCAAAAGCAGTTTTTAACAAGACAGCACCAGGAGGTGAGGAAATAACTTCACCAATAATACAAGCATCTTTCCCGGCTGGGTGAGATTTCATAGCTGATAAAACAGTGTCAGCATTTTCGCTTGCTACCACCACCACAAACTTACCTTCATTTGCCAAATATAATGGGTCTAAACCTAGGAGTTCGCAAACACCTTTGACTTCTTCGCGCACTGGAATAGATTGCTCATCTAGGCGAATTCCTACACCAGAACTGAGAGCAAATTCATTTAACACTGTGGCTAAACCACCGCGTGTTGCATCTCGCATAGCATGAATATTGGGACAGACATTGAGAATAGTTTCAACTAAACTATTCAACGGCTGACAGTCACTTTGAATATCAGTTAAGAGTGCTAATTCCCCTCGGGCAATTAAAATTGCTGTGCCATGATTGCCCAATTCACCATTAATAATAACTGCATCTCCTGGTTTAATATTGTGGGCAGAAACATCAATTCCCGTTGGAATGACACCAATACCAGAAGTATTAATAAACAATTTATCTACTGCACCGCGATGGACAACTTTTGTGTCACCCGTAACAATTTGTACACCAGCTTTTTTAGCGGCTGCTTGCATACTTTCGGCGACACGCCGTAAAGTTTCTACAGCAAGTCCTTCTTCTAAAATGACGCTACAGCTAAGATATAACGGTTTAGCACCACTCATTGCTAAATCATTCACTGTACCATTAATAGCTAATGTTCCAATATCACCCCCTGGAAAAAATAAAGGGTCTACAACATAAGAATCAGTGGTAAAAGCAAGTTTATCTCCTTGTTTCATAAGACTTGCTAAATTAAAACTCGCTTGGTCTTCTAATTGAGAGAGAGTAGGATTATCAAAATTTTTGACAAAGATATCATCAATTAAATCGCGCATTGCTTTGCCGCCACTACCATGCGCGAGAGTGATATGAGTATCGCGCACTTTACCCCGATGACGGCGGACTTGTTCGATTTTTTGAAAATTGATCATAGTTTGCTACTGAATCAATAGACTTATTAATGAAAACACAGATGAACACAGATGCACACAGATAAATTATCTGTGTTAATCTGTGTGCATCTGTGGTTATAAATATCTTTATGTGACTTCTACAAGAGGCAATCTTGTTTTCTTAGCAACGTGAGAAAAGCGACCATATTTGTAGTAAGCTGCACAAGCACCTTCAGAAGAAACCATGCAAGTTCCAATCGGTGTTTCTGGAGTACAAGCTGTCCCAAAGACTTTGCATTCCCAAGGTTTCAAAACTCCTTTGAGGATTTCTCCACATTGACAAGCTTTATGGTCAGCAACTTTTAGATTAGGAATGGCAAATTTTACTTCTGCATCAAATTCAGCATATTCAGCACGCATTTTAAATCCAGAATTAGGAATCTCATCTAAACCGCGCCACTCAAAACTTTCTCGCACTTCAAAAACTTTATTCATGGCAGTTACTGCCACATGGTTTCCCTCTTTCTCTACCAAGCGATTATATTGATTTTCAACTTCACAACGATTTTCTACAATTTGTTGCAATAGCATCCAAACTGATTGGATAATATCTAAAGGTTCAAAACCAGAAATTACAATAGGTTTTTTATAATGTTGAGAAATAAACTCATAGGGGTCAGTGCCAATCACCATACTGACATGACCAGGACCGATAAATCCATCAAGTTGCAAATCTGGATTATCTAATAGTGCTTCTAAGGCGGGAATCACGAGGACGTGATTGCAAAACATACTGAAGTTCTGAATTTTTTCAGATGCTGCTTGCAGGATAGTCAAAGCAGTGCTAGGGGCAGTTGTTTCAAAACCTAAGGCGAAGAATACAACTTCTTTATCGGGGTTTTCCTTAGCAATTTGCAGGCTATCTAGGGGAGAGTAAACCATGCGAATGTCTGCACCTTGTGCTTTGGCTTGCAGCAAACTTGTTTTGGAACCAGGAACTCGCATGGCATCCCCAAAAGTTGTGAAGATGACGTTAGGATTTTGAGAGATAGAGATAGCATCATCTAGCCTTCCTTTTGGCATGACGCATACAGGACAACCCGGACCATGAATTAATTCAATTGCTTCGGGTAAGATTTCTTCTATACCATATTTAAAAATAGAATGAGTATGACCGCCGCATACTTCCATGATTTTGATAGGCTTTTTCAGTCGTTGGCATAATTTTTCAATGGAACGGAATAAAGCCTCAGCTTTTCTCGGTTCTCGGAATTCATCTACGTATTTCATATCAAATTTGACTCTGAAATTTTAAATTTACTTGTAGTAAGCGCTTAAGCGCTTATTACGAACCCATTGCTACGACTTCTGCTAGTTCTTCCAAGAGTTCCAGGGTTTCCATTGCTTCTTTTTCGTTAATTCGATTCATGGCAAAACCAACATGGACTAACACCCAATCGCCAACACAAGATTGAACAGGATGCTGTTCATCAACGATGCAAGCAATATTAACTTGACGTTTCACACCAGCAACACTGACAAGAGCTAATTTGTGTTTGGCGTCAGTTATTTCTATAATTTGACCAGGAATTCCTAAACACATTTTGTATTTTCCATTTTTAGAATACTATTTAGTAGCTATTTTTTGTTTTTACTAACTAATCAACAAATAACTACTAACAAAAAACAATTTTTGTTAGACTTATGGCAAAAATCAGATTAATCAATTTTGGAACCACAGATGGACACAGATGGACACAGATGAATTATCTGTATTTATCTGTGTTTCTCTGTGGTTTCATTTCTATTTGATGAACTTTTGCACTCTTGTTTATTGATTAATCGGGCAGATGCAATGACAGCTTGTCCTAGCGATAAACCCCCATCATTGGAGGGAACTAAGCTGTGAGTGAGTATATTTATTTCTAACGCTTGTAAGCGTTTGGTCACTTGCTTTAACAAAAGAGAGTTTTGAAACACTCCTCCTGTTAGTACAACCTGCTGAATGTCATTTTCTTTACGGAGATTATCAACCATTTCTACAATGGCATGAGCCAAGCTTGTATGAAATTTAGCAGCGATGAGTGCTTGAGGAGTAGACTGCTGTAAATCATCAAGCAAGGCTTGCCACATGGAACCTGAATCTATATGATAAATACTATCTGAAACACCAAAATTGAAATGGTAGTTTACCTTTTCTTTATTATTTAAGAGAGTGGTATTGGCTAAAGCTTCCATTTCAATTGCTGCTTGTCCTTCATAACCACACTCTTCTCGGCAGATACCAATTGTCGCAGCTACAGCATCAAATAAACGTCCTACTGATGAAGACAGAGGACAATTAATTCTTTTTTCAACTAACTGATTTAAAAGTTGAAGTGGCTTCTGTTCAAGAAAGTCTAAAATCTCTAAATTTCTGTATTTTTGTTTTAATTTATCCCAAGAAAAGGCAGATATTAACTGGGCGTAGGTATTACGCCAAGGTTCTCTCATTGCTTGTTTTCCACCAATCATTGCCACTGGCTTAAATGTCGCCAGTCTCTTAAACTGGCGATAATCTGCTAACAAAAATTCTCCGCCCCAGAGTGTTCCATCTTCACCATAACCTAATCCATCTAATGCAATACCTAAAACAGGCGGCGAATTAATATGTATGCTATTTTCTGCCATACAAGCAGCAATATGGGCGTGATGATGTTGGATTGGGTAAAGTTTAACTTGATTGGCAGTTGCGAGTTCTTTACCAAGTTTTGTTGACAGATATTCGGGGTGTAGGTCGATTGCAATGGCTTCTGGTTGATGCTCAAATAAATTTAAGTATAAATTGAGCGTATCCTGATAGGATTTGAAAGTCGCTGCACTTTCTAAATCTCCCAGATGTTGAGATAAAATTGCTTTCCCATCTCGCAATAAACAAAAAGTATTTTTCAACTCACTGCCCATTGCTAAAATTTGAGGAACTCTGTCAAATCCAGGTGGTAAATTGATAGACGTTGGTGCGTATCCTCTAGCACGACGGATTGTTAGCACTTTATCGTCAACAACCCGTACCACCGAATCATCTACTCTATTAACAATATCCCGATTGTGCAGAAGAAAATAATCGGCAATCTTGCCTAACTTTTCACGCGCTTCAACATTATCAATACATTGTGGTTCATCAGAAAGATTGCCACTTGTGAAAACAATCGGGCGATTCATTCGCCTAAGAATGAGGTGATGTAACGGGGTGTAAGGTAGCATAAAACCCAAGGTATTTTGCCCGGGCGCAACCGAGGGCGCAATTCGAGTTGGGATTTTGGATTTGGAATTTGGGATTGGGTTTTCTCCCCATCTCCCCATCTGCCCTATCCTCCCACTTCCCCTTTCTCCGTCTTCGTCTCCCCCGTTCGCCTGAATTAACACAACAGGTGCAGCGGGACTTTCCAGTAATTCTCTTTCCTTGGCGCTGGGAGTGCAGTACTCTTCAATAACTGCTATATCTCTCGCCATTAAAGCGAAAGGCTTTAGATTGCGTTGTTTACGGTGACGGAGTTTTTGCACAGCCGTTTCGTCAGTGGCGTCGCAAGCGAGATGGAATCCACCTAGCCCTTTAATGGCAACAATTTCGCCTTTTTGTAACAGGGTACAAACAGCATCAAGATCGTCTAGCATAGAAAACATATAAGCCGTAATCGGTTTACTATCAGAACGTTCTAACCAAGCTTGAGGACCACACATTTGACACGCTATCGGTTGGGCGTGAAAACGGCGGTTTTCGACATCCTTGTATTCCCTTTCACACTCTGCACACATGGCAAAAGCAGCCATACTTGTGTTGCGGCGATCGTAAGGTAGGGCGCGAATGAGACTCAGGCGAGGACCGCAATGAGTACAGTTTGTGAAGGGATAACGATACCAGCGCCTCTGGGGGTCAAAGATTTCCGCTTTACATTTGGGACAACTGGCAGCATCAGCAGGAATTTCTGTTTTTACCGCGCTGCTGACACTGTAAGAAATGACAAAATCATGGAAGGTTGATTCGCCTTCATAACGCTTGCGCGTTACTTCATCAATTCTCGCCAGTGGCGGACATTCTTTCTGTAATGTTTGGACAAATTCTTCTATAGATTCTTCACAACCAGATGCCCAAATCAAGACACCTTGACCATCATTACAAACTTCGCCTTGCAACCCGTATGCTTTTGCAAGTCTATATACAGTAGGGCGGAATCCCACCCCTTGAACAGTACCGCGAACCCTGATTTCTTCAGTAGGCATAATATTTTAAACAACCATGTAGATGCAAAGGACACAAAGAAAGAACTCAGGACTCAGAACTCAGAATACAGAATGGCTTCCTACCTTTAAGTAAGGGTTTTGTAAAATGAATTCAGAAACTTTTTACCTGACTCGCCACTCAGTCATACAAACCTCTTCTGTGTTCTGACTACTGAGTCCTGAGTTCTTACTTAGTTATTTTCCAAAGTAAAACTCGGTTATTTCCTGAGTCAGCTATGACCGCAGTATTTCCCCATACTTTTATTCCATAAGACCAATGCAAACTATCTCGTTTTGGGAGTCCAAAATCGCGATTTTCTCCTTTACTTTTAAAGTTTATTTGCCCAGCAAGCGCATGACTTTCGGCACCTTGCAAAGACAGAATTGATGGTGGCTTTCTCCAGCCCACAACCCTTGAATTAGCTGTGTCTGCAACGAATAGCCATTCATCAGCAGCAGCTACACCATAGGGCATACTCAAACTCTTGGCACTGGGTAAATAAACACCTTGGTTTATTTCAACTGAATCAAAAGTTTTTTGTCCTAATACCACTGCACAAGGGGCATTATTTTCTGTTGGTATGCCCTGCCAAATCATCACTCGGTTATTACCCGCATCAGTGACAACTAAATTCTCTCCCCAAACTGTGATATCATGACCCCAACGCATACTCGATGCTGAGGGAGTACCGCCACCATTTTCATCGCGAGAGGTCATATTTGGTTGTCCCAAAACTAAGTCGGCAGGTTGACCATTTTCTTCAGGTAATTGATGCCAAATTAATACCCGACGGTTTCCTGTATCAGCAACAAATAGCTTTCCTTGATGACAGAAAACTCCATAACACCAATTCAAACTATTAGCTGCTGCTTGGTTTCCACGGTTTGGTTCATTCTCAGTAAAATGAGCTTGACCTAATACGAAATCCGCTGGAACATTGCTGCTTTCTGGCAGTTTTTTCCAAATCAAAACGCGATGATTCCAAGCATCTGCAACTGCTAAACCTTCACCACAAGCACAAATTCCAGTTGGTACACTTAATGTTGACCTTCCCGGTTTACCTTTGGCATTTTGTCCTTCATGGTTAAAGTCAGGTTGTCCAATCACCCAATCAGCAGGTTGACTATCTTGAGTGGGTAAATTCCGCCATCCCAATAAACGATGATGTCCTGTATCTGATACCCACAACGGTCCATCAGATATCAAACAGGCACCACGAGGACCAAACATTTCTCTATTGCTGGGTGCAACAGGCATGACTATTTCACCAGCTTCAAGACTCCTTCCTAAAATGACTTCTGCACCTTCACGAAAAAGAGGGAATTGAGGAACTTTTGCCACTTCTGTTTCATCTATTGGTGTAAGATTCATTTTAGTTTCTGTGTTCATCAGTCTCGGTGGAATAAAAAATGACGCTTTTTTACCCTCAAATAAATTTGGGGCTAAAAGCTTAAGTCAGTTGAAACTGAATAAAATCTATGTTATGTCTACCAGATGAATCTGTTCAAACAGTTATTAGCTTTTAACCTGAACTTTATGTCAAGTCTAATCAAGCTAATAACTTACTTCAATTTGATATCTTTATGTAGAAATGGCATAAGCACACCAGTCAAAAAGCTAGAAATGACAACTGGTATCCAAAAACTGACTTTGGCTTGTGCAAGTAAAAACAAAAGTAGCGCACTTATGCCAATACCAATTGCAGTTTGCCTGACAAAATGCATGGGGTCGCGCAGTAGCTTTCCCTTAAAAAATAGCCTAGCGCTAAACCATCCTATCTCTAACATGATTCCTCCTAGAAATTTCTTAAGACATTCAGTACTATTAGCCCTAAAATAATTCCTGGAATTACGCCAGCCGGACCAAAGAACCCGCCTAGCAGTGCCGCTAACTCATAGCCTAAATCTTTCCCAGCTAAAATCATCCCGCCAATAGCACCGCCAGCCATAGATAAAGCTGTTGCTACTAAAAACCACACAAATCCTGTCATGAGATTTAAGTCGCCAGCCGTTAAGCTTGTGAGGAAATCTCTTAAAGTTGGATTTGTCACAAGATCTGTCATTCTCATCTCCTTTGGGAAATTGTTAGTTGTTGGTTGTAGAGACGCCCTGAATGAAAGCTTCTCTACATAATAAGCACTAACTATTGCCGATTTCTGCCTCAACTTCTTGCAGCGCCTGTGCTACAACTTGCGCTTGTTCTATTTGTCCATATTGAGTAAAAATTTCCCAAGCTTCTTGATAATAAGTACGTGCTTGCAAGAGATTTTTAAAATTCCCGGCTTCTGGTTTTTCCGGGTTATCAGGTAAGTTGAATAAGGCGTTGGCTTTATTAGAAATTGTGTTGGCGTATTCTAAAGGCGTGTCTTTGGGATTACGCACTTTTAACGCCTCGTCATATGCTGCGATCGCCCGCAAAATATTCTCTAAAGGATGGGAACTCGCTACATACTGCAAAGCGTTGCCCAGATTATTCTGCAACATCGCATATTCCCTTGGATGCTTTATTAACCGAATATGCTTCAGTGCCTCCTCAAATGTCTGCACTGCTAACCCTTCACGCAACAATTCTTTTTCTGATGTCAGGGGCATGGAGAGGTAAGCAATTGCAATATTATTGTGTAAAGTCGCATATTCCTGCGGGTACTTCTGCCAGGTAAAGACTTGCAAGGCTTTCTGATAAGCTTGGATGCTATCGGTCATCCGCGCTAAATGGAATGGCACAAGCGACTGCAACACTAACCCAAAATTCATTTGGGCTTCTGCCACTTCCTCTGGTGGGGCAAGTGTCCGTTGCAAAACGGGTAGTGCTTCTTCATAAGCCGTTCTTGCTTCTAACAACAATTGTTCCCCAACGTCGGGAATTGCCTTCAACGCCCCTGCCATTCCTGCCTTCGCCCTAGCTTTCCACAGCAGATTATCCTCACCGCACAAATCATGCGCTTGCTGGCACAGTGAAACTGCATTCCACAAATCTTGGGCAGATTTCGGTTTTTTTTGAAAGCCCTGCGCCATTTCAATCAGCATCTCGATTTTTTCTTGTGTCGTTGCTGGGGACGAGGCAATGACATCCATTGCCGCCTTCACCGCTGAATCTGTCATGCTGGGGGTCATTACCACCTTCCTATAGCAGGTTGGAAAATTGAGCCTTTCAAGTCCGCACACCCTCAAGACGCCATGTTCCTTGGGTCTTTGGGCTGTACCAACCAAGTTTGTTTACGCAGATGATGAGTTAACTCAGGTCAATTCCCTTTTTGCAAAATGAGGCGCTTGAGTTCGCTTTATAGTGAGAGATTTGGAGATAAAAGGAGGTACAGCGATTTTAAGCGCTTAGTTTTTTTGCCACAAGTCTGATGAATACCAGGGTTATTTCATTCTTCCTCAATCCGCTAGGAACTCAAGTTCCACAGCGAGTAGTTTAAGTCGGTTTTTAACCGACTCTTATTCTGAGTTTGCTGTCCGTTAAAACGGACTTCGGCTATCAGCCCGGAAATTTATTTCCGGGTGGTCATGCATAGAATAAAATACCCCTGGTCTATTTCCTTTTAATATAGAACATCTCAATTAAAAAAGATAGACTGTTTTTGTCAAAATTTACATAAAAAAATATTTCAAATTATGTTTATGTTCATATTTTCCTCATATTTAATAATATGAAATTTTGTTAGAATATTAATTTTTTAACGAGAAAGTTTTTTTGTATCAAATATTTTTTTACAACAATGTTGTTTTTATATTATCTCTAATTCTTAAAACAAAGTGTTACTGATTAACTATTCACTTAAAAAATGACTAATATTAAAGTCAAAAAAATAAATTCTTATGTAAGAAATAAACAATTGAATTAAAAAATACATGATATTAGAAATAAAGGGTAAAAAACAGGTGAGACGCTACAAACAACGTTACCTGAATTATGCAGGGTAAACAATAGAAATAAAGATAGCTGATGACTAACTTACTATGGCTGCAAGGTGGTGCATGTTCAGGCAACACCATGTCATTTCTTAACGCTGAAGAACCAACCGCTTGCGATTTGGTTACAGACTTTGGTATTAACGTCCTTTGGCATCCATCCCTAGGATTGGAATTGGGTACAAACTTGCAGACAATGCTGTGGGAATGTCTTTTGGGCAAGGTTCCCTTGGACATTCTGGTATTTGAAGGCACGGTTGTCAACGCGCCCAATGGCACTGGAGAATGGAACCGTTTTGCCGATCGCCCCATGAAAGACTGGTTAAGCGACCTAGCCCAAATTGCCAACTATGTCGTCGCAGTGGGAGACTGTGCCAGTTGGGGAGGAATTCCCGCAATGGCACCTAACCCAAGCGAATCTGAGGGATTGCAATTTCTCAAACGCAAAGAAGGGGGCTTTTTAGGAAAAGAATTCCGGTCAAAATCCGGATTACCCGTGATTAACATTCCTGGATGTCCCGCCCATCCCGACTGGATGACACAGATATTAGTGGCGATCGCCACAGGTCGAATTGGGGATATAGCCCTTGACGACTTACATCGCCCACAAACCTTCTTCAACACCTATACCCAAACAGGTTGCACCCGCAACATCCACTTTGCCTACAAAGCATCAACCACCGAATTTGGTCAGCGTAAAGGATGCTTATTCTACGACTTAGGCTGTCGTGGACCAATGACCCGTTCCTCCTGCAACCGCATTTTGTGGAACCGCGTTTCCTCCAAAACCCGCGCTGGAATGCCTTGTCTAGGTTGCACCGAACCCGAATTCCCCTTCTACGACCTCAAACCCGGAACCGTATTTAAGACACAAACCGTAATGGGAGTTCCCAAAGACTTGCCCGCAGGAGTGAACAAAAAAGATTATGCCCTAGCCTCCATCGTAGCAAAAGACACAATGCCTCCTTGGGCAGAAGACGACTTTTTTACGGTTTAAGACCTTCTATGAAAATGTCAATTGTTTAAAAATGAAACCACAGATGCACACAGATACACACAGATAATTTATCTGCGTCCATCTGCGTCCATCTGCGGTTCCAAATACTCTTAAACCGGATTTTTGCAGGAAATCTATTAGTAGCAAAGGACAAGACAAAATGGGAATTCAAACATTAGACATATCGCCACTGGGGAGAGTAGAAGGCGATTTAGATGTGCGAGTGGAAATAGAAGATGGGCAAGTCGTCAACGCTTGGACACATGCCGAACTCTTCCGAGGATTTGAAGTTATCCTACGCGGTAAAGACCCCCAAGCAGGATTAATTGTCACACCTCGTGTGTGCGGTATTTGCGGCGCTTCCCACCTCACCAGTGCAGCTTGGGCATTAGATACTGCTTGGGGAACAGAAGTCCCGCGCAATGCGATTTTGGCAAGAAATTTAGGTCAAATTGTTGAAACAATCCAAAGCATACCCCGCTACTTTTACGGTTTATTTGCAATTGATTTGACCAATAAAAAGTATCGCTACAGCCATTTTTATCCAGAAGCTTGCAGACGCTTTGCAGCATTTACTGGTAAGTCTTACGAACTTGGCATCACAATTTCTGCCAAACCTGTAGAAATTTACGCCCTCTTCGGCGGTCAATGGCCCCATTCTAGTTATATGGTTCCTGGTGGCGTGATGTGTTCGCCTACCTTAACAGACGTGACTCGCGCTTGGTCAATTCTGGAATATTTCCGCACCAATTGGTTAGAACCAGTGTGGTTAGGTTGTTCTTTGGAACGCTACGAAGAAATCAAGACCTATGAAGACTTTATGGTCTGGTTGGATGAAAGCCCAAGCCATGCCAATTCTGATTTAGGTTTCTATTGGCGCATGGGTTTAGATATTGGTCTACATAAATATGGTGCTGGTGTGGGTAGATATGTCAGTTGGGGATATTTACCTCATGAGGCAAAATACCAGAAGCCAACGATAGAAGGGCGAAATTCTGCCCTGATTATGAAGAGTGGAGTGTACGACAGTTTCACCGACACCCACACCCTCATGGATCAGGCTTTTGTCCGGGAAAATACAACTCACTCGTGGTATGAGGAACTGACAGAGGACATTCACCCCTATGATCGCACGACCAAACCAGCCCAGAACAATGCCAAAGACTTCCAGGGCGCATATTCTTGGTCAACAGCAGTGCGTCACAAAGAACTCGGACGCTTGGAAGCAGGACCACTCGCACGTCAGTTAGTGGCGGGTGGTAAACATGGAGAATCTTGGCAGCACTTCGACGGGTTTATCCTAGATGCCTTCAGGCAAATGGGTGGTGCCAGTATCCATCTGCGGCAGCTAGCACGAGTTCACGAAATTGTCAAGCTATATCGCCAAGCAGAACGCTGCTTACGCGAGTTCCGCCTGAATGACCCCTGGTATATCAAACCCAAAGAAAAAGATGGACGTGGTTGGGGTGCAACAGAAGCCTCAAGGGGTTCCCTGTGTCACTGGCTGGAGATTGAGGGCGGTAAAATTAAAAATTACCAGATTATGGCTCCTAGTACTTGGAATATCGGACCCCGTGACGCTGAAGGAATACGCGGACCCATTGAGGAAGCTTTAGTTGGGACACCGATTTTCGACTCGACAGACCCAGTGGAGGTCGGTCATGTAGCGCGATCGTTTGACTCTTGTCTAGTTTGCACTGTTCACGCCCATGATGCGAAGACAGGTGAGGAGTTGGCGCGTTTTCGTACTGCTTAATATTGCGTTGGGTGCGTTAAGCGATCGCCTAACGCACCACCTTATCACATTCGCCTCAACGGACAGATAAAATCTTTAGATAATCAGTGGCGACCCAACCATCAGAAGAAACCCATTGGTTGGATTTCACCTGAATCCAACGCAACCCGTCATTATCTCTGCCTTCACCATACACGGAGATTCTTGACCCATTGGGAATCGAACCGAGTACACGCGCACTTGTGTCGGGACTTTCCCGAACATTTAAACCAGTCGAAGCATTGATGACCACGGCTTCTACAACAGCACCAGAAGTTTCTGGTTGGATATCTACGTGCGTTTTAAAGACATACCAGGTGTCGAATTGAGGACATCCAGGATTTCCCAGTTTCTCAAACAAAGTCACTCTGTAGTGGTCTGTGTCTGCCTCTGCTCTATCCCTAACTCTAAATGACTTCCCACTGCTAAGATTATACTTTTCACAAAGTCCTAGCTCATTTGCTTGCTTGAGACTCTGTTTGAAATTCGTTCCGTCTGAGTATGTGACTTTCAACAGGTAAGCCATCGACACATCTCCTTGTTGGATTTTTCAGCACCAATTAAATGGTAGTGTGTTTTGGAGAACACGCACACTGAGATTATTAGAACCGCAGATGCACGAGCCAGCGCCTTGCGGAGCCAGCACTGTTCGCGCAGCGTGCCCGTAGGCCTTAAACGGGTTTCCCGTCGCAGGTGGCTGGCGTTGGGGTTCCCCCCGCAACGCACTGCCTCGTCCATCTGTGGTTTTTTTTCAGAAAATCGACTTTTGTAAGAGGTTTAATACACGGCTGTAGAGACGTAGCATGCTACGTCTCTACATTATTCATGGTGGTGTATGTGATTCAAATGAGAACCGCTATAGTCAGAGCGAGCAAGAATTTCTCATTTCTATCTTACTCGTGCATAAGTTGATTTTTCTTGCACTTAATTAAAGGAGGGTGCTGGAGCTTGAAAATGGAAATATTCGCGATAGGTGGGGTATTGGTAGGGCGCTAACTAGGGATAAAAAAGGAGCTATTGAAAACTTTGAGGCATATACAAAATCGACTCATAAATATAAAGAAAACGCACAACAGGAACGTTGAATTAATGCGCTCAGTTCTAGTGAAAATCCTTTTACGGAGGAGATGAAGCGTTTATTAGAATGAGTAATACCCATGTCAAAACCATTTTAATTCTGGCAGCAAATCCGACAAATAGCTCAAGGCTGCGACTTGATGAAGAGGTACGGGAAATTGATGAAGGATTACGACGCGCTAACAAACGAGAGCAGTTTAAGCTAGAGCAAAAATGGGCAGTGCGTCAAAGGGACTTCTACCGCGCCATGTTAGATTGTCAGCCCCAGATTGTTCACTTTTGCGGACATGGTGCTGGGCAAGATGGCATAGTTTTAGATGATGAGACGGGACAGCCAGCATTAATCTCTGCAGACCCACTGGGGAGTATGTTTAAGCTGTTTGCTACCAAAGGAGTCGATTGTGTCCTTTTGAACGCTTGTTATTCAGAAGTGCAAGCTGCGGCAATTAGCCAACACGTCAATTATGTGATTGGCATGACTCAGACAGTAGGGGATAAAGCAGCTGTTGCCTTTGCGGTGGCGTTTTATGATGCGATCGCAGCAGGGGAAGAGGTGGAATTTGCCTATGAGCTTGGCTGTTCTCAAATGTTCGGTTTTTTGGCACAGCAAATTCCGGTACTGAGAAAAAAACAGTCAATTATCCCCACAGCACCCCAAATAGAAGTTATTCCTCCCAACCCCTACCAAGGATTGTCTGCATTTGGGGAAGAAGATGCAGCATTCTTTTTTGGACGAGAGATGTTTGTGAATAGCTTAGTTCAAGCGGTTCACAAACAGCCCTTGATAGCAGTGATTGGTCCTTCTGGGAGTGGCAAATCTTCTGTAGTGTATGCAGGACTGATTCCACAGTTACGAGCAGAAGGAAGTTGGCTGATTGAATCTTTCCGTCCTGGAAACCAACCGTTTTATCAGCTTGCTTCTGCATTGGTGAGTCAATTAGAACCAGAACTGGGTGAAATTAGACAACTGCGGGAAGCCGCTGGACTAGCAACAGATATGCAACAAGGCAAAGTGACCTTGCAGCAGGTAGTTTCTCGCATTACAGAACGCAATCCTGACAAACGTCTGTTGCTAGTCGCAGACCAATTTGAGGAACTTTACACCCTTTGCCAGGTGAAGGAAGAACAAGAGCGCTTTGTTAATACGTTGCTCGAAGCTATCCATCTGAAAAGTTTAACATTGGTTTTCACTTTACGGGCTGACTTCTACGGCTATGTCCTCTCCTACCGTCCATTTCGGGATGCCTTGCAGGAGTTTACACCCCAATTAGTCAGTTCTATGAGTCGGGAGGAACTACAAGCGGCGATCGCGCTACCTGCACAAAAGCTGGAAGTACAACTAGAAGATGGACTGACTCAACGAATTCTCGACGATGTGGGGCTTGAACCTGGTAACTTACCACTGTTGGAATTTGCTCTCACCCGAGTTTGGGAGAAACAACAAAACCGTGTGTTAACTCACCAGGCATATGATGAGATTGGCGGTGTAAAAAAAGCGTTAGCTAATCATGCCGAGCAAATTTATCGTCAACTTGGTGAGGGAGAAAAAAAGCAGGCACAGCGAATTTTTCTGCAATTAGTGCGTCCGGGCGAGGGAACAGAGGATACTCGGCGGCTAGCAACCCGTGCAGAAGTTGGGAACCAGAATTGGGGATTGGTGAGTTATTTAGCAGGATACCAAGCCCGTTTGGTTGTGACGGGACGCGATGACAACTCAGGAGAAGATACGGTAGAAGTTGTTCATGAAGCGCTGATTCGGGAATGGATCACTTTACGAGAGTGGATGAATGCTAACCGTCAGTTTCGCGTTTGGCAAGAACGTCTGAAGGTAGCAATCCGAGAGTGGCAAAATAACAACCATGACTCAGGAGCATTGTTGCGAGGCGTATCCTTGACCGTAGCCGAAGAATGGTTACAGAAACGCTCAGATGAAATGACGCAGGAGGAGCGAGACTTTATTCAGGCTAGCGCAAGTCAACGGGATAGGGAGAAACTGGAACGCGATCGCCGGAGGCAAAGGACAATGATTGGACTCAGTAGCTTTTCTGCGGTAGCTCTGATTTTAGCAGGCGTCGCTGGTGTGGGCTGGTGGAGAGCCGCAATAAGAGAAATTACTTCTCTTACGACTACTTCAGATGTGCTGTTGAATTCAGATGGGGTAAAAGCCCTAAAAGAAAGTTTAAAAGCTGTTGTGAAAATGCAACATACACCCTTGGTAGATGCGGATACCCGCACACAGGTAGAACTGACATTACTGAATACAGTTGACAATGTCACCGCACCGAACACCTTAGGAAGACACGCAAAAGCGGTTATTGGCGTCACCTTCAGCCCGGATGGCAAAATCCTGGCCTCTGCCAGTGCTGACAAGACGGTGAAACTGTGGGATACTGCCACAGGTCAAGTAATTCAAACCCTGAGTGGGCATACAGCCTCGGTTTGGGGCGTCAGTTTCAGCCCGGATGGCAAAATCTTGGCATCTGCAAGTCGTGACAAGACGGTGAAACTGTGGGATCCTGCCACAGGTAAAGAAATTAAAACCCTGAGTGGGCATATAGACGTGGTTAATGGCGTCAGTTTCAGCCCGGATGGCAAAATCCTGGCTTCTACTAGTGCTGACAAGACGGTGAAACTGTGGGATACTGCCACAGGTCAAGTAATTCAAACTCTGAGTGGGCATATAGACGCGGTTAGTGGCACGAGCTTCAGCCCGGATGGCAAAATCTTGGCATCTGCAAGTCGCGACAAGATGGTGAAACTGTGGGATACTGCCACAGGTAAAGAAATTAAAACCCTGAGTGGGCATATAGACGTGGTTAATGGCGTTAGTTTCAGCCCGGATGGCAAAATCCTGGCTTCTACTAGTGCTGACAAGACGGTGAAACTGTGGGATACTGCCACAGGTCAAGTAATTCAAACCCTGAATAGGCATAAAAAGACGGTTAATGGCGTCAGTTTCAGCCCGAATGGCAAAATGCTGGCTTCTACTAGTACTGACAATAACGTGAAACTGTGGGATACTGCCACAGGTCAAGTAATTCAAACCCTGAGTGGGCATACAGAAACGGTTAATGGCACGAGCTTCAGCCCGGATGGCAAAATCCTGGCAACGGCTAGTTTTGACAAGACGGTGAAACTGTGGGATACTGCCACAGGTAAAGAAATTAAAACCCTGAGTGGGCATACAAACGAGGTTAGGGGCGTCAGCTTCAGCCCAGATGGCAAAATCCTGGCATCGGCTAGTTTTGACAAGACGGTGAAACTGTGGAATTCCTCCACAAGTCAAGTAATTAAAAACCTTGGGCATACAAACGAGGTTTTTAACGTCAGCTTCAGCCCGGATGGCAAAATCCTGGCAACGGCAAGTTATAACAACACGGTGAAACTGTGGGATTCTGACACAGGTCAAGTAATTAAAACCCTAAGTGGGCATACAGACGCGGTTAATCGCGTCAGCTTCAGCCCGGATGGCAAAATCCTGGCATCTGCAAGTCGTGACCAGACGGTGAAACTGTGGGATTCTGACACAGGTCAAGTAATTAAAACCCTGAGTGGGCATACAAACTGGGTTAATGACACGAGCTTCAGCCCGGATGGCAAAACCCTGGCATCTGCAAGTCGTGACCAGACGGTAAAACTGTGGGATTCTGACACAGGTCAAGTAATTAAAACCCTGAGTGGGCATACAAACTGGGTTAATGACACGAGCTTCAGCCCAAATGGCAAAATCCTGGCATCTGCAAGTCGTGACCAGACGGTGAAACTGTGGGATACTGCCAAAGGTCAAGTAATTAAAACCCTGAGTGAGCATACAGACCAGGTTTATGGCACGAGCTTCAGCCTGGATGGCAAAATCCTGGCATCTGCAAGTGCTGACAAGACGGTGAAACTGTGGGATACTCCCAAAGGTAAAGAAATTAAAACCCTGAGTGGGTATACAGACACGGTTTATGGCGTCAGCTTTAGCCCTAATGGAAAAATGCTGGCAACGGCAAGTTATGACAACACGGTGAGACTGTGGAGATGGGATTATGATAATTTACTCAGGGAAGGGTGCGCGTTCATGGGTGAGTATTTCAAAACTAATCCCGATGATGCCGATACTGAAATTGGCAAGATGTGCGATGAACGCGTACCAAATCAGTAGACATCTCCAGAAATTAATTGTGCGTTGACCATAACCCTTGTAGAGACGCGCTGTTTGAAGCGTCTCTACAGGGATTGAAATGAGTGCAGATGTGGTTCATTGATTTGAAAACCGCTGTAAAGATGCCTCGTCTGTTGGGCAAAATCAAAACTTTAATAGACATCTCCGGAAAATAAATAATTCCTGGTAAAATCATATACAAATGTATTTTTACCAAACTATTGTGGGTTCTCTATTTGAGCATATTCAACATCATCCTCTAGATGCACAGCGTTTAATTGGTCTCAAGTATGAGCAATTAGAGCAACTTTTAGAACAAGCGAGAGAGGTGCATAACCAAAAACAAGTATCATCTGAGTCTAAAAAGGTAAGAATTATTGCGGGTGGAGGAGGTCGCAGACCTAAACTGTCGTTGGAAGAGCAAATAATTTTAACTTTGACATATCTCAGACATTTAACAACATTTCAATTGCTGGGCATCCAATTTGGGGTAAGTGAGACAACTGCAAACGATACATTCAATTATTGGTTTCCAATTCTAGGAGAATTATTACCACCAAGCCTACTTGAGCAGGTAAAAAAAAACTCAAGTGACTACCAAGTTGTTCAAGAAATTTTAACCGAGTTTGAGCTAATAGTAGATAGCTATGAACAGCCAAGAGAGCGGCCTGGGGAATATGAAGAGCAAAAAGAATATTACTCTGGCAAAAAGAAAAACCATACTATGAAAAATCAAATTATCGTTTTACCTGAGGGGAAAGATATTATTGATGTAGTAGCAGGAAAACCAGGAACAAAAAGTGACATCAATTTATTTCGAGAACATCAAAAAGGATTTGACCCCAATCAGAGGTTTCATGGTGACAAAGCATACGCAGGAGAAGAATCAATCAAGACCCCAACGAAAAAGCCAAAAAAACAAGAATTAACTCCGGAACAAAAAGAACGAAATAAAGAATTGGCCAAGGAACGAATATTTGTTGAACATTTAATTCGTGTCGTGAAAATATTCCGAGTAGCCCAAGAACGGTTTCGGTTAAATCCTAATAAATATGAACAAATAATTATGACTATTTGTGGACTTGTAAGACTCCGACTTGGAACCTTAGTTTTCTCATCATAAAAGAGCGGAATAATTCTCAAGTACAATTCCTGTACATAGCCACTTATTTTTGCCCTCTTCTTAATAAGAAACATCTCAAACCCTTATTGTTACGTGTTGTCTAGCTCACTTTTGGAATTGGCGATTGCGCGAAGCGCAGTGCCCCTTGGGCAATCGCACGCTAAAAGTCACTTCGGCAAACAATTTGAGTATTTTCGGAGATGTCTAATGCAAAAGGTGCAGTAGTTCCAACGTCAACGCCGAAAAATCTCCAGACTCGTCATACTTAACAACCAATTGTTGCATCTCGGAGGCTGTCACTAGCCAATTTGCTATCATAGTAAAGGAAGTGCCAACACTTACTTTGGCTGGACAACTCACAGAAACGCCGTCAGGTAAAAAGAAAGTTTCGTGTCCTTCCCAGTCCCAGTGTAACTGAGTAGCTATGGGCGCAGAAATCTTTAAATCAGGAGTCATAGTTACAGCGGTTCCTTGCCAATTACCGGTTAAATTTCGTTCCGGTAATTGATTGACTTCACTTGACCAGTATTGACTAGGAAAGCCAGTCGCATCTTCGCGAATATTTGCCGTTCTGGACAAACTACCATGTTCGTCATAAACAATGCCTACACTATGTCTTAATTCGTTGTATCTAAAAAATAATTCAACTCCAAAATATGAGCCTGTTTTCAACTTGGTTCCAACCCAAGCAGCATGACCTGATTCAAAGAAAACGCCCTTCATCGATTCATTTTGTGGATGAAAAAGCCCATCAGGTAAGCTATTTGAGAGTTGGTTATATTCCCAACTTTGTTCCAATCTTCTGCCGTCAGCGTATGCGTAGCGATTAGTTTGAACGATTTCGGTTTCCTGTGGATTACCCCGAAAGCTTCTAAGACTTTGAAACGATTCTGTTACCTCGCCTTGGGGAGAATATCTTGTCCAAATCCCGTACCAGTCACGCAAATGGTTAGCAGTGAAATTTTTCCAATTTTGCTCTTTTAAATCCATAAAATATAGTTTTTTTAATTTTCAGGTAGTGTAACACGCCATTGTTTAACTATAGCTATTAGCCCTAAAATGTTCACAATTATTGGTTGCGGAAATCTTAACCGCAGTGACGACGCTGTAGGTGTAATAATTGCCCAACGCTTACAACAATATCTTGCTCAACATCCTCATCCTCATGTGCGAGTTTATGACTGTGGTACCGCAGGGATGGAAGTCATGTTTCAAGCAAGAGGTAGCAAAAAGTTAATTATTATTGATGCAAGTTCAACAGGTTCTGAACCAGGCGCTGTTTTTAAAGTTCCTGGGAAAGAACTTGAAGCCTTACCGGAACCGAGTTATAACTTGCATGATTTTCGCTGGGATAATGCTTTAGCCGCTGGGCGAAAAATCTTTAAAGAAGATTTTCCCCAAGAGGTGACAGTTTATTTAATTGAAGCGGACAATCTTGGTTTTGGACTAGAGTTAAGTTCTCGTGTCCAACATTCTGCTGACTTGGTTTTAGAAGAAATCACTGGAATTATTAAGCAGTATATCTTTCAGTTTTAGAATATGGAGGTTCGCGCAGCGTTCCCGATAGGAATCATTAGACTTCTTGCAAAAGTATGATTAATGGATATTTAAAACCACAGATGGACACAGATGGACACAGATAATTTATCTGCGTTTATCTGCGTGCATCTGCGGTTTTTTTTCATAAAATTGACTTTTGCAAGAGGTCTATTTTGTTTAGGTTGTAGAGACGTGCTATGGCGCATCTCTACAAAGTTTCTAAGCCGAATCGCGGTAAACTGATAGTTCATCGACTCTCATTTCAAAAGGTATTCCCTCACTTTTGGGAGGACAGACGCGAATTTTTGCACTGCTGACAATTTTCTGTAGCAATACAGCCATCCTCACAAGTTTCTGTAACACACGCCAGTTCGTCACTTGGTCTGGACATTCAATGACCAAGGTCAAAACACTCGCGTGGGTGGTTACGTACCACCGACAATTAGACAACAAATCTTGGATATTGCGATCGCACCCTTCATAGAAGTATTTGCTGATAGAATACTCAAGTTGCTGTCGCAGGATAATATCTGCTGATGTTGGTTGAATAGGGCGTGAATCCTCTTCGTAAAAAAAATACTTCCTTTTCATCTCCTTATCTCTCGAATGCTCTAACTATTTTCCAATGACCATTGTGTAGACTACGTCTTTCTTGCTATTTGATAATTGCTGTAGTTGGCAACAAAAAATCAAGTCACAGCACTATCTCTGACAAGGGTTTGATTCACACACAAATAACCCACCTTGTCATTGAAATCACCTGCTTTAACCAGAGGCTTTCGGTGATGTAATTCAGGCGATATTCCTTCTACTCGATGAATCACAGAGTAAATTTCTATCTCCTCACAATTTTCTGTTAGTATCTGTTTTTCTATTTCTTGCCAGATACTCCAGAAATCTTCTGCGGAGATAGATGTTTTTTGAAACCGCCTAATTGAGCGCCTGTTTCAAACAGTTTGGTAAAATCTTCCCTTGCCAAATTCAAATTGCGGATACTCTAGTTGCTTCTGACAACTCTGCTGCGTAGCAATTGCTTTATAACCATCTTCAAAAAATTGATTAGCTTCAAAATAATCAGTTCCACAGACAAAAGGTACTTTCAGCCTTAAACGTCTGACTTTCTTTTCTTGAAACTCACCAGAGATGGCACAAGCAGTCATAAACTCTTTATTCTCAAAACCTAAATCAGCATTGAGAGCGAGTTTATCAAAATCAAAAATTAATTGTATGTCTCTATTGTGTAGATAAGTTGAGGCTGCAATAGCACCTAGATGATGTCCGCTATCTAAAAAGCAATACCTCACACTCCTTTCTTTATATTTCCAACTAGACCTATAATAAACGGAACTCACTAAAAAAATGAATCCAATGATACGATTATTCGCTAATATATAACTCTCCAAACCATCATCAATCAATTCGTAAATCAGTGTTAGACAATGATTTGCAACTTCTAGATGATAGCTACCATCTACTATTGCCTCTCCTCCTCGAATTTGTACATAAACTTCAGTAGGATAGAGAGCGCCAGCTGATGAATTCACTCTCAGCTTCTATGGATTATCTTGATAATTTCTTTCAACAGAAATAGCGCTAGTTAGCCAGGTAAATTAATCAATAGGATTATCGACATTTAATTTCAATCTCCTATAAAACTTTGAATACACTTTAAACAGTGATGATTGAGTAAATGCATCGACATACAGCGCTTCTCATCTGAACGAAGTACTAATTTATCTGTGTCCATCTGTACGCCAGTCGCCACAACGGGGGGAACCCCCCGAAGTTTGCCCGGAGGGAAACCCTCCTTGCAACTTCTCTGTGCAAGGCGCTGGCTCGTCCATCTGTGGTTCATTATTTCTTTGTGTACCTCACCCAATTGCAAACCGCTGTAATTTGGTTCGAGCATCACCGATAGGTAAGAAAGCGAGGTGAAGAGAGCCACTGCGAACACTGCTAAAATGACACCAGTGAGTCCGTATCGGCAATGTGTAATGACGTGATTTTTAAACGATAAAAATGCCATATGGGAAAATGAAAATATTTCTTTGCGTGTCTCCTTGTCTGGTACATTCCCACGTCTTTCTTGATAAAAGCCCCAAAGTTTTAGTCTAAGGGGCTTTTGTTGATAAGCAAAAATTGTCATTCATCAGATATTTTTCAGATTGGCAAAAGCGTCACAGTATTTCTTTTAGGGTGTGGGCTTTTTCTTTTCTGAATTAACGACACCAGGTTCAGTCTTTTTTGGTCTATCTTTTGGTTGTGGAGTCTGGTTGTTAGTAGTCATATTTTAAATCCTTTGAATTAAGTACAAAATTATCTACACCCTAGAAATGGCTCATTCCAGAACGAGAATGCGAAAATACTTTATTTAACAAAAAAAAGAAAATAGAGACGCAGAAATCAAGCGTCTCTATCAGAGAGGAAACCCATTAATTGTAAAAACTAAAAATAGAAAACTTAAATCAAAAATTAAAAATTAAAAATTTTAATAAAAAGGGTTTTTAGTAAACGTTTTACTCTAATCAAGAATCCTTTGTTATTGTTATTAAAGTTTTTGAACCTGGTAGCACCAGGGTTTATTCTGCGTGGTCTACCTCTGTTAGGAGGTCTTTGACGAGTCATATATTAAGATGCTTACAACTTGTGATACACAATGGTAAATGACCAATCCGGAAAATGTCAAAAAATAATCAGCTACAACAAGAGACGCGACATGGCGCGTCTCTAAACTGGAGGACAGCTGATATTAGGCAAACGCTGAAAAATCTATATTGGGCGGAATATCCTGGATACGTCCTTGACCAACCGCACGCACTGCTTCTCTAAGAGAAACATCTCCAGTGTACAGCGCACGACCAACAATGACGCCAGTTACGCCTTGTGGTTCTAACGCCAGTAAACTTAACAAATCGGTGACAGAACTCACACCACCAGACGCAATAATAGGAATGGAAATTGTAGCCGCAAGCGATCGCAAAGCTTCTATATTCGGTCCTGAAAGGGTACCATCACGATGGATATCTGTGTAGATAATGGCGGCTGCTCCCAATTCTTGCATTTGTACAGCCAGTTGGGTTGCTAACACTTGTGAAGTTTCTTGCCAACCGCGAGTCGCCACTAGTCCATTACGAGCATCAATACCAATAACAACCTGTCCGGGAAATTCTTGACAGAGTTGTTGTACCATCTCGGGTTGTTCTACGGCTATGGTTCCTAAAATGATACGCTCTACGCCTATATTGAGTAATTGTTGCACATTGGAGCGATCGCGCAACCCTCCACCAACTTGAATAGGTACCGACACCTCTTGAGCTATTGCTTCAATTGCCGCCCGGTTGACTAATTTACCTGTTTTCGCCCCATCCAAATCAACTACGTGTAATCTAGTGGCGCCCTGTTCCACCCACTGTTGAGCCACTTCAACTGGGTTATCGTTAAAAACTTGCGATTTTTGATAATCTCCCTGATAAAGTCGCACGCAGCGACCTTCTAGTAAATCTATCGCCGGAATAACTTCCATAACATTCCTTGAAAAACTAATTTTTTTATGGGTAGTGAGTAGTGGTTAGTGGGTAGTAGTTAGTGGTAATGAATAACTGACAACCATCAACTACCAACTACTAACTACCAACTATCAACCATCAACTATCAATTCCTACTCCTGGCTTTTGGAAATCACCGCTTGCCCGAAACCCAGTACAATCAAAATATTAGAAAGCGTCAAAAAAAATTCTGCGCCTCCGTGTAGCCAATCGACATTTGCTAGAGACTTGCCATAATGCACTTGGGCATAAATTCCCGCTGGGATGGTAACGGCAACAAAGACGAGAGTGCCGTAAAAACCATACAGCGCCAAACGGGGCATTTGCGTACTGCGGCTGATAAACCACAAGAAACCCAAGTAGGGAAACAAGGAAAGGGCAAACAGGGTTTCTTTTGAAATCATCACTCCAAATTCATAGGTTTGGTGGACACAGGACTGCTAGCAGTTTTGGCATTGGTGGAACGCCAAATCAACACCGCAGCTGCCCAAAGCGTAAAATTACCGACTAACGTCATGGCAGCTTGCAGTGTTACCATCCATTCTAGAGATTCCGGATTGTCAAAATAATGCCAAGTGCAAGCACACATGGCGCTGACCAAAGCAGGTAACATAGCAAAGGACAATGCCCACCAGGCATGGTTAGCTGTCACTTCACCGTATTTCCAGATTAACCAGATGGCGGCAATCCACTCAATAACGCTAGATATATGAATAATCCAAGTAGGAATAGAAAGAGCGTGCATAAGAGGATTTTTTATGGGAATGCGGGTGTTGTTGTCAGGGTATTACGGCAAGGGAAACGGTGGGGACGAAGCTTTATTAGCAACGCTTCTACAGATGCTACCACCATCAGTAACGCCTGTGGTTCTCTCAGGCAATCCTGAGGAAACCAGCAGTCGCTATGGTGTGGAAGCACATGAGCGCATGACACCTTTAACCGTACTGCAAGCTTTACGCTCCTGTGATGCTTTTGTTTGGGGTGGCGGGAGTTTAATTCAAGATACAACGAGTGCGATTAGCCCATTTTATTATGGGGGAATCATGGCATTAGCCCAAAAAATGGGTTTGAAAACCGTTGCTTGGGCGCAGGGAATTGGTCCACTGAAGCGTCCTGTGACTCGTTGGTTAGCGCGGCAAACATTTGGTGATTGTACCAAAGTGAGTGTGCGCGATCGCGCTTCTGCGGCAATGCTCACTGATTGGCAAATTCCTTTTATCTTGGCTCCCGATCCCGTTTGGGCTTTGGAAGGTAAACCAGTTCCTGGACTTTGGGATTTACCTGCTCCCCGAGTTGCGGTGACTTTACGTTCCTCACCCCAGTTAACCCAAACTCGCCTTGCTAACCTGACTCGCGCACTGATTGATTTTCAAAAAGCTACACAAACTTTTATCTTACTGCTGCCTTTTCAAAAAAGTGAAGATTTAGCCATAGCCCAGGCAATTCAACCGCAACTTAAAGATGTCAGCCAGATTATATGTTTAGAAGAACCGCAACTTTTGAAAGGTGTGTTTCGCGGTGTGGAAATGGCAATTGGGATGCGCCTGCACAGTTTAATTATGGCAGCAAGTGAAGGGTGTCGCTGCTTTGCTCTCAGTTATGACCCTAAGGTGAATCGGTTGATGGAAGATGTAGATATGCCAGGGTGGGATTTGGCAACTTTGCCAGATGACCCTAATTTGATTGGGAAAACATGGATAGAGCATTATGCCAATGGGGATCCACTGTCAACAGAAAGAATTCAGTCTTTGGTGGATAGAGCATTAATGCACCGCGAGGTGTTGAGGGAAGCCTTAACTGAATAGACGGGTCATAGGGCAAGTATATCCGGGTAGTAGGGGTGAGCTAAGTTCATCGGTTGTTCTTAGCTGCAAACTTTTCTGTCACGAAGTCACTCCTTGGTTGGGCGGCATTTATAGCATACTGGCATCTTCTCCTAAAAATCCTGTAGTTACAATGCGTAGTAAAGGATACTCAAGTTTGTAAAAGTATGCGAAAGTTAAGTATATTCTCTCGTTAAAACTAGGAGTTCCTTGTTATACATATAAAGATAACTTGCCCCACGCCTGCATAAGCAATGCTCCTCGCACAGCAATCGCCCTCTAAAGAGTCAACAAATGCTTAAACACCTTATGCTGTCTGGATGGTTCCGCGTGCAACCATTCCTGAAATACTCTGTTTTTGTGATGCTGATTGCGCCGTTAGTAGCGGCATCAGAGCACACAACTTCGGCAAAACAAACACAAGCAGATGAAATCTCTTCCGTAACAACAGAATTTGAGTCTGTATTATCTGATTTTGTTTCAAAAGAAACGGCTACTGTGAATGAAGCTGATTTCATTGCAGTATCAAAAGCATCTCAAATAAATTCCTCTACAGAAAAATCTGACTCTATACCAATGTCTGTAGCTGTAGTTTCCCAACCGCAAATACAAATAGACGGTGAGGCTTGGACTGTAGAAGATGATTCTGCGTCAGTCCAAATACCTGACAGTGATTCATTGGCAGCGGTTGAGCTAGCGCCACCGATGACAGAATCTGACTCGGCGTCAAAACAGGTGGCGGCTAGTCAAGATGATTTAGTGCAACGATTAAAAGCCTCTAAAGTTCAAGCCTTGGCAATGAACAATGCCTCCGTCTCAAGGGAAGTGCTTGGCACTCAAACATTGGAAGCAGTTAATATCGACCTTCTCAAAGAATCACAACAAAAGTCCACAGCAGTGCCTGTCGTGGAACAACCACCCCAAGAGGCTCAAGCAGCACAGCAAGACCCCGTAGGAAGCCCTCATCCTATACCCTGGAGATGGATACAGACGACTCAAGAGGTGATAGGTTCCAAAGGTGTTTCTGGAGTGCGTTACTACCGCAGCGTGCCTGTCATTTCTCCAGACGGTAGATATGCTATGTACAGCCGCGTACAACTAGAAGTCAAACCACAAATGTACAACAGCCGCGTCAATAGCGTTCTGTTTGTAGAAGATAGGCAAACTAGGAACTTGCGCGTAGTCAGCTCAACTGCTCCGATTAACGATCCTCTGTTAAAGGCTCAGATCTCTTCGCCAAATACTGAGGCACAAGGAACGATGGCGGTATTAGTTCCTGTAAGCTGGTCACAGAAGGGCGATCGCTTTTTAGCACGCAAGTTTGAAGGGGCAATGAACACTTCCGATGTCACAGATCATGCAGTCATTTGGGAGCGCCAACAAAATCGCTCGCACAGTGTTACTCCTTCACAAGAAGAACACAAGCATGAGATTGCTGTATTATTGGGTTGGAGTAAAACTCAACCTAACCAGGTGCTGTTCCGTGCTGGCGAATTGGGCGAAGAAGAATGGCCCATGGTAACAGTTGCTTATGATGGCAAGACTGTCACTGCCACAAATGCAGATCATCCCGTTGTCTATGGTCAAAGGGTTAAAGAGCTTTGGGCAGGACCACAAGTTGCTTACAGGTAGGCAACTTCTGTCTAATTGGTCATAATCAGGAGTAACATAAACACACTAGAACCTCTACAAATTCCCAGAGGTCTTCTAGCGCCTCTTATTCGCATTTCTTACAGCCGAGTACAAATTGTGGGGTGAGGCTGAAAAAGTGCCCTATGAAGGGCGAAACGCCCATCCCACAAGATAAAGGATTTTAGTACATCCAAATATAACTGCTCTAGTGTGGGCAATTAAACGGACTTAATCCCAAAGATCACCCCTTTGTAGCTGGTAGCTATAGTGGAAGTTTTTTTTATTATAAACGATTATTCATTTAGTCATGACACTTCTGACAAAAGAAAAACCGTAAAACTACTCAGACTTATCGCTACTGTCTAACTCTGGCGTATCTTCTTGAGTTTCTTTGACTCGACGGATGGGCAAATTGGCAATTAACGCTGACGTCCGTTGATTGCTTTCTAGAGTGAACTCTAAGCCTTCTGTCTCAACTTCCACATAACGACAGACAATTTCCAAAATTTCTTGCCGCATCTTTTCCACCATCTTAGGGCTTAAGTCAGCTCGGTCGTGAGCAATTACAAGTTGCAGGCGACGTTTAACTTGAGTGCGACTGTTGTCAGCACTGCGAGAAAAAATTCGTTCCAAAATTTCGAGAATCATTGCACATCGGTTGGTTCAGACGGGTGATGGTTAAATAATTTTTGTCCACAACAACCTTCGCAAACGGGTGAAGATGTTGTCGCCAGATGAGTCTATCTCAAGAAAATCGACCGTTTCCCCTTCCAATCTACGGGCAATGTTATCAAAAGCTGTAGCAGCTAAAGAAGGATTTTCCGCTAACACTAAAGGTTCTCCGCGATTGGTCGAGACAATAACGCGCTCATCGTCAGGGATAACCCCAATCAAGGGAATTGCGAGAAGTTCCTGTACATCATGAACTGACATCATATCATTTGCCCGTACCATTGCGGGTCTGATACGGTTAATAATTAGATGAATACGCTTAATACCTTGTGCTTCTAGTAAGCCAACTACGCGATCCGCATCACGGACTGAGGCAATTTCTGGAGTTGTGACAATGAGGGCTTCTTTTGCTGGGGCAGTGGCGTTTTTAAACCCCATTTCAATTCCCGCTGGGCTATCAACCAAAACATACTGATACTTCTGCGCCAGTGCATTCACCAATAACTTCATCTGGTCAGGAGTGACCGCATCTTTGGTGCGATTTTGGGCTGCAGGTAACAGGACTAGATTGGGTTGCCGCTTGTCCTTCACCAAAGCTTGTTCTAAGCGACACTCTCTAGCTAGGACTTCAACCGCAGTGTAGACAATGCGGTTCTCTAACCCTAGCAGCAAATCCAAATTTCTCAAACCAAAATCCGCATCAACCAAAGCAACTTGACGCCCCATTTTGGCTAAAGCCATGCCCAGATTTGCCGTAATCGTGGTTTTACCCACCCCTCCTTTGCCGGAGGTAATAACAATAATGCGAGTCATGATAAAAACGAGCTCGATTAGTGATTAAAAAATATACAACAATAAAAAAGTTTTATGTTTGTTGTTTCATCCTGCTTAATAGGATTTTGGAGAAATCACTCACCCTAGTGATGCGAATTCCTTGCGGCGCAACATATGCCACCTCAGGGTAGAACTGCATCGGGGACTTCTCCGGTGCCCTAGCTACAGCATCTGCAATTCGTAATTGGGTTGGTTCCATTTGCAAAGCCATAATCAGACAATCACGATTTCCAAGGGCACCTGCATGAGCAATTCCACGTAGACGACCCCAAACTAGAATATCTCCATCTGCAACTACGATACCACCAGGATTTAAATCCCCTAAGAGAATAACATGACCAGGGTGGCGAATTTCCTCTCCAGAACGCAGCGTCTTGTCTAGATAGAGAGGTTCTACAAGGGGGGGTTTATCAGGTTTTGACTCAGTGCGAAGCGTTGTTTGTTGCTGTAGTTGTTCTACGGAATAGCCAGATGTAACGGCGGCAATGGCAGTTTGGCGACGACTGGTAGAAACCGATTTTAGGTGAATTTGAAATTGATTCAAAGTTTCGGCGAGTTCTTGAAGCTGTCTGCCATCCAACAAGCGGTCTTTCGCCACCAGATGCACGGGTGTATTGGGTGAAAAAGAGCGATCGCACGCTAAAAGCCGCAGCTTCATCTGATGCCAAATATCAGTCCAACTGAGTTCCGAAGCTGGCACTTCGGATTCGGTTGGCAAAATCAACAAAAGTTTTCCTTCCTGACTTTTAATTTGGACTTGGATATTATGATTTACCGTACTTTCTATTGACGGCGATTCCGTGAATTCTACATCCAAAAGGGCTAGATTTGACTCTATATCAGGAAGGAGACGATTTGACTCTATATCGGCAACTACAGGGTGTGACTCGATATCCGGATGGGATGAATCTAATTCGGCATCGGGACGGGATGAATTTGACTGTAAGTAAAGCAGGAAAGAATTTACCTCTGCTTCAGAGAGGATAGGATTTGACTCTGCTTCTGAAATTGACTCTATATCAGAAAGGGCAGAGATTTCCTCCACATCAGAAAAGGCTTTTTTTGACTCTAAATCAGGGATAGTAGAATCAGAAGTCATATAACACTTGCCAAAATACGCAATCCAGCAATCATCTATAGTAGATTAGTTGCAATTTGCAACAGCGTTCTTAAAGATTAAGAATCCTTACCCTGTATTTCTACTTAATCTTTTATAAGTTATTGCCAAGGCATCAGCATCACCCACATTTCCTGGAAATAGCACCACTGGTAAATTAGGAAACAGGGGATGGTCTGATGAAGTTGTCACCATTGAACAACCAGCTAAAATTTGACCAAGTAAACGCGCATAAGGTAAAGCTAAACCGTTACTCAAGACATCGTTTGAAGTAATGCCACCCTTACTGATTAAGAATCCTATATCAGAGGGTAAACTCCGCACGATATCCATTAATAAGCCTGATACCTTTGCCCCAAACTGCAATCTTGTCTTGACATCGTTAAAAGTGAGTTCCTTTCGGCTGGTGTAAACGACAGGTGTTTTAAGAGCATCATGTGCCGCTTGGACATCCTGTAGAACCTCGGTTAGCAGTGTAGCAGATTCATTGCCTACATCATCAACTAAACGTGATACATCCACTTCAACTCCCTGTGTTCCCTCTTGTTGCAACAGCACTTCTAACTGCTGAGTTGTCTTTTTCACATGGGAACCAACAATCACTGCACCTGGTTTACCTCCTCGCACATACTGTGCCATGTTTTCTGGGGCAATGGGTTGGGGAGGTAACCCTGCTAAAGCCGTTAAGATACTGGCAGCACTACGAAACAAGAAGCGTTTCCCTTGACTTGCTGCTGCAAGCACGTCTTGTGCAAAGTGGTTAAGATCCGCTTGAGTTTCACCATCCACGACAGCGCACTGGTTTCTACTAAGTTTTATCAGACGTTCCAGACTCCCAGCGCGAATATCCGCCAATAAAAATCTTTCTACCGACTCAGCACTGATACGCCCTTGAGTTTTTTCTTCTACATACCTGGGTAAGTAGCTGTGATGATAGCCAAAGACCGAATCACGGGCAAACTCGGTTTGATGCACGGGAGTGGGTACACCGTCCATCATCAAATAATGGACACTGTCGCGGGTAATACGTCCGCCTTCAAAAAACGCTGGGACAAGAAAATGAGCATCAAATGGACCGAGTTCTTCGGCAATGACATCGGTTTCAATTGGATAATGTCCCCGTAAAGTCGAATCAGAACGACTGACAATCAGAAACCCCCCGTTTTTACCTGCTTGTAGTAGATCTGAGGAAGATGAGGCTGATTTTACTCCCTCATCTCCCTCTACTCTAGATATCGCCTGTTTCAGGTTATGACAGACTTCTCTGGTAATAGATGCTGCTTTTTCTGGGGGAAGAGACCTTGTATTTGTCAGCACAAAGAAAATTGGTGAATCATCTTGCAACCCCAAGCATAAGGTGTCTACATCCCAACGCATGAGTAACAAACAACTGTGGACTGTTTGAGAACCCGTAGGGTCATCATCTAAGACAATTATTTTTGGTTTGTTGGTCATCTTTGAGTTAACGGGACGACTGTTGTGTTGGAAAGTTCAGATTGGAGAAAACCTTTGCTCAGACTTTCTGCAATTTTCTGATCTCGGCTTGTACATCAAGGGCAATCTGCAATGATTGATTTAGGAGTTGAGCATACTCGCCTGCTTGAGCGCTAAGTTGCAAGGCTTGCAGATTTGTTAAATTATTGACAACTAACTCTTGATTATTACTAAGTAACTTTTTATTATCTCTTAAAATTCGTTCTGTTTTCAAAGCGCGAACTAAATCTTCTCTAATCAGTTGCAAAGCAGCAACAACTTTTTCTCTATCACTTATACTACTTTCTGAGTTCCCAGATGTTGCCAGTTGGTCATGAATATCTATCGCTTTGATAACCGCATGATATTGATCGACTTCATCTAGAAGTATTGTGAGTGTTTTGGGACAGGTCAAACGCCGCCAAGTCCAGCGCCCAACTATGATAGCAATTGGCACTAAAATGAGTAGGATGATTCCTAAAAGAATTGAGGAACCAATTGTCGGCAGAATCATAAACGCATAAATAACCCCGACAATGATTGGAGTCAGCATGAGCGCCACAACCATTTCATTGAGAAAAAAACCCAATCGCTTCTGGTGATTTTTCATAATAGAAGGTCGGAAGACATCATTTGGAGCTAACCCAATCAAGCGTCTGAGTTCTCCCTTAGAAATTTCCAGGCTCAATAAATCTGGCTGCACAGATGCATACTCCTATGTTGAAAGGCTTGCGTATGTATGCTATTTTATGAGTCCCCTTTACGCAATTTTGCCCGCAATTCATCCTTAATACGATTGAGAATTGAACCTTCATCAAGGGTTGCCAAAATTTTACTAATGACAGCTTTAGGACCTTCCGGTCCCCAAGTTGCCCCATTGGCTAAATACGCTTTGGTTACATAGCCAATGCCATAGGAAGAAACGCCTGCGACACCAGCTTGAGTCAGTGCTACCGACAGATAAGCACCCAAGGAAGCGCCCCCAGTGGCTGGTGCAGATAGACCAAGTAATGTTTTGAGCGAACTCAAGCCCAAGTTTGCCAACAGTTCACTAGCACTGATCCCACCCATACTAAGGGCGATTTTTTGTAACAATTTTACGGCTCCAGTTTCGGTCATGGGAATGCCATAAAGTTTCGATAAACCTAGGATAAGGACGATATCTATGACCACACCACTGAGAATATCGACTACAGTGACAGGATTGAGAGCGATCGCCATTGCCTTGGTCATCACCGCCTTCCAAATTAACTGATTGGCACTTGTATCTCGAATCTTCAGTTTTCGCTGCACCAATTGCTCATTGACATTATCAGCGTACAGCATAGTGTTGAGGGCGACCAAGGCTTTACCCTCGCGGTGCAAAATTTCCAAGATTTTCAGCTTAAGTTCCTCAACTTGGGCAGATCCTGTACGCACCTGCACACCCTTGGTACCATCCGGGCGATGAACCATTGACCTTACCAATGGCGATGCGGCTGCCATGACAATTTCATCTGGTGAAAGCAATTCCCGTACCCTCTCATCCCGGATTTTTTGGTAAATCGCCATGCGGTCTGCTTCAGGATACTGGTCTACTTTGTTAAACACTAGCAAGATGGGTTTACCTGCTTCCCGTAATTGGGCAAGGGCGTCGTGTTCAACTTTCGTCATGTCACCAGCAATCACAAACAAAATCAGATCCGCCTGTTTTGCCACCTGTTGTGCCAATACGGCGCGGGTTTCACCATCAACTTCGTCTAACCCTGGGGTGTCTATCAATTCCACTTGAGATTGACCTGTACCGGGTAGAGTGACTCGCAAAGCACGTTCTTCCCCAATGGCTTCTTCAGTAATACTCCAACTTGCTGTTTGAGCATTGCGGGTGACACCATGCAAAGGACCCGTTTCAAACACTGGTTGCCCCACCAAAGCATTGAGTAGAGATGATTTGCCCCGTCCCACCATACCAAAAGCGGCTATCTGCACCACCATACGTTCTAACTTGCCCAGCATCGTTTCCAGATCGGCGATTTCCATCTCCAATCCGTCTTTTTCCTGGGGAGTGAGGTCAAGATTCGCTACCAAATTTTGCAGTGCTGTTCGTGCCTGTTTATAGTTGAGTTCTGCCTCAATGTCTTCAAACGTGAAAATGGCACTATCGAGTTGTTCCTCCCAATTAAGAGAATTTTCATCAGTGTTGGGTTCGCTGTGATGTGGGTCGGGCAAGGGCAAGGTTGAAGTCATACCAATTTCGGATTTTGAATTCTAAATTACTAAATTATTAAATGACGAATTTTAATAGACCACGTTACCATCCTAGTGATTTTTAGAATTAGATTGGGAGCTAGGCAGATGTGGAGAAATAACTAATGGCTAACAATAAAGTTTTAAAACTTTTTTCTTCCCTTCTGCCTTCTGCCTTCTGAAGATCGCCTGATGCTTCATTTGTACGAGCAGAACGCTTACGTCGCAGTCCTAAATCGTATGCTGAGTTGGCTCCTGATTTGACGGTTGAGGTGAAGTCCCCATCTGATGATTTAGAGGAACTGAGGGCAAAAATTCAAGAGTTTCTTGCTCTGGGAACCAGGGTAGGAATTCTGATCAACCCAGATGACCGGAGTATTGAGGTTTACTACTCTGGACAAGAAGCGGTGATACTTCGCGATGGGGATGTTTTGACGGTTCCTGATTTGCTTTCTGGCTGAGAAGTGCAAATTTCCGATTTGTGGGCACCAGAGTTTGACTAAGCATTTGATAGCAAAACTTAACAAATGGGCGATCGCAAATTTGAAGGGATTATAGTAGATGACAACGGCTGATAACGCCTAACTATGATCTACTGCCTCAATCCCAGTTGCGAGAAGCCCTTAAATTCTAATGGAACAGATGTCTGCCAAAGTTGCGGCATACAACTGATTTCCCTCCTGCGAAGCCGCTATCGCATTAGCCAACCATTGGGTGGCGGAGGATTTGGCAGAACTTTTTTGGCAGAAGATGAAGACAAGCTGAATGAACATTGTGTCGTCAAACAGCTCGCACCGCAAGTCCAAGGAACCAGCGCCCTGCAAAAAGCAACCGAATTGTTTCAAGAAGAAGCGCGGCGTCTGCAACAGCTAGGGGAACATCCGCAAATCCCGACTTTGTATGCCTACTTTAGGCATGATAACTACTTGTATCTGGTGCAGCAGTTCATACACGGGCAAACCTTACGACAGGAGTTGAAACAGCAGGGAGTTTTCAGTGAGGAAAAGATTTGGGAACTGTTAGCTGAACTATTACCTGTTCTCAAGTTTATCCACGAACATCAAGTTATTCACCGCGATATTAAACCCGAAAATATTATCCGTCGCTCCTCCCAAGATGCTAGGGAAGATTTAGTGCTGATTGATTTCGGAATTGCCAAACAGTTAACAGCAAGTTCTCTGGAACACACTGGTACAACCATTGGTTCCTATGGGTATGCACCAATCGAACAAATGAAATATGGTTGTGCATATCCAGCGAGTGACTTGTTTAGTTTGGGTGTGACTTGCTTTCATCTATTGACGGGGATTCAGCCATTTGGGCTTTACGTGGAACAGGGCTATGCTTGGGTGATGCATTGGCAGCAATACCTCAAGTCTCCCTTATCTGCACAATTGGTGCAGGTGCTAGACAAACTGTTGCAAAAAGATGTCGAGCATCGTTACCAGTCAGCGGATGAAGTCCTACAAGATTTGCATCAACAACCACAACCTGCCCCAATTCCACGCGATTTTTCTTTAACGCAGCCGCCGTCAAGGATCAGCCTGAGACAATCAGTTTTTCCAAACACTGTTCTGCAACCGACAATCGAGTTACAACATAAACTACTAGCGGGGGGCGTTATCCTGTTGCTGGGGTTAGGCGGGTATGCCTATTGGCAAAACTTAGGGCACACCCCAGGCTTAACTGGGCATTTAGGCGATATTAATTCCCTCGCCTTCAACCCTCAAGGTACAACCCTTGCCAGTAGCAGTGATGACAAGACTATCAAACTTTGGAATTTGAAGAACAAAAAGGGAATCCGCACCCTACACGGGCATAAAGGCATTGTTTATTCTGTTGCCATCAGCCCGGATGGTCAAACTCTTGTCAGTGGCAGTCAGGATAAGACAATCAAAGTCTGGAATCCAAACACAGGACAAGAAATCCATACCCTTGCAGGGCATTCCAGTTTTATTAATTCCGTTGCCATCAGCCTAGATGGTCAGAAAATTGCTAGTGGGAGTTATGATAACACTATCAAAGTCTGGAATCTGAAAACGGGACAGGAAATCCTCACTCTTGAAGGGCATACAGGGCATATTTTGTCTGTCGCTATCAGTCCGGATGGTCAAAAACTTGCTAGTGCCAGTGCAGACAGAACTATCAAAGTATGGAACCTGAACACAGGAAAGGAATTACGCACCCTAAACGGGCATTCAGGCGACGTTAATGCCCTTGCCATTAGCCCAGATGGGCAGTTGTTTGTGAGCACCAGCGATGACTGGAGTGTCAAACTGTGGAACCTGAACACAGGAAAGGAATTACGCACCTTTAAAGGGCATTCAGCCGATGTGAACGCTGTTGCCTTTAGCCCTGATGGTGAAAAAATTGCTACTGGTAGCGATGACAACACAGTTAAAATCTGGAACCTGAGTACGGGACAGGAAATAAGCAGCTTCAAAGGGCATTTAGGTAAGGTTTTTGCCGTCGCTTTCAGTCCAGATGGCAAGACTTTGGTGAGTGGTAGTAACGACAAGACTATCAAGATTTGGGAGGCTCCTTAACCCCTGTTATCAGGGAGACGATAGAATAATCCTAATTTTCAAAGCTTCAAAAGACGAAATATGACAATGCATCCTACTCTCCAAAGTGCATTTGCCTACCGCCGCGCTCTCAAAGTGATCACCGGCTTGAATAACTTCGATGGCGATCGCGTGGCATCAACTATCAAAGCAGCCCATCACGGTGGTGCTACTTTTGTTGATATCGCTGCCGATCCAGCTTTAGTAAAAATGGCAAAAACTTTGACAAATATGCCTGTTTGTGTATCAGCAGTTGAGCCGGAGAAATTTGTGCAAGCTGTAGCAGCGGGTGCAGATTTGATTGAAATCGGTAATTTCGATTCTTTTTATGCCCAAGGACGCAGATTTGAGGCTGAGGAAGTTTTAGCGTTGGCTCACCAAACCCGTGCTCTCCTCCCTGAAATTACTCTTTCTGTTACCGTTCCTCATATTCTGACACTGGATCAACAAGTACAGTTGGCAGAGGAACTGGTGAAAGCTGGCGCAGATATCATCCAAACCGAAGGTGGAACCAGCACCAACCCATCTCACCCTGGAACTTTGGGACTTATTGAAAAAGCTGCTCCCACTTTGGCAGCAGCCTATGAAATTTCTCGTGCTGTGTCAGTTCCAGTGCTGTGTGCTTCTGGTATTTCCAACGTCACAGCATCCCTTGCTGTTGCTGCTGGCGCTGCTGGTGTTGGTGTCGGTTCTGCCATTAACCAACTCAACAGCGAAGTCGCTATGATTGCCGCTGTACGTGGTTTGGTAGAAGCGTTGGCAACAACAAAAGTGCTGAGTCCCTAAATAATACCAATTAGTTTTTTCTTTGCTACAGATCCGATCCCCCAACGCCCCTTGATCAGGTGGTGTTGGGGGGGATCATAATGTCGCAAACATTTTTTGAATTGGTATAATCCTAAAGTCCGCCTGTACGGGCTTACTCAAGCTTACGGAAGCAGGCTTTGCTTGTGTAGCCTCAGACTTCCAGTCTGAAGGGCACTTTTCAAGAGAAAAAACAATCCTTCAGGCTATAAATCACTTGGTCTTGCTGTTCTTCTGATAACTCTGGGAACATGGGCAAGGATAAAACTTCATCGCAGGCTTGCTCTGCCACTGGCAATTGCCCCTCTTTATATCCCAAATTTGCGTATACTGGTTGTAAATGTAAAGGGCGCGGGTAGTAAACCATGGTGTTTACACCCCGCTCTTGCAATTGATTGCGAATCAAGTCTCTTTTATTGCTGAGTACACGAATGGTGTATTGATTCCAAACTCCCATACCCCCAGCCAATTCTTGGGGTGCAATGATACCAGGAATTTGATTGAGGAACTGGTGATAACGAGCCGCAACTTGTCGCCGCTGATTATTCCAAATATCTAGATAACGCAGCTTAATTTGAAGAATAGCCGCTTGGATAGCATCTAAACGGCTGTTGACACCAATTTCCTCGTAATGGTATCGATTTTTCTGACCATGCTCTTTTAGAATTCGTAGCTTTTCTGCAACTTCGGGGTTATTGGTCGTTATTGCCCCGCCGTCACCGCAACCACCAAGATTTTTGGTAGGATAAAAACTGAAGCAACCGATGTGTCCAATACTTCCTACCTTTTGTCCTGCCCAACTTGCTCCTGTAGACTGAGCGCAATCTTCTATAACAACTAAATTGTGTGCTTCTGCTATATCCATCAATCCAGTGAGATCCACAGGTTGACCAAACAGGTGAACCGGGATAATTGCTTTAGTATTGGGTGTAATTGCGGCTGCTACTTGCTCTACATTTAGATTAAACGTAGTGGTGTTGATATCAACAAACACTGGCTTGGCACCTACTGCACTGATAACTTCAGCAGTGGCGATAAAAGTAAAGGGTGTGGTAATCACTTCATCGCCCGCACCAATATTGAAAGCTCTAAGAGCCAAGAAAAGAGCATCAGTCCCAGAGTTACAGGCTACACATTTACTCACACCAGTATAGGCGGCAAACTGTTGCTCAAAGCCTGCGACAATTGGACCACCAATATAACGACCAGAAGCCAGAACTTCCAATACGGCTGCGCTGACTTCTGCTTCTATCGTGGTGTATTGTTGCTTGATGTCAAAGGCTGGGATGGAATGATTTACACTTTGAATCATGAGTTTTTATTTTATCTTGAAGATAGATACCGATGTTTGACTGTTGCTGATTGAGTTTTGAATCAAAAAGCCGCTGAAAGTCTTTTTCCTCAAATTCACGCCTTTCAAGGGTTTTTACCTAGGTTTTTTATCAAAAATGCTACCATTTCTAGGGTCATAAGGAAATGTATATCCACCAAGAACAACTACTTTTTATTAAAGTTCCCAGTAAGTCTCTTGAAAAGGAATAGGGGACAGGGAAAAAACTGTAACTTATACCTTGTAACTTATAGACACAAGAGGTAAAACTTTCATGCAGGAGCTAATCAAGCTAGATTTATTCGATTTGGCTTGTGCTGTTGGATTGATGGGCGCAGCTATAGGTTTATCTGCGTGGGAAAAAATAGGACTGGAACTCAATTTAGCTTTTGCAACAGGGAGAACCCTTCTACAACTAGCCATATTGGGATATGTTCTGGAGTTCATCTTTGCTTTAGATAATCCTTGGGCAGTTTTGGCGATTTTAGCAGTCATGCTGACGATTTCGGCAATTGTCGCACGAAATCGCATTACTCAAAAAATACCGCAGATGTTGCCCTTGGTCTGGGGAGCAATTTTTCTCAGTACAACCATGACGCTTCTTTATACCAATATCTTGATAATTCAACCAGACCGATGGTTTGAGCCGCAGTATGTGATTCCTCTAGCAGGGATAGTATTAGGTCATGCTATGAATGCTGCTGCGCTTGCTGGAGAACGTCTTGTCAGCACCATTAATGCTAGTCAGTTGGAAATAGAAACCCACTTAAGCTTGGGTGCAACACCCCAACAAGCCGTTGTACACTACCGTAAAGATGCTGTTCGCGCTGGATTGATTCCTACCCTCAATCAGATGATGGTTATCGGAATGGTGACACTACCAGGAATCATCACTGGTCAGTTACTGAGTGGCGTTAATGCTCGCGAAGCTGCATCTTACCAAATTTTGATTATGTTCATGATTGCTTTCGCCAATTTACTCACAACACTATTAGTGACTCGGGGAATATGTCGTCAATTTTTTAACTCCACCGCGCAGTTGGTGAGATGAGGGAGTGGAGGAGTGGGGAAGTGGAGGAGTGGAGGAGTGGGGAAGTGGGGAAGTGGAGGAGTGGAGGAGTGGAGGAGTGGGGAAGTGGAGGAGACAAGAAAGTCAAGACTCCCGTGTCCGCGTGTCCTCCTGTTCTCTCCCCCTACCCTCCTGGCGTATGGGTATGAATTGTATGCTCTTGAACCTCAAAGACAATCAGGGGCAAATTGGCGTTGTCACTTTCACAGTTTGTAAATTGGTGCGATAGATTAGTAATTTTGGTTGTACTACTTTATAAAGTACACTATTCATGTTTACAAATCAGATAGGACTGCTCTATCAAGTCTTGAATTTATATAAGCATTAGCCAAGGGAATTGAGAACCCTGATAAGGGTATGACCAAATAAAGTCTAAAGATGAAAAACTTCATCCCTTAAGTCACCTGTCCACCTATCCTAACTCTGTATTTGTGCCATAATTAGAATAGAGTCTATTTAAAATTTGGCATTTTCAATTTTAAAATGCTTAAGTTGCAATTCTGAAAATGCAAAATTCTCTAAAAATGAGAGTATCTTCGATATATGGTTCTATGAAGGTAAATTGACAAAAAGGCTTGTTATCGTACATACTAGCAATTTTACTGATGCAATTAATGACGTCTTTTGGAATGGGAAAAAAATAATTTTTTTGAGCTAAAAAATAAAATTATCTTATTAAATGAATTAGATGAAATTAATGCGGAAAAAGAAGGATTTATAGTCAACAGAAGCTTTATTGTGCAACTAGGGTGTAGCGTTAATGCGTTCGACAGCACCGCAGCAACCCTGAAAATGTGGCAAAAAAGGTGTGTGTCAATGGATTTGTTAGAGTACCAGGTTAAGGAATGGTTTGCGAAAATAGGCATCCCTGTATTGCCTTCGCAACGAATTGACCATCCCACGGATTTAAAACGTTTAAAAATTAGCTACCCGATTGTTCTGAAATCTCAGGTTCATGCGGGCGAACGAGCAAAAGCTGGTGGAGTCAGGTTTGTAGAAACGACCATTGATGCGATCGCCGCCGCACAAAATATCTTTAATCTACCAATTGTGGGCCAATTGCCAGAAGTGTTACTGGCAGAAGCTAAGTATGATACTGAACAAGAATTTTATTTGGCGGTAGTTTTAGATACAGCCGTCTGCCGACCAGTACTTTTAGGTTGCACAGAAGCAGACAACATTGATTGGGAATTAGCGTGCGAGAAAATGCAGCACGTCGTCGTTGAACAGGAGTTTTCCCCATTTTATGCTCGACGACTAGCATTGAAAATGGGCTTGCAGGGTGCCTTAATGCAGTCAGTAAGCACTGTTGTCGAGAAGATGTACCAGTTATTTGTAGAAAAAGACCTGGACTTGGTGGAAATCAATCCCTTAGGTGTGAGTTCCCCCGGTCAAGTTATGGCCCTCAATGGGAACATCAGCGTCAACGAACGGGCAATCGGGCGTCACCTAGATATTACTGAAATTGCTAAAAAAATGGTAAACCGTTATACCAGTAGCGAGACAATTAGGAATTTGGGCGATTGGGATGTGGTAGAAATGCACGGTAAAATTGCCATTTTGGGTAATGGTGCTGGATCGGTGATGGCAACTTTAGACTTAGTTGTTAATAGTGGTGGTAAACCTGGAGTGTGTTTAAACCTGCGCCATGCCTCTATTACTGAAACCTCACCAACAACCTTCAGAAGTCGCTTGGAAAAAGCTTTAAAAAACCTAGCGACTGATAGAAGCATTCAAGTGATACTGATTAACTTCCTGGGTAGTATTTCTCAAGGTGCCGAAGTCTCTGAAGTCATCGGCAACTTTGTGGAAAACAGTATAAGCGAGACCAAATCATATACGGCAAGGTCTAATGGCAGTAGAAACCGTAGAGAGAACCATTTTCCCCGCTTGATCGTTCGTCTTGCTGGTTCTGAGTTCCACACAGCCAGGAAATACATAGCAACACTGAAAACTCCAACTGATGCCTCTATCGTGGTGGTGGAAAATTTAGATGAGGCGGTAGCAGAAGCAGTCCGTCTTGCTAAATCAACAGCATACAGAAGGTTTTGAGCAACAAAGAACTCAGAACTCAGGAGCCGAGCCACCAGACGCTCCGCCTCCGCTCAGAATACACAATGAATTTTGTATGACTGAGTGACGAGTCATGTTTCAAAACAGGTGAATTTCTTGTCTTTTCCTCACGGAGACGCTACGCGCCGAGAGTTCCTTTCCGCAGGACTTACAACACTGACTTCGTCCTACATGGGGAAAAGAAAACTTCTTTAATAGTGAATGCTTCAGGATAGACTATCGAGTCTTTATCAGTTCTACGTTCTGTGTTCTGTATTCTTCTCAACTTATGAATTTAACACCAGACAGCAAAGTGTTAATCCAAGGCTTTTATGAATACATCACAGCAACTCATGTTGTGCAAATGAAAGCCAATGGCACGAATTTGGTCGCTGGGGTCAATCCTGGATGTGGTGGACAGCAAATGTACGGTTTGCCAGTATTCGACTTGGTAGAGGAAGTCGTGGAGCAATTTGGAGTGATTGACACTACAATCATTTGCGTACATCCCTACCAAGTTTTAGATGCAGCACTAGAAGCGATCGCATCTAATATCCGCCAAATTATCATCATTTCCCCAGGCGTGCCACCCTTGGATATGGTGGAATTACTTCGCAAAGCCGAGGCAACAGAAACCCTAATAGTGGGACCAAATAGTCCTGGTATCATCGTACCAGGGAAAATTCTCTTGGGTACTCAACCAAGTGAATTTTATACCCCTGGTTCAGTAGGCATCCTTAGTCGCAGCACCACCCTCACCTACGAAGTTGCTAGAGAAATAACCAATGCTGGCTTAGGACAATCGATTAGTGTCAGCATTGGTAGTGATGCGATTGTTGGTTCGTCTTTTCTGCAATGGCTGCAAATCTTAGATGAGGATGAAGCTACAAAGGCAATTGTGTTGGTTGGTCAACCAGGTGGTGGTCGTGAAGAAGCCGCAGCGCAATACATTGCTGAAGCAATTGATAAACCAGTCGTTGCCTATATTGCAGGTACACAAGCACCACCAGTAAAACATTGGCGTCAGACTGGAACTTTGGCGGCTGTGATAGGACGCGACCCTGATTTTGGCACAGCAAAAAGTAAATTAACCGCTTTTTCTCAAGCAAAAGTCCCAGTTGCAGAACGTCCTTCTCAGATACCAGAATTGGTAAAGAAGGCGATGAAATAGTAAAATTACTTCGCTGGTGCAAACAGTACTTTGGAGGTAGACTCGCCTGCTCGCCGCAGTTGTCGTGTAAGTTGCAGGTTCAGCAATACCAGCACGAGTACCTGACCTAACAGCAACCAAACTGTTGTTACCGTGTTGGCTAGAATTGGAAGATAGGGAAAAATAAGCAGCACGAAAGGGAAGAAACCGTAAATGCCCAGTAACTTAGAAATGATCGACGGCAATAGAATTGCTGCGCCCAGCGTACCAATTGTCCAGCTGGTCCGGTGCTGAGTTCGCATGGACATTCAGTGATTGCCTTTATCAAAGCTTGGAACAGGTCATAAGGTAGGATAGCATTTGTAACGATTGTGTTGATTCTCAAGTCTAGACAATCGCTACCATAGACAGCTTTTTTACTTTTCACTTTGCTCCTGCTGTTCTCGCCGCATTTCCTTAATTTCGGCAACGATTTCTTCAATAGTGGGATTTCCCAAGATTTTATCTCTATCTCGCGTGTAATCTCCACTACCCATATCAAATTGCTGCATAAATCGCGCCATTCCAGCAGGACCAAGAGCCTTAGTTAGGGCTTCTATTCCCAGCCCCCTAATCTCAGCCTGAGAAAGTTTAGTCACGTCTATCATGTGTCACCTCCATTACCCACTGAAGCGGGTTTTCTACTCTTACTTGTAACAAGTCTCTCCACCTTGCAGCCAAACGTAACATTCTGTCATCAATTGAGGCAACACACATCTAAATAAATCAAAAACTCCATTGGTACACTTACTAGGTATGATATTTAATCTGCAAGAATTTCTACATTAAAGATTTACCCAGTTAAAACGAACTATGGCACAGCAATACCGTGTTACCCTACTCCCCGGCGATGGCATTGGACCCGAAATTATGGCAGTGGCGGTAGATGTGCTGAAAGTCGTAGGGAAGAAGTTTGATATTCAATTTGAATTCCAAGAAGCCATTATTGGTGGTGCAGCCATTGATGCTACGGGCGAACCTCTGCCAACTGCTAGCTTGGATATATGCCGCAACAGCCATGCTGTTTTACTTGCAGCTATTGGCGGTTACAAGTGGGATACCTTGCCATCTCATTTACGCCCAGAGGCGGGTTTGTTGGGACTACGTGCGGGGTTAGGATTATTTGCCAATTTGCGTCCAGCGAAAATACTGCCCCAATTGATTGATGCTTCTTCCTTGAAACGGGAGGTTGTAGAAGGTGTTGATATTCTGGTAGTGCGCGAACTTACCGGTGGAATTTACTTTGGCAAGCCCAAGGGCATTTTTGAAACAGAAACCGGTGAGAAGCGCGGTGTGAATACGATGGCTTACACCGAATCGGAAATTGAGCGCATTGGGCGGGTGGCGTTTGAAGCCGCACGGAAACGCGGAAAGAAACTTTGTTCTGTGGATAAGTCGAACGTGTTGGAAGTTTCTCAACTGTGGCGCGATCGCATCACCAAACTTGCCCAAGAGTATCCGGATGTGGAACTCTCTCATATGTATGTAGATAATGCAGCTATGCAGTTGTTACGCGCTCCCAAGCAGTTCGATACGATCGTCACAGGTAACTTGTTTGGCGATATTCTCTCAGATGCGGCTGCTATGCTGACTGGTAGTATTGGGATGTTACCCTCTGCGAGTTTAGGTGCTTCTAATCCAGGAGTATTTGAACCCGTTCACGGTTCCGCCCCAGATATTGCTGGACAGGATAAAGCAAACCCTTTAGCACAGGTTTTGAGTGCCGCTATGATGCTTCGTTATGGTTTGAACGAACCAACTGCAGCAGATCACATTGAACAAGGAGTGTTGCAAGTTTTGCAAAGAGGCGATCGCACTGGGGATATAATGTCTCCTGGCATGAATCTTTTGGCTTGCCGCGCTATGGGTGAGGCACTTATTCAAGTCCTCGAAGCGGAATAATTGCACAGGCTCAAACCGACATTTTGGCAACTCTTGCTTAAACTTTTCGGATAAACTATTAACACAAACCTACAAAAGACTCAGTGAGTGGTGTACGCTTTAAAACAAGGACAAGCAAACTATACCAACCAAAAAAACCAGCCAGCTTTGATTGATCCTGCCGTCATCAGAGCCGCTGGTCAGATTTACCACACTTACTGTGAGGTACATCCCGAAATGACTGGGCAAGCTTCAGGAGTAGCAATTAATCGGTTTAATCACCGGGGTAAGGTGATTTTTACCAATCAACCAGTCCTCTTGCCAGAAGAATGTTTCGTGCCGTTGAATCAGATTGAATCGTATATGTATTGAGTCATTAGTCGTTAGTCATTAGTCATTAGTTAAGGCTATAACCTTTGAGCAAAGGACAAATGACAAAGGACAATTGACTTAATGGACACCTTGATAATAGTTCAGGCGAGTGTCATCGTTTTCGCCTTAGGAGCTTCTGTTGGCAGCTTCATCAATGTTGTTGTTTATCGTTTACCAGCTAGGCTGTCGATTCTTTTTCCACCTTCTCGCTGTCCCCATTGCTTAAACCAGCTCAAACCCTACGATAATGTCCCAGTGTTGGGATGGCTGTGGTTAAGAGGGCGTTGTCGGTATTGCAAAAGTAAAATTTCTATCCGTTATCCTGTGGTAGAAGGGGTAACGGGTTTTGTTTTTTTGCTAGTTTTTTGGATCTTTAAATTTTCGCTCTCTACAATAGGCTACTGGGCGTTTTGCAGTTGGTTATTAGCGCTATCGCTCATTGACCTAGATACAATGACATTACCCAACCCATTGACTAAGTCGGGTTTGGTGATGGGAATTGTGTTTCAGATGGTTTATGGTTTTTTACTAGAGGCTAGTTGGGTAGGATTAGTACATCATCTCAAGATGGCGATAGTAGGAGCAGTGCTGGGCTTATGGCTGTTTGATGCGATCGCCATCATTGGTTCAATTGTCTTTAGGAAAACTGCTATGGGTGGAGGGGATGCCAAATTAGCAGCCATGATGGGAGCATGGTTAGGATGGAAGTATTTGCTCCTGGCTAGTTTTCTTGCTTGTGTGGTGGGAGTAGTGGTAGGTGGCGGCACAATGAAATGGGGACAAAAGATACCTTTTGGTCCTTTTCTCGCTGTAGGAGCAGTTATTGCTCTATTTGGCGGTGAAGCTATTTTGTCTTCTTATTTGCGCTTATTCTTCTCAACCAGTTGAAAAAGGAAAATCAAAAGTTGTAGAGACGTGCCATGGCACGTCTCTACAAAAGTCTTCTTCATCTCGCGATTCCCAATTACACTATAACTGTAAATCTCATCACCCCATCTATCTTTAGGCTTTTGGTAATATCATCGTTGTGACTTGGATCACCCTCTTAACAACAAGTAACCGTTGGCAAGCAGAACTGATGCAACAACTGCTTGCATCTCATGATATAGCAACAAAAATTATTGATTTGGGGGTGAAATCTTATTTGGGGGCTGGGACTCCTGCGGCTTTGCAGGTACGTGCACAAGACAAGTGGACTGCGTTGCTGCTTTTAAGTCCCCCTGAAGACGAGCAAGAGACTTGAATTGGTTTACGTATTTTCGTTAAGCTGGCAACCAAAGATGTATGCGGAAGGTCTGATTTGCTTACAAGACGAATTTGAATAAGTAGTCATTAGTTATGAGTCATTAGTCATTAGTATGGACAAAGGACTAATGATAAAAAACTAAGAGCGACCACAAGCGACTTAACATATTTTGGACATACTATCCACTCAAATAAGATAAAAATGGCGAACAACGAAGAATCACGCGGTTTAAAGTCTCTATTAGATTGGTTTGCAAATCGACGGAAATCAGGCTCTACCATACTGGAACGCCAAGAACGTGAAATTGCTGATGGGCTGTGGCATAAATGTTCTAACTGTGGGGTCTTGACATATACCAAAGACCTGAGAGCTAACCAGATGGTTTGTGTTGAGTGCGGACATCATAATCGAGTAGATAGCGATGAGCGCATTCGTCAATTGATTGATGCAAACACTTGGAGACCAATAGATGAGCATTTGCGTCCTACCGATCCACTGCAATTTCGCGATCGCAAACTATATATTGACCGCCTGCGGGAAATGCAGGATAAACTTGGCTTAATCGACGCCGTTAAAACTGGTTTAGGTCATATGAATGGTTTACCCGCTGCTCTTGGGGTCATGGACTTCCGGTTCATGGGTGGAAGCATGGGTTCGGTGGTAGGAGAAAAACTGACCCGTTTGATTGAGCAAGCGACTCAGCGACGCTATCCTGTGGTTATTGTTTGTACCTCTGGTGGAGCGAGAATGCAGGAAGGGATGCTTTCGCTGATGCAAATGGCGAAAATTTCAGCAGCTTTGCAACGTCATCAGGAAGCACGGCTACTGTACATTCCCGTTTTAACGAATCCCACGACAGGTGGTGTAACGGCTAGTTTTGCCATGTTGGGAGATATCATCTTGGCAGAACCGAAGGCTACGATTGGCTTTGCTGGTCGGCGAGTGATTGAGCAAACCTTACGGGAAAAACTGCCAGATGACTTTCAAACTGCGGAAGATTTGCTAAAGCACGGTTTTGTCGATGATATTGTGCCTCGTACTCAGATCAAGAAAACTCTAGCACAGTTGATTGCTTTGCACCAGCCACCCGCACCAACGACAACTCATAATAATATGGTGGTTTGGGAGACAAGGACTTTGAGTTCTACCGCTGCTGAGTAACAGGAGTGGGGGATAAGGAGACACCCCCTCCCCTTGTCTCCCCATCTTAGTTTGCAGCGTCAAAAGCGTCGCTTTCAAAAGCAACTGTTTGGATCAACTGTCTAACCTTGAGCTACCTGTTTGCGCCCTTGCCAGACTTGTCTCATCTGGGAGAAAGATTGCCCTCGCCCTTCTTGCACAAAGATCAGGGGAACAATCGCTGCGAGTCGGAACGCAGCGGAGATGATGAACAATCCTGATAAACCACCAAACGAAGGATTTTGTGCTATGAAGCCGCCTATGATTGTGCCCAAAGCACCGCTAACCCCAGCAATGGCAGATGCGATCGCAAAATAGATGGACTGATTTTTAGCTGGTGTTACCTCTATTTGCAGATTGTTGTTGCACAAGTCAAGCGCCGCCCAATTCCCTCCGATGAAAATGTGTATCAGCGGCAACCACAACCACAGGTCAATCAGGTTAGTACTAATCCCCAGCCATAGCAACGGTACGCTTGCAGCCACCATCCCTATAACCAGCAAGATTGGACGATTGCCTATCCTGTCTGCCAACTTGCCCCACAGAATAAGCATCAGCAGATTCGCTCCAGCCTGAAGGCTGCCATAAAGCGTTACCCATCTCACATCTAGATTTAGTGTGTCCAGCATATAGAGGTTGAAGAAGGGGAGGCTGAGGTTAGCGGCAAACATCCATGAGCTGAAATAGAGCAGAAACTTTAAAAAGTTAGAGTTCTTCCAGATGCTGTCACCAGCAGTTGCATCCTTGCCAAGCTCGATATTTTTTAGCTGCTCCTCAGTATTATTACTTTTATCAATTGTATTATACAAAACAGCATTTTTGGAAGAAGACCTGGTGGGAGAAGCGTTTTGTACCTGTGGGTTCACATCCACCTTGAAGTACTGACACCCCAAGCTCACAAGCCCCGACAGAATGCCGACAAGCAGAACCACTCCATAACCTTGCAGAGTTCCACCTGGCCAGGTTGATACAGCTAGACCTGCCAAAGGTACACACACCAAATTGGTCAGGCTGGAAACACTGTTACGTAATCCGAAATACCGCCCCCGCAATCGCCGGGGGACGAGCGTTGCCATCCAACTTAGCCATGATGCACCCCCTAGCGCACCTAAGAGATTGCTCATAAGAACAATCAAGAGCGTCAGTACCACCAGCTGGTGGGTATTAATTTTTCCCCAGCTTGCCATAGTAATGCCAATAGCTAGAATCAGCCAGAGTAGCCGAGAAGGTCCATAAATGCAAAGGCAATACCAGAAACGGCTGGTTGAGCGTTCCGACAGGTATGCACCAAACGGCTGAATGAGATTCACGACCATCGGGATAGAGGACAGCATCCCAAAAACTACTGGTCTGGCATCCAATTCTACTAAGAAATTACTTAGCAAAATCCCGCCACTGGTAATGGAGAAAAATGTTGAAAAGATAGCATCCACAGTGGAGGCTCTTAAACTAGTGCGAATAGCATCCTTAGAAACTCGAGGGCTGGGTTTTGAGCTAAGAGAGTGTGGTGTTTCCGGAACTGTAATCTGGGTGACTTCAGGCGCAAGAGGAGCAGCCTTAATCTGCGATATTTCGGGAGCAAGAGGAGCCGTTTCAAGGGGAACAAAATCCATGACCTATCTCTACTGGTTGGTGATGCATCTCAAGCCGTACTGGCAATTTTTCGTTATTCTAGCTTGCATTTCTCAACAAAAATTTAGACAGAGAAAAAATCAATCCTGAGCTACAGAGGCAATATATAAAGTGACAGAATTTTTTATTCACTTGTGATGCGAACCAACGTGTTGAAATTTTTGGGACTGTTGGTGGCGATCGCCCTCTCGTTTATTGGTTGTCACAACCTGCTCTTTCCTAACGCCTCAAGAGCACCAGCCGCAGTCACGATCAAACTTGGTGGTTGGATAGCAAGTCCAGCAGAGCAAAAACTATTGAAAGAAGTCCTACAAGACTTTGAAGCACAAAACCCAGGTATCAAAGTTAGGCATGAGGTCATCAACGACCAATACATGGATGTCATAAAAACCCGCTTAGTTGGTGAAGCAGCTCCTGATGTCTTTTATCTAGATGCTCTTGAGGCTCCTTTCTTCATGAGCCAGAATGTTCTAGAACCGCTTGATGCATATATTACCCCCGAATTTGACCTAGCTGACTTTGAAGGAACGCTACTCAATAGCTTTAAGTACGGTAATCATATTTATGGTTTTCCCAAGGATGATTCCACACTTGCTTTGTTCTACAACAAAAAAGCTTTTGCAGCCGCCGGGTTAAGTACTCCTCCAACAACTTGGGAGGAACTACGCACCTACTCACAGAAGTTGACTGTAGACCGTAACCGCGATGGCAGAATTGATCAATATGGTTTTGGGGAAATCCCAGAGTTAGCGCGTCAGGCTTACAAAATCAAAGCCTTTGGTGGACAACTCGTAGACCAAAATGGTTATGCAGCATTTGCCAGTGATGCTGGATTGCAAGGACTACAATTGGCAGTAGACCAGTATCAAAAAGACCGCTCCTCTGCACAAAAATCTGATGTTGGAACCAACTCAGGCAGTGAAATGTTTGGTCAGGGTAAGGTTGCAATGGTGATTGAGGGTAACTGGGCAATTCCTTACCTAACAGAAACCTTTCCCAATCTGGAGTTTGCTACAGCACAAGTCCCTACCATCAATGACAATAAAGGCACAATGGTCTTCACTGTTGCCTATGTGATGAACAAGGAAACCCAGCATAAAACCGAAGCCTGGAAGCTTATTTCCTACCTCACGGGTAAAGAAGGTATGACAAAGTGGACGAAAACAGGCTTCGCTCTGCCATCCCGTAAATCTGTTGCCCAGAAATTAGGCTATGACCAAGACCCCCTACGGGCTGCACTTGTGGCAGGGGTGGATTATGCTATGCCTTGGCAAGCAGGTGAGTATCCAGCAGCGATTATGAACAATTTCGACAACCAGTTTGTCAGCGCCTTATTGGGACAGCAACCACTACATCAGGCAATGCAGCAAGCGCAGGATGAGGCTAATGAACTGATTAAGGCGAGCGCTATGGAGTAGTTGTGAGACTCAAAAACTCGCAACAGAAATTCTTAAACACCCAATATACGGTCTGAGGATCAATACATTCCACGTAAGAGTTACGATAAATAATCATGCACCACCCATCGCTACAGTCGGGTTGGTGCGCGATGACTCGGAGGTTCATTTGTGATTGAAACCAGAAGGCTACGGAGAAACGCCAGGTCAAACATAACACAAGACCTGGCAGGGTATCTGTTTATGATGCCAACCATTTTGGTGTTAGGCACGTTTGTGGTGCTACCCATTCTCTGGGCTGTTTTTCTTTCCCTGCACAAAGTTCAACTTCTTGGTAGTATTGAGTACGATTTTATTGGCTTTCGTAACTTCACACGACTGATTGAAGATGAACGTGTTTGGATTGCTTTGGGAAATACAGCCCAATACGTTGCAATTGTTGTACCAATCCAAACTGTCCTGGCTTTAATTCTGGCTGTGACTCTCAATTCTGGCATTCGAGGCAAAAACTGGTGGCGCATCCTTTACTTTTTGCCAACAGTCACCTCCTCAGCCGTTTTGACGTTGATTTTTATGTGGATTTACAACACCAATGGGTTGCTCAATGATTTTCTCGCTTTTGTAGGATTACCTACCTATAACTGGTTGGGAGATCCAGCAGTTGCGCTCAAAGGCATCATGCTCATGAATATTTGGTCAACTGCGCCATTTTACATGGTGATTTATTTAGCGGCGTTGCAGGGCATCCCTCGTTCGCTCTACGAAGCAGCAGCGCTTGATGGAGCCAATGGCTGGCAGCAGTTTATTCATATTACTATTCCCATGCTCAAACCCGTCACCTTCTTTGTGATGACGATGGGAGTGATTGGCACTTTTCAACTGTTTGACCAATCCTACATTTTTTCTAACGGCACTGGCGGACCCAATAACGCTACTCTTACCGTAGTTTTACTAGTATATCAAGCTGTCTTTCGTAACTTGCAGATGGGTTATGGGGCGGCGATCGCCTTTTTGCTTGCAACAGTTATCATTGTTGTTACTTTAATTCAGCGGCGGTTTTTTGGAGGCGAAAAAATTTAATACAAGTTTCTTAGCCGAAAGCTGTTTATTTCTAATGGAGTCAAAAATGTTATTAGAACTTAAGCGATTAGAAGTACCACCAGGACAGAAAGTACTGTTAAGAGATGTTAGTTGGCAAGAATTTGAAGCCATTCTAGAAGAATTAGGAGAACATCGTGCTGCAAGGATAGCTTATGACAATGGAATGCTAGAAATTATGACACCACTACCTGAACACGAGCGTAATAAAGAGATTATTAGCGATTTAGTCAAAGCACTTCTTGAAGAACTAGACATTGAATTTTTGCCTTTAGGTTCTACAACTTTTAAAAATCAATTTATGAACAAAGGCATCGAGCCTGACAACTGTTTTTATATCCAAAATGAAGCAGTCATTCGAGGCAGAGACAAACTCGACTTAACAGTAGACCAACCTCCAGACTTAGTGTTAGAAATTGATGTGAATTCCCGCACTCACCCTAGTATTTATGAAGCATTAGCAGTACCCGAATTGTGGCGCTTTGAAAAAGGCAAATTACAAATTAATGTTCTGCAAAACGGTAAATATTTTGAGTCTACGTCCAGCCCAACCTTCCCTCATTTCCCCCTTCATCAAGTCATGCCTGAATATCTCCAAAAGTGCAAAACTATGGGTAGAAACAAGACTATGAGAGCTTTTCGAACTTGGGTAAGAGAAATAATTAGCAAATAGCAAAATCGGTATTTCTTTGATACCAACACTTCAATAAACGCAGGGGGATGTGATGGCACAGATTGTAATTACGGGTGCAGGTCCGACTGGTGCAGCACTTGCCTTACTTCTTGTAAAACGCGGTATCGCAGTGATATTGATTGAGGCAGCGAAGGATTTCCATCGAGTGTTTCGTGGCGAAGGGTTAATGCCGAGTGGGTTGGATGCACTTGAGCAAATGGGATTATCCACGATACTGGAACGTATTCCTCATCGACAACTCGACGCATGGGAGTTCATTGTGGGCGGAAAGTGGTTGTTTCGAGTTGAGGAGCCAATGGGGGCAGATCGACCCTGTACACTGGTGTTGCAACCGCCGTTGCTTGAAGCAATGATTGCCCAAGCTCAGGCTTACCCTGGATTTGAATTTATACAAGGTGTTTCTGTAAAGGATTTACTCTGGATTAATCATCGAGTTGCGGGTGTGACACTGGGCGATGGACGTGAAATTTCCGCCGAACTCGTGATTGGGACGGACGGTCGGAATTCGGTTGTACGACAACGCGCAGGGTTGCAATTGGTACGCCAGCCAAAGGATGTGGATATTCTCTGGTTCAAACTTGCTGCCAGTCCCAGGTTCGCTGCAAACAATGTATTTTATTCCATTCTTAATAAGGATTGCGGATTCAGCATTTTTCATGGGGCAGAGGAAGGGAAACTGCATCTGGCGTGGGTGATGTCCGCAGACGATAGAACCGACTGGAAGCAAACAAAGTGGGCAGAAGTTTTTGCGTCGCTATCACCCTCATGGATGGCAGAACATTTCCGTAGCCATGCAGGCACTATCGAAACCCCGATTCGGCTATCAGTTGTGGTTGGTCGTTGTCCAAGCTGGTACGCGCCAGGAGTTTTGCTTCTGGGTGATGCTGCACACCCAATGTCTCCCGTCCGCGCTCAAGGAATCAATGTAGCATTGCGTGATGTCATTGTCGCCGCTAATCATCTTGTACCGCTATTTCACGCAGAAGCTGGGCACGAAGAGATTGACGCGGCATTATCGCGCATTCAAGCGGAACGTGAGCCAGAAATTATCCGCGCTCAACAACTCCAGATAGAGGAAGCCGCACAAGGGGAACAACTGCGAAAAAATGCACTCATACGTTGGCTATTGATTCAACTTGCTCCCTTAGTTCGAAAAAGAATTCAACAGTCTTGGCTAAAGCGACAGCATGAAATGCGCCAGGGTATAACGCAGGTGCATTTGACTGTTTAAAGGATAATGGCTTAATGTCAACACTACCTTACCGTAGTTATACTGCTATACCACGCTGTATTTCGTAACTTGCAGATGCGATATGCAGCGGCGATCGCCCCTTGGGCGGCTCCCTTTGGGAGCATCGCCTTTTTGCTCGCAGCAGTTATCATTGTTATCACTTTGATTCAATGGCGGTTTTTTCGAGGCGAAAGAATTTGACCAATATCTCTCGCACCTGGTGGCTCAAAGTACTGCTGTACGTCGTAGTGACACTGTATGCAGTCATTACCCTCATTCCTTTTTTGTGGGCGCTTTCGGCATCATTTAAGCCGCTACCTGAAATTGTTAGCGGTGAACCTAATTTCCTACCCAAAAACTTTACTCTCGACAACTACAAACAAATTTTTTTCCAAGAACCGCTGTTTCTGCGTTGGTTGTTTAACAGCGTGGTCATTGCTACTAGTGTTACTGTATTAAACTTGTTGTTCAACTCAATGGCTGGTTATGCCTTGGCAAGGCTACGCTTTCGGGGTAGGCACTTCTGGTTCTTCCTTATTTTGGCAGTGTTGGCAGTACCCGCACAGATAACCTTAATTCCCACATTTTTGATTTTGAAAGCTTTCGGCTGGCTGAATTCCTATCAAGGTATGATTGTCCCTAGCATGGTCAATGCTACTTTTATTTTCATGATGCGGCAGTTTTTCATTAATTTTCCTAAGGAATTGGAAGAAGCTGGGCAATTGGATGGATTAAATACGTGGGGCATTTTTCGGCATATTGTTCTCCCTTTAGCAAAATCGGCACTAGCAGCACAAGCCGTTTTTGTATTTATGGGAAGTTGGAATAATTTCTTGCTACCTATAGTTATCTTGTTTGACCCAGAAATGTTTACCTTACCTTTGGGATTGAATACTTTTAAAGGTCAATTTATTAGCTATTGGAATTATATTATGGCGGCTTCTATGGTGTTTACTTTGCCAGCTTTGGCTATTTACGCATTTTTTAATAGGTATTTTATTGAAAGTGTGACGTTTACAGGGGGGAAGGGCTAGGCAATTCACAATTCAAAATGCTATGAGAGCCATCTTATGCTTTTAAGAGAAGCTACCCTTAAACGATTTACCAATGATTGCAAGAGTCCATTTAGACACTTGGCGCACAATTTATCGTGGTATTGTGCCAGATGAGTACCTAGCTCAATCCTATGAAAAACGCGAACGTGGTTGGGAGCAAATCCTTAGCAGTGCCAAAGACAGTGAAAACTTTACATACATACGTTGCTCTTGACCCATCAGGACAGATTGTAGGCTTTGCCTCAGGTGTGGAGCGTACGGGAGACCCTGTCTACAAAGGTGAACTCAACGCCATCTATATCCTTAAGAGTCACCTAGGAAGCCACCAGTATTTTGGGGAACAAATTGCACTCCTGACGTGATATTGGTATTACAGCAGCTCAATCTCTACCTGAAGCGTTATGGGTTTTGCAGATCTGTCAATTGCCGAGATAGCAGCAGACTACAGTGTTTCTGTGGAAAAGGTGCTATCTGTGTGTGACAAACTCTTAATTGCCTATAAAAACCCTAAGACCCGTTTGGCTTTAGAGGATGCAAAGGCAGTTATTACCCAAATTTTGTCTGAAACACACCCAGAAGGTACTAGTAACTCAGTTGGGGAAACCGAAGTTACCTAAGACGGGTCTCGCGCTTTAGCTAATGGCTAATGACAACGAAGAATTAGCCATTAGCAATTAGCCCGAATGAGGTTGAGAATCGCCATTTTAGCTGTGTTGAGCGTCAAAATTGTTAAGGGGAAAAATGTTTAGAAGATTATTTGGCATTTTTGCAGCTACTATTTTGCTGACATTTCAATTTATTGTCGGTAGCGCCACAGCAGTGGAACTGGATGAAGCTACCCGCACGGTGCCATTAAATGAGAGTGGTGACACGGTTGTCCTCAGCCTTAAACAAGTCAAAGAAGGCAAACGCCTATTTCAATACGCTTGCGCCCAATGTCATGTTGGAGGTGTTACCAAGACAAACCAAAACGTGGGACTCGATCCTGAAACTCTAGCACTAGCTACACCAAACCGTAACAACATTGAAAGTTTGGTGGACTACATGAAAAACCCCACTACATACGACGGGGAAGAGGAGATTTCCGAATTACATCCCAGCACCAAGAGTGCAGATATTTTCACAGAAATGAGAAATCTCACGGATGATGACTTGGAGGCGATCGCCGGTCATATTCTCCTGCAACCAAAGATTATCGGTGAAAAATGGGGTGGCGGTAAAATTTATTACTAAAGCCCATTTGAGGATTTAGTCATTAGTCATTAGTCATTAGTCATTAGTCATTAGTCATTAGCTGCTTATATTAATGACTAGGGATCAGTGACTAGTGACTTCCGCTAGTTTCTCTATCTCTGACAACACTCAAAGGCGCTAACTCCCCACGAGATAACATTAATGCGTTTGTTGCTTTTATACGGAAACCTATAAGGTACAATGGTGGTGAATGAACTTTTTTTGCCGTCAGGTAACTCCAGGTTTGTTATCCCAACAGGATGTGGAAAGTTTAGCTGCTTTCGTTGTCACAGCAGCACCAAAGGCTCCTGGTTGGGGTAATCAAGATTTTTGAAAAGTCATTAAATACTCCTCAACTAAAAACAGAAATCTATTCTCTTACTGATTGTTTTTTCTCTGATTAGAGAGATGCATTTTTGCGTTTCCGAGTCAAGAGGTCATTGCTGATTGCATTCAATTTAACTATTAATGGCTCGCCATTGTTTAAAAAAACTTGCATCTACGACAGATTGTCATATTTAGGCTTAATTTTATTTAAAATGAATAAGTGAAAATAAAACCTGCTGTTAGGAGAAAGCCATGAAATTTATTGCGTCAAGTTTACGGCGCTTTAGTTTAGCACTGTTAACAATTTTTTTAGTTGTTAGTAGCTTCGCTGTTTTCGCTCCCAGTGCTGCGGCTGAGACATATACTGTAAAGCTGGGTAGTGACAAGGGCATGCTGGCATTTGAACCAAATAAGTTGACAATTAAACCAGGCGACACAATTAAATGGGTGAACAACAAAGTTCCTCCCCATAATGTTGTGTTTGATGCTGCTAAAAACCCAAACAAGAGCGCCGATCTAGCTAAATCTCTGTCTCATAAGCAGTTGCTGATGAGTCCTGGTCAAGAATATGAAACAACTTTCTCAGCAGACACACCTCCTGGTGACTACACCTTCTACTGCGAACCTCATCGTGGCGCTGGCATGGTAGGCAAAGTTACTGTGCAAGGCTAGATGTAACGCTGTTGACAAAAAACACTTCGTCGTGCTAATTAGCGAAATTCGCTCCTAGGTAACATAGCCTAATGTTAGGGTAGTGAGTATAAGGAGTGATCAGCGGTGACAAGTTTTATCCTCGTCTGAGATGTTAGTAGCAACGGAGGGGGGTAAGCTCGTCACCGCTAATTTTGATAAATTTTTCAAACGAGATGTATCCAATATCTATGAGCACGAGTGAGTGAGAACTGTATAAAAGAGTAGTTCTTTTAAGGCTTCTAGCAGCCCTAGAATAGTAACTGAAGACGGTGTTTTGAGTGGCTGGAGGCTAGTTGCAAGGAGAATCTCTTGAGAAGAGTTTTATTTATCTTTATATTCGCGATCGCCCTGTTCCAATTTACATTCATTCATACAGCATTTGCAGGCGAAATATCCAACGGTGGCAAAATCTTTAACGCTAACTGCGCTTCTTGTCACATAGGTGGTGGTAACATCCTCATTGATGAAAAAACTTTGAAAAAGGAAGCTTTATCAAAGTACCTGGAAAATTATGATGCGGACTCAATTCAAGCGATTATCTACCTGGTGCAAAATGGGAAAAATGCAATGCCAGCATACAAGAGTAAGTTGAGCGAACAGGAGATTCTAGAGGTAGCTGCTTACGTTTTTCAGAAAGCGGAACAAGGCTGGCAAGGTAGCTGAAAAATTTGCAAAAAGACAACCCTCTGAAACACTAGAGGGTTTTTTGTTATTGGGAAGTAAGCCAAGGAATTTTAGATAAGGTTATTGGTTCGTTATCAGCGCTGACGACGAACATATTCTCAATTCCTCATCTAACTGTTTTTATTGTTCTTGATTGCCCCCGTGTCTTTTGTCTCTGAATTCACGCAACTGTCTGATTAGTTTTTTACTAGATTCAACAGAGGTAGCAGGCAGATTGCTACTGACTTCTTGCTGAGAAGCTTGTTCTTGATTAGCTGGCGGTGCAGATGTCGTCTGCTTCACAACCACCTGCTGCTGTGATGTTTGTTGTTCTGTATCGGTTTGTGAAGAAGACGCAGACTGCCTCACAACTACCTGTTGCCTTGACGTTTGTCTTTGTTGATTGGCTTGTGGTGCGGAGGTTGTCTGTCTTTGAATCACCTGTTGCCGAGATGTTTGTCTTTGTTGATTGGCTTGTGGTGCGACGCTCGTCTGACGGCTTTGGGATACTTGTTGATTGACTGCCTCTGGACGCAAAGGCTGAGTCAGCTTGACTTTTTGCGGTTCTTTAGATGGTAGTGAATTGACCTCGACTGGACGCAAACGTTGAATAAGGCTTCGTTGTGCTTGAGTTATTGGTTGTGTTTGATTGACTTGAGATGAGGTTGACAGTTCTGGTGCAGGAGTTTTAGAAATGTTGCTGCTGTTAGACTTAAACGAAATGTTAAATGGGTAAAACTTGGGCTTGCCATTTGCTTGGACAGGATTTTTTTGGAAATATTCCCTGAAATATTCCCTGACAGATGTTTTGAGGTCAGAGGAGACGGAGTTATCGTGAAAGCCTATAGATTCTACTTGACCTGCACCATTGATTACCAAATCACCCTCAACGTTGCCTTCTTCCTCCGCTTTAGCATTGATTATTGCGGCTATAGGCTGCTTCGTTTCTAAGTCAGGATATTGCTTTTTGGCTTCACTGAAACGCTCTACAAAAGTCTTGGGTTTCGACGCCAACTGCTCAGTGGCTAGTGATGGCGACTCAGGTACTAGTGATGGCAGCTTAGGTACTGTGAAATTAGAACCTTGCGGCAATTGCGGGAGGTTTTGCCCTCTCAGGGCTATACTATTATCCCCAGCTAGTGGAGGTTGTACAACTGGCGTGACTAGCTGTTGTCTAGCAACTTGTGATCCCTCACCCCCAGACTCAGTGGTTTGTGTGGCGGTACTTCCCTCTGAGGAAGATGCAGCAGGCATCTGCTCAGACCTAACAGGAGCAGAAGTATTAATCATTTCCTGTGCCTGAGATATGTTAGCGGCCTGCACTGAAGGCACATTGTAAGGAATTCTGGAAGACTCCAGCGGCTTAGATTCGCCTAATTGTACCCTGTCTACATAACGAGGAAACGGTCTTACTTTCGTACTAAAGGAGGGACTAGGTTGCAAATCTCTCTGGGAAAGAATTGGCAATGACTGGCTTTTAGGCAAGGACGCAATGGCTATGTTATTTGTTCTGGGAAGCGGGGGTAGTATTAGATCGGTAGAAGCCGCTGCTGGTGGCATGGGCGGCAATGATGGAATTGATTGATTGGCAAAGCTTGGCGGGGGAACTTGTGGTAGTACGGGCGCTTGAGGTTGTAACGATAGTTGTGGCGTGCCCGGTTTTGGCAGACGGCTTTGTTCAGCCTGACTTAATTCAACAAGTCCAACGCTGTTTTTTGATGATGCTTCTTGTTTGGGTTTGGAATCCATTGGCACTATCGGCAGCAGCAACGCAATAGCACCGTGAATACCAACAGATGCTATGGCTGCTATTCCAGTAGGCTGGCTTAAGAATTCTGGTAGATTTTTCAGGAGGGAGACGTAGGACATAGCTGTTATCGTTCACTCGGCTCGGTTGCAGTTATCTAGCAATTTTATCTTTGAGGTAACATTGAGGTAACATATAGTAGAACGGAAGCGTCCCTCTACAAATAATAGCTTCCTGTCGGGAATTAGAAACAGGAATAACACCAATTTTTGGACTTATGGCTTGTTATGTTTTTTCAAAACGACGCATTTTTTCTTAAAAAGTTGCATTTGCTACGGCTATGCTTGCAAAAGCATTATCTTTATAGAATTTAACTTTTTCTTCCAAGTCCGGGCACTTGCGTAAGGCTGGGTATACAATGATATCTAATAGGGTTGCCTTTTCCACAATCAAAAATGCCATTACCGACAGTTATTTTGCCTGGATATCTAGAAAGCGCGATCGCTTACCGTCCACTAGAAAAATCCTTGCAACAGTTGGGTTTTCCCACGGTCACGGTACCGCTGCGACGGCGTGACTGGATACCCACTCTTGGCGGAAGACCTATGACGCCTATTTTGCGGCAACTCGATGATACGGTCAAGCAGATATTACAGCGATGCAATGCGTCTCAAATTAACTTAATTGGTCACTCAGCAGGAGGTTGGATATCTCGTATCTACCTTGGAGAAAAACCTTACTTAGGACGCGGTGAAATCAAGTCATCTATATGGCAAGCTTACCCTTTGGTAGGAACTCTGCTCACTTTGGGGACACCTCATGTTAGCCAAGAACGCTGGACGCGTTGGAATTTGGATTTTGTGAATCAAAACTATCCAGGAGCATTTTACAAAAATGTTCGCTACGTTTGTGTTGCCGGAAAAACGATCTTTGGGCAAAGACGGCGGGGTAGTTGGTTAGCTTACAGTAGTTATCAGTTAACCTGCGGCAAAGGTAACACTTGGGGTGATGGAATTATACCCATTGAAGCTGCTCATCTTGAGGGGGCGGAAAATCTTGTTATTGAGGGAGTCAAGCATTCTCCCAGAAGTTCTCCACGGTGGTACGGTTCACCAGAACCGTTACAAGCTTGGTTGTCTTATTTGATTTAAAAAAGTTATCAGCTAGGTGAGTCCTGATCTCTCCTCAAAAAATAACTATTCTTAATAATTCTTAGTTAAACTCGTAATAAAAGTAAATAAAGAGTTAAGAATAGGAGCACTCAGTTATGCACAACACTCAGTCTGATGTAGTTCTGCGGCGAATAACGACGATATTATCGGTAGTCATCATTACCCTGACCTTGGTTGGTGCGACTACTGGAATTTTGCTGTCCTTTTACTATGAACCAGCAGCAGGTAGAGCTTACCAGTCGTTAAAAATCATTGATACGGAAGTCCCATACGGCTGGTTGTTCCACAAAGCACACCAGATTGCTGGTAACGCGGTTGTTGTCATTGCCCTGATTCAAATTGTGGTCATGTTTATCAGCAGACAATTTCGTAAGAGTTGGCTGACTGCTTGGATAAGTGCAATTTTGTTTACCCTAAGTGCAATTGGATTGGGTTGGACAGCAATGATCCTCTCTTGGGATCAAGAAGGATTTTGGCGTTTTAGCATCGAACTGGGAACCATAGAAGCTATTCCTTTTGTCGGTTCCGTATTGCGAGACATCTTAACTGGTGGTGGAGCCATTAGCACCGTAACTGTCCAGCACCTTTACACAATACACAGTTATCTCATCTCGGTTGCTGCCTTAGTTCTAGCTGTAGTGCATTTATTGAGTGTGCTTTGGCAAGAAAAGCAAATGAAAAAAATGTATGCTCAAGGAGCACCGGAAACTGGTGAGCGACAGCAGCAACCATTGAATGCTGAAGGCTAACGCATTTAAGTGGGAGCATCGCTGGTGGAAAGTTGAGATTTTGCCAACGGTATTTCTTCAACCTCCGGTAATTTTTCCAGAGCGAGGCGAGTTGACTGATTACCACCCGACAGGCGTTTTAAAAGGTGTGGTCTGGGATCGTGTAACAGATAGATAATGCGATCGCCAACCTTCCACTCTTCGGTTGCGGGCATAACCTGAAGATGTTCTTCTCGTTCTACCAATAGGGGTATCAACTCGCCATCTCTAATCAATGCCTGCATATGCTCCTGTTGAAGGTCAAAATCAGATTCATTGAGTGTCGTTGTCCCCAACTTGACTCGTCCGTCGTTCACATACTCATTCCAAGTCTTAATTGGTAAGTCTGGGATGAAAGCCTGGTTAACTTGACTCTCATTGGTAGAGGTGGTTGCTTGGGGATCGCGGGGGAAAACTGCCAGGACACGCGGCGGGTTAAACTCTTCTGTCGCACGTTGCGCTAAGACAAAATTGACCTCACCATTACTGGTCATTGCCAGAAAAGTTCCCATTGAGGCAAGTCCCGCTTCTTCCAATACACCAGTATCCAAGGCGCTGCTGGCTATAACCCTGAGATTTTGTGCTTCTGCTTGTTCGCAACGTTTTGGGTCAGTGTCAATCATCACCACTGCTTCTCCCCGTTCTTGAAACAACCTGGCAATCAGTAGACTCAAAGGATTACAACCCACAATCACCGCCCCAGTGGCGTCTTTTGAGGTGATTTGCAGAAACTTGGCAACCCACCCAGCCGTTAGCCCTTGGCAGACCACGGTCATGATAATTGTGAGAAACACCAAAGCTTTGATTGCTTCACCACCGTTAACACCGCGCTGCGTCAGTAAAATTGCAAACAAAGAAGCAACGGAGGCAGAAACTATTCCTCTTGGGGAAACCCAGCTTAAAAACAGTTTCTGTCGCCAGTTAAGACCACTGTTCCAGGTACACAAGAGGATGTTAATTGGGCGAACGACAAACATCAGTACCAGAACTGTGAACACACCGCCCCAACCCAAGGCAAACACACTGGCAATAGATAGATCAGCAGCTAGCAAAATGAAGAGCACCGAAACACTGAGAATCGTCAGTTGACCTTTGAAACGTCTCAACAATCTTTCTTCTGGCACCGAGGAAGCTCCAAAAACGACTCCTGCAACGACAACTGCCATCAGTCCCGAATCGCTGCGAATCATCTGCGATAGGGCAAATAAGCCCCACAACCCCGCTAAGACGACCAGGTTTTTCACCTCAAATGATAGAAAATTGGCACGTTTGCTAACTAAGGACATCAGCCAGCCACCTGCTGCACCAATCACGCTACCAATGCCAAGGCGCAGTATGAGACTACTCATTGCTGTGATGAAGTCAGTGTGGTCGTTTAATAACGTGTTTAGCACCACGACGGCGAGGATAGCTCCCACTGGGTCGATGAGAACGCCTTCCCCTTCCAAAAGCGTTGCTACTTGTCGATCCACATTGATTTGTTTGAGCAGAGGACTAACAACGGTTGGTCCTGTCACCACAACTAAGGAAGCGTAGAGAAAAGCAATAGGCCAAGGGAATTCACCCAGCCAGTGCGCCGCCATGCTGCCCCCAAGCAGTGTGATCATGGTTCCCAGGGTGACGAGCAATTGCAGGCTAGTCGAAACTTTGCCTAACTCTCGCAGATCCAGGTTGAGTCCGCCTTCAAACAAAATGATTGCTGTTGCCAAAGCGACGATAACTTCCAGCCCAGTGCCTAGCATATGAGGGTGCAACAGCCCAATGCCATCAGAGCCAAGCAAAATGCCAAACATCAGCAAAAAGACAATGCTGGGTACCCGAAGGTATGCAGCCAGCACCTGGGCGCTAATACCTGCAAAGACGGTAATCACCATCTGCAGGGTGATTTCAAAAGATGCTTCCATGCGGTAGATTTTGAGCGATGTATTTCAAAATCTTTTGTAAAAGATAGTTAATATTAACTTTACTGGGTGCGACAGCACACCCACTGTCCCTTACTAAATTGAGCTTTTTTATCATACTTAGTTTGATATAATACAATAGTTTGGGTTTCTGGTGAAACAACTGTGACGATTGTTCGTAAGTAAAGAATGAGCAGAACTCTTTCATTGACCAATCAAGAACTCAGGGATCAGAACACCCAAGAAGAATGAACCCTGCCATAGGATATGGGGTGATTGTAAATTCTGGATTTTGCTCCCTGAGTTATTCTCATTTTTAGGCTTTTTTGCTGGTACACAGTTGGAATTTGCCAATTTCTCTTCTTGCTATATTTTTTTCCAAAAGCTGTTGACATCAGCAGCGAAAATCGTTAAATTTATATAAGTCTCAACCAAACGCCCCCATCGTCTAGAGGCCTAGGACACCTCCCTTTCACGGAGGTAACGGGGATTCGAATTCCCCTGGGGGTACTAAAATAATAAAAATTAAGAAAAAAGCAAAGAAGATGGAAGGTAGACAGGATAGCTTACTTCCTCTTCTTTCTCCAATCTTCATGTTCCTAATGCCCTTTTGCGAACTGCGAGAAGATTCAAGCGCATATCGTTACTGAGACGACGTTCAATCATTCCCACTGGCATAGTACGTTTAGGCAAAACTTTGACAGTATAGCACAGAGCAGTTCCCACAATATTATCAAGGGAACAAGGTTCTAATAGCCAGCTACCAGAGAAGTCTTTAAAATCTCCTTCTACCATACGGAAATTAATTTCCTTAAGGAATTTTTCCTCTAAATCGAGAACAACACGCGCACAGAAGTTGAAGCGGAGAAAGCGCCCAGATCCTACTTGTTCTAGACGAATCCCTCCTTGAGGATGCTTAACTAGGCGACTTTTAGCTAGGCTGGGGACGAAGTCAGCTAAGGCTTCATAATCTGTTAGGACTTTCCAGACTTGTTCAACTGGTTGCGGAATTTGAAGCTTAGCAGTTATTTGTCGCTGTCGCTCTGCTATTTTCTCGATTTGCACTTCCACAGGTTGTAAATCAACTGCATCAACAGCCAAATTCAATTCTAGGTCGCTGTTGTCGCCGATGGCGGATAAATCCAGTTCCTCTTGTTTGTTGTGTTCTTCAGTCACTTTTTAGAATAGGAGTCACTTTGTTGGGAAAATTGGGGCAGCGTCAGAGTGAAGGAGATTTTACTCAAGCTAGAATCCTTAATGGGCGTACTCTCCACCGCAATCGACCCATTTAGATGTTGCACTAAAGACTTGACGAGCGCAAGCCCCAAGCCAGTCCCTGGAGTCCATCTTCCTCTACCCCGACGGAACCTGTCAAATATGTAAGTAGCTTCTTCTTCTGAGATGCCACGTCCTATATTAGTCACCTTAATAATAACTTGATCGAGTTGTTGATTTACTTGGTGAGTCGCTTGCAAATGAACAACAGTATCTTGTTCCGAGTATTTACTAGCATTTGTTAACAATTCCTGCACAATCCGGTCAAAACTCTCTACTTCAGTTTGCACTGTAAGTGGAGAATCAGGCAAATCTAAAGAAAGGCATAAGCCTTTCTCTGTTAGTTTAGTGTCAAAAGTGACTGCTAAATCACGAATTCTCGCATTTAAATCGGTAGTTTCTAATTGCGGACGTTCATTATGGGTTGCTAATTCTTGGAGCGTTAGTAAGTCATTAATCAAATTAATTTCATCGGTGCAATCTTGCTCAATCATATCGGCGTATCTAACCTGACGCTCGTTCAATTGACCCATTTGACGTAAGTTAAGGATAGCCAAACGAATTCTTGTTAGTGGATGGCGCAAGCGATCGCTGATATTGCTTAAAAATTCATCCTTCAAATCGTTAAGTTTCTGCAACTGCTCAGTCTGCTGACGTTTTACTTCGTAGAGTTTTGCTTGGACTTCCAAACTACGTTGCAGTTGTGCTGTGCGTTCATCTACCAATGTTTGTACTTGTCGCAGTGTCTGTGTCTGAATTATGGCGTTGCTCAGTTGAGCACAGACCATTTCCACTATATTTAATTCTGCTGATTGCCAACTGCGAGCATTTGTTTGCTGTAATACCAAAAATCCCAAAACTTTGCCTTGAATCTCTAATGGCATTAATAGCACTGCAGGCAAGACTTCTAGTGCAAATACTGGGGCGACTGTTAAAGTATCTTGTAAATCGGTATCATCATTAATCATTAATGGTTTTCCAGAATCTAGAAAGGCACGCTGGCATAAACCACAGTCAGAAATAAAAAAAGAACTATCTGAAGTGTCTGATTTTGTTGTCAGGGAAGTTTCTGTTTCCTTAGACCATTCACCCACAACAGTGGCTTTTGCTTTGGGAATTTGTTTTTTTTGTCGAGTTCTAAACAGCGGATCTGTATACTTCAGTAGTATAAGCAAACCACGTTCCACTTGGAGAGCTTCAGATGTAGAAGCAATCGCTAACTGAAGCATTTGATTCAACTCCAGGTTGCTACGACTTAATATAGTTAGTTGCTTGATCAAGCTTTGATGCTGAACGCAAGTTTGCAGATACTGATTTTGATGGGCAATCTGCTGTGCTTGTGCTACTTGAGAAAATGCGATCGCGCAAGACGACTCCACAGCTTTTAATAGCTGTTTTTCTGGTTGACTCCAATCGTAGGGCTGCGATTTAATCAGACTAATCACGCCGTTATTGTTGCCAGCCAACCGAGTAGGAATTGCCAAAACAGCCTTTATCGTCACCGGCAAAGATTGACGTCCAATTGGCAAACTTTTTTCAATCGTTGGAATATCCTCAATAGTCAATGTCTCAGAAGCGCATTCTATTGAAAACATCTCCTCTGTCTGAGGGGACTCTAAATTCTCTTGCGCGCACCAATGAGCAGATATTGCCTCGCCGGACACCTCAGCTGACACTGTCACTAAGCTACAGCAATCTACTTTAAAAGCAACTCCTAACAATTGGGCAATATCTTGCAGCATATTTGTCGGAGTCGAGCTATTGGCGATGATTTTATTAATTTTTTGTACCAACTGGTAGGCAGGTTCTTCCTGATGCTGCATCAGCTTGACCGGGTATTTTTGCTGTCGTTCTACTTCATCTAGGCACTTTGACAACGATAAAGGCTTGTTCATTCTTAGCACGCTCTTAAATATTGACCCCATTTTCTAAAGTAAGCAACCTCTTGGCTTATCATTCACCCAAAGCTTGTGCTACTGTACCCTGAGGAACGGCAAATCTTGCTTTAAAATTGTCTTTCACCTGTTATAGCCCCTTTCTATTTAAGATGACCAATAGAGATGACCAAATCCTCGTATCTTAAACCAATCTCTCTTTAGGTAAAAACTCTCATGAACATATTAAGATGCTGTAGCAAAAGAATTTTTGAGTGTTCTTCGGCTTTAATAACTTGCTAACCTTGACCTAGGATATCCTGCATGCCTCCACACATAAACCGTAATTTCTCTGGACTTGAGGCTAAAACTCAGTAAATTCTATCCGCGTTAACACTGATTATCGATGAGAAAAACAAGTAATATTTTTTTCATGTTATGTATTTTTGAATGAGTTCAAATCCGGCTGAACCGACTGAAAGAAAATACTACCAACACAAAGCTTCAGACAACTTTTATGGTCTATTGCCTCAAACAGCCAAAAATTCTCTTGCGTGTTGTTGTCTGACTCATATTCTTTACAATATTTTACTTCTTGCTCAGGCACAAGGTTTGCATATGCTGCCCAAACAACATTAATCGTCTGGAAGGCATCCAAACCTATTAGGGCTAACAATCTTCCAATTTGATGAGTGCATAACCCATTCTCTACTTATTAAATTGACTCATCACAAAAATGGAAAAAAATATGAATGCAGCACAGTTGCAATATCACACAATGCAACCGTGCTGCATTTGTTGAACAAAAGTTTAACCAGCTAAACTCTCGACACTCAGAGGAACCATATCACCATTTCTCGTAAGTCCCAGCAACATCGGTTGTTTCGGTTGAATGAGTTGTCCTGTGAGTACACAGCGTTCTTCTTGTTGTGCTGTTGCAGCTATGCTAGCGCGAATATCGGCTCGCGAAAATCGTGGCTTCCACTCACCTGATTTTTGCTGGACGTAATTCCAGAGAATGTCTCGAATCAGAGCTTGATATCCCTGATTGCCAGCTAGTTCTTTGAGTTTATCTTTCAATTCCCGTTCTAGACGGATGCTGGTGACTTCCATGTCAGTGGTTGGAGTGCGAGCGATTGTATGCATGACTTTTTCTCCTTAAAGTATGGACAGGATAGTAATACAAGTGTAGTATGTTTAAAGGAATGTTCAATAGGTGAAATTTTCTGTGAAATCCGTTTACCCCATCTCTACTTCCTTGCGTGTTGCCAACTGCCGATTTAGTTGGAAATTAACTGCTGTGGGAGTGGAGTATTTATTTATGGGAGACGGTAGCCCGAATAAATGGCAACTCACAGAGGGTAATCATGATTTTCGATATGCCAGTATTAGTGTGCTGAATGCAGCACCAAAACTAGAACGACGAAGCGGGTGGTACAGGCAACAGAATGCCGTACCAATATAGAAGCAGAAGACTTAAAGGTCAAATTCCAACCCCCGCTTCAATATAAAAAGAAGCGGGGGTTTGTTTATAAGGAGTCAAGCTGTGACAAGCGCGATGCAAGTTTTAGACCAATCCGTGGTGGTGTTTTCTCAAAATTACTTGCCACTGTGTCGGGTTAATATTAAGCGGGCGATTGTACTGTTAGTGACAAATAAGGCTGAACCACTAGACTTTTCCACCGAAAGCGGATGGGAAGTTCACTCACCTAGCTTGGTACTTTATGTACCAAAACTTATTCGCTTAAAAATTGCAAGTATTGAGCGGATGTGGAAAGTTCCCCCAGTAAATCGCCGGGAAGTTTTGCGGCGAGACCACCACAGTTGCCAGTATTGCGGTAGCAGCAAACATCTGACGCTGGATCACGTCCTTCCCCGTTGTAGAGGCGGTCAACATACCTGGGATAACGTAGTTGCTGCTTGTGAACGGTGTAACTCCCGCAAAGGAGACAGAACCCCTCAAGAGGTTGGTATGCCTCTGCGTACCAAGCCAAAAGCACCACTCCATCCGACTATTTCCTTTGCAGAACAGTTCTGGATAGATGTGCAAGCAAACCTGGAATAACAGGAGAGCATAAGGAATGTTGAAATTAACATACACCGAAACAAGCTTTTGCTTAGAGTGTTTAGCTCAATCGCTGGAAGAATGGGTGCAAGCGCGAGTGATTTTGTCACTGCGAGCGGGTCAATGTCTATGCGTTGAACCTAGCACTGCTTCCTTTTTGCTTCCTGTTAATTTGCCAGGAGTCGAGATGCTTAAGGCGCTGGTTCAAAGAGAGGATAGTGAAATTATTGCTTTGTGCGTTTGTGATAACGAGTGTGTGGAAGTAACTCTGCGGGGTTGTTGGCTATCAAATGGTTCTCAGGATGCTGATGGTGTGTTTGTCACGGCAATGAGCCATTCGCCTCAGGGCGATAGATCCGCCTCAGGCACTGAGTTCTTTCTCCACAAACTTTGGCAAGAAGCTCAACAGAAAACCTCTGTCATGAGCGAATGATGAGCTGTCAGCTATTAGCCTGGTTACTGATAGCTGACAGATCTCATTGATTTGTATTTTAGTCGTGAAGCGGCATCGCATAATCACGACTTAAGTCGAGTGGCAAGTTCATCTAAAATGTTTTCCACAATGTTTGTCAGCTGTTCGGTTTCTAGCTTTGGCAGTAGTCTGAGAATGAATGCCTCAATAGCTTCTGGTGATTCCGGTTCTAGTATCTCATCATCTTCATCGACTGGCTCAAGAAAGATTTCATCAGAGGAAAAGCTGTCTAGCCACTGATTCAAGTCTAGAGGCAAGTGGTTGTAATTATGTCTACCGTCTAAGATAGTCCGGTTAGAGGTAAAATCTAAAAAACAAATATCCCCATCCCCATCAAGGTATCCTCCCCAGTTTGTACCTTCTACTCCCCGAAGTTTAATAAGATACTGTGGCGAAGAGTTTTCTTCCCTTTGCTCAACATAAAACAAACCTAAGTCCCACCATTTCTCAGGCAAGTCAAAATCCACAAAGAATTTGTGTAGGATATCCCATTGAGTCATTGTCTCGGACATTGTTTAGCCCTCCAGTAGCAGCAGTAAAGATAGTCGCATAAAAGCTTTTTTATCTTTTGCACAATACAAGGAGAATCAGTGTTAATCTGGCGCGATTAGAGGGAACTATATACCTGTAGTACGGTGCTGATTTACTAATAAACCAAGATGTTCGCCCTATCTCGTCAAGGTGTCACTGCATCTTTTACAGCCTGTTTGTGTATGTTGGGAGTGAGCTTGCTCCAATTCCCAAAAATGCAAAAACTTCTTCACAGGAAAGAAATTGCTTCAATAGACACGATACAAAGAGAAATTAACTCAGAAAAGCTCCAGCTAAATTTCTTAAGAAAAATGCCATCGTTTGGTTACGATAATATCATTGCCAATTGGGTGTATCTCAATTTTGTGCAATATTTTGGCGATGATGAAGTTCGCGCTAAAACAGGTTACAGTCTTAGTCCAGAATATTTTGAAGTCATCCTGGAACACGACCCGCGATTTATACCTGCCTATCTGGGTCTTTCTAGCAGTACTTCTATGTATGCTGCTATGCCAGAACGTTCTATAAAATTAATGGAGAAAGGTTTAAAGTCTCTCTCTCCTTGGGTTCCCAAAAAGTCTTATTATGTGTGGCGCTATAAAGGAATTGATGAGTTATTATTTTTAGGAGAATCATCAATGGCTCAACACTCCTTTGAAATGGCAGCAGATTGGGCTAGCCACCATTCAGATAAGGAAAGCAAACAAGCAGCATCTGTTTCGCAGAAAACGGCTGAATTTTTGAGCCACAATCCTAACAGCAAATTTGCGCGAATTGCGACTTGGACAATGGTATTAAATCATCAAATTGATGAAAACACACGTCGGCGAGCAATCAATAAAATTGAAGCTTTGGGAGGAAAGATCATCACTAATCGTGACGGCACTCACAAAATTAAATTATCTGAAAATGATTAAATTGATAGGCTTGTAGTAAGCGCTTAAGCACTTACTACTAACCAATGCTCAGTGAGGTTGCGGTTATTTTCTGGTACAACGGTAAGTTAATCGAGTCTCAAACCCTAGAATTAGAAATAGATGACCCAGGGTTACTCTATGGAGCAACCGTTTTTACGACGCTGCGGGTTTATAATAATTCGCTTGATAGTAGGTTAACTTACTGGCGCTCCCACTGCGATCGCCTAAAATTTAGCTTGCAAACCTTTGGTTGGCGCATACCAGATGAAAAGCGACTGCGTCAAGGGGCACAAATTATCATGGCACACTTCCCCGTTCTCAGAATCGCCATCTTTCCTGATGGACGGGAGTGGATAACAGGCAGGTTTCTGCCAAATAACTTGACAAAATTACAAAATAATGGTATAGGAGCAATTCTTGCTGCGTCGGAATTTGTTCGCTGTCTACCCGCTCATAAAACGGGAAGCTACCTCAGTGCATGGTTGGCAAAGGCTAGCGCCCAAAAGTTGGATGCCCAAGAAGCGATCTTAGTGGATGCTGCGGGAAATTGGCTAGAAACGAGTACAGGTAATCTCTGGGGGTGGCGCGATGGCAGTTGGTGGACGCCGCCCTTAACAGGAGGAATTTTGCCGGGAATTGTACGAGGGCAGCTTGCAGACTGGCTGTTGAAACAGCAGGTAGTTCGAGAGGAACCCTGGACACCAGAGTTAGTCAAGGGATTTGAGGCAATTGCCTACAGTAACAGTGTAGTGGAAACCGTCCCGATTCATACCGTTATACAGCCTGTAGGAAAGCTAGAATATAATCCCCACCATCCCTGTTTTCAACAACTGCGGATGTTTTTTATAGCAGTGTAGGTGCAGAATTTGGTATACCTTAAGATAAGTTAACATAATTCTTAAAAAAGCCTTCTCTTTACAGAGACGCTACGCGAACGCAAAAGATAGAGATCTAGGAGGATTGACCGGGCGTGAATAACAAACGATGGAGAAATGCGGGGCTGTACGCACTGCTTTTTATTGTTGTCATTGCGCTGGGAACAGCGTTTTTTGACAAACAACCACAAAGCAGAGACACATGGCGATACAGCCAGTTTATTCGAGAAGTTCAAAGTGACAATGTAGAAAAAGTTAGTTTGAGTGCAGATAGGTCGACAGCTCTTGTGATGCCCAAGAACGACCCAAATAAGAAGCTGGTGACCTTGGTCAATGACCCGGATCTCATCAACACTCTCACCCAACATGGCGTAGATATTAGTGTTTTGCCGCAAACCGATGAAGGATTTTGGTTTAAGGCATTAAGTAGCTTATTTTTCCCTGTATTGCTTCTGGTTGGCTTATTCTTCTTGTTGCGTCGTGCTCAAAGTGGTCCTGGCAGCCAAGCCATGAACTTCGGCAAATCCAAAGCTAGAGTGCAAATGGAGCCGCAAACCCAAGTGACATTTAACGATGTGGCTGGGATTGACCAGGCAAAGCTAGAACTCAACGAAGTCGTAGACTTTTTGAAAAACGCTGATCGTTTCACTGCTGTTGGCGCAAAAATTCCCAAAGGCGTGCTGCTCGTTGGTCCTCCAGGAACTGGTAAAACACTGCTCGCTCGTGCTGTAGCAGGCGAAGCTGGTGTCCCCTTCTTCTCCATTTCTGGTTCTGAGTTTGTAGAAATGTTCGTGGGTGTGGGTGCATCCCGCGTCCGCGACTTGTTCGAGCAGGCAAAAGCCAATGCTCCCTGTATCGTCTTCATCGATGAAATTGACGCTGTAGGTCGTCAACGGGGTGCAGGTTTAGGCGGTGGTAACGATGAGCGCGAACAAACCCTCAACCAGTTGCTCACAGAAATGGACGGCTTTGAAGGTAACACTGGCATCATCATTATTGCGGCTACCAACCGTCCCGACGTTCTAGATGCAGCATTGTTGCGTCCTGGTCGCTTCGACCGTCAAGTCGTTGTGGATCGCCCAGATTATGCTGGACGGGGAGAAATTCTCAAAGTTCACGCTCGTGGCAAGACCTTGGCAAAAGATGTGGACTTGGACAGAATCGCCCGTCGTACCCCTGGGTTCACTGGTGCAGACCTTTCCAACCTACTGAATGAAGCTGCAATTCTGGCAGCACGTCGGAATTTAACCGAAATTTCGATGGATGAAATTAACGACGCCATCGACCGTGTGCTAGCAGGTCCAGAGAAGAAAGACCGAGTGATGAGCGAAAAGCGCAAAGAGCTGGTAGCATATCACGAAGCAGGTCACGCCCTTGTGGGTGCTTTGATGCCAGACTACGACCCAGTGCAGAAGATTAGCATTATTCCTCGCGGTCGGGCTGGTGGTTTAACTTGGTTTACCCCCAGTGAAGATCGGATGGACACTGGCTTGTACAGCCGTGCTTATCTAGAAAATCAGATGGCAGTGGCATTAGGCGGTCGCCTCGCTGAAGAAATCATCTTTGGTGACGAAGAAGTCACCACAGGTGCTGCTCAAGACTTGCAACAAGTCGCTCGTGTCGCCCGTCAGATGGTAACACGCTTTGGAATGAGCGATCGCTTAGGTCCAGTTGCCCTCGGTCGTCAGCAAGGCAATATGTTCCTTGGTCGCGACATCATGTCAGAACGCGATTTTTCAGAAGAAACCGCAGCTGCCATTGATGAAGAAGTCCGCAAGCTGGTAGAAACAGCTTACCAACGCTCCAAACAAGTGTTGGAGAATAACCGTCACATTCTCGACCTACTCGCGCAAATGCTGGTTGAGAAAGAAACTGTGGATGCTGATGAATTGCAAGAACTGTTGGCAAACAACGATGTGAAAACCGCAACGTTTGCTTAAATGTAGAGACGCGCTCTCATAAAAGCGTCTCTATACTAAATATTAAAAGTCAGGGTAATTCTGGAATTCTCCAAAGTTGCCCTGATTTTTTCTTATAACTATATCAGTATCAGTTCGTAGTTAGCGCTTCAGCGCTTATGACAAATTAAACTTATTCCTCAACTCAAAATTGACAGACTACCAAACTTATTAACTACCAATGAACTTACCAGAACTTAGTTCCGAAACAGTTAACCGCATCATTGAAATGGCATGGGAAGACCGAACACCATTTGAGGCAATAGAAAAACAATTCGGTTTGGAAGAAAAGCAGGTGATAGCCCTGATGCGCCGTGAAATGAAAGCATCCAGTTTTCGGATGTGGCGAGAACGTGTAAGTGGGCGTAAAACTAAGCATTTACAAAAGCGAGAGTTTACCGCAGGTCGATTTAAGTCAGACAATCAAAAGACTTGAAACTCCCTATTTGAGAAATGCTTAGGTCAGCGTCTTACAGCTTAGCTCTTTCTTTATGAGTATATCTATAGGCATAGTAGTAAGCATCGAAGTTCGTGCCAAGGTAAGAGGTGGATTGAGCAAGTGATGGGTGATCATGAACAGAATGCTTATTTAATCTAAAAGCAGCCAACTTAAATACTTGTCAATTCAATCTGGTTTAGATAAGACCAAAAGCGTTAGCAGAACACCAATGTAGAGACGTAATATGTTACGTTTGGACACATCAGCGAATCTCATCAAAAATCCTTAACTGAACCGTATTGAAATAGTAGTAAGAGGGATAATATGCCCTCAAAACGTCCCCTAATGTAGGTGGCAAAAGAAGTCTAGGTTTGTCGGAGGGGAAGCAATGAAAGCAAATGAACTATTGGCAGAATACGAGAAAGGCAAAAGAGATTTTACTGGGATAAATTTGAGTGAAGCATACTTGCAAGAAGCTAACCTGAGTGGAGCAATTTTAGACAAAGCCATTCTGGATGGAGCAGATTTAAGTAAGGTGAATCTTAGCCAAGCAAGCTTAATTGAGGCTGACTTAAATGGAGCAAATTTAAAGCAGGCAAATCTTACCCAAGCTAATTTGAGTGGAGCCATTCTAGATGGAGCTATTTTAGAAGGAGCCATTTTGGACGGTGCTAACTTAAGTCAAGCCGACTTAACGATCGCAAAGTTGATTGGCACTCAATTGCAAAATGCGGAACTGCAAGAGGCTAATTTGAATGCAGTTTCTCTAAATGAAGCAAACTTGAGCCATGCTGACTTAGCTAAAGCAGATTTAAGCCAAGCAGATTTGAGCCACGCCCAATTAAACGAGACTAACTTGAACCAAACTAACTTGAATGACGCAAATCTAGAAGGTACAATTCTCGACGTAGATAAGGCTTGATTTTTGGCAAGAAACTTTTGGTAGATTTTTTCAGTCTAAATCTCCAGTGGATCTTGCTACTGTATTTATCGCTACCCATGAACCTAAAAAATGTAGCGATCGCGGGTAGTATCTTCTTTGCTTGTTTGCTAAGTTTGACGTATCTGAGCCGCTTCATCAATCCTCAGTTCGCTTGGACTCTCATTTCGCTTGTCTTACTAGCATTGACATGGGGTTTAGGGTCAAAAAACCGCAGTGTTTCCCTAGCGGCTATTATTTGCACAATTTCTGGCGCTGTGCTACCTGTGTTTGGATTATTAGTTCCATTTAGTGGTCTTACCCTCAGCCTTACAGGTTTGCTTTCAGCTATTTGGCTTGGGGTGCGTCATTGGTACGGCTTGTATATGCAACCACAAGAGCGTAAATAATAGCAAAAGCCTACAGGCTGAAAGCCTGTGGCTATAAGAACAAAACCTGCCTACGCAGGTTTATTTAGTCACGCTGCTATCAAGTTAAAACGTCCATTCGTGGTTTGGATCATCCAGTGCGGCGCGGACAGAAGCTAAGTTAGCTAGTTCTTTAAATGGGCTGGCTTTAGCTATTTCTGTAATAGAATTCAAAGTAAGGGCTAGTTGTTCGTTATTGCCGGATGCGATCGCACTATCAACTACAGCAAATAAAGCACGAAAATTTTCTGCACGTTCATCAAACGAGCGTTCAAGATACGTTATCAGCCCTTCTCGCAGGGTATTAATTTTAGCTATTGTTGTTTTTTCCCAAGCCTCGATGTCACGTCGCTTTGTCTGTTCTTGTTCGGCAATTATCTTGTATTCTGAATAAGCTGATGTGATTTGCTGTAGGCATTCAGCAGGATTTACATTTTCAAGAACAAAAGCGGTTATTTTCTGTACTGACATCCCTAATTGCCTCCCAAAGTACGGTACTTGGCTTGGATGGTCGCAGTAGCTGGGTTTAGCTGCCCTTCACTATCCAAAACAGGAGTTTTCATAATTTCTGCAAGTGCCTTGACAAGAAGCGCTACCTGTTGAAACTTGCTAGCATCACGGTTACGCTCAAATGGTCGAGATTCCAAATTGTTGAGAGCTAAAACTGTACGAGTATTCAAATCTTCCACCAAACTGCTTAACTCAGTAATTCGCCGTCGAACCTGTCCCAGAAAATCTCTAGCAGTTTCAAGTTTCGCAATCTCACTATTGACCTGAGCTTCATATTCTCGTGCTTTTGTCAAAGCCTCTTCGCCTTTACCAGCAAGCATAAAGCCACCAACAGCTAAGGCTGGTCCAACCGTAATACCTCCTAGAACAAAAGTACCGAGTGCCATTCCACCCCCACCAGCAGCTAGTGAGCCACCACCAAGCCATGCCAAAGTGGCATTCGTAGCTGCAGCTCCACTAAGTCCTGAGATAGCAGCTCCCGTACTAGCAACTCCCACAGACGTGGCAAGACCTGTTGCAGTCTGACCTGCCGCCGCTCCTGCAAGGACTGCCTTAACTCCACCTTTGAAAAATTGTTCAGCTTCCGTAGCCGCAGCTTTATACTCTTGTAGCTTCTGGACTGATATTTCCAATCCTTCTAAAAACTGCATTTCACTTTGGGAGGCTCGCTGACCAATGTGTTCAATGAACGCCACAAATCGCTTAATTGTATGCATTTTGACATTCATCTGGAGTTGACCATAATTTTCTGCCAGCTTGTTTGTCGCTTCCCAGTCTGCTTTAAGCCTGTTGGCAGCATTCTCGTGCCAGTTTTGAGAACGCTTGCCAATCTCGTTTGCCTCATTCATATTGCTAACGCCTTCAGCGCCTTTTATAGCTCCGAAAGCAGCACTACCTAAAGCAACAGCACCCAGTATTAGTGGAATCATAAAATACTCCTGATTGTAATTAGTGGTAATAAGCTTCTACAGATTGCTAAACCAACTGTTGAGTAGCCTTATACACATACTTCCCTGTTATACGAAATAATCACCATTTTTTAAGTAGTAGAAATTTAAAACTTCTATGAATTTAATTACGAGTGTGCTTAAGTACTGTTTTTGTATGCGTCATTTATATTACATTGTTTGACATAGCCGATGCAGGTAGATTATGTACCCTACGGGAAACTGCCTAGAGAACGTCTACGTGTAGCCACGACTTCCAGTTATCGGGGTAAAAGTAAGCCCTCACCCGAACACCTTCACCCACACCATTGAGTACAATCGAGCTAGGCATAAGTTAATCCAGGTGTTCTATAACTGCACCAACAGAAATTCGCCAAAGAGCGATCGCGCAAAGCGCCCCTGTAGGCGTGGCGTAGCCATAGGAGCCGCCTCAGCTGTCAAAATAGAGTTAAAAGCGAAAAGTGGAGCGCAGGCAATGACACAAACTACTGTCAAGATTACTGGTTTTCATGCTCATATCTACTTCGATCCTGCCACTCGTGATGTAGCTGCGCGTGTCCGTGAAGGATTGGGCGCAAGGTTTAACGTGCAGCTTGGGCGCTGGCATGATAAACCCATTGGTCCACACCCAAAAGCAATGTATCAAGTTGCGTTCTTACCTGAGGAGTTTGCTAAGGTTGTCCCCTGGTTAATGCTTAACCGTGAGGGGTTAGATATTTTAGTTCACCCTGAGACGGGCGATGATGTCAAAGACCACATGGAAAATTCCCTGTGGTTAGGAGAGAAGCTAGAGCTTAATATAGACTTTCTTCAACGGATTGGAAAAACCTAGCAAAACAAGACAATGCGATCGCTGCATACAAAAAAGGGCAGGTACAAAAACCCAACTCATACCATTGAGTACAATCAAGCTAGGCATAAGTTAATCCAGGTGTTCTATGACTGCACCAACAGAAATTCGCCAAAGAGCGATCGCGCTAGTTGAAAAATTGCCAGCAGAAACTTTAACTAAAGCAGTTGACTTTTTGGAAGCTTTATGCAAAGAGACGAGCGAGGAGAGTGAAGCTACTCCTATCGCTCCACAAGAGGAAGCTTTGCTGCAAATCATCCAACGTCGCTTACCACCGGATGATCAAACCCGACTTGCTTATCTACGTCAGCGTAACGAAACAGGAGAAATCACTGAGGCTGAACATCAAGAATTACTCGCTTATGTAGACCGGGTAGAGCGTCAAGATGCTGAAAGAGCCGAAGCTCTGATAGAATTAGCTCGGCTCCGCAAGGTCGATCTGAAAACTCTACTTAACGAATTTTTACCAGCTAATACTAAAGCTTAATGCCATCTGAACGAGTTACTGAAGCGATTAGGCGTATTGTTGCAGCGCGAGCACAAAATTACTGTGAGTATTGTCGTTGTTCTGGTGAATTTGCGACTGAGAGTTTTACAGTTGAGCATATAAAACCCCGTCAAGCTGGTGGGGAAAGCACTTTGGAGAATCTAGCTTGGAGTTGCTTCGGCTGTAACAGTCACAAACACACAAAGACTGATAGCACTGACCCTATGACAGGGCAACAAGAACCTTTGTTCAACCCGCGTCAGCAATCTTGGAATGAGCATTTTAGCTGGAGTAGTGACTTCACTGAGGTTATTGGCAAAACGCCTTGTGGTCGAGCGACAGTAGAAGCACTCCGTTTGAATCGACCAGGGGTGGTAAACTTGCGTCGTCTGCTATTTATGGCTGGACTGCATCCACCAGAAAATAATGAGCCAACCACGCCATGAAAAAAGGGCAGGTACAAAACCCACCCTTAAAGTGATTTCGATTAGAAATCTACTACCTAATTGCCAATCTCTGGCGCACTTAAGGACAGCGCAGGCACTTTTTGCTCTGCCAAAGCAGGCACAGAGTCGCGCAGGCGCGCCGTGAGGTGTACAGTTGTCGCGTCATACACCTGAGTCAGCATCTTGGGATACAAACCAATCCCAATAATTGGCACCAACAAGCAGGCGATGATAAAGATTTCGCGGGGTTCGGCATCTATCAGGTTCTGGTGAGAAACTAATTCTTTGTTCTCTTCACCATAGAAAATCTCCCGCAGCATTGATAGCAAATAAATGGGAGTTAAAATGACTCCTATTGCCATTAAGAACACCACAATGACTTTGAAGGTTGGGTTATAGGCATCGCTGGTAGAAAAGCCAACGAACACCATCAACTCAGCAACAAAACCGCTCATTCCTGGCAAGGCTAAAGATGCCAAGGAACAAGTTGTCCACATGGCAAACATCTTGCCCATTTTCTTCCCAACACCGCCCATTTCATCCAGCATTAAGGTGTGGGTGCGGTCATAAGTTGCCCCTACCAAGAAGAACAAACTTGCCCCAATCAAACCGTGGGAAACCATTTGCAGCATTGCCCCATTCAAGCCTAAGTCGGTGAAGGAAGCAATACCAATTGCCACAAAGCCCATGTGAGAAATTGAGGAGTAGGCAATTTTTCGCTTCAGATTTCTCTGGGCAAAGGATGTGAGGGCGGCGTAGATGATATTCACAACCCCCAAAACCACCAAAACTGGGGCAAAATAAGCGTGAGCATCAGGAAGCATCTGGGCATTCATGCGAATCAGAGCATAACCGCCCATTTTCAGCAGAACACCTGCCAGCAACATATGCACGGGGGCTGTAGCTTCTCCGTGAGCATCTGGCAGCCAGGTATGCAACGGGAAAATGGGAAGTTTGACGGCGTAGGCAATCAAGAAGGCAGCGTACAGCCAAAGTTGGAGATTGAGGCTGAAGCCTTTGGCTGCAAGCGTTTGCATATCAAAAGTGATTGTATCACCATGAAACGCCATCGTCAAGCCAGCGAGCAAAATAAACAGCGAACCGCCTGCGGTGTACAAAATAAACTTGGTTGCTGCGTATTGCCGCTTTTTGCCTCCCCAAATCGAAAGCAGAATGTATATTGGCACCAGTTCCAGTTCCCACACCAGGAAAAACAACAGCATATCCTGGACGGCGAACACGGCGATCTGACCGCCATACATTGCCAGCATCAAAAAGTAAAACAGCCTCGGCTTGAGGGTCACGGGCCAAGCTGCTAACATCGCCAGCGTGGTAATGAATCCAGTCAAAATAATCAGGGGCATGGACAAGCCATCTGCCCCGACTGACCAATTCAAACCGATCTGTGGAAGCCAGCTATAACTCTCAAACAGTTGCAAATCTGGATTGGAGAAATCGTACCCTGTATAAAAAGCAGTGACAATCAGTGCAAAATCTAACAGCCCTATGGTCAGGGCATACCAGCGCACTGTTTTGCCATCTTTATCTGGAATGAAGGGAGTCAGCAGTGACGCCGCTATCGGAAACAGAATAATCGTCGTCAGCCAAGGGAAATTTGCTGTATTCATCACAAGTCGTTAGTCAGCAATATATAGTGTTCGGCTATCAACTACTAGCTATTTACTAGCAGTTTTTGCAGAGCTTGGTCTTCATTCTTAGGTTTATTTAATAAAAGTAAAGAAAGATGAAGGCAGGTAAATTCATTTACCTGCCTTCATACTCTGGCATAATTAGCCAGAAAACCACAAAAAACAACAGATTAACACCGATGTGTTTTTTCTATCTGAGTGCATCTGTACGCCAGTCGCCACAACGGGGGGAACCCCCGCAAGGCGCTGGCTCGTCCATCTGTGGTTCCATTTTTATCAAGTCACACCGAAAAAAATCACTAAGCCCAACACAGCCCCAAAGATAATCAAGGCATAGAATTGAGCGCGACCGTTTTCTAGGTATTTCAGACCTTCGCCACTGACAAGAGTGAAAAAGCCTGTGAGGTTAACAGCACCATCGACAACGCGGAAGTCAACTTCCATCACTTGTCTGGCTAAACGACGCAAGCCGAGGACAAAAACACGATGGTAAATGTCATCAAAGTACCACTTGTTCAGGGATAGCTCATAAAGCGGCTGGATTTTTTGAGCGATCGCCACCGGGTTAATCTTACCCCAGACATACATTAGGGAAGCTAGGGTAATGCCAATCAAGGAAATGCCCACTGAAGCGCCCGCCATAATGTAGAATTCATTCGGGTCGAATTCTGCGGCTTTTTCCACGACTTCGGCTAAGGTTTCGTTGGGTGAGAAGATAAACTCCTCAAAGTAGTTGGCAAAAGGTGTCCCTACCAAACCAATCAGCATCGAAGGAATTGCCAAAAGCGCTAACGGTAGAGTCATTGTCCAAGGCGACTCGTGAGGATATTCGCTATGACCGTGACCGTGGTCATCATGATGGTGTTCCTCGGTTGCTTCGAGTTCTCCTTTGGTCATCGCACCAGGACCAAAAGCAGGGGCAGTATCAAAACCTGCAACAACTCCCATTCCAGCTGGAGATTTGAGTTTTTGCCACATTCCACGTTGATTGCCCCGGAATTTTCCTTCAAAGGTGACGAAATACATCCGGAACATGTAGAAAGCGGTAATTCCGGCGGTTAGCCAGCCAACAGCCCAAAGAAATGGGTTCGCATTAAATGCCTTCCCGAGAATTTCATCTTTTGACCAGAAACCAGCAAAGGGCGGGATACCAGAAATTGCCACGCAACCAATGAAGAAGGTCGTTGCTGTCACTGGCATATACTTCCGCAGTCCACCCATCAACCGCATATCCTGCGCCAAGTTAGGGTCGTGACCGACGACTCCTTCCATGCCGTGAATCACAGAACCAGAACCAAGGAACAGCATCGCCTTAAAGTAGGCGTGGGTCATCAGGTGGAAAAGTCCGGCGCTGTATGCACCGACTCCCATTGCCATCACCATGTAACCGAGTTGGGAAATGGTGGAGTAAGCTAAGCCCTTTTTGATGTCGTTTTGAGTAATGGCAATTGTCGCGCCCAAAAATGCTGTAAATGCCCCAGTGAAGGCAATCACGTTCATTGCTGCTGGGACGTGTTCAAAGACTGGGTACATCCGGGCAATGAGGAAAACTCCCGCTGCCACCATCGTTGCCGCGTGGATCAGGGCAGAGATGGGCGTGGGACCTTCCATCGCGTCTGGTAGCCAGACGTGCAGGGGGAATTGGGCAGATTTGGCAACTGGACCGAGGAACACGAGAATTGCAAACAGCACGGCAAGTAAATTGCTGACAGCACCTGTTTGCACGAGTTCTGCTAGGCGGATGCCCATCACATCAAAATCAAAGCTTCCCGTTGCCCAAAAAAGTCCGAGAATGCCCAACAGCAATCCAAAGTCGCCTACACGGTTGGTCACAAATGCCTTTTGACAAGCATCTGCTGCTGCCTTGCGATCGTACCAAAAGCCGACCAGCAAGTACGAACACATCCCGACCAGCTCCCAGAAGATATAAATCTGTACTAGGTTGGGGCTGACCACCAGACCCAACATTGAGGAGCCGAATAAGCTGAGATAGGCGTAAAACCGGACATAGCCTGGGTCATGAGCCATGTAGCCATCGGTGTAAACCATGACTAAGAAGGCTACAGTTGTCACAATCACCAGCATTAGGGCTGTCAGGTGGTCAATAGTGTAGCCCATGCTCAGGTGAAAATTGCCTGCTGCTGCCCATTCCAAGGTATGGGTGTAAGGAGCGTGTCCTTGTATTTGACTCCACAGCAAGGCGATCGACAAACCCATTGCAGCTCCCATCAAGGAGATAATCAATGCCGAGTTTAGCTGCCGCAGGCTGTTTGTCACCTGATTCAACGAGATTAACCCTAGACCGACCAGCATTGCCCCAAGAAGAGGTAATACCGGAATCAGCCAGGCATACTGATAGATTACTTCCATCACTGACGCCTACTTTTAGAATTCTTGACTAATTTGTCGGAACTGTTAATAATTTTGACACACACCCTTTAGGATAAAATACCCCACCTGATGGTTATTCCGTGGGGTAATTAAGCTTGGTTTTATATTTGCTTATGAGTCAACACTCAATTGTCAAGAATCCAAAGTTTTTTGACTCTTGACTCTTCAGGCTGAACGACAGCCTAAATCCGCTGTTTTTGGGCTATGGTAAGTGTTAGGGCGGTTAGTATAGCTGAGTTTGATTTCTTCCAAAGCTAAGAGTAAATCTTCCCTTCCGCGAAAACCTTCCAAACGTACCCGGACTATACCATTTTCTATCAACACTAAAGTTGGCAGTGACTTGAGCCGATAAGTGGTAGCCAGTTTAAAATTGTCATCCGCGTTAACGCTAACTAATTTGATTTGGTCGCCGCATTGAGCTTTAAATTGTAACAATAAGGGCTGGATAATTCGACACAAGCCACACCAAGGTGCTCCAAAATTTACTAAAACTGGAATTGGAGATTCTAAAACTTCTTGAGAAAATGTCCGCTCACTAACCGACAACACCATGATGCCTCTAGAAATTATAAGTTTTTGATATCAAACTAGCTGTCAGCAGTAGGGAGTTATCTGCCAGAATTATGCTAAATTTCAGAGTTGATTGTGGCACTGACAAAAAAGCCAGCGCGACATTTTATGACAACCAACTTCTGTAGACTTTCTACTCCTGATAGCCGCTGCTGGAAAGGTTATTTTGATATAGCTGCCATTTACTGCTACGCAGAACTTCTCTATAAATGTCCATAACACCTATAGCGTCTACTTCCTGTGTCAACAAAGGATGCGTTTCCTTCTTTTCCACAGGCGTAACTTCGGAGCTAGCCACCCCTAAATATTTATTGAGACTTTTCTCAATGACTGGCTTAAGTTTGTTGGCTTGTTTTTCACCATTTTAACCAGCTTCAGTTGATTATAGAAAAGAAAAGGGCTACTTATCAAGTCTCTCCCTCATTTGGCAATTAAGGAGCAACTACCAAATATAAATTCTCAAAACAACTAAGCTGACCCCCACTGACAGATACTTCAATTCATCCTACATTGATTTGGTAGCAGTTGATGATATGAATTCGTCATCTCATTGTTCTTTCCTGTTACTGATAATTAGGAATGTGTCAAAATTACAACCTTACCTTAGTTGTTACCACCAGCAATAGGGGGTGTGACCACCAAAGCAATAACACAAAAACAGCGATCCCCAAATATGCTGGACGAAGAAATTCTTGCCATACGATAGATTGACGACCGTCGAACACAGCGGCAAAAGGCATGATAGAAGTGCGTTGTTTGACTTTTTCAAAGGCTTCTCCATAGCGGTAGCTCAAACGGCGATCGCCATGCCAAACCCCAAATAAATGGTGTAACACTAATCCTATTGAAGTGACAAGGGTAAAACTAGTACCCAACCAGAGAGTATGGGCAACACACCAGATGATCTGTCCCACCATCTGTGGATGGCGGGTAATCCGAATAATTCCAGATTCGTAGAGATGTACTTGGGGCTTTTGGATAGCGGCAATTTCTAGTAGATTGAAGGTAGAAGGATACAAAAACAAAAACGAAATAGCCGACAGCACCCAGACTAATTGCTGTACTCCCGGTACATTTTGGATGTACCAAAGTTGCAAACCATCGTAGCGGTGGTTAAAAAAGTAAATGATTAATATCACAGCCAACGGTAGGCTGGTTAGTGCAAAAAGAACGCGATAAAGCCTACATCCAATATGTTTTTCTGCCCAAGGGCGCAGGGCGGCACCTCCACTATGGACAAAGGCAAAACTAAATAGTAGTCCCAGCATGACAAAATGACTAAGGGTCAACCAAGCCGGCTGCATCATATACGCAAATGAAGTGAAGTATTTTAACGGAAACTTAATTTAGTACAACGAATACCACAAACTCTGTCAAAAAAATCTCTGGCAGGATATACTTCTTGGGGGCAGTATGTGCGTTAGAGGAACACCAGTTGATAACCTTGATCAGCACGAGAGAATAGTATCACCTGATGACAAAACTACCGTCTGATTTGAAGCAAGTTCTCACTGATCAGCTGAAGTTGATTGCGACTTCAGAAAAGGAAAATTTTTTACAGGAAATTACTCTTGCTGACCAAAGTTGTCTCAACTACACCTGGTGGGTAGGAATTGAGAACAGTAAACTGTCCTCAGATATTAGCTTACAAAAGCACCCATATCTCATCAAATCAGAAAAGGTGGTAACTCACAAAGCCTGTCGTTATCGCCACGAAAAAAAAACGCTACAGCACAAAGGCACTCCCTCTATCCAATGTAGACTAATGGCACGTTCTGGAAGAGGTAAAAAATTTACTACTGATATCAATAACCATATTACGAAACAAATTGTAACTTTCAAGCACCTCACCAACCTGGAGAAATTGACTTTATATTTGCGTATTTTACCTAATTATAGAAGTAAGGAAATATATAATAACAGGGGACAGATGACAGGGAAAAGGGGACAGTGCTGTCATCTGTTCGGTGTTCCTTATTACCTCAAGCGGCGAAAAGCAAATGTCTCTCAGTCCAAATGGTCGTATGCTGAATTAGATAACTTCATCCACTGTAAAGCTGTCATGAATAATTCTTCAGCCATAAGAGTGGATGCTGACTATTGCAGTCAGTTCCATCCTTGTTGTGGACATACAAATAAACACAACTGTCCAAACCAAGGATTAGCGATTCGCTGTAGTAGAAGTCGTGGGTTTGAGTTATGTGCAGATTTGGTTGGAGAACCAAATGTCACAATGAGAACGTTATTACTCCGGCACGACGGTTGTAATACGGGGCTTGTTGTAACAGCCTACTCCCCTAAAGTCTCCCTATTCCAGAGGAAAAACACCATTGTCTCCCCTTTGAGGGGAAACCGTAGAGGGGTGCATCGGATGCGTGAAATTAGAACTGAAAGGCTTTCAAGCTTTTTAAAACCAGGGTGGAGTTTAGACACAATTGCCCTAAAAATCCACTCATTAGGGCTGGAAAGTAAAAAAGAGGACTTTAGTCAACAATAATATGCTACTGTCTTTTTCGAGTAAAGCCTCCAAGTTTAAGATGCCATAAATCACGATCTGCCAGAAGGCTTATTACGCTGGTTTGTAGAAGACTGCCGCTCATGCTCAAAGTTTGTGGGTTTAGCCTTATGTCTGACCTTCCTTTCACTTTAGATCAGTTACGTATACTCAAAGCGATCGCCGCAGAAGGCAGCTTCAAGCGCGCCGCTGATAGCCTTTACGTCTCCCAACCTGCCGTTAGCTTGCAAGTGCAAAACCTAGAACGGCAACTAGATGTCCCATTATTTGACCGAGGAGGACGTCGCGCCCAATTAACCGAAGCCGGACATCTACTTCTAAGCTACGGGGAGAAAATTCTCACTTTGTGTCAAGAAACTTGTCGCGCTATTGAAGATTTGCAAAATCTCCAAGGCGGTACTTTGATTGTTGGCGCTTCTCAAACCACCGGTACCTATCTTTTACCCCGGATGATTGGGATGTTCCGACAAAAGTATCCAGATGTAGCAGTGCAATTGCACGTCCACTCTACCCGCAGAACCGCATGGAGTGTAGCTAACGGACAGGTCGATTTGGCAATCATCGGCGGCGAAATTCCTGCTGAATTAGTGGAATCTTTGGAAATTATTCCTTACGCCGAAGATGAACTGGCGCTGATTGTACCTGTAGCGCATCCCTTTGCCAAACTGGAAATGATTCAAAGAGAAGACCTATATAAACTACAATTCATATCTCTCGACTCTCAATCTACGATCCGCAAGGTCATTGACCAAGTGCTAGCACGCTGTGATATCGATACGCGGCGTTTTAGAATAGAAATGGAACTAAATTCCATAGAAGCCATTAAAAATGCCGTGCAATCTGGTTTGGGGGCTGCCTTTGTCTCGACTTCGGCAATTGCTAAAGAGTTACAAATGGGGATGCTTCACTGTTCCCCCATTGAGGGTGTCGTCGTCAAGCGGATGCTGAGGCTGATTTTTAATCCCAATCGCTACAGATCCAAGGCAGCAGAAGCGTTTAGTCGGGAAATTCTACCCCAGTTTGCTACACCTGGATGGAATATAGAGGTGTTAAAAACGTCGCACAAAGCCTTAGCGGTAAGTGCATTGGATGTAGGAACGCATAACTCTAATGAAGATTAAGATATAGTCATTTGTCCTTTGTCATTTGTCCTTTGTCATTTATCTAAGGATGAACGGCAAGGACTGATGACTCATGACTCTGGACTAATGACGAATCATGGAAGTTTATTGCACTCGTCCACACTGCCCTCGCCCGCAAAACCATTTTTCAGATTTAGATGATCATGCGACCATAAGAACGGTGCAGCAGAAATACTGCACTACCTGTGGAATGCCGCTGATTTTGGTGGGACGCTATTTACCAACAAGACTACTGGGACGGGGCGGATTTGGAGCAGCGTTTTTGGCACGCGATCGCCATACTCCAGGAATGCGGCTATGCGTGGTTAAGCAATTTCAACCAGCAGGCAATTTAAGTCCTACTCAACTGCAACTGGCGCAAGATTTATTTGAGCGAGAAGCAGTTGTTCTAGAGGAGATAGGACATCAACACGAGCAAATCCCTGACTTGTTTGCTTTCTTTGAGGTGACAGTTCCTAGCTTACAAGGTGGACAGCAAGAGCAGTTTTTTTATTTAGTACAAGAATATATTGACGGACAAGACCTAGAGCAAGAGTTAGCCCAAAAGGGCAAGTATTCAGAACAAGAAGTTTTGGAAATCTTGCGAGAAATTCTCAAGGTACTCAAGTTTGTCCACGAAAAAGGCATTATCCACAGAGATATTAAACCGTCTAACATCATGCGCCATCGTAATGGCAAACTTTACTTGCTAGATTTTGGTGCAGTCAAACTGGTCACAAACTCTCCAATTGGTGCCTCTGGCGCTTCCACTGGTATATATTCTATGGGTTTTGCGCCGCCCGAACAGATGTCTGGAGGTCAAGTCTTTCCATCTACAGACTTGTACGCTTTGGCTGTCACAAGCCTCATGTTATTAACGGGCGAAACACAGATAACTCAACTGTTCGATGCGTATAGTAACCAGTGGAAGTGGCGGGATCATGTGACTGTCAGCACACACCTTGCTGATATTTTAGACAAGATGCTCCTCAGCGCTGCCAATCAACGTTATCAGTCAGCGCAGGAAGTTTTAGATGCTCTCGACGCGCCTCAAAAGTCTACACCTCTTACACACATCAATCCCCGTCAGCCTTCTGTCACTCCACAACCACAGCCACAGCAAACACACACTCAACCGCAACAAAAGCAATCGATTTCTCGCACTCCGCTTGCACAGCAATTTTCCCTGGTAAAAGTATTAATTAGAGCAGCGTTTAGTGGGTTTGAAGGAGCATTGATTGCAATTGGTCTTTTCAGTTTGCTGAAATCGCCCATAATTACCTTGGCTGCTTCTTGTGTCATTTTATTCGGGTTGATTTTTGCCCAATGGAAGCGCTGGATTGGAGGATCTGATTTGTTCATTTTTCCGGCAATCACATTACCGATTGTCCTATTCTTGTTACGTGGAAGTCTTTCTATTGAACAAGTCGTTATCTTGTCTATTGCAGCTGCTTTAATAGCGATCGCAGTCACAGCAATCTTTCGTCTGATTTACAAATTGTTATCCTTGATACTTTAAAGAGAGTTTATAATTTAATTTGTTTACTAGAAGATATGGAATAAAACTGGAAGTTATCAAAGTTAATTATCTAGAGCGTAAGATGCATTTAAAGTAAGGCTTTATAGTTATTGCTAAATTATAATTCCTTCAATGAGGAACGAGAAATTATTCGTTAGAAATCTCTAAGTTTTGATTCAGAAGTTTTTTATTAAAAATAGGCAGTACGAATTAGTCTGAATTGGTGTCATCTTTATAAAAAAACGAGTTCACAATACAAAAGTTATAACCTAAAAAAATTATAGATACGCGAGATTTCTTTTAATTAAAAATAAAAAAAATATGATGTCACAAAAAAACGAAACTGCGGTTTTGGTTCTAACTTTGGTAATTACATTGGGATTAGTGGGTGCTTTCTATTGGTGGTTAAACCGTTCTGGTATTAATTTTGGTCCTTTAAGCAACAATCAATCACAACAAGTAGGACAGCCGAATATCGAACACTTTGCCCAACTACAAAATATCCCGTCTGGTTTATTTAGCTATGGTGGTAGCACCACTTGGGCACCCATCCGAAAAGAAGTTGATTCAGCTATTCAAACTGTTTTTCCTAAATTTCAACTACGCTACACCGACCCGACTTCAGGCGCACCTGGTTCTGGTAGTGGCATCAAAATGCTGTTAAATAACCAATTGGCTTTTTCTCAGTCATCGCGCTCAATTAAAGATGAGGAATACCAACAGGCACAACAACGGGGCTTTACACTCAAAGAAATACCTGTAGCGATAGATGGTATTGCGATCGCAGTGAACCCCAATCTTAACATAGCTGGTTTAACCATTGCCCAAGTCAAAGACATCTACACAGGTAAGATAACTAACTGGCAGCAGGCGGGCGGTCCCAATTTACCCATAATTCCTTACTCTCGGCGTGTAGAAGAGGGTGGCACCGTTGAATTTTTCAACGATAACATCTTAGGGGGTGAAAAGTTTGGGGTAAATGTACAATTTATTCCCACAACAACTGAAGCCTTGAGAGAAGTGGCAAAAAATACTGGCGGTATTTACTACGCCTCTGCTCCTGAAGTCGTTGGACAATGTACTGTTAAACCCCTGCCACTTGGAAAAATATCCGATAACCTGGTTCCACCCTATCAGGAGCCATTGGTTTCTGCTTCTCAGTGTTTACAAAAGCGTAACCAATTGAATGCCGTTGCTTTCCAAACTGGTGACTACCCCATCACGCGACGATTATTTGTCATTGTGAAACAAAATGGTCAAAGAGACCAGCAAGCAGGAGAAGCGTACGCTAGCTTACTGCTGACAAATCAAGGTCAGGAATTAGTTTCTCAAGCTGGATTTGTCAGAATTCGCTAAGTCAAACAATTTGTGCAAGACATCTTGGGTAGTCAAGCTTCCCTTGCTTGTTGTGGAGTTTATTTCCACGACCACCCAAGCGCTGCAAAAAAGTGGCTGGTAGTCCTACTAGCATCTACTACGCTTCTGCCCGGTGAGATTGTTCCTCAATGTTCAATCAAGTCTGTGCCCTTGGGGCAGATACAAGAGCAGTTCGTTGCTCCCTACCAAGAAACCATTGTCCTCCCGAATGTATATCTTGGTAAACGTAATAAATTGAACATTGAGGCTTTTTAATCCGGAAAGTACCCAGTTAAGTGCAATCTGTTTGTGGTGGTCAAACAGATTGGTCAAATCAAGCAGCAAGCAGGTGTCGCTTTCGCCAACTTACTGCAAAATCAGCAGGGACACCGAAGTGATTGCCCAAGTTGGGTTTGTCAAAATTCGCCCTCCACTGCATTCTGTGTTGCTTTAGCTGACTCTGTTAATAGACTCTGCTGGTAAGCAAATGAGATTATCGCCTTGAGTGAGAATTAAGCCGCGTTGACGTAATTTGCCCATCAAGCGGGTGACGGTGACACGGGTCGAACCGATCGCACTGCCAATTTGGGCATGGGTGAGGGGGAAGGGCAGGCAATAACCGCGAATTACGTCTGGATCGGTTTCGCTCATTGCCGGTTCTCCATATTCCTCAATCAACAATGTGAGGAATCCTAAGAGGCGGTCAATTGTGCGCCGTTGCCCCAAAGCACTCAGCCACAGCAGCTTGCGCTGGTGCTGATATCTAAAGGCATCCATAACTTCGCGGCGGAAGTGAGGCCAGTTATCTAAATCGTGCCAGTACATCCACAACACCGCTGTTTGGTCAACATGGGCGTAGGCCTGGAGCGTGAATGGTGACTGGGCAACAATTTCAAACGGTTGTCCTGCACCAACAAACCCTAAGAAAGCTTCTTCGGGCGTTCTGTTGATGCGTCGAGAGGTTAGCTGACTGGCAGTCGCACTAACTTGGGCGGTTCCCACCATGCGGATTGCACCTCTTTGCACCAAATACAGCAATCCAGGCCGGGCTGGAATGCGCTCATCTTTGCTAAAGGTGCGGCAGCGGTAGTGTTCCTGAGCCCAATCAAGAATTCGTTGCCAAGTCAAAAAAGGACGTGATGCCTCAGAAAAGGAGGATGGAGATTGCATAGGTAACAAAGAGCGTTCGGCTGAAGACAAAGACGTCAAAAAAAAAGGTGCAAGGAGTGTCTTCAAAGTTGGCACTTCAGGCATAAAACCTAACCGTGCCAGCCCTCCAAAAGGTAGAAAGCATAGCTCCTACTCTTTTGTTATACTTCTTACTGTACAATGATGGTAGTAAAATTTACCCCTAATTCATTAAATTTTGCACAATTCTAATTTTTCTCCCTGTAAATTAAACTTATATCGCAAGACAGATGACATGAAATCAAGATGTTCAGCAAAAGGTAGGTTGATCCGAGGATTATGTGCATCAAAAGTTACTGGTTAGTAAATACACAGCAATTAAGCAGTTAGTATACAGCAGATTGCTGACAATTATAAGTATTTATACTAGAGAGCAAGAGAGAGTATGCACAAGAAACATAAATATTCCTCTATCACAAGGTAGAGATGATATTAAAATTATTTATATTTCAGGTATAGCTTTGGGGCTGTCAAAATCTGAGAAATTTCCCCCTATAGACATAGCCCATGAGATTGTTTCTCATATATCAGCAAACTATGACAAAGAGTTCAAAATTCAAGTCGTTTCCCCTGGCTGGATTCATTTGGAAGTAACTCACCCGCTGTTGGCTGCTTGGTTGCAAGGTGTCGCTGTTGGGGGACTGGGGGGAGTAGGGGAAGCTGGGGGAGAAATGACTTCCTCATCCCCCTCCACCCCTTCGTCTTCCTTGTTTACCGTTCAATACGCTCATGCACGCTGCTGCTCACTGGTGCGGCTGGCTATTCAAGAGCGATTGATTCAACAGAATGATACTGAGAGTTCCAAGCAGGGGCATTTACTAGGCATTCTTACCCCCAATCCTATTCCTTGGCTCAACAGCGATGAAAAACTGCACTTCAATCACCCAGCTTCCTATAAGCTAATTAACGAGTTAGTACGAGCGGTAGACAGGCTAGAGTGTCCTGATTCTGGTCGCTCAGTTAACTGGGAAAAAGCTGCGTTGGATTTAAGTCGAGCCTTTGAAACTTTCTGGTGTAAATGCCGTATTTTTAGCGATGTGAAAACTGCCTCACCAGAACTAGCTCAAGCCAGAATAGGATTGGTCTTAGCTACACAGTCTGTGCTGAAGTTCCTGTTGGAAGAAAAATTAGGTATTTTTGCTTTATATGAAGTATAAACAATAAAAAAATAAAGTTTTTTAAAAACTATTGACTCGTCCAATCTACTAAAGTATAGTATCAAATGTGTGAGGAGCGAACCAGCAAGAGCACCGAGACGAAACACGGCCAGTCGTCGGTGCTCTTTCTGATTTTGTAGGTTGTTAGTAGAGACGTGGCATCGCACATCTGTCAATTTGTTGGTTCTTAAAAAGAACCACTAACCATTCAAGACAGCAAAAATTTTTCAATAGCCACAGCGGCTCCGTCTTGCTCAACGTCAGGAGCTACCCACTGAGCGATCGCTTGCACTGCTGCTGGTGCATTACCCATAGCTACACCAATACCAGCATACTGTAACATTTCCACATCGTTAAAATTATCGCCAATGGTCATGACGTTCCCTCCTTGCAGTCCCAGTAGTTCTTCGGCAAGGTAACGAACAGAGGCACCTTTATTGACAAAAGGGTGAGTCGCTTCAAAGAATGTGGCAACAGATGTGGTGAGATACAGTTCAGCTGGGGTGTATTGGCGGCGTAAATTTCCTAGTAACTGTTCAATGAGATCTGTGTCGTCGCACAAAGCCAAAACTTTTGTCGGTTCGTTGCTGGTGACTTGGCGTAAGTCTCCCACAGCAATCGGGGTAATTCCAGAACGTTCTGCGTAAAGTTCAGTTTCCCTTGTTATCTCGCGCACGTAGAGCTGGTCATTAATGTAGAAGTGAACGGATAACAGAGGTCGCAGTTCGGGTTGTTCAAAATATTCTAGAAGCTTGTGTGCCATTTCTCTAGACACAGGCAAATGGCGATGAATTTTTTGGGTAGCTGGGTCTTGAATCCAAGCTCCCTGGTAGGCTAACAATGGTAAGCTAGAGCCAATTTCTTGATGAAAACGCAAAGCTGAACGATACATTCTACCAGTGGCGATCGCCACCTGAACACCCCGGGAACGCGCCGCAACAATTGCCTGCTTCACAGCTGTGCTGATGCTGTTAGATTCTCCTGCGATTGTGCCATCGATATCTACAACTAGCAGTTGAATATCAAAAGTAGATACACCCTTAATACCAGGTGATGCCAATTCAGTGGTTGACACTTTATGCATAACTGATGAGTGATTATTGAAGTCCCAGTAAGAGATTAACAGGCTATCAGTCTGTAGAGAGTGGGAAAACCAATATTTATAAAATATGCCCACAGAGGCTACAGGGACGCTTGCCTGTTCCCGGGTGGCTTGGTTTGTGTGCCCGTAAACTCCCCACCACCTGCGGGTGACGGCTACTATTAAGCGAGAAGTATTGACCTACGACCTCCTACTTACTCGCAAATTCTGTAGAACTATTAGATAAAAAATTTATATCATTCTATCAAGTAGCTGATCGCGACTTCAACGACGTCGTTTTCTTGATTGATTTTGGTAAAGACAACATAGCTACTATTCCAGAACCTGCAAGTGCAATCGCTCTTATGAGTGTGGGAGCAGTTGGTCTAGTGCTGCGTCGCCGTCGCCAAAACCAAGATAAGGAAACAGTGACCACTGACCAGTGAACAGTGACCAAAAAACTGTCAATTGATAACTGGTAACTGATAACTGGTAACTGTTTACAGCTTAATTCTCTCTACAGCTTAGATTCGGAGTGGAAGTCGCTGGCTAGAATAGGTTTATGTCCCAAACAATACCTACAAACCAGTTGGCTTCCGATTCCTTGACGACAACACGCCCCACATTCATCGTAGTAGATGGGCACTCCCTCGCCTTTCGTTCGTACTTCGCCTTTGCAAAAGGAAGAGACGGCGGACTGCGGACAAAGACGGGGATTCCTACAAGTGTATGTTTTGGCTTTCTTAAATCCTTATTAGAGGTTATGGCAAGCCAACAGCCACAAGCAATGGCGATCGCCTTTGATTTGGGTTTGCCAACCTTCCGCCACGAAGCAGACGATACTTATAAAGCAGACCGTCCAGGGACACCAGAAGACTTTGTTCCTGATCTGAAAAATTTGCAAGAGTTGCTGGATGCTTTGAATCTGAAAATTGTCACTGCTGCTGGTTACGAAGCAGATGATGTCTTGGGAACTTTAGCACAAACAGCGACGGCTGCTGGATATAAAGTCAAAATTCTCACAGGCGATCGCGATTTGTTTCAACTTATCGACCCCGAAAAAGAAATCAGCGTTCTATATCTTAGTCCAGACGCGCTGAAGGGTTCCAGAGCAAATGTTACCGAATTTGGTCCAGAACAAGTTAAAGAAAAACTTGGTGTGACACCATCCCAAGTCGTTGATTTCAAAGCTCTTTGTGGCGATAAATCAGATAATATTCCTGGTGTCAGGGGAATTGGCGAAAAAACAGCCGTGCAGTTGCTGAACACCTATGGTTCCCTTAACCAAATTTACGACGCATTAGGTGAAATTAAAGGAGCAACTCAGAAAAAGCTAGAATCTGGGAAACAGGATGCTGAAAAATCTCGTTACTTAGCCGCAATCGTCCTTGATGTTCCCTTACAAGTTGATTTGGAAAATTGCATTCTCCAAGGCTTTGATACCAGCGTTATCACACCCATTTTAGAAAAGCTAGAATTCAAATCTTTTTTAGGCAAAATTAACGACCTCCAACAACGCTTTGGCGGAACAGTTGAGGAAAAATTAGACGCAGAAACACCGGAACCATTCAGCACTTTTGAGAGTGATGACTTGTGGTTTTTCAGTGCGGCTGATACAGCAGATCAACAGCAACCTACTGCATCTGTCATTAAACCACGCATCATTGATACTCCAGCTAAACTCACGAACTTGGTGAAGGTGCTGCAAAAATTTACCAACCCAGAGACACCCGTTGCTTGGGACACCGAAACCAGCGATTTAGAACCACGAGACGCTGAATTAGTGGGAATTGGTTGTTGCTGGGGAACAGAACCAGACGAAGTAGCTTACATACCCATTGGTCACAAAGTTGGGGACAATCTAGATAAAGACGTTGCGCTACAAGCACTACGCCCAATTTTAGAGAGTGCTGATTATCCCAAGGCTTTGCAAAATGCTAAGTTTGACCGCTTAGTTCTAAGGTTTCAAGGAATTAAGCTGGCGGGAGTCGTATTTGACCCCATGCTGGCAAGTTACATCTTAAACCCAGATAGTAATCATAATTTAAGTGAATTGGCTCTGCGTCACTTGGGTTTAACGGCGAAAAGTTATACCGATTTAGTTCCAAAAGGGAAAACTATCGCCGATTTGGACATTTCCAGCGTCGCAGATTACTGCGGTATGGATGTTTATGTCACATTCCAACTGGTGTCAAAATTGCGCGAGGAACTGGACAAAATTGATGTCCAGACGCGCCAAATTAATCATGTAGAGACGCGCCATGTAGAGACGCGCCATGGCGCGTCTCTACAAAAGCTACTGGTAGAAGTGGAACAGCCGCTAGAACCAGTTTTAGCGGAAATGGAATATACAGGTGTCCACATTGATACAGCTTATTTGCAAGAACTTTCGCAGCAGTTAGAAACAGATTTAGCCAAGTTTGAACAGAAAGTTTATGATATTGCTGGAGAAAAATTTAACTTGGGTTCTCCTAAACAATTGAGTCAGATATTGTTTGAAAAATTAAAGTTAAGCACTAAACATTCCCGTAAAATTCAAACGGGTTATTCTACAGATGCTGCAACACTGGAGAAACTGCGAGAAGTCGATACAAGTGGCATTATTGATGCCATCATCGAATATCGTACTTTATCGAAATTGAAGTCCACTTATGTGGATTCTTTACCGACATTGGTACGTCCAGACACTCAGCGAGTGCATACCAATTTTAATCAAACGGTGACATCTACAGGCAGGTTGTCTTCTTCTAATCCGAATTTGCAAAATATCCCCATTCGTACTGCTTTTAGCCGTCTGATTCGTAAAGCATTTGTGCCAGAATTAGGCTGGTTGATGGTAGCTGCTGATTATTCACAAATTGAGTTGCGGATTTTAGCTCATTTGAGTCAAGAACCTGTCTTGGTGGAAGCGTACCAAAACAATGAGGATATTCATACTGTAACAGCGCGGCTGATTTTTGAAAAAGAAGATGTGACTTCAGACGAGCGACGATTAGCAAAAACCATCAACTTTGGTGTCATTTATGGAATGGGTTCTGTGAGGTTTTCGCGTTCAACTGGTGTGGATAAAACCGACGCTGATGAGTTTATTAAGCGATTTAATAACCGCTATCCCAAAGTGTTTGAATATTTAGAGGGAGTCAAAAAGCAAGCGATCGCCCAAGGTTATGTAGAAACAATTTTAGGGCGTCGTCGTTATTTCGAGTTTACCAGCAATAACATACGCAAGTACAAAGGCAACAAACTCGAAGATATTAACCTGAAAAAACTTGGTAATTTAGGTGCTTACGATGCTGGGTTGTTGCGTGCTGCTGCCAATGCACCAATTCAAGGTTCCAGCGCTGATATCATTAAAATCGCAATGGTAAAGCTGCATGAAGTTTTGCACAGTTACCAAACGCGTCTTTTGTTACAGGTACACGATGAATTAGTATTTGAAGTCCCACCAAATGAATGGGAAGAATTACAACCGCAAATTAAGTCGGTCATGGAAAGTGCGGTATCGCTAAGTGTACCGTTAGTCGTGGATGTGCGTGTAGGGGAGAATTGGATGGAGACGAAGTAGGCAAGCGATAGTCAAATTTGCCTTTTCTACTTTCTTAGTACACGTCACCATAAGAGGGGGTTCGGAATTTGCCTGAGGGATGAATTATTATTGAGAGTTGTTAACATTTTGATTTCCGACCTCCATTAATGACGAGTTGTACTTAAGTGTTAGTAAATTCTTTTTGAGCAACAAAATATAAATAATTTTTACAATTTCATCCAAAATAATAAATAATTCTGAAAAAACTTACCCTTAAAACTCCTCATCCACAAAAAATTCGGTGTCGTCTTCTGATTCAGGATAACTTTGCCTAGAACCAGCAACACCCCAGAGGGGTTGTAGTATTGCTATGCCAATTATCCCCACGCCAGCACTGAAAGCTAGCACTAAACCGACTGGGATTTGAATGGACTCAAAAGTCAGAAATCTCAAAGAGACGGGTTCAGCGTTTTGTACTGAGAGGATGGCTATTCCCACCACCCATAAAGCCACAACTATCGATATCAGCAGATTAGCAAGAGTTTTCATGGCAGTTTTACACAAAGACACAAAGCAGTTTGTGGATAAGATTGTGCATCTAATGCACCTTCAGTAATTTGCCACAATAGTATCAGTAATTCCTGGAGTGGCTGAACCAGCATAGGTAGGAATATCTTTCATCCCACGATATAGTGCTCGATAGTGCTCGATAGTGGCTTGCGGTGAACATCAGCGTCCCAACTGAATTTAGGTGACGAGCATTGTCAGCAATGACTGGTGTGGGGCAATTTCGGTCGGTAATTTTTACCCCGTCCAACCTAAGTTGGTTAGGTCTTAGACTACTGTATGGGCAAACCGCAAGAGCTAGAAAGTCAGTATCGTAGACAACGAGAACAGGTTGGTCTTTTGTATAGGCTGTTTCAACGTGACTGGCGAGTGCGCGCAACGCAGCGTCCTTAGGGGCGATTAGGCGAGAGCGTGTCCCATCGGCGATGCTCGGATGAGGGAGCCACCCAAAAGGCGTTCGCTCATTTCACTTTTCACAACTTGGGGAAAGTGAAGTCATCGGCAATGATCGTTCGCCGTCCGTCAGTAGCCGTCGGTAGCAAATTTTCTCTTAGCGGAATTGCTACTGAAGCCCATTTTTGCTAATTTCCCTCATCTATTCTCAATACTACAAGCAAGAAGCTTTCTGGAAATAGAGTGTAGCCACAACTTTTCCCCATCGTATTTTCTCTCACCGATTCTGAACAATGTCAACCTCTGAGCAGCCCTTCGCCAGTTACCACCTTTGGTCTTTAGTTGCGCCATCTGTATGGCAACAACGTTGGCATTGCCAGATGAGAAGGGGTTTTGTTAAAGCACGACAACACGAACCACAAATCAAAGCGCTTTTGGCAAAAGCGACAGCATCGCAGCGCATTGGTTTACTGGCGCAAAAAGGCGTTTATGAATTTCATCACCATATCCATTTGTTGAACCAATCCGACGGCGTAGAAAAAGTTGGACAGCTTTTGAAATTAAGCAAATCAACTGATGAAGTTAAGCAGCGCGTACTGCAAATTTTGAAAAAATATCACGATGCTCCCTTGCTTTTAGACAAACACATTATCCTGTTAACTCGTGGCGATGAAGGTTTCCCCAAGCCGATTTTGATTTCACAGCAACATTATAGCTTTCGCCTCTATGCAGCTATGGACTGTGTATTTATTGAGTCCGATAGCACGTTGCATATTGTAGATTTTAAAACTGGTAAATCTGCTTTCGACCGACGACAGGCATTAGTTTATTTGCTTGCCGCTCGCTATCTTTATCCTAGACATCAAGCGATCGCTTCATTTTATAATTTGGAATTTCGGAAAAAATCCGAGATAATTAGCGTTACTAAAAGCGAATTAGATTCAATAGAAGGTGAGTTGGCTGAAATTGCCAGAAAGCACCAGTTGGATTTGCAAAAATATCAGGAAAAAAACAGTGACTTCAGCGAAATTTTTCCACCAAATCCAGGTTCTCACTGCCGATTTTGTCCATTTAACTCAATCTGCGAATTTTCTGCTTTTAAAGCTTTACCACCACATTAACAGCAGAGAATGACAGAACAATATAACCTGGCTAAAAAAATTATAAACAACAAGAAAATTTTTACCAAATCTTGACGTTTGGTATTTATCAGCGTAGTATCTGATACCAGGAACATCACATCACAAGATAAGGAAAGGGGATTCTATGGTGACTTCTTCTGAAGCGTTGCAGCAATTTTCTCCCCAAGCCTCAAACTCCACAGCCCTTGTTGGACTTGATGGGGGAACAAACCTGAAAGATTATGCGCGCATTCAGAAGGGAGCATCTACCAGTTTTGCTAATATCACCGATAGACTAATGGATACGAGCAACACGAGCAACCTTAATTCGCCCGTAAGCTCATCTATAGACCAAATAGGTCTTAGTAGGGTGTCCAATAGGAATCAGGGTCTGGTTCAAACTATTGCTCTATCAACTCAATCCAACAGCATCGATAGCATAGTTGGCGATAACAATAGACCAGTCGGTGATTTGAATGACTCTTTGCTCGCCAGCACCGCTTCTGTGACACAAGAGCCATCTCAATCTCAAACTATCGCATCAGCCTCAACATCACAAAGCGCTGACCTGATGACTTTTCCCACAGGGTACATGAAAAGCATCGAGGACTACGGGGCAAAGCCTAACGATGGTATAGACGATACTGCTGCTATCCAAAAAGCGCTTGACGATCAGCGGCGTGATGCTAACGGCAACTCCATATACGATGATTACTTTGGTCGCCCCAAAGCACTTTACTTCCCAGCCGGCACCTATGATGTGAGTAATACACTCAATTGGATCGGCAGCAGCGTGACCCTCCAAGGTCAGGGCAGTGGTGCGACCGTCATCCGGCTTAGGGATAGTGCATCTGGCTTTGACGACCCTGCTAACCCCAAGGCAGTCATTAAAACCCCGGATGGCAACACGTCTTTCCGCCAGAACATCTTCAACATGAGCGTCAACACTGGATATAACAACCCTGGTGCCATTGGCATTGACTACATTGCCAACAACGTGGGCGCGATGCGTGATGTGACAATTAAATCCGCAGACGGCAAGGGTTTTGCAGGTCTTGCAATGGATCGGCAATGGCCTGGTCCGTGTTTAATTAAGAATGTCGAGATTGACGGCTTTGATTATGGGATTCGGGTCTCATCTAGCGAGTATGGTCCGACTTTCGAGAACATCACTCTAAAGAACCAGGGGGTAGCTGGTATTAGGAACGTCGACGGCTCGCTAGCGATTCGTGGATTAAACAGTACCAACAGCGTACCAGTGATTAAGGGAACGAGCTGGGCTGGTATGGTTACCTTACTGGATGCCGACTTGCAGGGGGGAGCATCTGATGTTAGTGCAATTGATACAGCAGGCGAAGTCTACGTACGCGATGTCACGACTAGTGGCTACCAATCAGTGATTAAGTACAACGGCAAGATAGTTCCTGGCACATCGCAGACTGAGTACGCTACTAATGTTTACCAGTTGTTCGACGGTCCTAAACAGTCTCTCAAGTTGCCTATTAAGGAAACTCCAGAGTACCACGACAACAATATGGCTAACTGGGGACGCCTAGAACTTGGAACTCTTGACACTGGAGCCAAGGATATAAACCAGTTGCAGTCGGTGCTCAACTCGGGCAAGTCTACAATTTACCTCGACTTCGGTAAATACTTCTCTTACAACGAAACTGAGCTCACGGTTCCTGCAAGCGTTAGACGCATCATTGGGTTTTCATCAGTAGTCGATGGGGAGTCCGGTGGCATCAATGGCGGTGGCCTTAAGTTTAAGGTCGAGGGGAATAGTTCAGATGCTCCACTGATTATTGAAGGAATTGGCTATGGCGCGAAAGTGGAGCACGATTCATCACGACCGTTAGCGCTCAAGGATGGCTTCTACAACTACACTTCGACTGCTGATGCAGGTGAATTGTTCCTTGAGGATGTCAATATTGAACCCTTAAAAATTCAACCTAATCAGAAGGTTTGGGCACGACAGCTTAATAACGAATACGGTGGCGGTGCCAAAATCACCAATATCGGAGGCACTTTCTGGGTTTTAGGACTCAAGACCGAAGGTACCGGGACTGTTATCAAGGCGAAGAAGGGAGCAAACACTGAGGTGCTGGGAGGAGTGATTGTGCCAGCGCGACAATTCTCCGCTGAAGAAAAGCTGAAACCAGCCTTTATTAGCAAGAACTCAAAGACTTCGCTCATCTATCGGCAAATCGCCTACGATTCTAGCTACAACTATGACATTCAAGTGCAGGAAACGCGCAACGGAGAGACACGCAAGAAGATGAGTAGCGAACTCCCGCATCCGGTAACGCTATTCTCGGGATTTTAATCAAAACCTTTGATTAGGATGTACGAGTGTAAGGGTGTGAGGGATATTGTGAATTCTTATCCTTCCCCTTTTCCCCTACAACCCATCTTTCAAAGTGGCGGTAATTCTTGGAGGATCATAAACCGGATGTGATTAATTGCTAACTCCCCAATCGAGATATCTTCTTTTGTGAGCCGTAGACCCTTACTCGTCAAGGTTTCAAAGGAAATTCCTTTGCCAATTTCAATGTGATACCAGCATAAGCCCATAAAAAACCGTGTAGGATAAGGTCCACCGTTGCCGATATCATCAGGATTGGATTCCATTGGCAACCAACCAAAACCAGGTATGTAGAACTCCAACCAAACATGATTAAAGTCCGGTTGCAGAGGGACTTGCTGGTATTCGGCATAAGGGGGACATTTGTAGCGACCTACGGTACGACAGGGGATGTCATTTAAACGGCATAGAGCAAGCAAAACGCCTACATACTCGCCACAGGAACCAACTCCTCGTTCTAAAACAACATCTGGCGTGTCAATATGAGGTTTAATGCCGTAGGACAACTCATCGTAAACGTAGTTACGAATACCATACATTTTCCGCAGGAGATTGGTTTCAGTCCCAATGGCTTCACGAGCAGCGCGGCGGACAATGGTGGTATCCATTGCCAAATCATCATCATCCACCAGATAGCGACCTTGAAATTCTGGTGAGAGTTCGGATATATTTTCTACATCACTCGGTGTAATACGATACTTAATTCCCCGGACTTCCAAAACTGCTTTCCAGCCAAAAATATGCCGTTCGCCAGGAGTGAGGGCATCAAATTTGAACACAGCCACACGTTGCCCTTCTATCACTTCTTCTGTAAAAGGCAGACCAATAGGTTCAACGTGTTTGACCTTTTGGCGAGCAGTTTCCGATGGCAAGGCGATGCGCCATTCTACATCTGGTAAATAAACCTCTTCTAAGGGCGAAATTTCCTCCATATAAGACATCTCAACGAGATAGCCATTAGAGAGAGCATAGCGTTTATCTGGATTGTAATGGTAATTTAGCGGATGAATAAAGGTGCGATCGCGGTACGATAGTTCATGACTTGGGTCAGCATTGGGATTATCTCGGACATACGGTTCTTCAGAGGCGTAGGCAACGTAGAGAGTTTTTGTGCCCGTCTCACCATCTTTGTGTATTGTTATCCCCGTGGGAGAATCAAACGGCGTCAGCACGCTGAATTGAACTTCCCCAGTACCCCTGTCGATGCAGTAGACAGTTTGTTCCAATGTGTCGCTCACCCAAAGGGTTTCCTCGTCTACTACCAAATTTTCCACCCCAACCCCAGGTGCATAAAACTTAGTAATTTGTCTTCGTGTATCGCGATCAAAAATCAGAATGTCTCCCAGCTTTTGGCAACTGACATAGACAGTTGAATCCCAAACAGCAATGCCATCAGCCGGATAAGGCAAGGTGACAAAATGTTCCAAACCAAACGAACCCAGCTTGCATAAATAAACATTATTACCCCGAGTGACCCAAAGAGTATCTTCCCAGACCGCAAGACCCCTAACATCCATAAATTCTCTAACTTGATGAGGATTGAGAATTTTGGTGTTGTCAGAGTCAGGGTCAATTTGCAGCAGATGCCCTTTGGCTGTATCAATAGCGATGAGTGTATCTTTGATGAAGGCAATGCCACAGAGGGCGGCAGCACCAAGGGGTCGAATTGTCCTTTTCCCAAACATTTTGCTAGTGGATGGAAAACTGGGGAGTGCAAAAGTCATATTAAACTGATTTGGTCAACGGTGTAGCACGCCTAGAATCGAATGTGGAAGGTCTTGTGTGACAAAGTTCCCGACTTCTATTACTCATCATTATCAATATTTTGTGTGATGAAATTCTTCTTAAGTCGTAAGAACACCTATGTTAGCCGAAGGAAAAAACTGGGAAGCGTTAAGAATAACACCTGTCCTGTACAGCTGGGCGCTCAACCTAATGTAACTTTATATTGATGGTTTTCCAGCCATTGCTAAATTATGATCGAATTTTGTAACCATTCCCTGTGACCTACACGATGTCTGCTCATTCTCTACCTGAAAAAGCCGCCGCTGTTTGGCATAGTTTGGAAGTAGATAAATCATTAGAACTGCTCAACACAAACGCAGACACTGGCTTAACGCCTCAAGAAGTACAACAGCGGTTGCAAGAATATGGTCCCAACGAACTAGAAGAAACTGCTGGACGCAGTGCCTTGGAAATTCTGGTGGATCAGTTCAAGAACATTATGTTGTTGATGCTGATTGCCGTAGCCATAATTTCAGGGGTTTTAGACCTGATATCTTGGCAACAAGGCGACTTGAAACCTGGCGAGGTGCCCTTCAAAGATACAATCGCCATTTTAGCGATTGTTGTCCTCAACGGCATACTCGGTTATGTCCAAGAAAGCCGTGCGGAAAAAGCATTGGCAGCCCTGAAAAAACTCTCCTCGCCCAATGTGCGCGTCATTCGCGACGGCAAACCAGTGGAGGTAGTAGCCAAGGATCTAGTGCCAGGAGATGTAATGCTGGTGGAAGCTGGGGTGCAGCTCGCCGCAGACGGACGCCTAATAGAAGAGTCTAACCTGCAAGTGAGAGAATCGGCACTGACTGGTGAAGCCGAAGCAGTTAACAAACGGGCAAAACTGACATTGCCTGAAGAAACCTCATTGGGCGATCGCATTAATTTGGTATTTCAAGGAACTGAAATCGTCCAAGGACGGGCCAAGATTCTGGTGACCAATACTGGTATGCAAACAGAACTTGGCAAAATTGCCTCCATGTTGCAGGCGGTAGAAAGTGAACCGACCCCCTTGCAACAGCGGATGACCCAACTCGGTAACGTCCTGGTAACGGGTTCTTTGATACTGGTTGCAATTGTCGTTGTGGGCGGTCTTCTCCGTGGCGGTAATTTACAAGAACTGTTGGAGGTTTCCCTAAGTATGGCGGTAGCTGTGGTGCCAGAAGGCTTACCCGCAGTCATTACCGTGACTCTGGCATTAGGAACCCAGCGGATGGTACGCCAGAATGCTTTGATTCGCAAACTCCCAGCAGTGGAAACCTTAGGTTCTGTCACCACCATTTGTTCTGATAAAACAGGCACTTTAACTCAGAACAAGATGGTCGTGCAATCAGTTTATACGAGTGTTTCAAACCAGAATGGAAATTCAAACTTTCCGGATGCCAAAGCTACACAGCAATCTCTACAAAGTCCTAATAACCACTCGTTCAGCGTTACAGGTTCTGGTTACACCCCGACAGGAGAGTTTCAACTTCAAGGTCAAAAAGTTGACCCGCAAGCGAATCCAGAACTCCAGGTATTATTAGTTGCCTGTGCCTTGTGTAATGATTCGATTCTGCAACAGGAAAAAGGAGAATGGAGGATTTTGGGCGACCCAACAGAGGGCGCTTTGGTGACACTGGCGGCGAAAGGAGGAATAGAAAAAGACCAGTGGAACAGTAAACTCCCCCGTGTTGCCGAGTTCCCCTTCTCTTCGGAACGCAAGCGAATGAGCGTGATTTGTCAGGTTGAGGAAGTAAAGACAGGCGGATCGCCATTGACATCGATTGATCCTGTCCTCAGCAACTTGCTGCAATCTGAAAGATACTTGATGTTCACCAAAGGCTCACCAGAGTTAACTTTGGAACGTTGCACCCACGTTTATGTGGGCACTAGCTCAGTCCCCTTGAACGATGAACAACGCCGTCAAATTCTAGCCGAAAATGAAAGAATGGCGAGTAAAGGTTTGCGGGTACTGGGTTTTGCCTACAAACCCCTGAGCGAAATCCCGCCGGAAGGGTCAGATGAGACATCCGAGCAAGGGTTGGTGTGGCTGGGATTGGTGGGAATGCTGGATGCTCCCCGCCCAGAAGTGAGAGCAGCAGTGCAAGAATGTCGGGACGCGGGAATCCGACCAGTGATGATTACTGGTGACCACCAACTCACAGCACGAGCCATTGCTACCGATTTGGGTATTGCTCAAGAGGATGACCGTGTCCTCATCGGTCAAGAATTGCAGCGGATGAGCGACTCTGACCTAGAGCAACAGGTTGACTTGGTCAGCATCTACGCTAGGGTTGCTCCCGAACATAAACTGCGAATTGTCCAAGCACTGCAACGCCGAGGTAGATTTGTCGCCATGACAGGCGATGGCGTCAACGATGCGCCAGCCCTCAAACAAGCTGACATCGGTATTGCGATGGGTATCACTGGCACCGACGTGAGCAAGGAAGCCAGCGACATGGTGTTACTTGACGACAACTTTGCCACCATTGTCACCGCTACAAAGGAAGGTAGAGTTGTGTTTACCAACATCCGCCGCTTTATCAAATACATCCTTGGTAGTAACATTGGCGAAGTTATCACGATTGCCGCTGCACCCATAATTGGCTTAGGAGGGGTTCCCCTTAGCCCCTTGCAAATTCTTTGGATGAACTTGGTCACAGACGGTTTACCAGCGCTGGCATTGGCTGTGGAACCTCCTGAAGCAGATGTGATGAAACGTCCGCCCTTCAGTCCCCGTGAAAGTATTTTTGCTAGGGGATTAGGTTCTTATATGATTCGCATTGGCATTATCTTTGCCATTATCTCAATTGCCTTGATGTGGTGGGCTTATAACCATACCCATGCAGCTGGGTATCAAGGCGATCGCGATGCTTGGAAGACAATGGTATTTACTACCCTATGTCTCGCCCAAATGGGTCATGCTATAGCCATTCGCTCGAATACCCGACTGACTATCGAGGTGAATCCCTTCTCAAATCCCTATGTACTGGGGGCTGTTGTTGTGACAACGATTTTGCAGCTGATGCTAATCTACGTTCCACCCCTGAGAGCTTTCTTTGGCACTCACTTGCTTAATCTTACAGAGTTGGGAATTTGCCTTGGCTTTAGTGCCTTGATGTTTGTGTGGATTGAAATGGAAAAACTATTCTTACGGTTGATGGGTAAAAAAAGTATTTGATATCAAATCCACTCTCATTACCCACAATTCAGGCAAAATCCCTTTCATCTGAATGCAATTGCGGCTCGTAGTAAGCGCGTAAGCGCTTACTACAAACTTTTATCTACTACGAATTTATGCAATTGTGTACTAGGTGTTGAGTCTAAATAGCAGTCCTATTTTCATTCTCATTACTCAGGACTGATTGCTCATGACTCTATCAGGCTCAGGACTTTTTGCGAGAACTATTGCACATCTGAATAGTTTGTATTATACAATAATACAAACAGAACAAAGTATGGTTCAACACATTCCTGAATCGCATACTTCCCAGCGAAAAAGAGAGTGTGTCATCACTCAATTCCTTGAAGCCGCCCTAAGCATCTCTACGGTAAGCTTCCTTTCAAGTGATGGGCGATGAGTGTGGCAACTTGCACGCAAGTAGTTTATATTACGATAAAACTTTTGCCAACTCTCCTACATCGGGAGAGGATAACTCCACCACCCCTGCACAACTGACAATATGGACTTTGAATACTATAGAAACAACAACGAAGGCACTCCTGCCAATAGTAACCGTCAAAGCTTACTAGCAAGTGGCTGGCGGCCCTTTCATAGAGAGTTGGACTGGGGATTTGTTTGGCAACTGTTGTCTAACGATTCGCGGGAGTTGACACAAAAAAGTTTGAATTTAGCAAGTAATATTGCTGAGATTTTGGGGCGGAATAATTATACTTGGTGGGCTAATTTATTAAATATCGTATCTGATAATACGCGCTACGAAGTAGAAAAATTTTGGAATTACATTACACCCGATCCTCTGACACCAGACCATCGTTACAAAGACGTTTTAAGTACAGAAACGCCTATCGTCCAATTTGTCAGCCGTAACAGTATTCCAATTGATTATGTTCTTAATCGTCTGCAAGAGATTACTGTGTTACGAGTTTTGAATGTATTGGGGCGTCCTGACATCATCACTCAATATTATTTAGAAAGAGACTTTTATCTACCAGTAGAAAAGTTTGTGAACTGGGATCGTTTGGACGTTGTGAACACCGTCTATTCTTACTGGTCTAAGCATGACGTTTGGCTACAAATAGACTCCTTTGACAGGGGACGACGACAGTATACTTTAATGGCAAAAAATCTAGTTCCACTCATCAACAAAGCGACATACGACTTAGCAATTATGTTGAGTGGATATCAAAGTCGCGTGGGTAAAGTTCACAGTCAATTTCCCATTCGGAGTTTCCCTGCTGATATTCAAAGCTTTACTGACTCAGTCCAGCAGGCAATTCTTAATCAGCACCAGTTAGCGGTTTTAGTACATGGAGAACCGGGTACGGGTAAAACTGCATGGACGCAAGCAGTCGCAAAAGAAATTCTGGCGCCATTAGGGTATGTCATTTTTATTTTGGATCATGATGCGATCGCCAACTTTGTCCCACCATCATACTTAGAAAAAATTTGTATCATTATTAATGAAGCTGATAATTTAGCACAAAATCGTGCTTCTGAGGTAGCGCAATACAGTAACAAAACCGAACACATTCTGAGTTTGCTAGATGGCACTTTATACCAAAGTGTGATTGATGAGTCTGGTATTCAGATGCAGCAGCAGTTGGTTGTGTTGATGACGTGTAACACCACAGAAAGATTAGACCCAGCAATGCTACGTAAAGGTAGGGTGGATTTAATGTATGAGTTTACGCAGCGATTTGTTTGAAGGCGGCGAAGCTTCAGGAGTATGAGATGAAACTCCATCGGTTTGAGGATACCACCCAATTTTATCAGCGGGTGAAAAACTACTTGCTGAATCATGAAGCACTCCATAACATGCTGCTTGGACTTTGCAACGCCTTGATTCATAACCCCGAACGCTTCGACCAAAAGCCCTACTTGGCAACTGTTGAAGTAGACGGAGATATCGTTGCAGTCGTGATGAGAACACCTCTGCAAAACTTGCTGTTGTCAAAGATACAGGATTTTGTGGCTATTGAGGCAATCGCCCAAGACCTCCACCTGACCCAAGAGTCATTACCAGGAATCAACGCCCCTACCATTGAGGCAAAAGCCTTTGCAGAAGCTTGGCATTCCCTAACTGGTCAATCCTACCAACTAAAAATGGTACTGTGTGCTTTCCAACTGGAGCAGGTGCAAGCAATTCCCAAAGCTACAGGTTGCTTACGTATTGCTACCGAGAGTGACCGAGAACTTCTTATCTGTTGGTTTGAAGCCTTTGCCTTGGAAGCCTTGGGTCATGTTGAGCCAGGAGTTGAACGCACGGTAGAGCGCTATTTGCAGCGGAGTACTGCTTACATTTGGGAGGATGAAGTTCCTGTCTCGATGGCTTGCCGTGTTGGTGTCACGCCCAACGGTGCGAGGGTTAGTTTGGTTTACACACCACCAGAACACCGTAGAAAGGGCTACGCCAGTGCTTGCGTAGCGGCTTTGAGCCAAACCTTGCTCAATCAAGGATATCGATACTGCTTTTTGTTCACTGATTTGGCAAACCCAACTTCAAATCACATTTACCAGGCGATTGGTTACCAAGCTGTAGGTGATTTGTCTGATTACTCTTTCACCGAAAACACAGCCGTTGATGTCACAGCATAATTCCGTTACCATCACTGATGTAGAAGCCGCCGCCAAGCGTTTAGCTGGTATTGCTCACCGCACTCCCGTTCTGACTTCAAGAACTGTCAGCGATCGCACCAATAGCCAGGTGTTTTTCAAGTGCGAAAATTTCCAACGCACTGGCTCTTTCAAGTTTAGAGGTGCATACAACGCACTATCACAGCTAGCTGAAGAACAGAAGCAAAAAGGTGTTGTGACCTTTTCATCAGGAAATCATGCTCAAGCGATTGCACTTGCCGGACAACTGCTCAACATTCCTACTACTATTGTCATGCCAGACGACGCCCCAGCCGTCAAGCTAGCAGCAACCCGTGGGTATGGCGCTGAGGTGATTTTGTATAATCGCCAGCAAACCAATAGGGAAGAATTAGCCCAAACTCTATTAACAGAGCGAGGAAGTGTGATCATTCCTCCTTATGACCATCCTCACATTGTGGCAGGACAAGGGACTACTGCCAAAGAACTTATTGAGGAAGTTGGTGAACTAGATTTGCTGCTTGTTTGTTGCGGTGGCGGTGGATTACTTTCTGGTTGTGCCATTGCGACAAAAGCCGTTTTACCCAACTGTCGCGTGATAGGAGTAGAACCAGCACTTGCTGACGATGCAACACGCTCCTTTCACACCAAAACTCTGCAAACTGTAAACAATCCCGATACCATTGCTGACGGTGCGCGTACTCCTTATTTGGGTAAAATTACTTTCCCGTTGGTGCTACATTACGTCGATGATATGGTCACGGTATCTGAAGACGCGATTCTTCGCAGTATGTTCTTTTTGTGGGAACGTCTCAAAATTGTTGTTGAACCCACTGGAGTGTTAGCAGCTGCGGCTTTGTTGGAAGGAGTGGTGAAGGCACCAGGAGCTAGGGTTGGTGTCATTATCAGCGGTGGCAATGTGGATGTAGCGAAAGTTGGTAAATTGTTTATATAAGTTTTAAAATATTAATAGTATCAAAAGAAATCGCCTATCCTAGTTGGATTACGGATATACTTAATACATCTATAATAGCTAGATAAACAACGGTATTCCGATGAAAAAGGTGCTGATTCTAGCCGCAAATCCAAAAGGCACTTCACCATTGCGCCTAAATGAGGAGTTGCGAGATATTAAGGAAGGATTGCAACTTGCCAAACAGCGTGACGAGTTTAGTTTAGAAGAACAGTTAGCAGTCCGTACAAGAGATATTTACCGAGCACTAATAAACCATAACCCACAAATAGTCCATTTTTCTGGACATGGTGCAGGAGAAGAAGGATTAGTCTTTGAAGATGAAAGTGGGAAGCCCAAATTCGTTAGTGGAGATGCACTGGCTGGATTATTTAAACTATTTGCCAATCAAATTGAGTGTGTGGTGCTCAATGGTTGTTTTTCAATGGTACAAGCAGAGGCGATCGCTCAACATATCAATTATGTTATTGGCATGAGTCGGGCGATCGGCGATCAAGCTGCGATTGAATTTGCAGTGGGGTTTTATGACGCTTTGGGAGCAGGAAAGTCATTTGAATTTGCCTATGAACTCGGTTGTAGTGCTATCCAAATGGCGGGAATTGAGGAACACTTGACACCCGTGTTGCTCAACAAGACGGAAGTCGCAGATACTGCGACTCAGAAGAATTCCTGTGTAGAAACTAAGCCAGAACCTATGCCTCATCCTGAGAATAGAGCGATTGAAGTCTTTTTCTCCTACGCCCATGAGGATGAAAACTTACGCAATGAATTAGCAAAGCATCTCAAACTTCTGGAGCGACAAGGGGTGATTGAAGCCTGGTATGACCGCGATATTACAGCAGGAGATGAGTGGAAAACCGAGATTGAGAAGCAGTTGAACTCGGCTCAGATTATTTTGCTACTGATTAGTTCCGATTTTCTAGCTTCAGAATTTTGCTGGAGTGTGGAGTTAGAGCGAGCAATGAAACGGCATGAAGCTAAAGAAGCTCGTGTGATACCAATTATCCTGCGAGAGGTCGATTGGCACGAAGCCCCGTTTGGGAAACTACAGGCGTTACCCAGAAATGCAGAACCTGTAACAAACTGGGCAAATCGAGATCAGGCATTTACAGACATTGCCAAAGGAATCAGGAGAGTAGTAGAGGAATTAGTCCGAACATCTTAATCAATTTTTTCAATGGCAAGGGTATCAAACACATTATTATTCTCATTTGGCTTTCCAGCAAGGAAAGCAAACTGCATAAGTTCCATAGAGTTACACCTAATAATTCTGTAGTGCTAGTCTCATTAGGGACTATCGAAATAAAGATAACAGGAAAAGTCAGATATATTTTCTAATCTTTAAATACTAAGGGGTGTGACTAAGGTGGCACCAAATCAATCAAGTTCATCAATTGAAATTTTTATTTCCTATGCTCAAGAAGATAAGAAACTGTTGGAACAATTTACAGCACACTTGAGTAGCTTAAAGCGTGAGGGAGTCATCAATGCTTGGCACGATGGCGAGATTAATGCAGGAACAGAAGGTGCTAAACAGATAGAAGAGCATCTGAATTCAGCCGATGTGATTCTTTTGCTGCTAAGTTCAGATTTTATTGATTCAGAGGAACACTGGCAGCGTGATGTAACGCGGGCTATGGATAGGCACAACAAAGGGGAAGCTCGTGTTATTCCTGTACTCTTGCGCCCTTTTGATTGGAAAATTAAGCAGTTAGATGGTTTGCAAGCTCTCCCCAGAAATGGTGAAGCTATTACGAGTAAGAGTTGGTCAAATCATGATGACGCATTCAAAGAGGTTGCAGAAGATATCCGAAAGGTTGTTGAAGAATTAATTCCTAGGCAACTAGAAAAAGTTCCAGAAGAAACTTCTGATGCAGTAACAACAAGCATTCCCAAACCTCAATGGCTACCACTACTGCTAAAGCTACAGTCTTTTCATTGGCTCAGCCTGCTAAAGTTTTTAGGAATAAGCACAGGGCTTACTACTTTGGTCGTATTCATGCGCTTATGCGGAATATTTCAGGCATCAGAACTTTGGTTTTTCGACCAAATGATGCAATTTCAACCAACTGAATCGCAAGACGATCGCTTATTAGTTATTGAAGTCACTAAAGAAGATATTGATAAGCAGGAGGGAATAAAACGAGGCTCCCTAACAGACAAAACATTATTGACTCTTCTCAAAACACTGCTAAAATATCCGCAAAATCAACCTAAAACTATTGGGCTAGACATTTATCGTGATTTTGCAACAGAAACAAAGGAATTCTCTCAACCTGAAAACAAGAAATTATCTAATCTTCTCAAAACAGAATCTCGCATTATTGCCGTTTGTAACATAGGTGATCTCAGTCAAAACAATAAAGGTACTGCACCACCACCTGAAATTCCTACAAAGCGATTAGGATTTAGTGATTTCCTATCAGATAGTGAGGGAATTGTGCGTCGCCAAATTTTAAGCATTGAGACACCAAAAAGCTCCCCTTGTTGGTCATCTAAAGAGCCAGTGAGTAATGCCTTCAGCCTTGAGTTAGCTCAACATTATTTAGGCAAGCAGTATGAAGAAATAAAAGATAGAAGTATACGTTTGCGCTTAGGTGATACTACATTTGACTTGCTTGATGGTCGTCATCGAGGTGGATATTCATTCTGGACAGATTTAGAAGGGTATCAGGTACTACTAAACTATCGTGTTTCATGTTCAGAAAAGAAGAAAAACGATTGTTCTCCTCAATATGTTGCAGAAAGAGTTACGCTTGATGACGTTAACAAGTCTGATTTCCTGACAAAGTACTCTCTAAAAGACAAAATTGTTTTGATTGGAGTGAGTGATTATTCTTACGAAGCTCCTTGGTTCACTCCCTTTTCATCAAAAGGTCACGCACCAATACCAGGGGTTATTATACAGGCGCAGATGGTCAGCCAAATTTTAAGTGCAGTTGACACAAAGAATCCTCGTCCTCTATTAAGAGTTTTGCCTATTTGGTATGAGATACTTTGGATTTTATTTTGGTCACTGATTGGAGGAGCGATCGCTCTATTACGTTTTTCCAGTATCCCTCGGTTGCGTCTTTCAACCAAGGGTTTAATTATATCTGGAGGAGTTGTCTTCATTAGTTTGTACTGTTCCAGCTTAATTTATTTCATTACCCCTGTTAAGTATTGGGTTCCTTTTGTACCTTCCGCTTTGACTTTCCTTGGTACTGGAGGAGTAGTTTTGTATCGTGGGTTTAACCCTCAAAAATCGTAGTCCTCTTAACTTCATAAACTACTGATTATGTTTCAAAATTGGTCATCTACTATCAATTGGTCTTTCAAAGCTATTGTTAGTTTTATTCTTGCGCTTATCTTTTTTATCAGTTGTCCGTCACCAGTTTTAGCCCAAAACAAAAACCCATTTCAAGTTGTTTTAGAGGGAATACAATCTCTGTTTGCACCGCGAACGACAAAGGGAGCGCCTGTTGGGCGCGTGCGAGGAGGTGCAGGGCGGGGGCGCTGTCCTACGCTTGCTTCTCTCGAAAGTAACGAACCTGGAATTGATGCACTTCCGCTTTCTGCACTTGTACCTACAATCTCGAATCGTTTAAATAGAGATGTAGAACAATTAGCAAAATCAGTATCATCTGAAATTGTCTGGAGCAAGACAACTGAAGCCTATCCAAGCTTCTGGTTTTATATTCCCTATGTCTATGAAGAATCAGAACTTGAGTATGCAAAATTTGTCATCCTTGATGAGGACAAGCATATTGTTACTGGTCCAATATTTTTTCAGCTTCCTGATAAGACGGTTGTTGCAGGAAAACCCAGTCTTGCTAAATTTACTTTGCCAAGAAATGAGAAACCTCTAGTCATTGGCAAGCAATATAACTGGTATTTCTCAATTGTTTGTAATGAAAGAAAACCATCTCGTAACCCTAGCGTCACAGGCTGGATTCAAAGAGTTGGTTTGCGAATTCTAGCGCCAAAAGATTATATGTATTATGCCAAGCAAGGAATTTGGTACGATACTGTGACGCGTCTTGCAGAGAGTCGCTTGGCGACAACACAAGCTCAAACCGAAATCTTGTTTCCTAGCACAGAGAAGTCGCTAATAACTCCACAATCTGAAATTGAGGAAGATTGGGAGGCGCTTTTAAAATCGTTTCTGAAGTTGAGCGATGAGCAACTGAGCTATGAGATTGCAAATGCTCCTATGGTTGAGCTATCTCCTGTTTTAAAAGGAGAGGTACAGTAGCAACAATTTTGAACAGTCGGTACAAACCTCACAGCCAGTTCCCTAATAAAATGTAGGGCGCCCAATATCTTGGATGTTCTCGACCGTGTGAAGCCTTGAGTGCTTTTTGAGCTTCTTGCAAGGCTTTAGCTTTGGTCTGTCTTGTTTGGTTCGTCAGCTTAGTCAGCTGCTTGTACAACTCTCTGGTAAACTCAACGCTGATTTCATCATCCAGTGTCCATAAAGAAGCGATCGCACTTCGAGCACCCGCCCGGACAGCAACACCAGAAATTCCTAAAGTCGCGCGTTGATCACCAGCCGCAGTTTCACACGCACTCAGCACCAGCAATTCGATAGGTTCTGGTTGATTTTGTGCTTGCTTACGGAAGACGTTGTCAACTTCATTGACTTTAATCGGTTCATCTGAAGCCAAGATAAATGTTCTTTCTGGACTCGAACTGAACTCTCCATGTGTTGCTAAGTGCAGGACTTCAAAAATAGAACTATTAATCTTGTCTTTGAATTCTTCGACTTTAAACTCTTTATCCAAAAGTTGAGAAACAGAAACATTGAAACTTCCTACTTCTCTAATTGCGTCTAATTCTCTTTTGACATAACGCAACTTAGGAAATTGTCTTGGAGAAAATAGTTGTTGAGGTTCTTTTAATTCTGCTTCAGTTTGTTGTTGAGGTTCTTTTAATTCAGGTTCAGTTAGCCCAACTGCCAAAACTTTAAGTTTTTGATTTTGGATAATTTGAGGAGTTGGAATATCTAATCTGGGAGCGAGGGCGATCGCATACTTATCAACAAGATACTGGGGCGATTCTGATGTATCATCGTAAACCAGTGCTGCTAATGGGATATTTCGCAAAGTCGTATCTAGGGCAAACACCAATGTATCAATGTCTTTGCTGAGGTATTTTTCTGCACCTTCAATCAGCCATCCATACATCTCTCTTGCTTCGTGTCGAACATCATCAAACGTATACTCTTCTTCCAAGTCTACTTGCAACTTTCTGATTTTTTCTTCGACTGTCGCCCGATCAATACGCGTTCTGTAATGTTTCAGCCCTTTTGTCGGATCTTTCTGTGTTGGATTGGTAGGTAGTTTAACGATAGCTTCCACTCTATCATCTAAGAGAACTGGATAGAGAAAAGCCGCCTTATCATCAGGGGTGTTTGCTTGCTTATCAATAATTTCGTCAATCTGTTCTACATTATACTCTGGGCAGGCTTGACGCAGAAAGTTTTCGAGTTCTACCGCTTGCAGAGAGGCAAGAACTTCGCGAGCTTGAGACAGGTGTTCTATGGTAGGCTCTTCATCCAACAGAAGCAAATCAACATACTCTCGATAAATGCCGTCGATTTCCTCTAAAAAGGAAAATTGTGCATCAGAGCTACCACTTGCTAACTCCCTACGCAGAGATTCTAGGGTTTCAAATGCTCCGTTATAAGCTTTGCGTGCTTCTCCTAAGTCTTCCAAGTTGTTTTGTATGCTCTTTGCTTTCGCCTGTGCCCTTGTGATAGACTCAGGCTTGTAAATCCGCCCTAGTTGCCACTGCCACTGATACATAATTTCGGGCGCGGGAATGGATTGAGCTAGCAGCAGAGCTCGCTGAGTCTTTGTTTTCGCCAAATCCCATTGCTGAGTCTTTTCATAGAGCTTACCCAGATACCCGAGAGCGTAAGATTCTGCTCTTAAATCGCTTTGTTTTTGGGCTTGCTTGATTGTGGTATCGAAGAACGCTGCTATTTTTTGAGATTGATTAGATAAATCAAGACGTGCCAAGCTTTGGGCAAAGTTGATCCTAATATAAAGTGCTGTGTGACTTGGTGGTAACTGCTCAATTTGCTGCTGCAGATTCTCAATTTGTTGTGACTGAATCAGCGGATTTTTGTTTGACAGTTGCTGATAAAACCAATCACGAATCTCACCAGTAAATTGGAATTGAAAATTCCTCGGCTGATCCAATTTAGGATTAGTCAACTGGTTCCAGCAATTTTTTTCTTCATTAAGCAGAACTAAGCTACTCTTTCTAAAGAGCCGATCTAAGACATCGTTTTTTCCCTTCGTCTGTTGATTGATTTTACTATGCCAATCTTTTAAATCCAAAAGGAAGCTCACTTGGTTGAGCTGCGCCTGTATATTTATTGGAGATTGTAAGTCCAACGTTGATGCATTTCGATAGGCATCTGTCGCTGCGTAAGCATCTATAATTGCACAGATAATATTTTCCCGCTCTTGAGAGCGGTTGTATAAGTCCTGTTCCTTGTTGCTCAAAGCACGTCTGGTATTACCCACATCAAGCCAAATTGCTGCTTGCTCTCGCGGTTGAGTCATGTCCAAAGTTAGGAGCAAGACTTCATGAGACAAATTGAGTTCACCAAGTCCTCTCAGAACGTTGCCAAAGCTACGTAAGGCTACGATCTTGGCAGGAGAATTGACTTTTTCTTGTAGCTTCTCACGAAACTGATTACGCTTTTGTTCATCTTGTAGCAGTGTGGTGCAGTCTTCCTCACCATAAATTCGTATGAGCGTACTACAAGCACGTGGTAACAATCCTAGCGCTTGTTCGGCTTGCGCTTGATTAATTCGGTTATTTATGCTTTCAGTTTCATTTCCACTCTGACTGAAGGCAGTAGAGGCTTTTTGCCAGCAATCTATAGCTGTAGCGAATTGTCCTTGATCGTAACTTGCCCGACCCTGTATACTCAACTGTTCTGGGCTAAGTGTTGGTGTACTTGAGCAAATTAACTGAGGTGTAGTTGGCTCTTTGGCGATCGCCTGTTCTTTGGCAAATAAGTGAATGCCAAAGGCTGACATGAGTCCGATAACAGCTAACAAGAGTGTGATCACAAGGCGCTGATGCACCTTTTGCATCTGTGGAAAATAACGTTTTAGAAGGGGTTCCATATAACTGAAAAATATAAGCCGTTTTCTTGTAAAGTTCTGTCGTTTGAATCAGCAGATATAAGGGGAATTCCCCAATCAACGCGAGCATCAAGGCGATCGCTCATCTGAAATCGCAAGCCGAAACCAACAGATGCAAGCCAGCTAGGATCGGGGTCTGCACCTTCAAAGTTGTTCCAGCCAGTACCAACATCCACGAAGGGTATGAAATATAAAAAACTTCGGGCTTCACGGATACGTAAAATTGGCACGCGGAGTTCTATAGAGCCAAAGGCTCCATTGTCTGTCAGAATTTGATCCTGACGGTATCCTCTGACACTAGCGATGCCACCAACTCCAAATTGCTCTAAGGAGACGAGCCTTTGATCTGCCATTTGCACGTCACCACGGAGGACGAAAAGCATATCTGAGGGGAAACTACGCACCCATTGAGCTTGTCCTCGCCAAGCAAAAAAGGTGCTGTCAGGACCAACATCGTTAATTGTGGCTCCTAATGCACCAATGCCAAAACTGAATTGAGAACGGAGTGCCAGAACTGAAGTATTGCCTCGTTGAGTCCATTCCTGAAAAAAACGCACTGCGGTTATCCGAGTGCGTCCTTCGCTATCTGCTCCTGGTGAAATTGGATAGGCTCCAATATCTTGATATCCCAGAAAAGTTTGCGTTTTTTGATGTGAACCTGTGACTCCTACAGCGAATTCTTGCGTCGGAGTTTGAATAATTGGATGACGTAGGGTGATTAGGTATCTATTGGACTCCGAGATAATATCCAGTTCGTTAAAAGGTTCCTCAATAATATCGTTGGAGGTGTGACCGTAGCTGAAAGTCAAGGTTGTGTTTTGCGGCGTCAATGGTATGGTGTAGCTCACATCCACTTCATTGCTACCGTCTGTGTTGGCATAGAACAGGTTGACAGTATCACCAATTCCTAGCACGTTGTCTTGCCACAGTCGAACACTGCGCTGAAAACTACCGACACTGGGCGATCGGCTATTATCAAGGATGATTTGACCATGAAAAGTTCGGCTTTCGTCCACCTTCACTTCCAGCACGTTCGTCCCAAAGCGTGTACCAGCAGCCAACTCTGCTGATAAGCTATCGATACGGGGATTCTGTTGCAACAACAGTTGTAGTGCTTGGAGGAGGCGATCGCGCTTGAGAGGTGTTTTCCTAGCCTCTGCTAATCGACGACGAATATAGCTTTGCTTCAATCGCCGAGTTCCTGTGATTTTGAAGTCTTCTAAGGTACCTTCGACAATTTGAATCTTGACGACACCACCGCCTGGCGACAGGGTTTGTTCTGGAATCAACGCCCCAGAAGTGATGTATTCTTTACAGATATAAAGCTGCGTAATTGCCGAACGTGCCTCCAACAGTTGAGCAAACGTGAGTTCAACTGGAGGGTCATTCTCAGTTCTAGGCAGCTTGCGAGGTGGAGGCTGTTTCTCTAATTTATTTACGAGATCACATTTAGACTTTTCATCTAATTGTTCAGAACTATCGGAAGTATACAGAAACACTTCTATTGCTCGCAGGAGTTCTTCGTCCTTGAAGACTGTACTCCCCTTACCTTGTGTACCCCCGATAAATTCAAACTTGGTTACAAAAAATTTGTCAGGAACCACCGCAGGGAATTCTTGTTGTGGTTGCTGAGGCGGTTGGGTAGGGAGCAAATCTTGTGGAGAACGTGATGGTGCAGGGACTTCCTGTGGTTGAGGAGGTGGAGATGGTGGCGGTACGACATCGCGGGGAGGCGGTAGATTCGGAACATTTGTTCCAGGGACTTGAGCAACTTCCACAGCGTAAGCGCTGATTGGTATAGGTAGGCTGAGTACTAGTGTTGCGATGGTTAGTACCAGGCGACTGGAAGTCGCGGCTACACAGACAAAACTCGCCTGCGCGGGTTTCAAATTCCTAGTTTTCCGAGAGTCCGCGTAGGCGGACTTCGCTTGTATAGCCGCGTTCGCGTAGCGTGCGCTTTGCGCTTTTTCTAATCGCCAAGGCTGGGTGCAAGATCTGAGCAAACACTTATTATTCATTGCAACCTGTTTATTCATTGCAACCTGTGAATCTTTGCCAAGAGTTATAGGAACTGAGTTTGGATGGGTTCGCGGTGAGAATAATTTCACCTCTAGGTCCGATGGTCACACCTTGAGCTTCCACAGGGGTAGAACCTGTAGAATTGGTTTGCTCAAAGCTGTTATTTGGAGATGAGGATGCATTTCCTGCAAAAGCATCACCGCTGAGTGCAGAACTTGGGTTTGGTGGTAAACCGCCGCGTCCAGTGATAACAAAGCGACTCGCAGCTTGCGACACACCCACTGGACAACTTTGAGCAATTAATTTTGAGGAGTCACCTAAGTTTTCTGGTAATTGAATGATCCCGCGTTTGGGGTCTACGTCGGGTTGAGCGATTGACACAATGCCATCTGAACCTGTCGGTGAAGAGGCAGTGATATCATTGAACTTATTACGTTCTGCTTCATCAGAACTGATGTTTCGGAACTCGATATTATAGATGCCTAAAGGTCTAGAGTTGATTACGATTAAACCACCATTACCTGTACTATTGGCGTTCGCAGAAATGTCATTACCTCTGCTACCAGTTGGTGGAGCTGCAAGCAGCAGTCTAGTTTTTATGACAATGTTGCCACCATTCGCACTGTTATTAGCATTTGCCTGTATCAAGCTGTCATTTTCTAAAATCAGATAATTAAGACGAGAGCCAGGCACATTTTCGCCCCTTAGCTCACCCTTATTTAATTGTGAAGCTAATTCATTAATGTCATTCTGTAGTTGTTTACCATCCTCATTATTTCCTCTTAAAATAATATTCGCTCCCTCAGTTGGGGTGTCGCTTAGTTGTCCTGTTGTAGCAAGGATTTGCCCATTATTCAGACGAATATTATTTGCAAAAATTATAATGTCACCTGCCTGTCCATTTGGGCTCCTGACAGACACTTGGGCTCCATTCTCAATCCTCAGATCATTTGTCCTGATGGTTATGTTGCCAGCAACTGTACCTCCATTCTGTGCTTGAGCAAATATGCCTGTTGGAAATCTTTGACTTTTACCATTGCCACTCACACGTACAGAACGGGCATTTACAATTACATCCCCAGCGCTTCCTAAACTACTATTGGTAGTCGCACTGATTTGAGTTGAACTGTTAGATTCTGTAGAGTCTGTAATATTAACAGAACTACCTTTGATAGTGATAGTAGGAGTGAAATCAATCTTTTGTTGCGTTTCTTTTGTATCTTGCAGTACTCTAATGCTGATTGTGCTACCATTTTTGATGTCAATTGAGCCTTCAGCTATCAAAGATATAGAGCCAGGAGGCTCTTGTGAGTTAGTGTCCGCAGTCAGACTAGAAGTTTCAATTTGAATGTTTCCATTAGAGTTTATCTTAATACCAATCGGCGCAGGATCCAATTCACTGTTCACATTTCTAAGAACATTTACAGAGCTATTCCTAATAGTGACGTTGTCGGCAGATACCGTAGTAAGATCACGATTAATTCCTATAAAGACACGCCCACCCGCACCTTCGCTTTCAATATTACTGTTGTTAATAATCTGAATATCCCTGCCATTAATGAAGATATCGCCTGCATAATCAGAGCCAGTGTTAGTAGTACTTAATGTAACTCCATCTAAAAATACTGATCCTGTTGATGAGTTAAGTGTGATTGTGCTGAAATTCCTTGAATTACCACTACTACTATTACTAGAAGCAGTTATATCGCCAGTGCGAATATCGCGATCAGCAGTGAGAGTTACATTTCCAGCTACACCATTGCTAGACTCGGAGTTTATCCTCCCTCCAATTGTGATATTGCCCGTATTACTGGTGACTTGAATATATCCAGCATTTCCCTGACCGTTGCTATCTATAAAAGAAGTCAAACTGCCAGTATTTATATCACCATTAGCAGTAATAGAAATATTTCCTCCTTGGCCAAAAAATACTGTACTGTTAATGTCTCTTGTTGAGATAGAACCTATGCTACCGTTTGCCTCTAGTATGACGGTTAATGGACCACCAAAGTCAGAGATAATATCTCCATTAATAGTCAAATTTCCTGCTGAAGAAGGTGAGGAGGAGTAATTAACACTTGATGCGCCATCGAGAGGGTCAGGTTCTTGTACACTGCCAGAAAGAGTATCGTTGCCTGCTCGCAAAATCAAAGCTCTACCACTTGTCAAGGTTTGATAGTCTGGATCGTTAACGTCAATTGCAGCAGAAGTATCTGGGCTGTTGATTGTAATTGCACCAGTTGTAATATTCCCTACTGCCTCTATCTTGAGGGACGCCCCTGTATAATTACCAATGGTGACATCCCCGTCGCTTATGATAATCGGGTCATACAGACTCACAAAATTACCACCACTCCCAGATAAATTGAGAATCGAAAAATTGCCACCACTGGAAAAGTGAGCATCCCCAGAAATATTTCCATCGCTAATCAAACTTAGGTTTCCACCACTCACAAACGGTGTCTGTGAATGGTTCAAAGCTAAAATATCGATGCCTTTATTCCCTTGAATGGTCAAATTATCCCCGGCTTGAGCCACAAAGGGATTCGCCACGCTATCCCGCACTCGCACCGTATCCCCCGCCAGCAAATTCAAATCACCAGTCGTGTTGACCTGACTCTCCACCAGCGTCAAATTATGATTCGCTGTGAGTGTTGCAGTCTGGGCGGAAACATTCTTCGCCACTACATCGCCATCTACCACAGACAAGCCTGATCCCGTCAACTCGACTTGTCCGTCACTCTTCACCGTCAACCCGGAATACGACTTTTCATCAACACTTGTGAGTAACTCCCACAGAGACGATGTTCCACTCGCACCTGATGATGAAGTCTCAATATTGAGCAATTGTCCTGATGAATTCAAATTCACCACACTCTCACCAGGTACTGCTGCAACTGCAACCTGTCCTCCTGGTGCTGACAATTGCCCAGTACTCACAACCGTACCTCCCAGCAGCGTTAGGTTTTGCCCTGTCCCTACTGATAAGTTTGCTGAATTGACAATGGGGCTTGGCTGTGCTTGGTTAAATTGCACTCCGAAAGGAACTTTCACTGTGAGCAATGGTGCAGCGTTGGGATTGGTGGCGCTAAACTTTTGCCCATCCCCAAAATCCAAACTGTTCGCCGTACTAGCAAGAAACGATCCCCCAACATCTAACTTGGCGTTGGGACCAAAAATAATCCCGTTGGGGTTGAGCAAGAACAGATTTGCACTACCCAACACGCCGAGTGTCCCAGAAATATTTGAGGAATTGTTGCCTGTCACGCGGCTGAAAATGTTCTCAACCCCAGCCGGATTGCTGAAATACGCTCCTCGCCCTTCCCGCACGTTGAATTCCTGAAAACTATGGAAGAGGTTTGCACCGCGAGTTGTACCTCCATCAATGCGATCGCTCTGCAAACCCTTAATATCAACGTCACGCGTAACTTCAGTATTGAGGGTGCTATCAGGAACAATTTGTGCAACTGCACTATTGCAGTCAAAGAATGCTCCGGTAGTTGCTGCAAGCACAATCCCAATCTGCCACCACTTCCCATTTCTAATGTATGTTGTCATGACATTTGAATTCTCCAACACTTAACGGGAGTTTCATCAGGTTTTGTTTTGTATCTTTCCGGACAAAATGTTTCTACCAGATCACCGCATAAAATCCTGAAATAGCTTCTAAATATGCGGAATTTCTCTATTTTTTGAGTGATTTTAGAGACTTTTATGAGCTAGAAAATCTACTTTTTTCTGACCAAATTTACCTCTTAAGGTATAGGTAAAAATATGCCTTTAAAAAGTAGCGCCATGAGAAATATACCATCGGATGCCACAACTCGAAGGATAGAATCTATACATTTGTTATTAGTTAAAAAAAAATTAGCTTATGCACTTACTCAGAAATTGGTATAGTGCATCTGTACGATACGTAAGTCTTACAGCGTCTGTGCAAAAGTTGGCGATGGATTCCAGCCTTTAGCTTTTCTTGTAACCCAGAGGGATTATTCTGCTTGGCTTAATTTACTTGTGATTTCAATCACCATCACATCACCTCGCCGAAATCATGAGGGCGCAAATCTAATGAGCTAAGGATTCCACTAGATGCAGGCAGCATTTATTTTTGTTGAGCTTAAACCACAGATGGACACCAGTATTTATCTATGTCCATCTGTGTCCATCTGTGGTTCAAAAATTTATAAATCGTATTTTTACAAGAAGTCTAATACTCATTCCACAATAGCTCCATCAAATACTCAGCAATCCGTTTGGCTGCTCCTGGTTTCCCCATTCGCCGTATGCCATTTTCTGCAATGACTTGCACAGTGTCTGGGTTGGCAAGCAGTGACTTTAGCACGTTAGCAACTTGTGCTGGTTCTTCTACTAAAATCACAGATTGTCCTAAATGACGGCTTTGTGCTTCAGCAAAGGCAGGGGTAAACTGAGGACCTTGTCCGGGAATAGTAATTGCTGGTTTACCTAAACCCACAAATTGCTCTGTCGCCGTCCCTGCCATTGCGATCGCCAAATCTCCTAAATGCAAACAGTCGTTATAGGCATTTTGCGATACGATAAAATACGCATTTTTCTGCTTAAATGTCAAGGCATCTGGATCAGGAATTTTTGTTGGAGGTTCAGCGTGGGGACGCCAGCCTTGAGATTGGAGAATTTGACGTATACTCTCAAGGTGTAAGCTGGGTGCGATCGCAGCCAAAAACACGACTGTCCCAGAAGTGTGTCCGACTAAATCTCGCTCTCTCAAAAGCGCCATCATTGCAGATACAGCAATCATAATCTGTTGCCAGTTAGCATATGCTTCTGGGGGACGGGAGCCAGGGAGGAGAGTGATAATTAAAGGTCGAGCTAATTCTTGCTTTTCTACGTCAGCACTATAAAATCTTTGGCGTGGAATTGTTGGTTCCAAACCATCCATCATCGGGTTCCCCAAATCAAAAGCAGGGATGGGCCACCTTTTCAATATCTCTGTTGTCAGCGAGTCTCTGGGAAACACGACCTTGCAACGATGACGGCTCATCAACCAACGTTCCCAGGGGTGGTAAACTGAACCTGAAAAGCTTTCCCACCATGCGGCTCTATTTTTCCGTTTTAATAAACTGACTTCATCTCGCACGTAGTACTCTGATTTCGCTGTGCCTACGAAGCCATAGTTAGCACCACTCAACCACGCGAATAACAGTGGTACAATATCGCCCACCGCTAAGATAGCTGTCCTGTGTCCTGATTTTTTCTGAGTATTTATCCAGTGGCGTATGGCTTTAATTTGACTTGAGGTCAATTCTAACAAACCACCCTGTACATCTCGCACGAGTTGGCGTCCATCCATGTAAATAAAACCACCAGAGGGCATCGTGCGTACTGAACCAACCAGGGGAATATCCAACTGTTGGTAAGCATGTCCTTGTCCCACTAACGGCAAAGCAAAGATTTCCGGTGGGTTGGGTTGTTGCTGAAGTTCTTGCAAAATACGGACTGCGATGACATCCTCTCCATGTCCATTGCTTAAAACAAGTAACCGCAAGTGCGAATCTTTTGCGGAGTTAGAGGTTAGGGGGAACGGTGATGAATCACTCATGAGAAACAAAAACTCAAAAATAACTGTCTTTTGGCACAAGAGGAATGAATGGGGGTATCAATCGGCGAAGCTGCTGGAAGTTAGTATTATCCCCATTGCCTAACCTCAGTACGGAAGTACAAACTAACTCCCAGTTAATAAGACTACTATTATGCGAGTTTCTTCTGCTGCAATTTTTACTTTAGCGACTTTGGTCGCTGGCAATGCTAATCAGCAAGCATTGGCTGAACCCTCGAACACTCCTCATCAAGCTGAAACACCAGATACCTTGGTGGTGCCGGTGACTGAAGAAACACCTGCACGGATAGAGGCAATTTCCCCACCGGAAACAGTCGTTATTGGACAATTCTCCCAAAAATCGGGTAGCGTGCAAAGTAGTGGTAGCAATAATTCAGTCTTGATAGGTACGCAAAAGGAAAAGGGGAATTCTTCAGTAGTACTTCCTTCCTCTTCCACTCCCCCTCTCCCCTCCTCTCCCACTTCTGGTGACAGTGAATTAATAGTCACAGCTACAGAAGTGCAGATAGTAGGAGCCACTGAGGAATTGCAGCAGATCATTCGCGGCGTCATTAAAACTCAGGCTGGTGGAGAAACTAGTCAAAGTCAGCGACAGAACGATGTCGCAGCAATTTTGGAGACAGGTTTATTTACCAATGCTCGTGTGAATACTAGCACTACACCTGCTGGCTTAAATGTAGTGTATGAAGTACAACCAGTTGTTGTGCGCTCTGTGCAACTTTCAGGTGCTCAAGCGCTCACTTATCAAATCGCCTGGGAACGCTTGCAACCTCAAATAGGACAAGTCATCAGTCCCAATGCTCTCAAGGAAGCAGTACAACAAATTAATAAATGGTACGCTGACAATGGTTATAAAGTTGCGCGGGTGATATCAATCAGACCCAGCACTGAAGGCATCCTGACCTTGAATGTGGCTGAAGGTGTGGTGAACGATATCAAGTTTCGCTTTGTCAACGACGAAGGTAAGACAGTTGATGACAAGGGTAAGCTGGTGGAAGGACGCACCAAAACAGATTTCTTGCAACAACAGCTGAAGCTCAAGCCAGGACAAGTTTATCAAGAAAGTTTAGCAAAACAAGACTTACAGCAACTCTATAAGACAAGGTTGTTTGAGACTGTTAACGTTGCTTTTGAAGGAGATGCGACAAAACTGGATGTGATTTACGAAGTCAAGGAAATAGGGGCACGTTCTGTTAACGTAGGTGGCAATTACAATGCTGATCAAGGGATAGTAGGCACTTTAACTTATCGAGATCAGAATGTCGGCGGGGTTAACGATACTTTAGGTGTGAATCTTGAAGTCGGTAGGCGTGACTTTCAATTTGATTCCAAGTTTACCAGTCCTTACCGGGAAACTAATCCAGATCGCTTTGGCTATAGTGTGAATGCGTTCCGCAAGCGAGGACTTTCTGACACTTTTGATGGTGACATCAAACTGGCAAATGGCGACAGAGTGCGCGAAGGTCGAGTTGGGGGAAGTTTTAGCTTACAGCGCCCGATTGACGAGTGGGATACTTCCTTGGGATTCAACTATACCCGTGTCAGCATTCGCGATCGCGATGGGAAAATTACTCCAACCGATGAAAAGGGGAATTCTCTATCTTTGAGTGGGACTGGTATTGATGATCTGACGACTGTCTCCTTAAGCGCCACCAAGGACCAACGGGATAATCCCTTGAATCCGACTGCAGGTTCTGTTCTCAAACTCAGTACCGAGCAATCAATTCCCTTTGGACAAGGGGATATTTCGATGAATCGCATCCGGGCAAACTATAGCCAGTTTACACCCGTAAAGTTATTTGAATCTAAAAAACCACAAGTCTTTGCCCTGAATCTTCAAGCTGGTACAGTCATTGGCGATTTACCGCCTTATGAAAGCTTTAACTTGGGCGGTCCCGATTCAGTGCGCGGTTACGATGGCGGTGATATTGGTAGTGGTCGCAGTTATGTGTTGGCTTCAGCAGAATATCGCTTTCCTATCATCCAAGTTTTGGGGGGTGTGTTATTTGCTGACTTTGCCTCAGACTTAGGTTCTGGTGACACTGTATTGGGCGAACCTGCGGGAGTTCGTGGCAAACCAGGGACTGGTTTTGGTTATGGGGCGGGGGTGCGCTTTGACTCACCCTTGGGCTTAATTCGGGCTGACTTTGGCTTGAATGACCAAGGAGAAAGCCGTTTGCATTTCGGTATTGGTCAACGCTTCTAAATGTGCAGAGTGTTGAGTGGAGGGTGCTAAGTATATTATGGAGAGGAAAATCTTAAGAAGAGTTATCTGTGAGGTGAGGTCGTTTAAGAATGCTGAGTAATGAATCAGATGTGATATCTCTTAGGATTGGGGTTAGACTCAGGACTCAAGACTGGAGCTTTGAGGCTTTTAGATTCCGTTTATGACGCAGTCTCATTATAGATAGTTACTCAGCACTTCAATACTCAGGACTCTCTATGTTAGCTGGTAAAACTTTGCAGGGTGGGAAATATACTTTAGACCAGGAAATAGGTCGAGGCGGCTTTGGTATTACGTTCAAAGCGACTCATCATTTCTTGAATCAAGTGGTGGTGATTAAAACTCTTAATGAGAAGCTGCGGCAACATCCTGATTTTGTCAGGTTCGAGCGGCAATTCCAAGATGAGGCAAGACGATTAGCGACTTGTATCCACCCGAATATTGTCCGGGTGAGCGATTTTTTTATTGAAGATGCATTGCCTTACATGGTGATGGAATATATTCCTGGTGAAACTTTGGCAGAGGCATATATCTTACCCGGGATACCTTTACCAGAAGCGACAGCAATTCATTATATCCGCCAGATTGGAGCTGCGTTGCAGGTTGTGCATCAAAATGCTTTGCTGCATCGGGATGTGAAACCGGATAATATTATCCTCCGCCAAGGAACTCAGGAGGTGGTGTTGATTGATTTTGGCATTGCACGGGAATTTAACAATGGAGTCAGGCAAACTCACACAGGTATTGTTTCTGAGGGCTATTCCCCAATTGAGCAATACCTGTCGCAAGCAACCCGCACTCCTGCAACCGATGTTTATGGTTTGGCTGCAACACTGTATGCACTGTTGACAGCACAAGTGCCTATGCCAGCACTGCTACGCGATCGCGAACAAATGCCTTCTCCCCGCGAGTTGCAACCCCACTTAAGTGCTGCTGTCAATCAATCGATCATGCGTGGTATGGCAATTGAGGCTCGCTTTCGTCCGCAGACAGTTGCAGAGTGGTTGCTGCTGCTACCGGGGAATCTGGTGAGTGGTACACAGCAATCGGTGATCACAAAAACAGTGCCAACTATTAATTTATCTGCCCAAGCATACCCAAAAAATTTGCCTGGGGAAGTGGCGGCTGTCAGAAAAACGCCAACTCCATCACCTTTGGGAAATGTCAAGCTCAACAAAGTTGTGAACAAACTTTCATCACCTAAGGTGTTGATTGCTACAGGTGTAGCCCTTGTGGCTGCTACAGCAGGTTTTGCTGTCACAAGTGTGTTGACCAGAAATCAGCCACGCTCATTCCCTCAACCTGTTGTGGAAAAGCGTGATGTTAACGAGACACCTACAATAGATTTCACACCTTTGCCTTCAAATACAGAAACTAACACCACAGAAAAAGAGAATAGTGCATCGCAAGAATCTACACCTGCTTCTAGTTCAGTACGGCGTAGGCGTGTCCGTCGTGTTCCAACTGAACAATCTCCTGATAGCAATGTGACACAAGAATCGCCACAAACCAACTCCAGAAAATCCCAACCTCGCCAACCTCAGCAAGAATCGCAGGAAGCTTCTCCTTCGCCTAGCACTGCTTCCCCGCCGCCGTTAGTTGAGCGACTACGAGCAATACGTGAATCTCGCAGTACTTCCTCTTCACCGTCTTCTCGTGGTGCTTCTGAATCGTCGCCACCACCCAGTCAACCAAATAATTCTTCTGTTGTTGTACCAGCACAGCCGTCTACTGTGGAGTCGAATCAGTCAAATCCTCCTGCTGTCGTTGTCCCCACAATAGAACACTCCCCACAATAGAACACATGAAGCAAAATTCATCATCCGCTGAAACTCCAACCCAACTGCAACCTCGTCAGGAAGATTAAGGAGCAGGAAAAGCCACAAACTGATGACTAGTAGTCAATAGTCCAAAGTTTTTTGACTATTGACCGCAAGATTAAACTCAGAACACAGAACTCAGTAGTCAGTTAGCAGTGAACAGTGAACAGTGATAACTTATAACTCATAACTGATGTACGAGGAATACGGCGTCCTTGTTTAAATAAGCGCGCATTTATAGAGGTTTGCAATTGGGTAAGGTAGACAAAGAAATAATGAACCACAGATGCACACAGATGCACACAGATAAATTTGTACTTCATTCAAGTGAGAAGCGCTATATTTCTGGGGATGCTCAACTGAGTTCTGAGTTTTTACTGTGTGGTCTTCTAAAGACTCTTCTCGGATTGTGCTTGTAATCTACTTGATTTAGTACCGATTGCCAAACTTCATACCCTTCTCTACTCAGATGCAATCCATCTGTGGTCAATTCTTCTCGCAAATTCCCTTGAAAATCTACAAACCAATCATAAAGATTTAAATAATCAGCTCCTTCTTGTCTAGCAATGAGGGCAAGTTGATGGTTGAGATGACGAATACGGGTGTTGGGGATTTTTGACAAACGAGTTGGCAGAATCGATTGGATAAAAATTCTAGTTTTTGGATGAGTTTTTCGTAGCCTGCGAACAATCTGGATCTGATTGCGTAAGATAATTTCGTCTTTCGTACCTTTTCGCAAGTCGTTAATTCCAGCCATAACAAAAATGACATCTGGTCTGGTTTTAGAAAAAGCAGACAATCTTTTTAACACACCATTAGAAGTATCTCCAGATATTCCCTGATTCAGCCACAATCTACCTACAGGAAATTTTTCTCGAGGAAACCACAAACTTAAAGAATCACCCACTAGGATTTCCAGACGTTTGTCACCTTGACCTTGAGCCATGGCTTTGGCTTCCATAGCCAATAAGCTTTTCCAATCCTCATATGTAAGTTGAGTTTTCTTCGCAGATATCAATGATGACTTCATGTTGTCATCAGGTAAGCTGGGATATATCTGACCTGCTTTCAGGGCGGCTAACCTTTTGTAGTAGAGTTGGTTTCCAGTTATAATTTTGTGGGGAATTAGTTGAGTGTTTGAGTTGAGATATGGTTCTACTGGCTTTGACAACCCAGAATCCCTCAATTCTGGCGGAGAAATCTCCGCACTAGAGAATATTTTTTCACCTTTAGTTGGCTTTGTATCGTCTTTTAAATTCCAAAGGACTCCACTATTTTCTGACTTGACAATTGACAAATGTGGAAGAGTTGATGCTGGTATTACTAATCCTGTTAACAAGCCTGCTGCCAACAGATAAAGCTCCCTCATCTTGATATTTCTCCTCCACTTACTGCTTTTTCCTATTGACAGCATTGACTAGTTGAATTCAGGAAATTTTTTAGTTAGCTATCTCATTATTTTTATTGATCTACCTATTTCTGTAAAGCCTGGCACGACTGGATTTATAATCTCTTCAAGGTTTATGCATATTGCTTATAGCAGTTTTCATTGTTGTAAGAAATTAAGCTCATCACAAAACAATGATAAGATACTATCATTTGTCAAGTTGATTATGGGAATAGTAAGACTGCGGGTTAGGGAGTTTGCAGCCCAAAACGGGTGGACACTCAAGGAAGTTTCTGACCGTTCTGGAGTTGGTTACAGTACTGTCAGACATTATGCTCGCTGTCCGGGGATGTCAACAGTGGACTTTGTTTACCTACAAAAGTTAGCTCGCACCTTTGATGTCATGATTGAGGATTTGGTGGAAATTCTACAGGAGTAGGCGACAAGTTATTGTGTTTCTAAGTTGCTGATTTCAATTTATGAATCTTCAAATCGGTAACGACTGCCGATAATATAATCCTCATTCATTTCAAAAGAAATCCATTTACGTTGTAAGATTTCTGCAACGAAACCCGTTGTGTTGGAACCTGCAAATGGATCTAACACAATATCACCTTCATCAGTCAAAAATTTGATGAAGAATTCTGCAAAACTTTGAGGAAAACGTGCTGGATGTGGTTGAATTCCTGCAGCTTTACACCGTCGCAGGTAAGCACTATTAGATTCAGTATTGGCAAGTTCTAGTAAATTTGGTGGAATAGCGCCCTGATTATCCTTTTGAAATTTCTCAGAAATATCGTGACCACTGGGACGTATTTTTGCCTTATAGCCATTTTTAAGTAATTGTTTCATGCTTTGGCTATAAGGTTTTAAAACTTTTCTATTATCTGCTTTGGGGTGAGGTGTTTTGGACAACCACCAAACCACATTCACTGAATCTTTAACACGAATTCGCCTGATTGTCACCCACTCAGCAGGAGTTGGCAGTCGTGCAGGATTATAGTGATAAAATTCTTGAGCCAGAAAAAAGCCGACTTCCTTACACAACCTCAATAAAAGGTCATATTGGTAGATACTCCGCACAGGATGACCAGGAAGGTAAGCACCACCTAAATCTAAAATAAAAGAGCCATTCTCTGCTAAAACTCTTTTAAATTCGTAGGCAAAAGGAAGGAACCATTCTATATATTTTTCTGCACTTTCGTTGCCGTATTCTTTTTTGCGTGTCAGTGCAAAGGGGGGTGAGGTTAGGATTAAATTGATATTGTTGTCTTTGATAAATGTAAGTAGTTTTAGGCTATCACCTAAATATGCTGCCCCATTTTTTTGAAGATAGTAAGGTGTAAAATTTAGTGTTTTTTGTGGTGTTAGATGTTCTTGTGTCAAGAGTTCTAATGCTTCAGAAATAGGAGGACGACGGATTTGTGTCTGGATGTCATCTGCAACGACGAGGCAACCTTTCAAAGTTTCTAATGATTGCTTATCTATCGCGAGTTTCAATTGGATAGAATAGCTTCTGAAAGAATGCAGAACATAGAACCCAGAATAATTTCCAATTGCTGACTACTGAGTTCTGAGTTCTCGCTTATACTGGATAATTTGCGTGGGAGTTACGCAAGTCCAACCAACTTCGTACTCAGATCCCACATCCGCTCGGCTTTTTCATCATCGCGTGCTTGGGGAGAAACCTTTTGAACAAACGATTTGCCATCTTTCTTCTGTCGATTTCCCCAGCTCCAATAGACACCAGATTGATTGTATTCAGGATCAGCGACCACCGCCGCGACCCGCTCGCCAGACAACTCCTGGGACACGAAACCCCCAGTAATGTACTTCTGGAAAACTGGGAAGAGTTTCTGAAACAGGGGATAGTGGTTTCGGAATAGAGCCGTTGTTGCAACACACCCGGGGTAGAGAGAACTGAAGACGATGCCGGTTGACTCGTGATAGCGCCGATGTAGCTCCCTCATGGTCAGTACGTTGCAGACTTTGCTGTCTTTGTAAGCCTTGACAGGTTCAAACTTTTTGCCGTCAATCATCGCGATCGGCGCTTTAAAGCCCTCTGCAAAGCCCTTGAGATCACCCAAGTCTGGACGAGGCGGAATTTTGCCACCCAGTTCGTCCGGGTTGTGTGTCACGGTTCCCAAAATGACGAGCCTCCGCTCTGCAGCAGATGAATTCTTCAGATCCTCAAGCATGAGGTTACATAGGAGGAAATGTCCGAGGTGATTTGTGGCAACGCTTAACTCAAAGCCTTCTGGACTTCGCAACGGCTCCTTTAACAAAGGCATATAAATTGCAGCGTTGCACACCAAGGCGTCCAGGGATCTGCTGCTCGCCCTGAAGTTGTTCACAAACTGCCGAACGCTCTCTAAAGAGGCCAAGTCGATATGCATGATGGTGTAGCTGTCCTGCGGCATTCCCACCGTTTGGGCAGCTTTTTCCGCTTTCGATAAATCCCGACAGGCCATCACCACATGCCATCCCCTTTGGGAAAGAGCTTTTGCGGCTTGCAAACCGACCCCCGAGGAGGCACCCGTAATCACGACCGTTGACTTGCGACGTTGTTCCATTCTGTTCAAACTTCATTGACCGCCGTTGACTGTCTCCATGATCTCACACCACTGAGCCACCAGCTTCGCCAGTTTGACCTCAATTAACGGAAGCCCAAAAAGCCACTTTCAGATCATTGGGAGATCTGGAAGATTAAAGCAAGCTTTTAAGATTAACTGATCTAAAAAATCCCCCGCCTTGCGGCGGAGGATTTCAATGACTTACCTACTAAACTTCTAGTAGCCGAATTAACCGAACTTACCAGCAGTAGCAGCAATGAGGAACGCTGCGTAGGTGAGGACATAGCCAACAGTGAAGTGTGCTAGACCAACCAACCAACCTTGGACGATGGACAAAGCAACTGGCTTATCCTTCCAGCGAACTAGATTCGCCAAGGGTGTGCGTTCGTGTGCCCAAACTAGAGTTTCGATCAACTCTTGCCAGTAACCTCTCCAAGAGATCAGGAACATGAAGCCGGTTGCCCAAACTAGGTGTCCGAAGAGGAACATCCAGTTCCAGACAGACAGGTTATTCATGCCGTAGGGGTTGTACCCGTTAATCAATTGAGCAGAGTTAGCCCAGAGGTAATCGCGCAGCCAGCCCATGAGGTATGTAGAGGACTCGTTGAACTGTGCTACGTTGCCTTGCCAAATACCCAAATGCTTCCAGTGCCAGTAGAAGGTTACCCAACCAACGGTGTTGAGCGCCCAGAACAAGGCGAGGTAGAAGGACTGTTCCCAAGAGGAAGTTTGGCAAGTACCGCCACGACCAGGACCGTCACAAGGGAAGGTGAAACCGAAATCCTTTTTGTCGGGCATCAGCTTGGTACCACGGGCATCCAACGCACCTTTAACACAAATCAGGACAGTTGTGTGTATAGCCAGTGCGAAGGCGTGGTGTACTAAGAAGTCACCAGGACCAATGGTCAAGAACAAGGAGTTGGTGCCATTGTTGATAGCATCCACCCAACCGGGTAACCAAGGAGCGCCAGCGGTGGAAGCAATACTGTCAGGGTTGGACAGCAGAGTGTTCAAGCCGTACAGCACTTTACCGTGAGAAGCCTGAATAAACTGTGCAAACACAGGCTCAATCAGGATTTGCTTCTCAGGGGTGCCGAAGGCAACAACTACGTCGTTGTGGACGTACAAACCTAAAGTGTGGAAGCCCAAGAAAAGGGATACCCAGCTCAGGTGGGAGATAATCGCTTCTTTGTGCTTCAGTACGCGATCAAGTACGTTGCCCTTATTTTGGTCTGGATCGTAGTCGCGCACCCAGAAAATTCCGGCGTGGGCGAAAGCACCGACCATGAAGAACACAGCAAGATACTGGTGGTGGGTGTACAGACATGCCTGGGTGGTGTAGTCCTTAGCCATGAAGGCGTAAGGAGGCAGTGCGTACATGTGCTGCGCCACCAAGGAAAGAGCAGTACCCAGTGCTGCCAGGTGTATGGACAACTGGAAGTGCAGGGAGTTGTTATAGGTGTCGTACAGACCTTGGTGAGGCAGGTTGAACTGACCTTCGGTGTTGACGCCGAAGAAGTTCTTGGCATTCAGCATTTCTTTGATGCTGTGACCAATCCCGAAGTTAGTTCTGTACTGGTGACCGGCGATGATAAAGATAACCGCGATCGCCAGGTGGTGGTGAGCCATATCGGTCAACCACAGCGACTGAGTCTGGGGATGGAATCCACCCAAGAATGTCAGAATTGCAGTTCCTGCACCTTGAGATGTACCAAACACATGGTTCGCAGTGTCAGGGTTAGCAGCGTAAACGCCCCAGTTACCTGTGAAGAATGGTCCCAAACCTTCTGGGTGTGGCAGGGTTGTCAGGAAGTTATCCCAACCTACGTGCTGTCCGCGAGATTCAGGGATAGCAACGTGAACCAAGTGACCAGTCCAAGCTAAAGAGCTGACACCAAACAAACCTGCCAAGTGGTGGTTCAGACGAGGTTCAGCACTCTTAAACCAAGCTAAGCTAGGACGGTACTTGGGCTGCAAGTGTAACCAACCAGCAAACAAGAAGACCGCTGCTAACAGGAGAAGGAACACTGCTCCTTGATATAGGTCACCGTTCGTCCGCATCCCGATGGTGTACCACCAGTGGTAGACACCAGAGTAAGCAATGTTTACTGGATTGCTTGCGCCGCCTTGGGTAAAAGCTTCTATTGCTGGTTTACCGAAGTGAGGGTCCCAAATCGCATGGGCGATTGGGCGAATATGAAGAGGATCTTTAATCCACTGTTCAAAGTTACCTTGCCAGGCTACATGGAACAGGAGGCTGGATGCCCATAGGAAGATGATTGCCACATGACCGAAGTGAGTCGCGAAAATCTTTTGGTAAAGATTTTCTTCTGTCATGCCATCGTGGCTTTCAAAATCATTTCCCATAGCCATCGCATACCAGATCCGACGTGTAGTCGGGTCTTGTGCGAGATCCTGGTTAAATTTAGGAAATTTTGTTGCCATTGGTTTGATAAATCCTCTGACCTTCAGCCATCAGGGTTCTTAAAGTTCTGAGTTATGAGTTCTGAGCTGGTGAGTTTTTATCTCAAAACTCAAAACTCAAAACTCATAACTCGTAAAGCTAAATTTTTAGCCTAGTGAAATGATTCGTGCATGGAAGAACGCCCAGGTGGTGACAATTCCTCCCAAGAGGAAGTGAGCTACCCCAACAGCCCGACCCTGAATGATGCTTAGAGCGCGAGGCTGAATTGATGGTGCTACTTTCAGTTTATTATGCGCCCAAACAATCGACTCAATCAGTTCTTGCCAGTAGCCACGACCACTAAACAGGAACATCAAGCTAAATGCCCAGACAAAGTGAGCGCCTAAGAACAGTAGACCATACGCCGACAGCGCACTGCCGTAGGAGTTAATCACTTGTACAGCTTGTGCCCATTGGAAGTCACGCAACCAGCCGTTGATTGTGATTGCACTTTGGGCAAAGTTACCACCAGTGATGTGAGACACAACACCATCTGAGTCTACAGTGCCCCAGATATCAGATTGCATCTTCCAGCTGAAGTGGAAAATCGCAATAGAAATGGTGTTGTACATCCAGAACAAACCGAGGAATACGTGATCCCAACCAGATACCTGACAGGTACCGCCACGACCAGGACCATCGCAGGGGAACCGGAAGCCCAAGTTCATTTTGTCTGGAACCAGACGAGAACTGCGGGCAAACAGAAATCCCTTCAACAGAATCAACACCGTGACATGGATTTGGAAGGCGTGAATATGGTGGATCATGAAGTCCGCCGTACCCAGTGCCATGGGCATCATTGCCACTTTGCCGCCTACAGCTAGAATACCGCCGCCAAATACATAGCTAACGGGTTCCAGTGCATTGGGTGCGCTTGCACCAGGAGCGACCGTGTGCAAGTTTTGCACCCACTGGGCAAACACTGGCTGCAACTGAATTGCTGTATCCGAGAACATATCTTGGGGACGACCCAAGGCACGCATGGTGTCGTTGTGTATATACAGTCCAAAGCTGTGGAAGCCAAGGAACATACATACCCAGTTCAAGTGAGAGATGATTGCGTCTCTGTGACGAAGCACTCTATCTAGCACGTTATTCTGGTTCACCACGGGATCGTAATCCCGCACCATGAAGATGGAAGCGTGAGCACCTGCACCAACGATCAGGAATGCCCCGATCCACATATGGTGAGTAAATATGCACAGTTGGGTGGCGTAGTCTGTTGCTAAGTACGGATACGGAGGCATCGCGTACATATGGTGCGCCACGATGATGGTCAAGGAACCCAGCATTGCCAGGTTGACTGCCAACTGAGCGTGCCAAGATGTGGTGAGGTTTTCGTAGAGACCTTTGTGACCGTCACCAGTGAAGGGACCTTTATGGTTTTCCAGAATCTCTTTGATGCTGTGACCGATACCCCAGTTGGTACGGTATTGGTGACCTGCAATGATGAACAGTACCGCGATCGCCAAGTGGTGATGGGCAATATCTGTAATCCACAAGCCGCCTGTGACTGGGTTCAAACCACCTTTGAAGGTGAGGAAGTCCGCATACTGACCCCAGTTCAACGTCCAGAAAGGCGTTAAACCGTTGGCAAAGCTGGGGAACAGCTCGGTTATCAAGTCACGGTTCAAAATGTACTCGTGAGGTAACGGCACATCTTTGATGGAAACTCCCGCATCCAACAGCTTGTTAATAGGCGCGGATACGTGAATTAGGTGACCTGTCCACCCCAAGGAACCCAAGCCCAATAGTCCTGCTAAGTGGTGATTCAGCATCGACTCCACGTTCTGGAACCATTCCAGTTTGGGAGCACGCTTGTGATAGTGGAACCAACCAGCAAACAAGAACAAGCCTGCTAATACCAAACCACCTATGGCAGTGCAATATAGCTGGAATGAGTTCGTAATACCCCAACCACGCCAGATGTAGAAAAAGCCGGAGGTGATTTGAATACCATGGAACCCACCACCGACATCGGCGTTTAAAATTTGTTGACCAACAATAGGCCAAACAACTTGAGCGCTGGGCTTGATGTTGAGGGGGTCGCTCAGCCAAGCTTCATAGTTTGAAAAACGAGCGCCATGGAATATCATCCCGCTCAGCCAAATCGTCACTACGGCTAAGTGTCCGAAGTGTGCCGAAAATATCTTGCGGGATATGTCTTCTAAATCGCTTGTATGTGTATCAAAATCATGGGCGAGTGCGTGCAGGTTCCAAATCCATGTAGTAGTTTTGGGACCTTTGGCTAGGCTTCTGTCGAAATGCCCCGGCTTTGACCACAGTTCAAATGAGGTTGGTACCGGATCATTATCAACTATTACTCTTGCCTTTTTCTCCTCTCGCTCCGGAGGACTAATTGTCATTCGACCTCCCCTCTTTACCAGGATTGAGAAATCATGAATACCACATAGTGTCTTCGTAGCTTTGGTTAAGCTTTATCACATCCTCCAGAAATAGACTCTACTGGAGGAGCGACGAAGACGGTCTCGTGGAGATTGCTTTCTGTTGAATTATAAAGGCTTATCTCGTACACAGTTAGAGAGAAGTTAACAATAATTCAAAATCCTTGGATGAGTTGTCTAATCTACTTTTGGGTTTGAAATTTTTGGCAAAAAGTCAATACTTTCTTCATTTATTTTACAAACGGTAACAATTCGTAAATTTTCTGTGCTTACCACAAAAAGCTATTTTTTCGTTTTTCACTGTTTTTACTTAATATCACTTAATATATGGAGGCAATTTTGATTACCACACATATTTAAGCCTTAATTAAATTCTCCTCTAAAGATTTGTAAAAAATAATAGTAAGTACACCCCCATAACACGGGTGGATATTTATTTACGCTTAAGTACCTAGGGACAATAACTCTACGAAGATTTCTCCTTTTGGGCTATAGTGACCAGTGGACAGTTTGAGCCAAAATTATTCAGTCAGTTGTATAGGAGTATCACTGGGTGGAAAGCATGAACTTGTGGCGGAAGACCGCAATTGCTATCCTCAGGTTGCTGATGGCATCAGTACTTGTATTAAGTTTGACGAGTTGTGGAGAGAAAGCCGTTAGCCAAGAACCATATGGCAGCTTGCCAGAAAAAGCTCAACTTTCAAAGCAAATCTCAGAAGTTTCCCCACCACCAACAATCCAAGAACTGCGCCCAGCCTTGGAAATTTATCAGCCACAAGTAACAATAGTTACTCCAAAACCGGATGAAATTCTCCAAGACAACACAGTTACAGTCCGCTTTCAGGTTAAGGACCTACCTATCTTTAAAGACCCAGAACTGGATCTAGGTCCCCATTTACACGTCATTGTTGATAACGAACCTTATATAGCCGTATACGACCTAAATCAGCCCTTGGCTTTACCGGACTTGTCTCCAGGTACTCATACTTTACGTGTCTTTGCCTCGCGTCCTTGGCATGAAAGCTTTAAAAATGAAGGTGCTTACGCGCAGTCAACATTTCACATCTTGACTAAGACTGACGACAACAACCCCGGCCCAACCAAGCCACTTTTAACATACAGTCGTCCCAAAGGGAGCTACGGTGCAGAACCAATTTTACTGGACTTTTACCTAACTAACGCCCCATTACATCTAGTTGCCAAAGACAACCCCACTGACGACATAACAGATTGGCGGATTCGCTGCACAATTAATGGTGAAAGCTTTGTTTTAGACCGCTGGCAAGCCGTTTACCTTAAAGGCTTTAAGCCAGGGAAAAACTGGGTACAACTTGAGTTTCTCGACGAACAAGGAAACCCTGTGAAAAATGTCTTCAACAGCACAGTCAGACTTATTAGCTATGAACCCAAGGGGAAAGACACTCTATCTAAAATTGTTAGAGGAGAACTTTCAGCAGATCAAGTTCGCAGGATTGTAGACCCAAATTATACCGCCAAAGTACCAACTGCCGAACCTACTCCCACCCCAACTTTAACGCCTACTGTTGAAAAAACACCCCAAACACAACTGAAGGAAGAAAAGCAGCCCATTCCTGAACCTGAACCTACACCTACCCCAACCTCAACGCCCAGCGTTGAAAAAACACCCCAAACGCAACCTCAAACAGAAAAACAATCCTCTCCTGCAACTGAATCTCAACAACCGCCCCAAACACAGCCAGAAAAACCAAAATCAGGTGGCTATTTCAATCGTCGTGCAGGCAAGATATCAACGCCACAAACAACGGCTGAACCAACTCCTGGTTTAACTCCTACCTTACCAGACATTATTGAGACTCCGCAGCCAGAAACCACAGCAGAACCCAAACCAGAGGTTACGCCAGAAGCTGAAACAACATTACCCCAAAAAATTGCTCCCGATCCAGAAAAACCCGAATTAGGAAGATATTTTAACCGTCGTCAGTATCTGGATGCTGCGCCATCCCATACTTTGCCGCAAACCCCACCGAACGTCATTGAGCCTCCATCACCTCTTGAAACATTAGAAAAGGCAACCATACCCGAACACTCAACTGGGGAAACTAAAGACCAAAACGACTAATCATGACTATCCCCCAAAAATACTTAACTGTAACCCTCTAGATAAAGCCTCAACAAAAGCGATCGCCGCTACAGGATTGCCTATACTATCCAAAGCAGGACTGTAGCAGGCAACCGTCCCTTGATCTGGTACTATTGCAAGCAGTGCGCCACTGATACCAGATTTCATTGGCAAACCAATCTGTAAGGCATACTGACAAGAAGCCTCATACAGCCCACAGGTTAACATGAGCGAGTTAACAATACGACGGTGCTGCGGCAAAATCAATTCACTTTCAAAAGCCAAAAGTAAACCCAGACGGGCTAAGTCTTCCACGTGACCAGAGAGGCAGCATATTTCCTCATAAGTGTCAAGAGCTATCTCAGGATTCTTTATATACGCTGCATTGGTAAGATATTGCGTCATGGCTCGATTTACTTGGGAGCCAGCTGTTCGCACAGAAGCAAGCATAACTTCATCCAACTTGAGGTGACAACCTGCCAGTTGGTTCAACCATTGACAGAGCCGTTTACAGCGCTCTCTGGCGTTTTTTCCTGGCAACTTATCAGCAAGGGTAATTGCCCCACTGTTAATCATAGGATTGCGGGGTCGTCCATGATCAGCGACCAGTTGTTCTAGGGAATTGAAGGGAGCATCCGATGGTTCAACCCCAACCCATTGAAAAACCGTCTCTGCTCCCACTTGTTCTAATAGATACAGCAGTGAAAATGGCTTAATCGTACTCATCAGCGGGAAAATATAATCCGTATCGCCTTGGCTGTAAGTTTGCCCCGTTTCACAGCAGATGTAAACTGCAAACAAATGGGAATCAGCTAAAGCCAATTGGGGAATACGGTTAACAACTTGTCCTTGATATGCCAAGGCTTTGGCTTGTTGCACCCAAGCTGATAACTCAGTAGTGGTTAGTGTTTCCAGTCCGCCTATCACAGTTACTGACCCAAGCTATTTACAGGTAAGGTTATAGAAGGAAGAGAAAAATTGGGTAATCGCCTACCCTTAAGTGCAAAGGATACTGAATCCGCGCCGCATCACAGCGCCAGAACAACCGCAAAATACCTCTTAGTTTAACACTGAAAAACCCTTGTCTCTTCAACAACTTAAGGGTAGAGTCGTCATCTTGGACTTTTGGACATAGTGTTGTATCAATTGCTTGCACATCTTGACAGAAAGAAAAATCCGTTAGTACTTTTTATTATCAAGATTTTCACTAACTTGATGTCAGCAAATTGGCAGAATACGCTATGAAGTGAGGTTAAATTATAAGGTGGACATGACTCACTTGATAACTGAAACTGAAGTTGTTATGGATGAAAAATTTACACCACTAGAATGTGATGATGATGTCGTACTTCTGGGAAAAGATTCCTTTAAAGTTAGTAGATTAAAAGAGTTGATTGAGGAAGAAATTAGAAATAAGTTGCAGCAGCATATTTATGAATACACGAGCTTATATCCTGGGGTTTCAATGCTGGAATTTTTAAGTAAACTCTCTATTGGTCAAAAAAAGATAAATTTAAGGGAGATTCAACACAATTATGTGACAGATTGTCAGCTTCTAAAGGTTGCTGGGCATGCGTGGCAGAAAGGAAAACTGAAAATTCAGATATGTACATCATCAGTCACACCCTATCACAATAAACTCTATTTGGAATTTTGTCCTGATGAACCTATTGAGCATGACTTTCTTTTAGATGAAATTTGTAAAATTATACAATCTGATAAATAATGAGTAGGGTGGGCACTGCCCACCTTAAGAAAATGTATTACAAAAATCTCAATGAACCCTATCTTACACATCACCCAACACGAACAATGGGAACAAGCAAAATTCGTAGGAACATATCGCGGTGATACTCTAGAGTTGGAAGGTTTTATCCACTGTTCGACACCAACGCAAGTCATCAAAGTGGCAAATGACTTGTTTCCCAAGCAAAAGGGATTGATACTTCTTTGTATTGACTCGGAGAAAGTTCAACCGGATATTCGCTATGAAGGTGTCGAGGGAGGCGAAATATTTCCTCATATTTATGGTGCTTTGAATATTGATGCTGTGTTCAAGGTTATTGACTTTGAACCTGGCGAAGATGGCTTGTTTACATTGCCAGAAGAAATCTGAGTATACGAATGCAATTTTATAAAAAAAATAATTTTATATAACCCTAAAAAATAATAGGATAAAAACTATTGAAAATAACCGAAACTCTATTTAAATAGTGTATACATTCAGACATCCTCTAAGGTAGGACACGAAGGAAGAGAGGAGGAGAGATGGAAGAAAAGGGATTTGATGTGGGGGAATATGTGGATTTAATGGCTTTGTTGTTAGATTTGCAATTAAGGGATGAGTATCGAGATGGGGTAGTGGCAAATTTTGAGAGAATTAAAGTTATTGCCCAAGTTGTCAATGAGTTTCCCTTGCTAGAGACAATTGAAGCAGCGTCTGTTTTTGAGCCATGAATTTAGAACAAGCTGATGCAATAGCAATAGCTGCTGCTGTGCGGGAAGGTAAAGTTAGCGCGGTGCAAGTTGCCAAAGCTGCTTTGCAAAGAATTGCAGTACGGGACAATGAACTCAATTGTTTTACAACTGTAACTGGTGAAACTGCTTTGGCACAAGCAGAAAGAATTGATAGAGAAATTGCCCAAGGTAAAGATCCAGGTTCTTTGGCTGGTGTACCTTTCGCCGTCAAAAACCTTTTCGATATCGCTGGGTTAACCACTCTTGCAGGTGCAAAAATCAACGCAGAAAACCCTCCAGCAACTCAGGATGCAACAGCAGTCGTAAGGTTGAAACAAGCGGGTGCGGTACTGGTAGGCGCTTTAAATATGGATGAGTACGCCTACGGCTTCGTGACGGAAAATTTTCACTATGGTGCTACCCATAATCCCCATGATTTAAAGCGGATAGCTGGTGGTTCATCGGGTGGTTCGGCGGCGGCTGTTGCAGCTGGTTTGGTTCCGTTGACGCTAGGTTCTGATACTAACGGTTCCATCCGCGTCCCTGCGGCTTTATGTGGTGTTTTTGGCTTGAAGCCCACTTATGGACGATTATCTCGTGCTGGGGTAGCACTATTTTCCAGCAGTTTAGACCACATCGGAGCGTTTGCCCGTTCACTACGGGATATTGCTATCGCGTTTGATGTACTTCAGGGAGAAGATGAACGTGATCGAGTTTGTACGAAACACCCACCTATAGAGACATTGTATGCAACGTCTCTACACAATATTGATGGTATAAGAATTGCTATTGCAGGTGATTATTTCATCCAAGGGGCAAGTCCTGAAGCATTGGAAGCAGTACAAAAGGTCGGTGATGCTTTGGGCATAACTGAGTATGTCACAATACCCGAAGCACATCGCGCCCGTGCAGCAGCGTTTGTGATCACAGCTTGTGAGGGGGCGAATTTGCATTTGGAGAAATTGCGATCGCGTCCCCAAGATTTTGATCCGGCGACACGCGATCGCTTTATTGCCGGTGCTTTAATACCTAGTAGCTGGTACATTCAAGCGCAACGGTTTAGAAAATGGTATAAAGATAGAGTTCGGGAAGTCTTTCAAAAGCTAGATGTCATTCTTGCCCCAACGGCACCGATCTCTGCACCGTTTATTGGTCAACAAACCATGATTATAGATGGTGAAGAAATTCTCGTTCGTCCGCATTTAGGACTATTCACTCAACCATTATCTTTTATTGGCGTGCCTGTTTTATCAGTACCAATTCAGCGTCCAAATGCTTTACCTTTGGGCGTACAGTTGATAGCTGCACCATATAATGAAGCACTCATTTTACGAGTTGCAGCTGTGTTGGAGGCAAAGGGTGTCATCTCAGCAGTTGTTGTGTAATAACTCTGAACTCCTGAAGTACCACGTCTTTACAATAAGCTATTCCACCAAACCGTGCTTAATCGCAAAACGCACCAATTCCGCTCGGTTGCTGGTAACAGTTTTTCTTAATAAACTGCTAACGTACTTTTCTACAGTCCTGGGACTGAGATGTAACTGCTGACCCATTTCAGCATTAGAAAGACCATGAGTCAAAAGTTCTAGGACTTCCTGCTCTCTTGGGGTTAATTCAGAAAGCATTTGGGATTTCTGAATATCGGTCAACTGAGAGTGATGGCTATCTAGCGATTTTGTTGGGGTGGAAGTTCCCAAATTGTCTTGATGAGAAAAACGGTACTCCGATTGAATGATTTGCGCTCGCTCCAGAAGATTGCGAATTGCTGCTGCTAACTCTTCTAGTTCAAAAGGCTTGGGCAAGTACAAATCGCATCCTGACTGATAGCCTAGGATTCGTTCCTGGGTTTTGGTTCGCGCTGTTAGTAAAATGACGGGTAACAAACGGAACCCAGGTTGTTGACGCACTCGCCGCACCAGTTCATATCCATTCATTCGTGGCATGACGATATCAGTGACTATCAAATCAGGATGGTACTCCTCCACCATCGCCAATGCCTCTTGACCGTCATCAGCTGTAATCACCGAGTAGCCAGACAGTTCAAGATAATCGCTGATAGACAGACGAGTGCCCAAGTCGTCATCCACTACAAGGATCGTCAAGGGCATGGATCGTACACCCCTAGCATTTTTTACTAAGAAGTTTGCTTTTGTAAGCACTGTAACTAAACACAAGTAAGAATAGTACTCTTATGTCTCATACTATGACAGGATTACCAACTGATAACTCCCTAATAGCTGATTTAGAAAGTCAATGTTAAATCCCTATAGGTTAACAATATTAAACTCACCACCACCCGACTATACCTTAAGACACACCTAGCTGTATAATTAATGACATTTCTTGGTTAGAGTAGCATTGAATAGGATGTGAGTTGAAAAAAACCTAGATATAGAGTTTGGACAAATCAAAGATAGGACTTACGACGTGAGAACGAAATTGTGTGATTCTGAGCGTAGCAACAGTGAGGCGTAGGCATTAATGCTTAGATTTTCACCAAATGTTACCATACCCGACTCTTGCTTGAAGCCACGCTCCGCGCATCTATGCTACACGCAGCTTGCCTTCGAGTAAAGCGAAGGGTTTTGCTTAAAAGGACAATTTAGGTTTGTGTAAGTCAACAGAAACGACAAGAATCTATTTCTTATCGCTTTGAATGTTGTACATAAGAGGTAGCTCTGTCTTGTGAAAGTTTTTTCCTGGCTTTGCAAACCAACTATTGCTAATATCTCTCTAAAACTCTCTTGTTTACTACCCTCTATAGTCATATTTTGTGTTTTTCCTTAATAGTGTTCCAGTTGATCAACTTAAGAGATTTTGGATAGCTTTGTACATTCTGGGGCATAGGGTAAAGTAACAAAAGCTTTATGTCTCCCATGTAATCACTATAGCGGTTTGCAATTGGGTGAAGTACACAAAGAAATAATGAACCACCGATGGACGAGCCAGCGCCTTGCACAGAGAAGTTGCAAGGAGGGTTTCCCTCCTTTGCAAACTGAGCGCTTTGCGTACGCTGCGCGTTAGCAAAGCTCCTCCGCAGGATGCACGGGGGGTTCCCCCCCAACCCCCCGTTGTGGCGACTGGCGTACAGATGCACACAGATAAATTTGTACTTCATTCAAGTGAGAAGCGCTATATTATGTGGTTAAGACTCGCCTTTGTTTTACCGCTCCAAAATCGTTGACATGAAAATTCATGGATCGAAAACGCTGCTTGATATCAGTAGGCTATACCTTGGTAGGTGTGAGTTTATGAGTGCTTGGAAAAGCTACAAGATTTTTCTAAGTAAAGTTTCCCTCCTTTTATCAGCCGACAAGAAGATTACAAGGATAAATACTCATCGTTGTCAGAACAGAAATTCGGGATTAGCAACTTCTTCCCATATTTAACAGCAGGTGTATTATCGTCTCACCAAAATCAGAAAAGAGTGATATTTTTAGGTCAGACTGGGAGAATTTTCATAGCTTAAACTTTTATATGCTAAGGTTTTGAGAGTATTTCTCAATTGGCTACCCGACAAAAGTGTTCAGAGGTTGTCATCCTTGTAAAGCAAGCATTCTGAATTTTTTCATCACCAAAGGGACGCACAAAGGGATAACAAGATTGAGCTAGACCCGATCTGATAATATTTATGAAACTCCCCAGAGTAAATCACTTATGGGTAAAAAGTAGGCATTCTCCCCACCACATCTATAATTAAATGTGATTTGTCATTCAAAGCATACGTGGACAATAGATTATGACAGGAAAAGGACAGGGATTTGGCTTTGGCTTGGGAAAGATGAAAGAACTGGCTGACGCCTTTAAAAAAGCGCAGCAAGTTCAAGAAGGCGCAAAGCGACTCCAAGAAGAATTGGAGCAAATGGAGATTCAAGGAGAGGCTGGCGGTGGTCTAGTTAAAGTCATTGTTAGCGGTAACCAAGAACCTAGGCGTGTGGACATCTCTCCAGACGCATTAAACGAAGGAGCAGAAGTCCTTTCCGATCTCCTAACAGCAGCAATGAAAGACGCTTATAACAAGTCCACGACAACAATGCGCGAACGCATGGAAGAATTGACCAGTGGGCTGGAGCTTCCAGGATTTTAGTCATTAGTTATTTGTCATTAGTCTTATGCTAATGACAAAAGACTGTGAATATTTATGCCTTACAAGCTACTGTTTGTCTGCCTAGGGAACATCTGCCGCTCTCCAGCGGCAGAAAACATAATGAACTATTTGATAGAGCAGGCTGGATTGAGCGATCGCATTATATGCGACTCTGCTGGGACATCTAGTTATCATATTGGTAGCCCACCTGATTCACGCATGAATGCTGCAGCGCTTCAAAAGCTGCAAATTAAATTGCGTGGGAAAGCACGCCAATTTCAAAAGTTTGACTTTGAAAACTTTGATTTTATTTTGGCGATGGATCGAGAGAATTATGAGGCTATCCTCTATATTGACCCAACTGGAAAATATCACCAGAAAGTACACTTGATATGTGACTTTTGCACTAGGCACAACCTCAAGGAAGTCCCAGATCCTTATTATGGTGGTACAGAGGGATTTAATCTGGTGATTGACCTACTCGTCGATGCTTGTGAAGGTCTGCTAAGACACCTTTGTAGCCAACAATCGGACTTGTAAGAGCTTGCTGTTGGGATGAGAGGTTCGTTTTTGAATTTCCAAGGCAGGATATGACTGCACTCCTCTATAATCCCCCTTTTTAGGGGAGATTATAGAGGAGTGACCTTAGGGGTGTTATGGAAATTATCAGTAATTAATAGGACTTGATATTATTCAGCAAGCGGCTTGAAACTCTCCCATCATTTTCACTTCTGGCTCTAACACAATAGACCAACGTTCTTGTACCTGATGCTGGACGTGACGGATAAGATTGAAAATATCCCAAGCACTAGCCCCACCACAGTTGACGATAAAATTAGCGTGCCGTTGTGCAACTTGAGCTTTGCCAATTTGGTAGCCTTTAAGTCCCGTTTGTTCAATTAACCAGCCTGCGGCGTAAGGTTTGGGATTGCGGAACACGCTGCCACAACTGGGCAAGTGATAAGGTTGAGTGTTCAGTCGATGCTGTTTGTGTTGTTTAGTAGCTGCCAAAACTTTGACCGGATCTGCCCCTGGTTGGAGTTGAAAAGTGGCTTGGGTGAGTATGCGATCGCTTCCTTGCAGGCAAGAGGTGCGGTAGCTGTAGCTCAACTGTTCGCGGCTGAGAGTTTCCACTGAACCATTAGGTAAAACTACCTGAGCGTTGACTAAGATATCTGCGATACAACTATTGTGTGCTCCTGCATTCATAACCACAGCACCCCCAATAGTTCCAGGGATACCAACAGCCCACTCCAATCCTTGCCATCCCCGCTCTGCTGCCTCCCATGCCAAGGCTGGAATTGGTTCTCCTGCGGCTACAGTCAATTGACCTGTTTCTTGGTCAAAATGGCTATGGCGCAGATGACGAGTCACGATAACTAAACCTGGCATACCACAATCACTAACGAGCAAGTTAGAACCTGCTCCCAGTATTGTTACTGGTAATTCATGTGTTTGAGCATATTGAATACTTGCTTGCAGACCTTCTAGGTTTCGGGGGGCAACACACCACTGCGCCGGACCGCCAACCCTGTAGGAAGTATACGCTGCCAGCGAAACTTGAGATTTAATAACGCAATCAGTGCCTGATAAATAAATTTCCTTACTTTCGATGGAATTATTAGATGTTAGTTGTCTGCTGTTTGTCATGCCAGAAACTTTGCAGACATTTGCAACTGCCTGGGAGATAGTCATATTTTCTAAAATTAGCTGAATTTTGATGTTCATATGTCGTAAAAATACGACACTAGCGAGAAGCAATGTAACTATTGCTAGATGGACACTATGCAATTGAAGGAAATAATCTTGCAAAGCAAGCCCTACTCCCTCTCGCTCTTGTAAGAAACCTCCCTTAGGAAGTTGCCTTAGCTGGCGAGCATTGTGTCGCCATGACTTCGGGAATCACTTGATTGAGATTCCCCGCTCCCAGAAACAGCGCCAAGTCTCCATGATGCAGAGTTTGCTGTAAGTACTCGCAAACTGAGGCTAAAGTTGGTTGGTATATCACCTGCGAATGCTGTTTAGCAACTTCACTTGTTAGTTTTTCACCACTGACTTGCCCCAAATTTGGCTCGCCTGCACTGTAAATGTCAGTGAGGACAACTAAATCAGCATGACTAAACGACTGAGCAAATTCCTCTAGAAAGGTAAGCGTCCGACTATAGCGATGGGGTTGGAAGATGGCAACGACTCTCTGCCCTGGTCTTGCCTGTAGGCGTGCAGCAGCGAGAGTAGCGCGAATCTCACTGGGGTGATGGGCGTAGTCATCAATGAAAGTAATGCCATTGGCTTCACCCCGGAATTCAAACCGACGTCTTGCGCCTTCAAAGGTAGCAAGACCCTTAGCAATTTCTCCAAATTCTAAGCCCAATATCCGACCAACCGCCACTGCTGCTAGAGCATTGCTAAGGTTGTGCTTGCTAAGTAGGCGCAAGTTCAACACACCCATAGCCTTGCCCCTTTCCCATACAAGAGCTGTGGTGCCATCGGCTCTGTAGTCTACATTCGTGACGCTATAATCAGCGCCAGTATCAGGATATAGGCTATAGGTAATCGTTGGTTGTAAGCGATCGCGTACAGTCGTGCAATCAATGCTACCGATCAGAGTTTTACAGCCTTTTGCAAATGTCTGAAAGATTTCGACCACTTCTTCTAACGTACCGTAGTGGTCGGGATGGTCTAGTTCTATGTTGGTAATAATGCCTATTTCCGGGCTATGTTTGACCAGCGAACCATCTGATTCATCTGCTTCTGCCACCAAATATTGACTTTCCCCCAAGCGGGCATTCCCTTCCCAAGCTTTGACTTCTCCACCTACTAAAATTGTTGGATCAACACCAGCTTGGAGTAGCATATAGCCGATCATGCTACTTGTTGTTGTTTTTCCGTGGGTTCCTGCTACAGCAATGCTATTATATTCGGCAATTAAAGCTGCCAGTACATCAGACCGATGGAAAATTGGGCAACCTAATTCTAATGCAGCTTTGTACTCTAAATTAGTTGTGTTAATCGCTGTTGAACAAATAACTTGAGGTAGTTTTGCTTTATCAAAAGCAGGTAATTCTTCTTGAGTGTTTAATACTAATCCATTTGGCTGAGAATGAGGACGAAAGAATTCGAGATTACTTGCCTGTTGTTTACCAAAAATGTGAGTTCCGATAGATTCTAAGTGTCGAGTAATATGGTTTGGACGAAGATCCGAACCTGATACTGGCAAATTACGCTTTGTTAGCACATACGCTAAAGCAGACATCCCTATGCCGCCAATACCAATAAAATGAAACGGTCGACCGCTAAAGTCTACTATATTTTTCATTGATTTCTCCTCTATCACCACACCACACAATCATCTTAAATGACACGCGTATCATAACAGGAATTCGATTTTTACCGATACTGCCTCTGTATACCTTTCATAACTGATAAGTTGGTTTTTTCAATGTTGTTTTTCTCATTCAAATTGATTTTACCCTTGCTAGTGATTTTTTCTCTTTCTCAACAGATATTATGTTTATTCTGAAAATTTCTGCCAGATCGGGAAATAAATAAATGATTGTAATTGTAAATACATATTTTGACCTGCCTTGCCAAAATTAGCTACAATAGTCTATTGGTCGATAGACTTCTTTGAAATTGAATAAAGCTTAGGCGTGAGTGGATGCAGCGATTGGCAATTTTCGGTGGCACTTTTGATCCAGTTCATTGGGGACACCTGCTTGTAGCCCAGACAGCTTTAGAACAAGTCCCTTTAGAACAGGTCATTTGGGTGCCCTCACAAAATCCTCCTCATAAACAAGCGGCTTTATTTGAACATCGCGTAGAGATGGTGCAACGGGCGACCACCGACAACCCAGGGTTTAGAGTATCACACGTGGAAAAAAGTCGCTCTGGAGCTTCTTATGCCATCAACACCCTGATTGACTTGTCTGCTGATTACCCCAACACTCACTGGTACTGGATTGTTGGTTTGGATACTTTTCAAACCTTACCTCGTTGGTATCGTGGACAGGAATTAGCACAATTGTGTGATTGGTTGATAGCACCCCGGCTCCCAGGTGGTGAGAATATAGCTCAAACTGAGTCAATCTGCAAGCAAGTGGCACAAAAACTGACAAAGCAGACAGTTGACATACACTGGCAATTATTGAATATCCCTTTAGTAGGACTTTCGTCAAGTCTTATTCGTAACTTTTGCCGATCTCGTCAATCAATTCGCTACTTAGTCCCAGAATCGGTCAGGCTTTATATTAATAGTCAAAACCTGTATATAAACGGGTAGGAAGAAAATCTTGAGAATCTAACACTTTATAGTTATAAATACTCCCCCCTTTGCGGTATGATCTGGGTCATCAGTAGCATTTCGTAAGGTATAAATCTACAGAGGGCAAGACGCTGTGATTAGAGTTGCAATTAACGGTTTCGGGCGCATCGGGCGTAACTTCATGCGTTGCTGGTTAGGTAGAGAGAATAGCAATATCGACCTTGTCGCTATCAACGACACATCCGACCCCAAAACCAATGCTCACCTGCTCAAGTATGACTCGATGCTAGGGAAGTTAAAGGATGTTGACATTACTGCCGATGATAACTCTATTATCGTTAACGGTAAGACCGTTAAGTGTGTATCTGACCGCAACCCAGATAACTTGCCCTGGAAAGACTGGGAAATAGACCTTATTATCGAAGCAACAGGGGTCTTTACTGCTAAAGAAGGGGCAATGAGGCATGTCAAAGCTGGTGCCAAGAAGGTTCTGATCACTGCCCCAGGAAAGAACGAAGATGGGACTTTTGTGATTGGCGTGAATCATCATGACTATGACCACGAAAAACACCATATCATCAGTAACGCTAGCTGTACCACAAACTGCTTAGCTCCCATTGCTAAGGTGTTGCATGAGAAATTCAACATCATCAAAGGCACCATGACCACCACTCACAGCTACACTGGCGACCAGCGCTTGCTAGACGCTTCTCACCGGGATGTGCGACGGGCGCGTGCTGCTGCAATCAACATTGTCCCTACCTCCACTGGTGCAGCAAAAGCCGTGGCATTGGTACTGCCAGACCTCAAAGGCAAGCTGAATGGCGTGGCGCTGCGCGTACCCACCCCAAACGTTTCGATGGTGGACTTTGTTATCCAGGTTGAAAAATCTACCATTGCTGAAGAGGTTAACCTAACCCTCAAAGAAGCTTCCCAAGGTCAACTTAAAGGGATTTTGGATTACAGCGAACTACCCCTGGTATCATCCGATTATCAGGGTACTGATGCCTCTTCAATTATTGATGCCAACTTGACATTTGTCATGGGCGGCGACTTGGTGAAAGTTATGGCTTGGTATGACAACGAGTGGGGCTACAGCCAGCGAGTTCTTGACTTGGCAGAGTTAGTCGCCGAAAAATGGTCTAAATAGTCATTTGTCATTTGTCCTTTGTGATTTGCAAAGGACAAAGGACAAGGGACTAATGATTAAAATGTTGAAATCCCCGATCAAGATTTAGAACTTGGTCGGGGAATTCTTCTGTTTGGTCACGCAAAATTACGCTTGACCCATCTGTAATTGTTCCCACAACAGCCGCACCGTTGCCAAGCTGTTTCACAAGAGAATAGGCTGGTTCTTGTGGCAAGCACAGCACTAACTCAAAGTCTTCGCCACCATATAAGGCATATTCCAGCGCTTGTTCTTTTGTCAGCCAGTGATTGAATTGGGTTGGTAAAGGAATTGAAATGCGTTCAACGACAGCACCAACACCACTAGCACGACAAATTTGCACGACAGCATCTGCTAAACCGTCGCTGCTATCCATACCAGCTACGCGGATTTGGGATGGTGGAGACGCGCCATGGCGAGCCAGCGCTGCGGGAGGGTTTCCCGACCCAGGCGACTGGCGTCGCGTCTGTACAATTTCCCCAAGAATTGGTAACACATCTAATCGGGGTTGGGGTCTTTGGTGCGCGTGAATTAATGCTATGCGATCGCTTTCACTAAGGTTTTGCTCTAATTCGGGATGCAGCAGCAATTTTAAGCCAGCAGATGACGCCCCATGAACACCTGTGACAACTATGGCATCTCCCACCCTAGCTTGATTGCGGCGAATGACACGTAACGGGTCAACTTGACCGAAAGCACAGATGGCTATCGTGGTTGTGGGCGATCGCACGATATCCCCGCCGACAATTGGGGTGCTATACTTTTGCAGGCATTGTGTCATTCCCTGGTATAATTCTTCTACCCAACTTACGGCAACATCACCAGGGAGTCCTAGTCCCACAGTAATTCCCAATGGGAAAGCCCCCATTGCTGCAAGATCTGATAAATTGGCGGCGGCTGCTCGCCAACCAGCATCTTCTCCAGAAGTGGTAATTTCACTGAAATGGATACCATCCACTAATACGTCACTTGTGACCACTAAAGATTGCCCAGGTTCAGTAGAAAGCACAGCCGCATCATCGCCAATAATTTCTGGGGGACAAAAGCTTTGCAATCTTTTTAAAAGACCTTGCTCGCCAATATCTCTAACTTGCTGAGAAGATAATTCACTGTTCACACTAAACCTATCTTGAAAATATCAAGAGTAATCAAAATGAAACCACAGATTAACACCAAATCCACATGGATACAGCACCTTGCAAGTAAATGAAGTACAACGCTGTCGTCTAAAAGCCAGACAGAAAGCCCTTTTTACTTCTGAGTTCTGAGTTCTGAGTTCTGAATTCTGCTGTAATTTATCTGTGTTAATCGGTGTGCATCTGTGGTTTTAAATATCCTTATATGGCTTTTGCAAGAAGTCTAGTAGCCTTTCAAATTAGCACAATTTTTGTGATAATGTACTTTACACGTTATGATTAACGATACCGTTTAGAAGTCGGTTTAGTTAGCATGAATTTTCACTAAAAACTTGATAAATTTATTACAAAAACTTCGCTATTCTCTCTACGGCAGTTTCCAACACAGGTGTGTCATGCACCAAAGCAAAGCGGACATATCCTTCTCCAAATTTGCCAAAGCCGGCACCAGGTGAGGCGGCTACCCCTGTTTTTTGGACAAGCTGGGTACAAAACTCGATAGAATTTTGACTCCATCGTTCTGGTAACTTTGCCCAGACATACATTGTTGCCTTGGGCACAGGAACATACCAATCAATCTGATGCAAAGCGCTGACAAAGGCATCTCGGCGTTGGCGGAAGGTCTGAACAGTGGCTTTGATACCGACTTGTGAACCAGTCAGGGCAGCTATAGCGCCGTTTAAAATTCCCAGATACTGATTAAAATCAACAGCTGCTTTTATTTGACGTAAGGCACGAATCAACTCGGCATTACCGATGGCATAGCCAATACGAAAGCCGCCCATATTGTAGGACTTAGAGAGCGTGAAAAATTCTATTGAGACGCTTTTGTCTGGATCAGCTTGCAGAATTGAAGGAGCAAGGGATTGGGGAGATGGGGAAGATGAGGGAGTTTTTTCTTCCCCTAGTCCCCTAGTCCCCTTGTCTCCTATGTCCCTAATTCCCTCAAAGACCAAATCTACATAAGGGAAATCGTGAACTAAAACAAGATTGTGTTGCTGACAAAAAGCAACAGCTTCCTGAAAGAAGGACAAAGGTGCGATCGCGGCTGTGGGATTATGAGGATAGCTTAGGATCATCATCCGCGACTGTGCTAAGACAGGCGTGGGAATATCTGCAAACACAGGCAGAAAACCGTTTTCTGCCCGTAGTGGCATCGGGTAAATTTGACCGTTGGCTAAGTAGACTCCCCCTGCATGGGAGGGATAACCCGGATCAAGTAATAGGGCGAAATCTCCGGGGTTGAGGACTGCTAGCGGTAAATGTGCTGTACCTTCTTGGGAACCGATCAGGGGGAGTACCTCAGTTTCGGGATTGATGGGAACACCAAATTTTTGCTCATACCAACTGGCTACTGCTTGGCGAAAGGCTTGCGTACCGTGAAATAGCAAGTAGCCGTGGGTACTTCGGTTGTGTAAAGATTGGGCGATCGCCTCAATGACGTGCGTCTCGGCTGGTAAATCAGAAGACCCCAGTGACAAATCAATTAACTCTTGTCCAGCAGCCAAAGCTTTTGCCTTGGCTTTATCCATATCAGCAAACACATTTGATTGCAGGGGTTGTAAACGTTTGGCAAACTGCATTTTTAGTCCTTTGTCCTTTGTCATTAGTCATTAGTCCTTAGTCCGTTGCTTTTGACTAAGGACTAATGACTAATTTAGATGAGAATCTAAGATGCTGAGTAATTTCTCTTTGCTAATGACTCCCTCAGTAGATATCAAAAGTTTATCTCCTTCAATAAGCCTGAGGGCAGGTACGCCTTCTACCTGGTACTGCTTGACGGTGACTGGGTTAGGATCAACTTCCATTTTTACCACTTTGAGGCGATCGCCGTAGGTGGTGGCTGCTGAGTTTACCAGTGGCGACATCAATTGACAAGGTCCGCACCAAGAAGCCCAAAAGTAAATCAATACTGGTTGATTGGCTTGCAACACTTCAGTCTCAAAGTCAGCATCAGTTATGGATATAACACCCTTACTCATGGCTATCCCCATCAGGTGGCATCGTTCAAAGTAGGCATACAAAATACTTTATCCCAATCTGTTAGCAGTCAACTACCTCAATTGACGAGCTTAGTGATGACTCAGTAAGCAAAATCCCACAACCGAGTGGCGTGGGATTGGCGCAAAACTTGTTTAATAGAAATTCTACATTTGGTCCAATTGCTTGCGTAGCGTATCCAACTCGGCATCAACCACTTCATTATTATTTGATTTTGGAGCGGTTGTTTGTTGCGGTAGTGCTTGTTGATTGGATGTACCTCCTGGTAAAGACATCTGCGCTTTCAAAGCTGCCAATTCATCATCAACATCGCTACTACCTTCCAATTGTGCAAATTGGCTTTCTAAATCTGCACCCGCCAACTCAGCTGCTGATTGGGCGCGGGCTTCTTGCATCAGAACTTTGTCTTCCATCCGCTCGAAAGCAGCCATTGCACTGCTGGTATTCATACCACGCACTGTACCTTGGAGTTGCTCTTGAGCCTTGGCGGCTGTAATCCGGGCTTTGAGCATATCTTTCTTGGTCTTTGCCTCAGAAATTTTGCTTTCGAGCTGGATTAAGTTACGCTTAAGAGTTTCAACTTGAGCGCTTTGCTGATCTAGACTTGCTTTGAGCGCACTTGATGTGTCACTAAAAGTCTTTTTACGCTCCAGTGCTTGTCTTGCTAGATTTTCATCACCTTTCTGTAGTGCTAGTTGGGCATTGCGTTGCCACTTATTGATTTCGTTTTGGGCGTCATTGTACTGTTTCTCAGTACGTTTTTGGGCGGCTATTGCCTGAGCAACACCCTGACGGAGCTGTACCAAGTCTTCCTGCATTTCCAGGATAGCTTGTTCCAGCATTTTTTCGGGGTCTTCGGCTTTATTGACCAGGTCATTGAGGTTGGCACTGACAACTCGCCTAATGCGATCAAATAATCCCATAACTTTTGTTTTTCCTTCTTCGATTTACGCGCTTAATTGGGCAGTTACCTTTTTTACTATTTCGTGGCTACCTATTTCAATGTAATCGTTCCGGTTTGGATTCGTCTGACCTCACCAGTCCTTATTCTTTTAAGATACGCTCCAAATTCAGTCATTGCCCAATATTTATAAATCTGGAGGTTTGGGTAACGGGTACTGTTGTATTTTTGCGGAATCGCTGGAAAGCTGCGCTTTCATGGCTGCTATTTCTGCATCAACATCATTTCCCTCTTCCAAAGACGCAAATTGCTGTTGCAAATCATCTGTACTAGTCACAGCGATCGCTTCTGTTTGGGCTTCTAGCTGCAAAACTTTTTCTTCCATACGCTCAAAAGCTTTTATGTTATCTACGCTGGAAGTCCCACCCAACATTTCTTGGAGTTTATATGACGCTTCAGCAGAACGAGCGCGAGCAATATACATATCTTTTTTTGTTTTTGCTTCGGTAATTTTTAGCTCTAGCGTCCGCATATCCTTTTTGAGCCTCTCCACGACAGCGTTTTGTTGGTCTTTTTGAGTGGCAAGGGCAACAGATGTTTCTTGGTAGGCTCGGCGTTTGGTCAAAGCTTCCCTTGCTAGAGGTTCATTACCTTGTTGTAAAGCCAGTTGAGCGCGGCGATACCATTCTTGGGCTGTAGACTGAGCATTAGCCGTTTGTCGTTCGGTGCGCTTTTGGGTTGCGATCGCCTGGGCGACCGCTTGTCGCAATTGCACCAGATTCTCTTGCATTTCCAAGACAGTTTGTTCCAGAATCTTTTCTGGATCTTCCGTACCCACAACCAAACTATTGAGGTTTGCGCGAATTAAGCGCATCATACGGTCAATCAGTCCCATGTCGGCCCTCCCCTCCATTCATTTTCAACCGCTCTTAAGGCTTCTCAATCCTGGCTTTAATGCCTTCTGCTTGTATTTGTTCCAGCAGTTTTTGTGCTTTCTCTTTAGTCTTGAGGGCACCCAAATAAATTAATTTACCGTCGGGTGATAAATAAGCATCAGCAACGACGCGCCGTGCAGAGGCAAAACTGCGCTCTCCTTGATTATCTGTGATCACATGATAAAACCCATCTGCTGACGGTTTGATTTGCGGCTCCGGCGTTTGTTGAGTATCTGATCGCTTTTGAGGGGTTTTTGCCGTTGAGGGTGGCGCGGAATTCAGCCCTACTGGGGGCTGCACATTCGGTATTGTTATTGGATTGGTGGGGTTTTGATCCGTGAGTGGGTTAGGTTTGGGTTTAGGTTTTAAGCCAACAACATCATTTGGATCTCTCACCTCTGGAAACTCGTCAGTGGCTAGATTCGGATACTTAGGTATGGGCGTGAGATTGGGTTGCGCTACAGTTTTAACATTGTTGCCATCTTGTGCTGTATTTTCCGCAGTCGTTGGCGCATCTTTTTTAAACAATCTATCTAAACTAAATTGCGATAAGCTCTTGGGATTGAATACTACGTAGCCCAAGGTAAGACTTGCTAATAAGAGTAGTAGCATGGAGCCAATGCCCAAGGGTGATAGCAGACTGTCGTTAGAACTGGTTGATTTGTCAGTCTTTGGTTCTTCTTGTGCTAAACTTCGCAGCAGCGCTTCCGACGATTCCAAATAGTCATTTGGTTGTTTGCCTGTGTTATCTTCTGACTCTGTCAGATTTTCACTCTTACTCTGACTTTGTTCCTTTACTCCTGTAGGCACGATACTGGTACTTGGCGTTGGTGTGGTTTGTACTTCGGCAGAGTTGCTTAGGATTGAATCCTGATCAGGTTGCGGGTGTTGTGTTTTTGAGGAATCAGGTGTAAATGTCCTCTGTGAGGTTTGGGGTTGCAACAAAGTGTCCGGTACTGTAACTGATGCTGACACTTGATCTGGAGTCTCTACCACAGATTTCGGCGGATTGATTTTCGTTTCTGGGGTAACAAGAAGTTCCTCTTGCCCCAAAACACTTGGAGTGGAAGCTTTCGCCGTTGCTAACCCAAACTTCTGGGAACTACTTGCAAGAGTGTCTTCTATTGGTGAATGACTTCTGCCCCCTGTCGTACTCGTATCAGTTAATTGTTGAGGTTTACTACTGGTGGAAGTCCCTACACGGGGTTGGCTGAATGTTCTATATCCAGTTCGTGTGCGTCGGTATCGGGCTAACTCTTGATCTAGTTGTACTTCCAAACTAGCCAATGCTGCTGCTAGTGGTGGTTTCAACCCAGTTGTTTTGGAATATTTAGCAACCGAATCTACTAGGGGGTTTTGACTCATTGCCTGTCTGCCTCAAACCTAGACTGCCGGATTAATCTAAAAATATATTTGTGCCAATCCTAGCGAAAATTATCTTAGATATATTGCAGAAGCATACTGCAATTTTTGCCAAGGTTGGCTAGATGTCGTTTAAATCAGTTAATGATATTTTAGGTGTTCTGGAAACTCAGGCTAAATGGCAAGAGCAGCCATTTCAACGTTTGCTCAAGTGTTGGCCTGAAGTCGTAGGAGCAGTGATAGCCGTTCATACCCAACCGTTGTCAATTCAGCGCGATGTTTTGCGGGTGGCAACTTCGAGCGCAGCTTGGGCACAGAACCTGACTTTTGAGCGCCAGCGACTGGTTTTAAAGTTGAATGAAAAGCAGTCGCTTGGTTTAGTGGATATTCATTTTTCTACAGCTGGATGGCAGCGTCCTCAAAAAACTCACAAGACACAAGAAACAATGTCGCTGCGCGAACATCCTAGTTACGTGGGTGATGAGATGAAACTACCTCATGATCTTACACCGACAACTGGGAATGCCAATGGTGCTTTCCAAGATTGGGCTAGGACAGTGCAAGCGCGATCGCACGGTTTACCCCTTTGTCCTCAATGCCACTGTCCTACTCCACTAGGAGAACTTCAGCGTTGGCGTGTCTGTTCTCTTTGTGCTGCTAAACAATCTTCAAAAATTATAAGTGCAGAGTAATAGCACCTCATCAGTCTTAAGGCTTTCTTAAATTACTATCAAAATAGTTTTGCGATTAGTGTCTATATACACTAATTTCTTTTACCACTAACTTCCTCTTCTAAAGGATAGAAGAGTCCTACTTCTTTAGAAATTATCCACATTACTGTTCAATAATGTCAACTCTTTCAAAAGATACAGCCCATTGCGTCTGAAAAACTGTCCCTTAAGGCTGAAGTTGAAAGGCTAGTCAAATCGTTAAATTTGTAATTACCTTTGATCCCCATGAACTTTCAGGCAAAATTGGGTATGCTTAATCCAATGCAATTAATGTATCAGTTTGTTTACAAGAAAATTGAAAAATATGACACAAACATAAAAAAATTATAAAGTTAATTTTTTCCTTGGGATCGCCACAGCCTAGTAAATACAAGGTTTTTGGCGTAAATCCACAATTTATGTCTACACGCAAAATAAAAGAAGAAAATCAGCCCTAAACGCCAATAAATATGAAACAGATGAAATCACTGACTTCTGCCTGCAAATATTGTCGTTATTACAAGCCAGAAGGGCGTCGTGGCGGAGTCTGCCAACAGTTGGGAGCACCAGTTAGAGGCAATTGGAAAGCTTGTGCTTTGGCGATCCCACCGTTTGCTCCCTCGTGGGAAAGCTTGGAGGAAGTTTGGAGTTTGCCCAATACAACATCGGTCTTAGCTTCGGGTTTAAATAAACCTACGCCTGCTTCTGTGGAGGAAACAGCGACTACTTGCTCTTCTGAAAAGGTAAAAGCTAAGGCAGTACTAATATAGCCTTCTTGTGTTAAAACAGGAAAAGTCAAATTGCTGAAGCAACATTTTAATGCTGTTTTGAGCAAATTGGTTAAAGCCTCTTTTCATAGGAGCGAAATTAGACTTGAACCCTATAAAGCGCGAACATTTCACACTTCACTTTGTGAAAATGACATATATAGGGTGAGCTACCACTTATTACCAACTGACGAAAGCAGTTTCTCCAAAATAAAATTCACTTTTAATATTTATAGGTCTTAAAAAGACCTAGACATTTCAAATCAAAAATCGCACCTTTTATAAAAGGCGCGATTTTTGTGTTTCTAAGGCAGCCAGGGATATTGACGAAAGTTAGGTGGACGCTTTTCTAGAAATGCTTGTTTTCCCTCTCTTCCTTCTTCTGTCATGTAATAAAGTAAGGTGGCATTGCCAGCTAGTTCTTGCAAACCAGCTTGTCCATCACAGTCAGCGTTAAATGCTGCTTTTAAACAGCGAATAGCGATTGGGCTTTTTTCTAAAATCTCCTGCGCCCACTGGACACCTTCAGCTTCGAGTTGTTCTACAGGGACAACACAATTGACTAAGCCCATTTCCAGTGCTTGCTGGGCGTTATACTGTCGGCAGAGAAACCAAATTTCTCGTGCCTTTTTTTGCCCAACAATGCGGGCAAGATAGCTCGCACCAAAACCACCATCGAAACTGCCTACTTTAGGACCAGATTGTCCAAAAATGGCGTTATCAGCAGCAATGGTGAGGTCACAAATTAAGTGGAGGACGTGTCCTCCACCAATGGCATACCCAGCAACTAGGGCAATCACTACTTTTGGCATAGAACGAATCAGGCGTTGCAGGTCTAGTACGTTCAAACGCGGTATGCCATCATCATCTACATAACCAGCTTCTCCCCGCACGCTTTGGTCGCCTCCAGAACAGAAGGCGTATTTGCCATCAGTGTGTGGACCAGCACCAGTAAATAGGACAACGCCAATAGTGGTATCTTCGCGAGCGTCGCAGAAGGCGTCGTATAGTTCAAAAACTGTTTTGGGACGAAAGGCATTTCGTTTGTGAGGACGATTGATGGTAATTTTGGCAATGCCATCAGCTTTGTGATAGAGGATATCTTGGTAACTTTTAACTGTTTGCCAATTAATTTGCATGGCGACAAAAGAGTACTACTTCAGCTTAAAAATTCTATCCTTGGTAGGGCATATGCATACCTAATATTTGTGCCACGATTGCAGTACAAGTCAGAAAAGTTCCTCATGGCACAAACTAAGACTAATGATCACCTGCTGGATAATCCCTCAATTGATCCAGAAAAAGACCGACTTGGATATGCAACCTTTGCCCAGCATTTGGCAGACAGTATTTGCAAAATGACCGTTACTGAAGGGTTCGTGATTGCAGTCCATGGTTCTTGGGGTGCCGGTAAATCGACACTGTTGAACTTTGTCGTTCACTATCTCCAGCAAAAGCCAGATGAGGAGCAACCAATCATCGTCCCTTTTAATCCCTGGTTGTTTACTGGAAATCAAGACATTACAAGGCGCTTTTTTGACCAATTACAAAGCGTTTTAACTTCTCAAACAAATGTGCCGAGAGGCTTGAGAGAGCGAATAGCCAATTTTGGTAGAGTTATTTCTGAAATTCCCTTGCCTTATGCTCAAGCTGGCAAGGCAGTAGCAACAATATTTAACGATCAGGAAAAAGAAGCTTCCGAGTTAAAAGAAGACGTTCAAAACACTGTAGTGCAGCAGCAGCGGCGAATAGTTGTGGTCATTGACGATATTGATAGGCTTCCCTCAGAGGATATCAAACAGCTATTTCGCATTTTTAAAGCAATTCCGAATTTTACTAACGTTGTCTATGTTTTGGTTTTTGATAAAGAAGTTGTCAGCAAAGCACTTTCTGAAACTAAGGAGGCATCAGTAAAAACGTACTTTGAGAAGGTTATTCAACTTTCTTTTGAGTTACCTCCTACAGATAAAACATCACTCCGCAGACTACTTTTTGAAAAACTTGAAGGCATATTTGCTGATACACCAAAAGAACTCTTTGAGCCTACCTACTGGAATTGTGTTTACTTTCAAGGAATAGACCACTTTATTACTAACCTCCGCGATATTGTTCGTCTGACTGATGCCCTCACAGCGACATATCCGGTAGTGAAAGGTGAAGTAAACCCAGTTGATTTTATTGCCATTGAATCGTTGCGAGCTTTTTGCCCAACAGTATATGACATAATTGTTAAAAATAAAAATGCTTTTGTTGGAAAAGTAAATTCTTTAGACCAATTCAAACATTTTCATAACTCTTGGCTTGCTCAGTTGCAAGATGAAGACAAAGAACCTGTTAAAAGGCTTCTTATACAACTTTTTCCGAAGTTAGAATTTGTTTGGGGTAATAGTTTAGAAGAAAATGAAAAAGATTTAGAATCGTGCAATCAATTGCGTATATCCTGCCCTGAAACATTTCGCATTTACTTTCGTTTAACTTTATTAGAAGCTAATTTATCTAGTAATCAAATAAAAAATATCCTAGCTGTAGCTTGCAATGCTAAAGCGTTTGGGGAAAAACTTATAGAACTTGCTAATCAAATACGTCATGACGGCACAACCCAACTTAGGGAATTTCTGGAAAAAGTCGAAGATGATTTAGCAAAAGATATTCCAACTCGTTGTATTCCATCAATTGTGGAAGCTTTTTTTGAAGTTGGCGAAGATTTATTGCGTCCTGAAGATGAACCAAACAACAGGTTTGATGTTGGAAATGAAATAAGAATCCATCGTCTCATCGTAGAGTTATTATCTCGGCTTGACGAATCAGAAAGATTTGAATTATTAAAAACTTCGATGACTAAAGGAAAAGCATTATCAATAATTACAAGAGAATTAGAAAATTTAAATAAGCAACAAGGCGACGACAATTATAAATTTCAAGATGAAGGGTTACTTAACTCGCAACACTTGAAAGAACTTGAAGAAATTGTTGCTCAAAGAAAGCAGGCACAAAATGCAGAATCTTGTGAGGAAGCTAGTCCTACTGATAGCGATCGCGCACAAAGCAGGGCTGTATAGGGCATTCCACACAAAGCATGGAAATGAAAAACCCTTGTAAACAGACAAGGGTTTGGAGCTGAATCAAATTTCGGGTTCTATCCCTGCTGCTCGCAATTGTGCTGCTAGCCGTTCAGCACGTTGCCGTTCTTGTTCGGCTAATTCCGAACCCCACAGCAGCAATCCCTGTTCATCCCACCACCGCAACCAATATCCTGTGCGATTTTCACGGGTTCCTTGCCAAACACCAAGATAGAGGTTCATTTCTGGTATCCAGTGGTGGTGATTTTCGTCTGGTGCTTGCAATAAATACTGTCCGGTGTTATCAAATCGATAAGCCTCCAGACTGCCACTATCGGGTTCAAAGATGAAGTAGTTCGGTACTTTTAAGATGCGCTCGTAGAAAAACCATTTTCCAGGAGGATAGGTTGGTTTGATGGAATACTCTGTCCCATCTGTATCCGAAATAAATTCCATCACAACAACTGGCATATCTCCTTGCAGCTGTGGCGTGTAACTACGTTTTACTTCTTCCCGTGCAACGCGGATACTAGGCACATATGCCCAATCAGGAGCTTTGATGACAATTTTGCCATTTAAGGTAGCACAAATTCCGTAATTTGTTGGAGTCAGCGCATTATCAGGTAATCTGCCAGTTATTTCCAAACTTTCAGTTAAAGCTGCGGCTAGGGGAGGCTGGTTAATATTATCCACTGGATGATTTGGTAGTACGTAATCATCGGGTAATTTTTCCCAAGTTATCTGGTAATCCTGGGTAGAAGTGGCTATCATGGCTGATTTACCTCTTTGTATTTGGGGCTATTAATTCATTATTCGCCTATAACCCCTCTGTGCTTAGGGGGAGAGGCTTCAGGTAGAGTTACTCCTCATCCGGTGCCAAGTCTTCCTCCGTCAACCCCTGCTGAGGTATCGCCGCAATAATCGCATCTATGACCTTTGATACTGGCAAAATCTCAATGTCGAGGCTGGGGAATTTTTGCCCTTTTGGTACAATTGCCCTTTTAAATCCCAGTTTTGCCGCTTCTTTTAACCGCAGTTCCATTTGTGACACTGAGCGGACTTGTCCTCCTAACCCAACTTCCCCTATAAGTACGGTGCCGGGGTCAACAATCCGATCGCGGAAACTGGCAACAATTGCGATCGCTATTCCTAAATCCACCGCTGGTTCTCCCACATTCAACCCACCTGCGGAGGCGACGTAAGAATCCAGCTTGGACATTGGGATACCTACCCGTTTTTCTAGCACCGCCAAAATTTGCACTAAGCGGTTATAATCTATACCAGTGCCAGCACGACGCGGAGAGGGGTAGCTGGTGGGACTCACTAAGGCTTGCAACTCAACAACAATCGGGCGTGTCCCTTCACAAGCAACAACAATTGCAGTACCGGGAGCCGGATCGTCGCGGTTGCCCAAAAATAGCTCTGAGGGGTTGGGGACTTCTCGCAGTCCGTTGTCTACCATTTCAAAGATGCCGATTTCATGAGTTGCCCCAAAGCGATTTTTCACTGTCCGTAATAACCGATGGGATGCAAAGCGATCGCCTTCAAAATACAACACCGTATCAACCAAGTGTTCTAATACCTTGGGTCCGGCGATCGCTCCTTCTTTGGTGACGTGTCCCACGATTAACATGGTAATGTCCTCGTGCTTTGCCACCTTCATCAAAGCCGCTGTACATTCGCGCACCTGTGCTACAGAACCGGGTGCAGAGGTGAGAGCTGGAAAGAACACTGTTTGAATACTATCAATAACAGCCACATTTGGTTTGAGTGAGTCCATTTCCCGCAAAATTTCTTCCAAGTCTGTTTCTGGCAAAACGTATAAATCAGCACCTATGCCGTCAGTTTCTTCTACTTTAGGAGTTTCTTCGAGAGTTTTTATGACTACATTGTTATTACCGTTGTCATCGCCTACTAAACTCAAAGGTCTTCCCACTCCCAAGCGAGTGGCTCTCAATTTTACCTGTTGTCCTGATTCTTCTCCAGAAACGTAGAGAATGCGGTATCTCTGCGCCAGTTGATTCGATACTTGCAACAGCAGTGTAGACTTGCCAATTCCTGGATCGCCACCTATCAATACCATAGAACCGGGAACAACTCCTCCACCTAGTACCCGATCTAGTTCCTCATAACCAGAAGCCCAACGTGGGACTTGGCGATCAGTAATCTGGTCAAAGGTCAATGAGGCTCGTGGTTTGGCTGGTTTAGTTGCTGTAGGTTTGCTACCCGCCTGTTGATGCCATCCACTCATTCCGCGACTTGGTATATCGGTTGATGACTGAATAGCAATCTGCTCTTCTAGGGAGTTGTAGGTGCCGCAAGCTGCACACTTACCAAACCATTGGGGCGATTCTACACCGCATTCGTTACAAACGTAATATGTCTTCGGCTTTGCCATTCTTAATCTTATTAAATATTCTTAATTTTTGCTTAAGTTTTTGAGTAAACAAAAATCCAATAATCATAGTAGACGCAGGTTTTTTCCAATCAATTTGTGAAATGATATCTTAATAATATGGTAGTAAAAATTAATCATGAAAAAGTTTAGTTAAGGAGCGTTGAGAAACTTGGAAAGTCATAAAGAAAAAATCCTGGTGGTAGATGACGAAGCCAGCATTCGCCGGATTTTAGAAACGCGCCTTTCGATGATTGGCTACGATGTGGTTACGGCAGGTGATGGGGAAGAAGCTTTGGATACTTTTCGCAAAGCTGACCCTGATTTAGTGGTTTTAGACGTGATGATGCCGAAGCTAGATGGCTACGGCGTGTGTCAAGAATTACGAAAGGAATCAGATGTCCCAATTATTATGTTAACAGCCTTGGGGGATGTAGCTGACCGGATTACAGGTTTAGAGTTGGGTGCTGATGACTACGTTGTTAAACCCTTTTCGCCTAAGGAGCTAGAAGCCCGCATTCGCTCAGTGCTGCGACGGGTAGACAAAACAGGTGCCTCTGGTATTCCCAGTTCTGGAGTTATCCATGTTAGCACTATCAAAATTGACACGAATAAGCGGCAAGTTTATAAAGGCGATGAGCGCATCCGGTTAACAGGTATGGAGTTTAGCTTGCTAGAGTTGTTGGTAAGCCGCTCTGGAGAAGCTTTTTCCCGTTCGGAAATTTTGCAGGAGGTTTGGGGATATACACCAGAACGCCATGTGGATACCCGTGTCGTAGATGTTCATATCTCCCGTTTACGGGCAAAGTTGGAAGACGATCCTAGTAACCCAGAGTTAATCCTCACGGCAAGAGGTACTGGCTACCTATTCCAACGGATCATTGAACCAGGAGAAGAATGAAAAGATAGGGAGATAGGGAGATGAAGAGATGGACAGATGAAGAAAATACCCACTTACAGCTCTCTTCACTCAGCACTCAGCACAGTGAAAAGCATGACTAAATCCGATCCCAATAGAGTTTTACGGCGTCTACCCATCGTAGTAGGTGGTTTGGGCGCTGTACTTTTGCTGATTAACCGTTTACTAGCACCAGAAATCACACCATCCCAAGCGCGTGCAGATGTGCTGGGTGTTATTTTGAGTGCGGTGTTGATTTTAATTGGGTTAATTTGGCAGCAGGTACAACCGCGTTTACCTGAAGCGGTACAACTCATTGGCGAAGAAGGTTTTGTGCTTGCACCCGACTTGCCAGAAGTTGTGAAAACAGAACTAGCGTGGGCATCGCATTTGTTGTTAACTAATACGGTGACGCGATCGCTCGTAGTTTTCTATCAAGATAAAGTTTTGTTACGGCGGGGAATTTTAAGTTCTAAGTCACAAGTCCTACCAGGACCCATCTTAAAACGAGTGCTGGAAAAACAAAAGCCAGTTTATCTCGTAGATTTGAAAGTCTATCCAGGAAGAATTGAATTTGATTATCTGCCAGAGAATACTCAAGGTGTCATTTGTCAACCCATTGGCACAAAAGGAGTCCTGATTTTGGCAGCGAATGCTCCTCGTAGCTACACCAAACAAGACGAAAACTGGATTACGGGAATTGCAGATAAATTAGCTGTTACCCTAAAAGAGGGAATAGGTCATAGTTAGTGGTTAGCGGTTAGTAGTTTGTAGTAAAACCAACAACTCACGAATAATTATGCAAATTATTTACTGGTTACTTGTTGCCCTCATGGTTGTGGGTATTATTGGCGCTGTGGTTCCTGCGATTCCAGGAGCCAGTTTAATTTTAATTGCAATTATTAGTTGGGGATTTATTAGTGGTTCCTTCGCCGCTATAAAAATACCACTTATTGTGACAATAATTGTTTTATTACTGAGTGTGGGAATTGATTTTTTAGCGAGCTATTTAGGTGCAAAAAAAGCAGGTGCTAGTCAGTGGGGACAAATTGGTGCAATTGTTGGGTTTGTGGTAGGTTTTTTAGGATTATTGCCAACATTACCTGTTGGTGGTCCATTATTAGGAATGTTACTAGGACCACTTCTGGGTGCGATTATCGGTGAGTATCTTTACCGACGGGATTGGAAGGTGGCTATTAAGGCAGGTATTGGAATTGTAGTAGGTACACTCGTTGGAAATTTGATTCAGGGGTTGCTGGCGATCTCAGCTGTTGTTGTTTTCCTAGTAACAACTTGGCCACAGGTATTTGGGGCTTAGAATTACGTATAAACAGATAAAACCCGCCTTCGCGGGTTCCATGAAGCTTGCTGAAGCAGGCTTTTTTTGTTTAGCTCTAGACTTCTAGCCTATGAACACTTAACTTACATTAACCCAGTTGTGAAACCTTTTTACGTTGACGCAAGCCAAATAAACCAGCTACCGCCAACATTCCCAAGCTTACAGTCGTTCCTGGTTCAGGTACAGTTACCCCAGACAACCTGACACCATCACCAGTTTTGTCAAATGTACTGTCGGGACCAGGCTTACCCAACTGAACGACGAAAGAACTTACATTTTTCAATGTTATTGATTTAGTGTTACTGTTAGATTCCCCTGCAAGCAGCTGCTCAACTGGGGTTCCATTGACTTCTAAAACGCCGCTAACATCGCTATCTTCCACATCAAAGAAGTCTAATGTGACTTCTGAATAAGTGCTACCCAGATCAAATAAGAACCGACCTACTTCCAACTGACCATTTTCTGCTGCAGTACTTGTTGCTGTGGGGGCAGCATCTGCTGATGTAGCCTCGTAAGCTACAGGACGATACGAATATTCATTAGCAGGTGGGTTGGTTCCTGGATCTTGGATGCCAAATTTAATTCCAAAACCCCAATCGTTTTCTGTCACGCCCTCATCAACAAACAAACGGCTCAGTCCGTACTGTGGTTCTTTACTATCAAAGTCATACGCTAGACTTGTCACTTTAAAACCAAAGTCTTTCTCTAAGTCTATACAAGTGCTGGCAATGCAATCTATGTTGGTAAGTTGAATTTCGCCTTCTTGCTGAGGAACCAGAGAACTAGCATCAGCAGCAGGCATACTAGTAACTACACCTAAGCTCATGGTTGTTCCTAAAATTGTCGCCGCTACAAAATTAAACTTTCGCATGACTTGCTTCCTTCCCATTTCTGATATTTAAGGCAGCAATCACAATTGTTTTTGCCTCTGCCTTCATCACTACTTTATTTACTCTTTACGGATTCTGGGAGTCAAAAAAATCAGAATTGATACAATCTTAATTTTGATGATTCTGAAGCTATTTTTATCCGTATAAATATTGAATGATTGACTAAGAAATAAGAATGCAATATTCAAAATAATTTTGATATTTTTACTGAGAGTAAGTGAATTAAAAATTTTTTTAATGAATTTTGATAAAAATCCAATAATAATTTAAGTAAAAGCACTGAAAACAGTCATAATTTTTATCAGTAAAATTCCTTAGTTTCTCAAGAGTTGCTACATACAATTCTCCAGTACGGATATTTTCCCAACGAGAGAATGAGAAATCGTTAAAATCAGGAAGCTTTGGGGTGACGCGGCATCAGAATATTCTTAATACTCATTTCCAAGAAGTTAACCCAAGAAAATCTGCCACTGTCCCTGACTGTCTAATTAATATAGCGCTTCTCGTTTGGATGAAGTACAGGTAAGAAAACAGGCTTTAAGTTTCCTTTAAAGCCTTCCAATCTTTTTTTTTCAATTGCCAATAAGTTTTCTTCCACCCACTCGCCGCGCTTTTGAAAACCCTGTGGGATATAGCGAACAAATTTCATCCCAATCCTTTTTAATACTTTCTCGCTACCTGTATTCCATAAGGCGTGGTACGCTTCAATGCGGTCGGCTTCTAAGGCACTTACCAGTAAATAAATATCCAGCCGTAGTATGGTGGGTTGCGACTACGACGAGAGATCTAAGTTTGACGGCTGGATATTTATTTTTATGGATCTCCCTAAAACTGTGAAACCAAACTCGACAATAGCAAGAGCCGCCTCTGTCATGTAACCTTTGCGTTGGTGTTCTGGGTGTGTCCAAAACCCAAGATTCCAAACATGGTCTACTTTGTCATGTTTTCTGATGGAAATTCTGCCGAGAAATGTACCAGTATTGGCGCATTCAATTGTAAATGTATAAGCAAAACCGGACTCCCAAGTTTGAAGATTTCGTTGAAGGGGTTCGTGAAGTTCTTCGATGGATTGTGGAGCTTCCCAAAGCATACCATCGTTAAACCCCTGAAACCGTGTAGCTGAAAACACGTATGGAATATCTTGTTCGCAAGGGCACCTCAGGATACAGCGTTCAGTCTTAATTCGGTATATCCAAGGTATTCTCATGTGTTCAAACAGCAACTTACTTTGCTCTTGCTTGCAACAAACGCAGCGCCGTTCATTGTTTGGACAGTTTTTCTCATGTACCAGAGCTTACGAGTAACTAATGGACTGCCACAATGGGCACACTCGTTTAGCTCACATTCCACAATTATTGGTTTGGCGTCGGGAAAGTACCGTTGTGGAGGGCGACGAGGTTTCTTTTCTATCAAGGACTTTTTGCTGCTGGTAGGATACTTTTTTCAGCTTCCCTGCAAAGCGTACTAATTAGATAGTCAGGGGTCAGTGTTGGTTAAATTCCCAGTAAACCCTGACTTTTTAAGCTTCGTTTAGACAATTTCTGGCTTCAATTGCAACAGCCTCTACTTCATCATTCGCCAAACTTTCTAATATGGATTTGGTCTGTGTACCGCCTAAATGACTCAAGGCTTGCACGAGTCTATAGCGAACTTGCCAATCTGGATCTGCTGCATAGGGAGCTAAGAGGGGGATAGCCTGAGTATCTCCCAACTCGCCGAGAGAACTAATGGCTGCAGTCTTAACTAAGTCATTGTCTGAAGAGAGTGCTTGTTTTAGTAACTCAAAGGCTCTTGGATCAGCTAACTCTCCTAATGTAGCAATAATGCTGAATTTTACAATCCACTCGTTGCTGGTTTGGTAAAGTTGTTGTAAATCTTCAAAAGCCTCATGCAGTTTAAGAGCACCCAAACAATCTGCTGCTGCTGCTTGCACGTCAGCTTCGGGGTCATTGAGCAAGCGATCGCGCAATATATTTAAAGATAAGTCTAAATTTTGTCCGCCTAAAGTATCCAACTGGCTCACAGCCGAGTACCGCACGCGGGAATTACTATCATTAATAGCATTTTGAATCAACTCAAAACCTACAGATGGTTCTAGTTGACGGATTTGATTAACTGCTCGCAAGCGATCGCCTAAATCTTGGGAATTAAGCAGTTGCTTTACAGATTCAGGAGTAATACTCATTTGATTATCCCAATTTTCAAAGATTTAAAAAAAAACAATCAACAATCAACTGTCACTAGTCACATACGCGACTAATGAGTCATAACTCATAACTCATAACTTATGACTCATCTTGGCTGGCTGCCATTGCCCGAATTATGTCACCACGGGTGAGAAGACCAATAACTTGACCCTCGCTGTCAAGTACTGGCAAGCGGTGAACGTTGCGATCATGCATCACTCTAGCAGCTTCTGTGACAGTTTTGTCAGGAGTAATGGTGATAGGGTTTTTGCTCATGACTTCGCCAACAGTTTGCCCTAGGGCTTTGTGCAGCCCACGTTCATACTCGGCGGGATTTTGCAAATAAATAACGCTATCAAGAAACATGATGTAAGCCGGAGGAGTCACACCAGTTTCTTGCCACATCAAGTCCGTTTCCGAAATAATCCCTACTAGGTTACTACTATCATCTACAACAGGTAGCCCACTGATGCGCCGTTCTGCCAAGATTTTAATGGCTTCCTGTAGAGGAGTTTCAGGTCGGACGACAATCGGGTCATGGCTCATGATGTCGGCAACGGTCTTAGGCATTGGCTTGCTGTCACCTTTTATAAACCTATCTGGGATTATTGTAAAGAATTGCGGGTATGAACCTGATAAGGTTCATACATTGTTACCAAAAAAGAACTCAGAACACAGTTGTCAGAACTCAGAATAAAAAACGCGCAGGCGTTGGTCGGTATAAGTTCTGTACAACTGGGTGAAGAGTATTGGTAGAAAGCCGAATATATTTATTTATGGATCAAAAAAGAATTCTTTTTAATTTTAGCAATGATATTGTCGGCACGGTCTTGCCAAACTTCCACTTCCAACGCCGCAAATTGCTGCATCAAGAATTGGTTAATTTCTGCTTCTGCACCACTAGGAGAATGGTGCATAACCAATTGTTCAATTGTTGTGAATAAGTGGTCGTAATTCCACATTAGTTATTTTAATTTAACCAAAAATCTTACTGGCTTTTTTATCTAAACAATTATATATAGCAATCCTTTCAGAAATTGTGAATTTATCGTTAAGGCAAGTCTTGAGTCCAGAGTCACTTTTGACAACCCAGACCGTGGGTTTCACAATTTAAATAGGACTGCTATATCAAGACTGTATTATCCAACCTTTAGTGCTGTAGGAAATTTGTTTGCAGACTTATTTTTAGTTCGATAGTTCCAGATTATATATAAAAAATTGTAAATTCTTAATAGTAGTTTGGATGAAGACTATTCATACGGCTGAAAACAAGATTTTGATACAAAAGTTAATGTTAATATTTAATGAGCTAATTATGAATTTTCTATGAAGATTTAATCTTATGTGGAAAAAAATTGACAGAATACTAATATATAAGTATTGAATTAAAGATTACTGAATATTCAGTAATCTGTGGAAGTTAGGATGTATTGCTCAGGATTTGAAATTATCTTCTAGGTAATTTCATATTTACAGCAGTCTCCTGATTAGAAAAGAGCTAGTATCAAACTAATGCAACAAGTAGGAATTGCATTGACTCTTGAAGTTAGCTACGAAGTAGGTTTCCAGCCATCAGACAGGTTTCTCATCTTTCTACAAGCCAATTCAACCAAACTGAAAATTTTGAGGTTAAGTTAGTTATTCGTTTGGCAAAGTTCATTAAAATTATCAACTATATGTTGATTGCCAAAAGGTTCCTGTGAGTTTTACGATTTTTATCAGGTTTAGATAAAATAGTATAAAACGATACTATTTCTCTAGACAAAAGACAAAGGCTTGGAATACTCTAATTAACCATTGACAAGTTCACTGCTTTTAATAGCTTTGCCAAATACTGTTGTTTATCATGGACAAAAAAGCCATGCTGCACGCAGAATTCACCAGGGATGCTTACTACCGCTTGGTAACTAAGTACTATGATTTCTTGAGCACAAAATTCCGAATACATATAGATTTTCCTGATCTTATAAAATCAACAAAGACGTGATGTACCTGCAACTTTTTGATGACCCAGTTCTCTAAAATTTGGAGAACTAAAGTCTCGTAAGACTTAAGAATCGCCCCCCTATACTCCTAAAACACTAGGGGGAGTTTCCGATGGTCTAAGATAACCCAGGAATCACCCCCTTATACTCCTAAAACACTAGGGGGAGTTTCCGATGGTCTAAGATAACCCAGGAATCACCCCCCTATACTCCTAAAACACTAGGGGGGATACTTCCAGGGCTAGTTGCACATCACTTATCAACTTCGCAGCTGTCAATCCTTTACGCTTGGGATTTTGCCAACAGCTGCGACGGACGCATTCGCCCACGTTTTTATGACGCCAACTGGCAACAATTATGTCACACCAAACGAGTCAACAACAAGCTTCTGTTAAGCCGCTACTTCATAAGCAGCAAGCTTTGGTGGCATCAATCGGTAATCCAACCGAGAACTAATTTTCATTGGTCAACAAATTTTAGTTCAGACCAAAGACGAATTGTTTCGGTGGAGGAGAAGTCATGCCATCAGAATTTTCGCAACAGAAGCTATATCAACTACTCATCACAGCTTTAGGTGAGACAGTTTCACAACAGGAACTGGTAAAGTGGAGCGCACACGCAGAAATCGTGGAACCAGCACCCACAAAGCAGTTTTGGCAAACAACAGATAGTCGAGCCGGAATATATTTAGTTCTTCGTGGCAAGGTCAGACTGTTAGACAGCGCAGAGAACTTAATCACAACTCTAGGTTCAGGCTCCTGGTTTGGAGAAGCAACACTGTTTGCACAAGACTTTGTGCCATACGCCGCCAAAGCTTCGAGCCACCTCAAGCTTTGCTATCTCAAACAAGAGATACTGCAAGCATTGATGGACAAATACCCCAGCATTTACGCTCACCTACTGCGACGCGCACAACTGTGGGATTTACTACTGTTATGTCGGCAACACTCGCAACTTGAGTGCCAGCCATCGGATGTGCCAGGGATGCTCGCAGCCTTATCGCTATTTGAGCAGCACCACCTAGACACCAATGAGGAAATATCTCCACTACCAGATGGTAAAGTGTGGCTGCTGCACAAGGGACAACTGCGACATACAGATGGTCAGTGTCTAACACCAGGCAAAATTTATTCAGACCTAAAACAGGGTCTTTGGCAGGCGACACAGCCAACCATTGCTTACATTCTCCGCTCTTCACATTGCCAAACAGCCTGGGAACACTGGCAGCAGCTAGGGGAATTGGTCGCACCTCAACAGCGGCCTTTGGTATTGGAAGACAGCCAGCGATACCCTAGCAGGTCTAGACCAGAACGAATAGCCACTTCTGGAAACGTCATTCCTTTTCCCCAACGAGACTCTGCATCTAAACAAAAGCAAAAAAAATCACGACCTTACTTTCCCAGTCCTCAAGTCCGAGCAGGGCAAGTGTTGGGACGCTTCACCAAGCGCTATCCATTCTTCGCACAACAAAGCGCCTCTGACTGTGGGGCAGCCTGCTTAGTAATGATTGGTCGCTATTGGGGCAAGCGCTTGAGTGTAAATCGCCTGCGGGATTTAACCAACGTCAACCGCAGTGGTGCATCACTGCGTGCTCTAGCAATAGTGGCAGAAAGTATTGGCTTTGTAACTCGACCTGTGAGAGCCAGCTTCGATAAATTGGCAGAACAACCCTTGCCTGCCATTGTTCACTGGGAAGGCAAGCACTACATTCTTGTCTATGAAATTAACAAAAAGCAGGTCATTGTAGGCGATCCTGCCATCGGTCAACGCATCCTTACCCCTGCTGAATTCAAAGAAGGTTGGACTGGGTATGCATTGTTACTGCAACCCACAGCCCTACTGACAGAAGCCCAAGAAGAAACTACAGGCTTTTGGAAGTTTTATGAGTTACTCAAACCTCACTCTTGGGTACTGCTAGAAGTCTTCTTGGCTTCGGTGCTCATTCAGGTGTTTGGACTGGTCACGCCGCTATTCACCCAGCTGCTGCTAGACCGAGTGATTGTGCAGGGTAGCACCTCCACATTACACGCTGTCGGTGTGGGGTTAATAATTTTTGGCTTGTTCAGCATTGCTGTGAGTGGAGTGCGCCAATATCTTTTGGCTCACACTGCTAACCGTGTCAGCGTTGCTCTGCTAGTAGGTTTTATTAAACATACCTTCCGCTTGCCCTTATCGTTCTTCGAGTCCCGCTACGTCGGGGACATTGTTTCCCGGATTCAAGAAAACCAGAAAATTCAGCGCTTCCTCACCGGCGAGACACTGTCAATCATTCTCGATTTGCTGACAGTGTTTATCTATGTGGGATTGATGTTCTGGTACAACTGGAGTCTGGCATTACTGGCGCTGTTGATTGTGCCACCATTTTTTATCCTGACGCTGGCTTCCACAAATATCTTGCGCCGTATGTCCAGAGAGATTTTCAATGCAGGAGCAGAACAAAGCAGCTATCTGATTCAATCCCTCACAGGAATTCGCTCTATCCGCTCAATGGCAATTGAACACACGGTGCGCTGGCATTGGGAGGAACTGCTGAATAGTTTGATTAAAAAAACCTTTACCGCACAGGTGATTGGCAACAACTTGCAAGTGACTAGTGCCGTCATCGACACCGTGATGAATACAACATTGCTGTGGTATGGCTCATGGTTGGTGATTCACAACGAACTCACCATTGGACAATTAGTTGCCTTCAATATGTTGTTGGGCAGAGCGATCGCTCCTTTCAAGCGACTCTCAGTAGTGTGGAATCAATTCCAAGAAATCGTCATTTCTACCGAACGCATTAATGATGTCCTTGAAGCCGAACCAGAAGAAGACTTCTACTCGTCACCCCGCAAGCCTCTACGTAAACTTCACGGTCACATTCGCTTTGAGAATCTCACTTTCCGCTATCACCCAGAAAGCGAGATAAATGTCTTAGAAAATCTTAGCTTTGAAATCCAGCCCGAACAAACAGTAGCGGTCGTAGGGCGGAGCGGTTCTGGGAAAACCACCCTTTCTAAGTTAATTTTGGGTTTATATCCCGCCACCGAGGGCAAATTGCTGATTGATGGTCACGATGTCAGTAGTATTGCCTTGCGATCGCTTCGGTCTCAAATTGGTGTGGTAGACCAAGATACCTTCTTATTTGGCGGCACGATTCGGGAAAATATTAGTATTGCTCACCCAGAAGCCTCTCTAGAAGAAATTATTGAGGCAGCTCGTTTGGCAGGAGCAGACGAATTTATTCAGCAACTACCAATGGGTTATGAAACCCAAATCGGTGAAGGCGGGGGAATGCTGTCTGGTGGACAACGCCAACGCCTAGCCATCGCCCGTGCTTTGCTAGGTAATCCGCGATTTTTAATATTCGATGAAGCGACCAGTAACCTGGATGCGGAATCTGAACGCATCATCCAGAACAACCTAAAAACAATTCTCAAAGGGCGGACAAGTCTAATAATTGCCCATCGCCTCTCTACTGTGCGTAATGCTGACTTGATTCTAGTTCTAGACCGAGGAGTCTTGGTGGAAAGCGGGACTCACGATGAATTAATCGCCAAAAAAGGGCATTACTACTACCTCAACCAGCAACAACTCGCTCATGCAGGTTGAGTTAGGGAAAACTCAAGAGTCAAAAGTCAAAAGTAACTTATTTCCCCCTCACTCCCTATTCTTGAAATGGAATTATGCCAAACCAATCTCACAATTCATCATCCACACTCCCCAAACCGGAGCCGGATGAGGAGCAAAGTTATCTTTCTGCTGAACCTCAAGAAGTCAAAGAATCTACTGATCTGGAATATCAAAAAGACACACAAGAAGCAAAAGATTGGTTCTACGGAACCGAAGAACTGCTCGATGCCTTACCGCAAGCATGGACGCGCTCGTTGCTGTATCTGTTGGTAGGCTTTGTAGCCATCGCCTTACCATGGGCAATGCTCTCGAAGGTGGATGAAACAGGAAGCGCCAGAGGGCGTATCGAACCATTAGGCGCAACCCAAAAACTGGACACTCAAGCCGAAGGCAGCGTTGTTGCCGTCAAGGTCAAAGAAGGCGAAACCGTCAAAGCTGGGCAGGTGCTGCTCGAACTCAAATCAGATGTGTTGAAAACTCAACTCGAGCAAGTGCAAGAAAAACTCGCCGGGCTGCAAAATAAGCGGCAGAATTTAGAACTGCTGAAAAATCAATTGTTGCTGAGTGTGCGTACCCAAGAGCAACAAAACCAAGCTCAACAATTGGCAAAACAGTCTCAGGTGCAACAAGCGCAACAGAACCTCGATGGTCTCAAAACTACTCTTAACTTACAAAAACAAGAAAAACTAGCGAAAGTTAACCAGATGCAGCAAGCTCTCGAGTCCAGTCAAGCTGCACATCAGTTAGCACAAGTTCGTTTACACGCCGCTCAAGAAAAAGTCCCACGCTATCAAAAAGCCTATGAAGACGGTGTGATGTCACTAGACCGCTTCAAGGAAGTGGAACAGTCTGCTAAAGAAAACCACGAACGCCATGTGCAAGCTCAGTCTGATATTTCTCAGGCTCACTCTAGCTTGCTTGAACACCAGAGCAATTATCACAAGAGTGTTGAGCAAGCTAAGTCTGATATCGAGCTTGCACAACTGCGTTTGCAAGAGGAACAACGCAGCTATCAAAGCCTGATTCATACTGGTCAACTGGCTTTGTTAAAAAGTCAAGAACAACTTAAAGATATGCAAACACAAATCAACTCCCTGCAATCGGAAATTGCTCAAACACTCAGCCAAATCACATCCTTAAAGATTCAGTTGCAACAACGAGTGGTGCGTTCGCCAATTGATGGTGTGATTTTTGAGTTGCCGGTGACTAAGCCTGGCGCTGTGCTACAAGCCGGTAACAGAGTTGCCCAAATTGCACCTAAGAATACTGAGTTAGTACTTAAGGCTCAGATGCCTAGCCAAGATAGTGGTTTCTTAAAAGTGGGGATGCCTGTCAAACTCAAGTTTGATGCTTATCCTTTCCAGGAGTATGGCATTGTCTCTGGGCGTGTTAGCTGGATTTCTCCTGACTCTAAACTCACTCAATCTCCTCAAGGTAACATCGAAAACTTTGAGTTAGAAATCACCCTAAATCAGCAGTTCATCCAGAATGGTGACAAACGTATCTCCATCACTCCCGGTCAGACTGCTACTGCTGAGGTTATTGTCCGCCAGCGCCGCGTTATTGACTACATTTTAGACCCGTTTAAGAAGTTGCAAACCGGCGGTTTAGAGCTTTAATAAAAATTCCATTATCTCAAATCCAAAATCTAAAATTATCAGAAGAATTGCATACATATGTCAAACCGTTTGACCATTTCCTACGAAGATATCATTCGCAACCTTAAACTTTCTTGTCAGATTCCTACTGTCATGGAAGCTATAGCAACTCAAAAAATTATTACTGAGGCTGCTCAGAAAGCAGGAATTAAAGTTTCGGACGAAGAACTACAGCAGGAAGGAGATAGACTACGATTCGCTAAAAAGCTCGTAAAAGCTCAAGACACTTGGGCTTGGCTAAAAAAACATCATCTTGCTCTAGATGAATTTGAAGAGTTAGTCCATGACAGCATTCTTTATAAAAAGTTAGTTAATCATTTATTTGCGGATAAAGTTGAACAGTTCTTTTACGAACATCAACTTAATTACGTCGCTGCTGTCACCTATGAAGTTATCTTTGATCAAAGAGACTTAGCTTTGGAATTATTTTATGCCTTGCAAGAAGGTGAAACCAGCTTCCAAAGTATCGCTCGTGAGTATATTCAAGAACCGGAATTGCGTCGTTCTGGTGGATATCAAGGAACGCGACGCCGCACAGATTTTCGACCGGAGATTGCATCCGCTGTATTTGCAGCCAATCCACCAAACATTCTCAAACCAATTACGACTCCAAAGGGAGTGTATTTAATTTGGGTAGAAGAAATTATTCAACCTAAATTGGATGAGCAGTTGCGTGCCACGATTCAGCAAGAATTGTTTTCTCTATGGTTAAAACAACAAATTCAAACAATGGAAATTATCACACAGCTAGATTTATTTCATAATTTACGAACATCTAAAGAGTTACGAAAAAAGGCTTAATTATGTTATTAAATAAAAACCAGGCTTTCAAAAGAAATAACCAATTTTTGTCATAGATACTCCTCCTGCTCAAAGAGAGGATATAAGGAATTGTTGGGGTTCAATAATGTTTAAAAAATACATTTTGTTAAGAAGAATTGGTAATCAGTAGGAAGTAAGCTGTTACAGCACATTGCAAGTAAATGAAGTACAACGCGCTTTGTCTAAAAGTCAGACAATGAGCCAATTTTACTTCTGACCGGAGGCGGAGCATCTGGTGGCTCCGCTTCTGACAACTGACGCCTTTATTCTGCTGTATGCACTTTTTGTAGGCTGTAGTCCTTACATCAAGGCTATCGGGCAGGAAAACCCTATAACCAACAGCTTAACAGCATGACAAACTTGAGTAATATTTTCTCTATTTAAAAATGTCGAGGTGTTTTTTATGGATATTTTGAGCTAATTAAAAGTTGATGTAATAATATCTTTTACAGTAGTCAATATAAAGTTTTGTATTGATTAAATCCTCATATTTTTTTATTTAAAAACTGACTAAATATAAGTCACAAGTCACAATTATCGAAATGCAATATTAAAAATATTTATCAAAAAAATACAAAATAATCTTGTTTTTTAAAGTAAATATTGTATATTGGTAAATGTAAGCAAAAACAAAAAGCTTACATCAGTAATTCCCAAACCAAAGTGAAAAGTAAAAACAAGTAAATTCCCAGGAGAAACCTATGATTATCTCTGATTTGAATCTTTTGGAATCTGTTGAAGGCGCAGATGTTGTAGGAGGAGGAAGTTTTGACTTTTACAAAGATATAAAGGTCGATAAAGATATAAAGGTCGATATCTACAAGGATATCTATGCTAAAGCCAAAGTATATGGCAATATAGCTGAAGCTGAAGCAGCAGCTGAAGCAGTTGGTTACGATTCCTTCACCAACACTTTGACCGCTACTTATACCGACTATTATTCGTCTGTTTCTCTCTCTGAATCAGACTCTGCAACCTACTAATTCCAATTCAATAACCTCTTTGTATGAAGTGATTTGTAAAGTTTTTTCATCTCGTTATTGATGAGATGAAAAAATTACAAAAAAATACTTCAAAAGGTTGCTAAAATCGCCGAAATCTTTTTAAAAGATTTCGGCGATATAGGTTTTTACCATGGTTGTGTCATGAGTAGATTGAAAATTTGTGACCTGAGTTTTTGTAAAGCTGAACTTTCTAGTTATGGGGAAGTGCCAGGATGGCGAAAGCAGTGGTAACTATGGATATGTGCTTTCAAATCAAGAGGACAATGTTGTAGCAGGTACAACTGTTGGTGACTTGAGAATGGTGGTCAATATGCCACAAGTTTTTCAATAGTTAGTTAGCACCTAGCAGTTCCTTAAGCTTCGATAAAAATGATAGGTGGTAGCAAAATGGCTCGTTATCAACTTATCATCAAAAGGATAGTCTCGCTAGATGACAAGATTATTGCTGAAGCAAAAAGCATCTGGCAATAACCAAAGTCAAGTTAATCAAACCGTTTCAGTCAATATTTCTTCTGGCAACAGTGGTAGGGGTCACTCAATATCTAACTCTATTAGTTATCCCAAGTGGGAGGGCAAAAATTAAACGACCAGACGCTATATTTCATTGCGTCTGGTCACTGCTAATATAGCGGTTCTCAGTTGAGTGCAATACATCAAGAAATAAGAACCACAGATGGACGAGCCAGCGCCTGGCGGTGAACCAGCGCTATGCAGGAGGGTTTCCCGACCTAGGCGACTGGTGTAAGTCCTGCGGACAGGCTACGCCAACGCCGTCAGGCGTGCCGCAGGCATACCCGGAGGGGGGTCTCCCCCCAACCCCAACGCCAGTCCGCTCAAGTCGGGAGACCCGCCCACGCGGCTGGCTCCTCCGTGGGGACCCCGAAGCCCCCCGTTGTGGCGACTGGCGTACAGATAAACACAGATAAATCTGTACTTCATCCAAACGAGAAGCGCTATAGTTAGGGGCACGGGAAACCCGCCGGAGAGCGCTTACTCACCGCAACTCACTGGGGAGGCTACACAAACAAGCGTCCGCAAGGCAAGGACTGATGTTGAGCCAGCGTCAGCAGGCTTTGTTTTTGTAGCCCCAGACTTCCAATCTGAACGCGAGTGCGTGCGCTGTCTTCGCAGGGCGATTCGCCTTCAGGGGATGCTCCCTCTATGGAGTTAGGCGACTCGGCAAGCACTGAACATCGCTCACTGAAAAGTATTAGGTCTCAAACCTCAGTGGCTACGATTCTACCTAACAAGCAAACTGAGGTTTTTTCTTTGCGTTTACCTTTTAAAACAATCCCTATGACGCTACTAGAAAAGAGTATAGCTAGGCAAGTTGAACAATTAGAAGGTTCAGGTACTGTAGCCACTCTAGCCTGATTCCTCTTAACTTCAATTAAGGTTAGATTTGTTGTATTAGCAAAAGAGCTTTGTAGAGATCCCTGAATAGAAACTGTGGCAGATTCCTGATTTCCTTCAAAATCAGACGTAGTGACAAGATTGCTCAATGTAATACTATCACTTTGTTGGTATGCGATAAAGTCGTCATCACCTGGGGTGTTTAAATTACCTGTGAGGTTGAAGAAGTCCAAAATACTATCATCAGCGTTATTGATTAACGCCAAACTTATATCTCCAGCTGCTCTGGCATTTTCCTCTGATGGATTATCTGTTGATGTTGCTAGGGTTAAATCAGCTGTAAAGTCAAAAGAAAAAGGTGTACCTGCATCTACATCAAAGCTACCGATAACTGTAGCCTCACTTTCTGCTAATCCTAAATAATCTCTACCTTCACCAAAGCTGAGGCTCAAAGATGAATTGGATGCTGTTGGTGAAGTCACTATAAAAGTTGCTTCTGCGTTGGCAAAAGCATCTACCATACCATCATTGGCTATGGTCACGGTGTTACTGTCAGTTTCAGTCCCAGTGACTGAAGGGTTTTGACTCAATCTTGTAAGCTCTACTTCTCCTTCAGATAGTGCCAAGCTAGCAGCCTGACTGGGTGACGCTGCTAACAGTGAGCTAGCTATCCACGGAGTAAGCAGTAGTAAGAAGCGCTGGGTAAATCTCTGATATTGCTTCATAAACAATCCTCTTTTTATATTTTTTTTATACTTGTCCCGTTTTCAGCCCATTCACTCACCTAACTGCTTAGATGAGTACAAAAATTAACAGCAGACATGACATACATCGGAAATCTCCCAATCTACTTTTGCAGTGCTGAAAGAAAATTTCTTCTTCAGTCACAGAGGAAGCTTTTAACCGTTTTGGCAAACAAAGATCCCTAGTCATCGCATCAGTAATGTTGCGATAACTCTCTAGCAGGTAAATTATTACCCAAGTATCAATACTAAGACTCTTTTGGAAGATTTTTTGCCAATTTGTGTAAGCCATCGTCAAAATTTAACATCATACGATACTTTAATGATAAGATTGCAAGTATACGCAGTTTTACTAGATGTAATTACTATAAATACGCTATTATACAAAATTAACTTACAGCAGTTTTCATGTATTTGAACCACAATCGAACGTAAGGGCGAACCGCCGTTCGCCCTTACAGTGTGGTCTATTTACCTGAAAATAGCTGTAAATTTGGTGCAAGCACTCATCTTACCCTTGCGTGTTCTATTTGTAAGGCGATTCAGCAGCCTTGTTGAGCCTTAATCTAATCCTCTTTGCCATACTTGTTCTGAGAACAAACGACAATGAAAGTCTAGCTGGTTTGTACTAATTCTCGCGGTTAGCATTTCCCTGGCTCAACACCAGGAAACGAAATATTACTGTAGCATCGGAGCGCATTTGTGCCCTATCAATGAATACTTCAGGGTAGTCATGGTGGAGACTCGAGACACTCTATATCGAATAAGCTAGACCTTGGTGGGGCGGCTCCTCCAGAGGAGCATCGCCTCAAGGGTGGTGTGCTGCACGCAATCGTACTTGATTAAACAAGCCTCTGCCAAAACCATGCAACACATCCAATTGCAGATATCTTAGTCGTAGCCAATCACCTGAGCTTGTAGGGATGAACTTTATGAGCAGTATCAATAAACTTCTCTAACATCAGTCCAATGGGCAAGTTTTCCACCCGCAGGTGTCGCTCCTCCAAAATCCGCTCTTTTTCTTTATAAAAGCAAAATATAGATTCCAGAAATTGATCTAACTCCAGCGGCATCCACATTTCTAACTAACTTATTTTATTTAAGAGTCACGGCTATAACTTTAGAAGGAACTCAGGTTTCTAGCAACTTACGAATTACCTTATTATTTTCCTACTTTATATAGTTATTAATACAGTAGGTATTTTAAAGAATTCTATATGTATAGCAATCCTATTTGATTTGTGAAATTTTTCGTGTTCGCGCAGCGTCTGGGGCAGGAGAAGGCTGTCCTTAGTGAGCCAGCGCAGCCAAGTTGGTTTCCTTCTGTCACGGCGACTGGCGTAAGCGCAAAGCGTGCCGCAGGCATAGGCGTAGCCTCTCCAAAGGAGATACCCAATAGCCGGATACCGTTGGCGAATTCCCAAAACATCTAAACTGAACGGGTCAGTTCAACAATGAAACGATTGAGAGCTTTTTGAGCAGTTTTATACCCAGGTGCTTGTTTACCTAACTTCAGTTCAGACAAAACACGGTCACGTAAAATTTCAAGTTCTGCAACCATTGGCAGAGCAATAGACTGTTCTGTAATAACGGGATTAGATGTTTGATGAAAATCCTCTTGTCGTGTATTACACGGAGGAGGTTCGTTTTCTGGTCGAGTCTGAGTGAAATTTTCTGAGTCTAACCGTGTAATACTCGGTAGATTCTTATGCCTAGTAATGTGTTCTAAATAATCAGCCCTGGTTAAGCCTAAGCATTCAGAAGCAATACCAATAGCCTTCCAGGTTTCATCAGTTAATCTCAATGAACGAACTAGACGATAATCTTCATTCTTGAGAGCAAATTTCCCCTGAATATCTCGTTTTAGCATCCCAACTTCCGTGTATGACACCGTCTTAGTTTAACCTGAAAACCAGGTCTCTCACCGAGTAATACACGGAAAAAGCAACAGATTATTTCGTAGGATTTAAATGTTTGGTTCTGCCAGAAGCGCAAAGTGTGAGGAGCGAGTTTTAGCCCGTGGTATCTCCTCCAACCAAGCGAAAACTCGACCTAGATTGATAGCGGCTGCCGTCAGGATATGCTGTAAGTGAGTTTTAGCTAGCCCAATATAACGGCAGTCGCGCATTTCAAATGCTCGGATTCCTTGAGAGATAGTTCCTTCAATACCTGAGCGCAGCCCATACTGTTTTTGAAACTGTTCAGTTTTTTGTCGTTCCCTGGCTTTTTGAAGAGCTTCGTAATCGGATTGCACCTGTATGGTTAACCCACGAGGGTTTGTTTTTGCACGAGTGCATTGAGACCGAACCGGACACGCTAAACAATCACGCTGCCGAAACTCGACGTAAATTACGGGTTTTCCATAAACGTCTTTATTCTTTTTCCAAAGGTAACTACGCTTACCTTGAGGACAATATACGGCTTTATGCTCCCAATCTATTTTAAAATGAGATAAATCAAATCCAAGACCTGCTTTTGCTTGCCATCCAACGTTGAGGGCTACTGGCCCGAACAAATCAATGTTATAGTCTCGCTGTGAGCTAGAAAGCAATTGGGAAGAAGTATACCCTTGATCAACCAAATGCTGTTGAGGTAAAAGGTCTTTCTGCTCCAGAGCTTGATGAATTGAGGGAACAACCGTTTGGTCTTGACTTGTAGCAGGAGTAGATTCTACATGAGTAATGATATGAGGTAAATTTTCATCACAACTTTCTGTTAGATGCACTTTGTACCCTGTCCAGTTGGTAGTGCGCTTAGTACTATTACGCGCTTCTAAGTCGTAGGGTGAGCGAATTCGTAGTGCCGAAGGCGGGCCATCTTTTTCATTGCGTAACTGAATTTTCTCTGTTGGTGCATAGTATTGCTGTAACCAGACCTGACGCAAAACTTCTACGGCTGGCAGTTGTCGCAATTCAACGGGTGCTGTTTGAGAATAGATAGCATCAAGTAAATCAAAGCCATCAGCCCCAATTGTCACAGCCAAAGCTTCTCGTTCTGGAGCCGTTCTGGGTAGTCGGGAATCTTCAAAGCGTTTGCTATAGCGGTCATACCATTCGGGGGGAGCCAATGACTTCAGCCAGGTGGGTGCTATTTCTGCCACAGCATTTAAAGTATACCGCAGGGTTTCTCCCAGATGTTCCAGTCTTGTTAACTCTCTGACCACCGCTAGTATATGAGTTGAGTCAGTGCGCTGTTTTCCTCTTGCTGACAGCAGTTTGAGTTCCTGAAATCTCAACAGCATCTTGTCTAGTATTTGCTGCTCAATACCACCTGAGATCAATCGATCACGGAATTCGCTTAAAATACTAAAGTCAAAACCTGGATCTGTTAACTCCAACGACAAAGCATATTTCCAATCAATCCGTCCTTGCACTGCTTGGGCTGCTTGCCTGTCTGAAAGATTTTCTAAATATTGCATCACCAGTACCATTGCCAAACGCCAAGGTGCAAGTGCAGGTTGACCGCGTTGTGGATAAAGCGATGCGAAATCTTCATCCTGATAAAATACCCCAAGTTCATCACGCAATCGCATATATAAATTACCTTTGGGAAACGCGGCTTTGGCTACACGTACCGTTTCATTGGGAACAGGAGGAATTTTTTCCGGATGTAAGCACATATACTGCCTCCAAAGGTATTTCTTCTAGTTTATTGATAATTGAGGCAGCTAAGTTCATTTTTTGTTACCGTGTATTACATGGTGGAGTGTAGCTCTCTTTATCATGTAATACACCGTAAACTCTCCGTTTTTATGTTAAGTAATATTTCGCCAACGGTATCATAGCCGTAACGCGTGGCGTCAGCCATAGGATCATTCGTCATTTGTCATTAGTGGTTTCTCACAAATGATTTCGGACTGCTATAGTAGTTTCATACTCACGATAGAAGTCTTCATATTTATCTATCCTAAGTCTGAATTCTTTATTGATACATATAAATTTATAATTATGATTGTAAGTGGAAAATATAATGTTTATATCTGTATATTTCTTATATAAAAAAATATTAGATACTTGACAATATTTTAAGGAATTTACTAAGTAATAATTAAGGAACAAGGTGCTGTTGATATCCTTTTTAAGGATTTATGGTTGAAATTATCTAGCGGATGATTTCAAATCTATAATAAACTGGTGCTTTCTAAGCATTTAATATCAGGTTGCAGTAATAATACTTATTACACAGACACCTGACCTTGATGCTTCTACTTGTTAGCAGTGGGATAGTTTTCCAACTTTTTTGTTAATTAAATTAAATAAACTACAAGAGCAAGAGGTTAAGCTATGAACGTTATTCTGTCGCTGTGGAGAGAGAAATAAAAGTCAAATTCTCACATTCCTTTAGTGTCTCTAATTTGTCTGTAATGAGCGAAGGTAATTTTATTTTCAAAAAATTGCAAAACTCTTTTAACAAAAAGTTTTCATATTTCTCCTTAGCAGTAGTGAAAAAATATGAGTCTGTTTGGCAAACTTTAATAAAAACGTAAGACATCAAAATTAGAATTGGGTAAGGTTTCAAAGACCTTTACAGTTATCAAAAAAAATTGGTGAGACGTAACAAAAAAAATGAACCTAGCCTTCCCTAAGAGGGAAGAGGTAGGTAAATTACCTTCCTTCTGCAAGGAGAGATATCAGAGAAAATATCAAATTATAGTGATATTTAATGAAACCCACTGAACTTAAGAAAATGTACTGCTAGCATTGAAAGTTAGGGTGATTAATATTATACCATCAGCGGCATACAAATTTGCATACGTAAGATACAGGTGACAAAAGAATGATGTCAGACCACTTGAGAAAATCTGAAGAATTTGAGAGCGACGACCCTGCTTCTGGCAAGTTTTTAACACCTTTTCAACGGAAAGTCCTGCTCAAGAATTTGCAAACCAATTTCCAACCAGAATACCGTCGGAGACTAGAAATTATGTTGCTGGCAGATATGGGGAAATCTCAAACCGAAATCTGTCAAATCTTAGGTTGTTCCCAGGAGATGGCACGGTATTGGATTGCTTTAGCACAAGCAGGTTTGGCGCACAAATGGAAGGAGCATCCAATAGGTAGACCTAAGACTGTTAACGCTGAATATATCCAACGTTTGCAGGAATTGGTGAATCACAGTCCTCATGAATATGGTTATTCATTTAAGTGCTGGACCGCTCAATGGTTAAGCAAACACTTAGCAAAAGAATTTGGTATTGAAATTAGCGATCGCCACATCAACCGCCTACTGAAACAAATGGGGCTTTCCACCAAACAAAAACGCTCCTCCAGCAAACAAGCAACTGACCACACAAAGGATTCAAGCATTACGATTAGTGACCTACAGTTCACCTCAGAGCCTCGCTCCCACTGGTTATTCAATCTAATTAACACCAGTAAATAATTTTGTAGTTGAGCTAAAAAGATGGTATCAGTGTATTCAAAGCAACAGCTTGGTCAACTACTTACCCAAACCGTGGGAGAGACACTTTCACCAAAGGAAGTGCAAAGTTGTTTAACAACAGCAGAAATTTTAGAGCCACCAGTAACAAAGCTGTTCTGGCAATCAACAGACGCTCAAGCCGGAATTTACATAGTCCTTGCAGGTAAAGTAAGACTGCTGGATAGCTCCAATAACTTAATCACCACCCTTTCAGCAGGGGCATCATTTGGTGAAGCGACTCTGTTTCCTCAAGAGGACTTCAGTCCTTACGCCGCTAGAGCTTCTTATAACTTAAAGCTTTGCTATCTTAAGGAAGAAGCGTTGCAACCTTTAATGGGCAACAACCAAATCCGCGATAAGCTGTACCGTCAAGCAGAACTTTGGGATTTGCTGCTGTTATGTTGCCAGAACTCTCAACAGCGCAACATAAAGGAGATGCTCAACGCCTTACCAGTATTTGAGCGGCACAATTTGGAAATTGGCTCTATCCCAGAAACACTATGCAAAGATTACAAGCTGTGGCTGTTGCGTCGGGGTCAAGTGTTGCATTCTGGCGGTTACAGGCTCACTTCAGGCAACATCTATCCTCCTGAAAAACAGGGTAGTTGGCAGGCTACGCAACCAACAATTGCTTACTGTCTAAGGAATTCTGATTGGCAAACAGCACTGCTATACTGTCCCCAGTTAGCAGAATTGGTTGGCTCTGGCTCTGAGTTAACAGTTGCCACTGATGAAGACTTCAAGACGCGCCAAAGCAAATCCTTTCAAAAAACATTTGCCAAAGAAAGTAACATCATTTCATTTCGGCAGCCAACTTCCCCACCAAAACAAAAGCAAAAAAAATCACGACCTTACTTTCCCAGTCCTCAAGTCAAAGCGGGGCAAGTGTTAGGACGCTTCACCAAGCGCTATCCGTTCTTTGCACAACAAAGCGCCTCTGACTGTGGGGCAGCCTGCTTGGTAATGATTGGTCGCTATTGGGGCAAGCGCTTGAGTGTAAATCGCCTGCGGGATTTAGCCAACGTCAGTCGCAGCGGGGCATCACTGCGGGGTTTAACAGCAGCAGCAGAAAGCATCGGTTTTACGACCCGACCAGTCAAAGCTAGCCTCGATAAATTGGCAGAACAACCCTTGCCTGCCATTGTTCACTGGGAAGGCAAACATTACATCGTCGTCTACGAAATCACTCCTAAACGGGTGATTGTCGGCGACCCTGCCATTGCTCAACGCAACCTCACCCATGCTGAATTTAAAGCAGGTTGGACAGGTAATGCCTTACTATTGCAACCCACAGATCTACTTAAAGAAACCGAAGAAGCGAGTACACCATTCTGGCAGTTTCTCGAGTTAGTCAAACCTCACCGACAAGTCCTGCTAGAAGTGTTCATTGCTAGCGTATTTATTCAGCTATTTGGACTGGTCACGCCGCTATTCACCCAGCTGCTGCTAGACCGAGTGATTGTGCAGGGTAGCGCCCTCACTTTAACCGCCATCGGGTTCGGGTTGCTGATTTTTGGTTTGTTCCGAGTCGCCATGACCGGACTACGGCAATATTTGCTGGATCACACAGCTAACCGCGTTGGAGTAGCGCTGATGGTGGGTTTTATCAAACATACCTTCCGCTTGCCCCTGGCATTTTTTGAGTCACGTTACGTTGGCGATATTGTTTCTCGCGTCCAAGAAAATCAGAAAATTCAGCGTTTCCTTACCGGCGAAGCACTGTCAATCATTCTCGATTTGCTGACAGTGTTTATTTATGTAGGATTGATGTTTTGGTACAGCTGGCAGATGGCATTGCTAGCGCTTTTGGTTGTGCCACCATTTTTTCTGCTAGCGCTGGTAGCGACACCTTTCTTTCACCGTATCAACCGAGAGGTTTTTAATGCCTTAGCTAAGGAGAACAGTTATCTCATTCAATCCCTCACAGGGATTCGCTCGATTCGCTCAATGGCAGTAGAACAGACGGTGCGCTGGCATTGGGAGGAACTGCTGAATAATTTCATTAAAAAAATATTTGGCGGGCAGGTCATTAGTAACCAACTGCAAATTTTCAGTTCTACTATCGAAACGATGATAACCACGGGATTACTGTGGTATGGGGCATGGCTGGTGATTCAAAACCAACTCACCATTGGACAATTAGTTGCTTTCAATATGTTGTTGGGCAACATCATCCGTCCTTTCCAACGCCTCACAGTGCTGTGGAATCAAGTGCAAGAAGTTATCGTTTCTGCCGAACGCATTAATGATGTGTTGGAAGCGGAACCAGAAGAAGACTTGCACTCATCACCCCGCCAGTTTTTACCTAGGCTGCGCGGTCACATTCGCTTTGAGAATCTCACTTTCCGCTATCACCCAGAAAGCGATATTAATGTGCTGCAAAATCTCAGCTTTGAAATCAAGCCAGAGGAAACAGTAGCGGTTGTAGGGCGGAGTGGTTCTGGGAAAACCACCCTTTCTAAGTTAATTTTGGGTTTATATCCTGCCACCGAGGGCAAATTGCTGATTGATGGTCATGATGTCAGTAGTATTGCCCTGCGATCGCTTCGGTCTCAAATTGGTGTTGTCAATCAAGATATCTTCTTATTTGGCGGCACGATTCGGGAAAATATCAGTATTGCTCACCCAGAAGCCTCTCTAGAAGAGATTATTGAGGCAGCTCGTTTGGCAGGAGCAGACGAATTTATTCAGCAACTACCAATGGGTTATGAAACCCAAATTGGTGAAGGCGGGGGAATGCTGTCTGGTGGACAACGCCAACGCCTAGCCATCGCCCGTGCTTTGCTAGGCAATCCCCGATTTTTAATATTCGATGAAGCCACCAGTAACCTGGATGCGGAATCTGAACGCATCATCCAGAACAACCTAAAAACAATTCTCAAAGGGCGCAGCAGCCTAATAATTGCTCATCGCCTCTCTACTGTACGCAACGCTGACTTGATTCTAGTTTTAGATCGCGGCGTATTGGTCGAAAGTGGGACTCACAAGGAATTAATCGCCAAAAAAGGGCATTACTACTACCTCAACCAGCAACAACTTGCTCAAACAGGTTGAGTTTAAGAACTAAGGGCTAGAGAATTTTGAATCTCTTTATCTTCCCACCTCCCCATCTCTCCCTTCGGGTATCTCCTCCCCAAAAGTTGCGCCAACGCCAGTCGCCTCAACGGGGGAACCCCCCTCCGGCTATGCCTGAGCCTTCGGCACGGCTGCGCCGAACGGCACGGCGCTAGACTCACCATCTCTCTATTTTTGAAATAAAACTATGCCAAACCGATCTCACAATTCATCATCTGCACTCGCTAGAAGTGAGCAGGATGAGTATAAAAGTGACATCCAGCATGAGGAAATTGCGGAATCTACCAAGCTTAATGAGCGCACAGACGCATCAGGTGAAGCAAAAGATTGGTTCTACGGAACCGAAGAACTGCTCGATGCCTTACCGCAAGCATGGACGCGCTCGTTGCTGTATCTGTTGGTAGGCTTTGTAGCCATCGCCTTACCATGGGCAATGCTCTCAAAGGTGGATGAAACAGGAAGCGCCAGAGGGCGTATCGAACCATTAGGCGCAACCCAAAAACTGGACACTCAAGCCGAAGGCAGCGTTGTTGCCGTCAAGGTCAAAGAAGGCGAAACCGTCAAAGCTGGGCAGGTGCTGCTCGAACTCAAATCAGATGTGTTGAAAACTCAACTCGAGCAAGTGCAAGAAAAACTCGCCGGGCTGCAAAATAAGCGGCAGAATTTAGAACTGCTGAAAAATCAATTGTTGCTGAGTGTGCGTACCCAAGAGCAACAAAACCAAGCTCAACAATTGGCAAAACAGTCTCAGGTGCAACAAGCGCAACAGAACCTCGATGGTCTCAAAACTACTCTTAACTTACAAAAACAAGAAAAACTAGCGAAAGTTAACCAGATGCAGCAAGCTCTCGAGTCCAGTCAAGCTGCACATCAGTTAGCACAAGTTCGTTTACACGCCGCTCAAGAAAAAGTCCCACGCTATCAAAAAGCCTATGAAGACGGTGTGATGTCACTAGACCGCTTCAAGGAAGTGGAACAGTCTGCTAAAGAAAACCACGAACGCCATGTGCAAGCTCAGTCTGATATTTCTCAGGCTCACTCTAGCTTGCTTGAACACCAGAGCAATTATCACAAGAGTGTTGAGCAAGCTAAGTCTGATATCGAGCTTGCACAACTGCGTTTGCAAGAGGAACAACGCAGCTATCAAAGCCTGATTCATACTGGTCAACTGGCTTTGTTAAAAAGTCAAGAACAACTTAAAGATATGCAAACACAAATCAACTCCCTGCAATCGGAAATTGCTCAAACACTCAGCCAAATCACATCCTTAAAGATTCAGTTGCAACAACGAGTGGTGCGTTCGCCAATTGATGGTGTGATTTTTGAGTTGCCGGTGACTAAGCCTGGCGCTGTGCTACAAGCCGGTAACAGAGTTGCCCAAATTGCACCTAAGAATACTGAGTTAGTACTTAAGGCTCAGATGCCTAGCCAAGATAGTGGTTTCTTAAAAGTGGGGATGCCTGTCAAACTCAAGTTTGATGCTTATCCTTTCCAGGAGTATGGCATTGTCTCTGGGCGTGTTAGCTGGATTTCTCCTGACTCTAAACTCACTCAATCTCCTCAAGGTAACATCGAAAACTTTGAGTTAGAAATCGCTTTGGACCAGCAGTACATCCACAATGGTGACAAACGTATCTCCATCACTCCCGGTCAGACTGCAACTGCTGAGGTTATTGTTCGCCAGCGCCGTGTTATTGACTACATCTTAGACCCCTTTAAGAAGTTGCAAACCGGCGGTTTAGAGCTTTAGTGATTTGTTATTAGTCAACAACTATGAGTTATTGACTCTCGACGATGAACTTTCGGGCGTTACTAAATGAGGTAATGATATCAAGAAATGTAAATTTCTTTAGTAGCTGCATAAATCCCACATTTCGCAGGTTGAAGAAAAGAAACCGTTTTGTTATACGCATCAAATAAATACCTAATAGACTTGTCCGAAAATTCCTACCAAACTCTTGTAGTGATTGTATTGAAAGAGAATTTCCGGATAGGTCTATTAGCTTAATCGGAGGAATGCCATAATGTTAAGAGTGCTTAATGTTTCTCAGGAAGAGATTCTTTATCACATCAGAATCTCCTGCCAAATTCCTAGTTTATTGGAAGGTATTGCCACTCGAAAAATTATTGCTGATGCTGCTAAACAAGCAGATCTTAAAATCGAGCCAGAAGAACTTCAACAGGCAGCAGATAACCTACGTTTAGCCAACAAACTCCTCAAAGCAGAAGATACCTGGGCATGGCTAAAAAAATATCATCTTTCTGTCGATGACTTTGAAGAATTGGCATACACAAACCTGCTTTCTAACAAGTTAGCAATGCATCTATTTGCAGATCACATTGAACCGTTCTTTTATGAACACGAACTTGATTATGCCGGAGCAGTTATCTATGAAGTCATTTTGGATGATGAAGACTTGGCTTTGGAAGTGTTTTACGCCCTACAAGAATGTGAAATCTCTTTCCAACAAATCGCTCGGCAATATATTAAAGAACCAGCACTCCGGCGCGCTGGAGGATATCAGGGAATCAGACGCCATATTGATTTGAAACCGGAAATTGCAGCAGCAGTTTTTGCCGCCAATCCGCCACAGATTCTTAAGCCAATTATGACACCAAAAGGAGTCCATATCATTTTGGTTGAGGAAATTATTCAACCGCAATTAGACGAACAATTGCGCGTTAAGATTTTGGGAGATTTGTTTGCAGCTTGGTTAAAGCAACAAATGGCTGAACTAGAAATTTCTGCCCAAATTGAAGATGGCAATTCTTCGACTGAGGCTATCTAGCGGAAATCAGCGAATGCTGTGTGAGGAAAGCCCCTTAAGCTATCACATATATAATTTGCATAAAGCAATCAACCAGTAGGATGGGCACTGCCCACCCTATTAGAAAAATAGTTTTAACCATGATGGTTGGAATTTTTAAAATTCTTTAACCAACCTTGAAACAAAGAGTCCATAATTTGCTCTCTCACCGCTTGATTTAATACAGTGGGAAACCACTTTTCAACTCTGACAACGTGATAACCCAATTTGCTTTGAACTGGACCTAAAATTTCGCCTTCTTTGGCGTTGTTAATAGTTTCAGCAATTTCAGGAGTGAGTTCTACCAAAAAGCGAATTCCGACAAAACCCCCCTTTTCTTGGGATTGCTTACCCTTCGAGTATTCCAATGCCAAAGCACAGAAAGAAGCGTGTCCCTCGCGTAGCATCTGCACGATTTTCCAAGCGGTATCCAAGTCAACAACTAGTATCTGTGATACCGCCACCCTTCTGTAGCGATCGCGGTTTCTCATATATTCACCGTCCACACCTGCACCAAACAGATGTTCTTTAAGTTTTTTCTCTAGCAGCGCCACTCTAATTCCTTGCGACCAGTCCTCTACACCAATCCGCTGCTGGTCTAACCACGCCATCGTTTCCTGTAATCCCCATAACTTCCTTTCTTGGCGAAAGTCATCTCCAGCGGCTTGCACTTCCTCTTCAGACACCGTAATTCCAAACTTCTCGCATCCGGCTAAGACTAGTGCATCTCGTTCAGCTAAAGCCGCAATTTCTGCTAATTTAGCTGAACGACGCAGATATGCAATGACATCTGCATCTGTTGCCGGAGAGATTTGTTGTGCTGTAAATCCTTCTTGAGGCAGAGATTTTTGACTACGTTCAGCCTCATCGGTAGGGGGAAGTGCTTGTACAGGTGGTTCCAAATCTTGTTGCATGGCTGTTTTTATGGCTTTTTATTTTTATATAGATATATAGTGATGGTATTGCTACTTAGAACTTGCGACCAAGAGTCTTTCTGGCGCAACGTCTTGGATTTTCACGCGTTTACGATGCAGATCGCCATACAAGTTAAGGTAGTCCAATTCCTCAGGTTTTAATTTACCTTTCTGGACAGCCTTAATCGCCGCATCAACTTCCTGACGATTTCGCCAACCCGCTAATGCTACATCCACGCAGTTTTGGCTTAAGGAATAGCGATATAAATCTGGCACTGAAGGTTGCCAGCATTCAGAAGGTAAACCGGCTGGGGGATGCCACAATGGACCATACATACCACCAGACTTAAAGGTGACAATACCTGGTCGATGTGGATCGTTAGCATCCAAATGAGGGAAAACCTTAGTTTGGGCGGTGCGGTGTGCAACGTTGTGCCTGACCATGACCACATCCAATAAAGAGCTATTCAACCACTGTTGTGCCAGATCATGGTCGTGGAAAGAAGCACCGATATAGCGCACCGCACCCATTTTTTTCAGGCGTTCCGAAACGCCAAAGATTCTTTCTATGGTTCGCTGACAAACCGTATTTGGACCCCGCATATCGTCAGAGGCGCTCACGCACTTGGTAAAAGCGTCGGCATTATGGTTGTCAATCCAGCCCCAAAAAAACACATCAATGTAGTCCATTCCCAAGTCTGAAAACTGATCGAACAGACAGCTCAACACTGCATCTGGGGTTCTAATCATGTAACTTACAGTTGCTAGAACCACCTTTTCTCGTACCGAGGAGCCGCGTCCACATAAATTGCGGAGTGCCCCAGCCATCGAACTATAAAAATAGTGATGCAAATCGCTGGAGTAGAAGAAATAGTTAATTCCTTGGTCGAAGGCGTAAAGAGTATCTTCACTAGAGATCTGACCCCCACCTCCCAATCCCAGACAACTGACCGTTAAGTTAGTCCGCCCAAGTTTGCGGTAAAAAGGGAGATCCGACTCTGGAAATCTACTATTGGCGAGGGCAATTTCAGCCTCTGGGTTGATGGACGTTTGCTCAACTTTGGGTACAAGATTGGTAATTTTCATAGCTTCAATGGGGTGTACATATCCTCAGAGTTGGCATTGAGGTAAGGACGCTGCAATTCAATGTTTACTAAGGAGAATTGTTGCATGATCGCTGTCATCCGACCTTCAGGTGTATTATCCCCTTTATGCCAAGCTTCGAGTAAACCATTGGCAACAATTTGACAGCGATTCGTACCAAAACTTTCTTTTTCTGCAAATTTCTGGTTTGGTTCTTCGGCGATCGCCAACCCCGGTGCTAGTAACTTGGTAAACAAAGGGACTTTGGGCTGAAAATGGGATTGGTGTTCTGCATACACCCTCTCTAGTACTGAGTGGACAGCTTCATACTTGCTTTTATCAAAGTAAAGCACCGCTGAATCGTAACGCCCGTAGTCTTTTGGGTTGTATAGCGCTTTAAACTTGAAGGCAATGGCAATGGCGTTTAGTTGGGCAGTCAAGCTTCCCATGACTGCAACTGCACCTGGTGGAGTTAAGTTAAAGTAGACGCGGACAGTCTCTCCTTTGTCGTTCAATCTTGTTGCATTGCCAACTGCCATATAAAAGCCATTTTGCACCAAATTCTTGGGCATTTTGATGGCAACCAAGTCGCCGACTGTGGCAGTTTGCGCTTCTGGTTGGAGATGCTTCGCACGGTCAATATGCAGTGTCAAACCCTCCTTCTGCACTGCCAAAGCACCATCTGTTTCTTCTTTCATCACCTGCCAACCGTAGCTCAAGTAGCCTTCGCCACTGTTAGTTTCATGCAAACGGTCGTAAAACGCCACATCTACCCCTAGGTAGGTGTTGTTCTCTAAATTTTGGTTTATGTCCAAATTTGTTGCATCCTCGTCAGGTGCTAAGGCACGTTTCAGGGAAGCGTTGTAATAGATGCCGTAGAGAAAACGACATAGCCGTTGGTTGAGAAACTTATTTTGTATAGCTAAGGGCAATTGCTGAAAGCGTGGAATTGCCTCAGATGGAACTTCCAACGGTTTATAATCAGGATGCCTAATACAAAAGTGGGACTGAATTTCGACTTTATTAATTATGTCTTGCAGTGAAACCTGCAATGACTCTGGAATAGCTCCTGTTTGAATTTGTAGCGAATCTAACAGTTGCATAAAGACTGATCTGTAAATAAGGGGTAATGAAAAGTAAAAAATATTTTAACTTTTGACTTTTAACTTTTGATTTGTCTTTGCGTCCTCTTCTAAGCTAGAGATAAGCTTGTGCGAGTAAGGGCTGATGCTTCCATGCCAAAAATCGTCGGAATGGATGCTTCCGGACGGCATAACAAAGACTTAGCCACCTGAAGCATACAGATACCCATATTGCCAAAGGATTTTTGGTATTGTAGCATTGACTGAATGGCGGTAATCAAATTCCAACCAGAAGATTGCACGACTCGCTGCAAGAAATCAGGGCGATGTTCTAAAATTTCTGGAAAGTCAGCAAAATAAGCACTTGCTAAAGCCGCAAGGGAAGGTTGTATTTGTTCCAGAGGAGTTGTCGCCATCCCCAACGACTCATCAAGACTCATCGTTTTACTTGTAATCAAGCTTCTAAGCCAGATGAGCAAGTAGCTGCCGATGAGCGTGCCTAAATCTAAGGCAGGATCTCCCCAACCGCAGCGTTCCCAATCAATAAATCGTACCATACTGTTTCCCTCCTTAATCAAGGGAGGATTAACTTGCTGCCAATCATGAGACAATAGGATATTGTTCAGCTTCAGGTCATTGTGGGTCAAACAACAAGGAACTAAAGAAGAACCAAGTTCTGCGATCGCTTGCCCCAAACTGTCATAGCGCTGATAGAGCGAATAGAATTTTAAACCATCGGCTGGAACCAAACCAAAAATTTCTGGACCAATCCGTTCTATCTTCTTTACCAGATGGAGAACTGTTTTGGGAGATTGATTCTCCTGCTTTGGAGCAAAAAAGTCTTGATAGTCTTGACGACCGAGAGTTAGGCGATGAATATTGGCTAAAATCGTGCCGATCGCAGTAGCAATCTCCGTAGGAAAGATATTTTCCTTGGCGTAGAAATTCATCAAATCACGATAGTTCTCTAGATAGTTTAAAACAATAATTGAATGCTGCGCGTTAAAATAAATTCCTTCTGAGAGCCAAAAGTGCATCTGGTTTAATTCTGTGAATTTTTGTAAAAATTCGTGAATCTGCCATTCGCGCAAAAACTCCCCTGCTGTCTTTCCTTCTCGATTGCGAGGCTCTTGCTTAACAAGAAGTTTACGACCCTGTGGCAAAGTCAGTAACAGGTTAAAGTTTTTGGCGTATTTTTGTTCAATTTCACTTTGAGCTTTTTCTTCTGGAGTACACAGACCCTGCTCAATCAGATAATCTAAAACATTTTGAGAACTTAATACAAATGTCATGATGCAAAACTTTATTTAAAATAATTTTATTTTTTGATTTTCAATTTTTTGATTTTTATACACACTTAAAAAATCTCAAAAATACAGAAATTTTACTACTCCTTAATCCCTCTCCTAGAAGGAGAGGGATTATAACCCCTTCCAACTAAAAAATTTATTCCTTTTCCCTCCCCCGCAGAGGGGAGGGTTAGAAACAGGTAGGAAGGGATTTAGGGGAGTTAGGTTTGAGAAACTGATTCTACTTAACTGAGAACCGCTATAATTAGATTATGGATCACACTCAATCGGAGATTGAACAACTCCGATTGAGCTTAATTAGTCACATTGGTATGGACTAATGCCAAAAAAGTTGAGCGCTTAGGGTTCAAACAGTTAGCCAATTGAAACAGAGATATCTTTAGTCTTGATATCTACGCTGTCTACATTGCTATCAATGGTAACTACAACATCTCCGTCTCCACCGCCAAAAACAGACATTTCTTGGTCGTTGAGTTCGTTGAGGAAGCTTTCGCTATCTTGGAACAATTCAGCACCAGCAGGACGTAGTTCAGAGATTTTGATGTTAGCCATGATGTTTTCTCCTGAAATAATGATTTGACTTTTCTTGGTTTGGAATTCAACAATTAGCCAATGGAAACAGAGATATCTTTAGTCTTGATATCTACGCTGTCCACGTTGCTATCAACGGTAACTACGACATCTCCGTCTCCACCGCCAAAAACAGACATTTCTTGGTCGTTGAGTTCGTTGAGGAAGCTTTCGCTATCTTGGAACAATTCAGCACCAGCAGGACGTAGTTCAGAGATTTTGATGTTAGCCATGATGTTTTCTCCTGAAATAATGATTTGACTTTTCTTGGTTTGGAATTCAACAATTAGCCAATGGAAACAGAGATATCTTTAGTCTTGATATCTAGGGTATCGACATTGCTATCAACGGTAACTACAACATCTCCGTCTCCACCGCCAAAAACAGACATTTCTTGGTCGTTGAGTTCGTTGAGGAAGCTTTCGCTATCTTGGAACAGTTCAGCACCAGCAGGACGTAGTTCAGAGATTTTGATGTTAGCCATGATGTTTTCTCCTGAAATAATGATTTGACTTTTCTTGGTTTCGGATTCAACAATTAGCCAATGGAAACAGAGATATCTTGAGTCTTGATATCTACGCTGTCTACATTGCTATCAACGGTAACTACAACATCTCCGTCTCCACCGCCAAAAACAGACATTTCTTGGTCGTTGAGTTCGTTGAGGAAGCTTTCGCTATCTTGGAACAGTTCAGCACCAGCAGGACGTAGTTCAGAGATTTTGATGTTAGCCATTTTCTTTTCTCCTCAATAAATGATTTGACTTTTCTTGGTTTCGGATTAAACTTTGTTTGGCTTAATCCTTGATTCAACCTTAATTACATTCTTAATAAAACAAACTAGAAAATCAAGGTTTTCCACTCTCTTTTCTTGACACAACTAAAGATTTTATGTCTTAAGTTTTTAGTAATTATATGAAAATATCTACAAATGGGTAGAAGACCAATGTGAGATGTCTACTGAATTCATGATGTCTGACGGATATTAGCCAAACTCAAGTTGTATATCAATAGATAGATGTAATTATCTCCAACTTTAATATTGACGTCCTTTTCTAGAACTTTAAAAATGTCGTCATTGCTTTCCCTATCTGTTATTTCCTCGAAAAGTGTGACAGCTTGTAGAGACAACAGACACAACTAAAGGAATTTTGTCTTTTCAATTCAGGCAAATGCAATTAAAAAAGTAGGGGCAATTCATGAATTGCCCCTACTCTGTACAACCTTGGAGATATTGTTTAATTTTTCGCCTGTGTTGGTGAACCGGGAATCGTCACATCTATAGGCGTCACTTGTGTAGCTAGTTGCGTTAGTGGCGGGCTAATGGCGTTTTGATTTCCCACCACTAAAGTTACCAAATTCTCTGGCTTGAGGTATTTCCGCGCTACCCGTTGTACATCAGCTGCTGTTGTTGCTTGCACAGCACGCTGATACCGGAACAAGAAATCGGACGGATAGCCGTAATATTCGTAGCGCATGAGGCGAGATAATGTTTGCCCAGGGTCTTCAAAATTGAAAACAAACGAGTTGAGAGTTGATTCCTTAGCAAAAGCCAACTCCTGAGGCGTTACGGGTTGAGCTTGTATGCGCTTGATTTCTTCCTGTAGAGCTTGTACAAACTGCACTGTCGCATCGGATCGCGTTTGTCCGCCAGCAATGAACATTCCAGGATAGTCATGGCGGGGACTCCACAAACCGTATACCGAGTATGCTAAACCCTGACGCGATCGCACTTCATTAAACAAGCGTCCGCCGAATCCATTCAACACCCCATTCAACACATCCAATGCGGGATAGTCAGGATTATTGAATTGCCCTCCCAAATGCCCAATCAGAATATTACTTTGCGTCAGTTGTGGCTGATTGACAACAAAAACACCACCAACTTTATCTTGCGACACCTGAGGCAGCTGAGGTTTAGCTAGTTTGGGGTTAGGTTTCCAATCACTCAACTTAGCTTGAATAAGCGATCGCATTTTCTTGGAGTTAAAATCTCCCACAATTCCCAAAATCATATTATTGGGATAAAAATACTGCTCTTTAAACTTCACCAAATCCTCACGGGAAATTTTATCCAGCGTTGCATACTCTTCAGTACGGGCATAAGGACTTTCTTTGCCATAAATCAACTTTTTAAATTCCCGACTAGCAATATCATCTGGATCATCATTACGCCGAGCAATCGCACCCCGCAACTGCGTTTTCGCCAAATCCAGCTTTTGGGGGGCAAACACTGGCTCCCGTAGTACCTCAGCAAACAACCCAAAAACCGTTTCCAAGTCTTCACTGAGTGCCTCAAAACTAGCATTGCCGGCAGTTTCACCAATGCCAGTTTCTACCAAAGCCGCCCGTTGCTCCAACATCTCATTGAGCTGATCCGGCGAATGCTTCTGAGTTCCTCCAGAACGCATGACGGTACCCGTCAACTGAGCCAAACCAGCCTTATCACCAGGTTCAAAGCGCTCACCCGTACGTACCATCGCCGCACCACCTACCAACGGCAACTCATGATCCTCCATCAAATACACAACCATGCCGTTGTTCAACACATACCGCTCATACTTCGGTAACTTCACCTCAGGTAGTGGCGAAAACTGCAACTCCGTGTAATGCTTTGCCGCTGTCGCCGCCGAAGAAAAATCCAGCATTCCCAAGCACAGCAAGGGAACCAGCGCAACACTAACCAGCAACGAGTAAAGACTTGCCACTTTTATCTTATTCCTTCTACCCCTAAATCTCTTCATATCTCTCTTCCTCTGCGTCTCCTGATCCTGGTGTGGTTCATTCCTCTTACCCTTGCTTCGACAACAGCTTGCCAACTGTACGATTGTTTGTTGTAAAAGTCGCCTGAGCCACCCGTTGAATATCAGCAGGCGTCACAGCCTCAATTTCATCCAATTGCTTAAACAAATTCCGCCAAGAGCCGGTTTTCACCTCATACTCCAACAACTGCTGCGCCATTCCCATATTGGAATCGAGCATACGCAACAAACCCGCCCGAGCTTGGGTTTTCACTCGCTCCAATTCAATGGCAGAAACTGGCTCAGTTTTCAACTTCTCAATTTCCTTTCGCAAAGCCACCGCCACCTCATCAACCGTGTGACTCGGAGCCGTCAGAGCATAGAACAACATCAAATTCGGATACTTATCTCCGGGAAATCCACTAAAACCTTGTGCCGTGAGCGCCAACCGCTGCTGTTCCACCAAAGACTTATATAAGCGTGACGTACGCCCATCACTTAGCAACCTGCCTATAATGTCATAAACTGCCTGATCTGGATGAGTTATTGCCGGACGATGATAACCTTCCAGATACCAAGGTTGAGAACGTAGCTCAACAGTCACTTCCCGCTGTTGCATTTGTTTTGGTTCTGGGGGAATTGGAGTGACAGCTTTTTCTTTTGCCTTGAAACGCCCAAAGTAAATCTGTGCCAGTCTCTTAACTTCAGTGGGGTTAACATCACCAACAACGGCAATTGTCAAATTACTGGGGACATAATACGCCTCAAAAAATTTCCGCACATCTTCCCGTGTTAAATTGCGGATATCTTGATCGTAACCAATGACAGGACGCTGATAAGGATGAACTTTAAACGCCACATCAATGAACTTTTCTAACATCATTCCGATGGGCGAGTTTTCCACCCGCATCCGTCGCTCTTCTAAAATGACATCTTTCTCTTTATAAAACTCCCGAAAGACTGGTTCCAGAAATCTTTCTGATTCCAACGACATCCAAAGTTCTAACTTATTAGAAGGAAAGCTGTAAAAATAACGAGTCGCTTCTGTGGAGGTATTGGCATTTAAACCCACGCCTCCCGCCTGTTCCACAATTCGTCCTAATTCGTTTTGCTTGGCAAGTTTAGCAGCTTGTGATTCTATTTGCTTGAACTGGGCTTCTAACTTGGCAACTTCATCCTTTTTATTAGCGGCTTTTGCTGCTGCGATTTGCTCTGCCAATTGATCCAATTGCTCAAGGAGTGGTTTTTCTGCCTGGTAATTAGATGTCCCTATTTGCGTTGTGCCTTTAAAAGCTAAATGCTCTAAAAAGTGAGCTACTCCTGTTTTCCCATCTGGCTCATCCACACCACCGACATCAGCATAGGTTAGAAAAGAAACTACAGGCGCTTGATGCCGTTCCAAGACAATGAACTTCATACCATTGTCAAGGCGGAACTCTGTCAACTGCTTAATCACTCGATTCAAATACGGTTGAATCGAACTTTGAGCAGGTGGAGTTTGAGTCTTTGCTAAAGCAATTCCTGGTAGCAACCCCCACCCAAGGAGTATTGCTACAAGAAAAGAGACTAAAAGTTGACTTGCTTTGTTTTTAACTTCCCTTTGGTATAAGCAACTAGGCTTGTTCATACGCGAAAATAAAAGTAAATGTCTATGACAACAGAAATAGATTATTTAGTCAACTGGGTGAGACCAGTGCTGCGGGAGGGTTAGCCGCTCCTCCTGCAACTGGCGTAAGCGCAAGCGCACGCCTGACGGCGAAGGCGCAGCCTCTCCGGAGGAGATACCCGAAGGGTCTTAATCTTGTATTAAGCTTTCTATATTTATTGCACCTAACGATAGACAATAAGGCTACACATCCTGTTCCGGGTATATCACTATAACTGTTATGCGAATTTTTAATTCTCCCCCATCCTCAGAAACACAAACACGTATCCGCATTCTAGATGCGGCTCAACGACTGTTTGCCTCCCAAGGATTTGATGGCACAACGACCCGCGACTTGGCACAAGCAGCAGGCGTTGCTGAAGGGACTCTGTTCCGTCATTTTCCCAATAAAAAGGCGATTTTGATTGAGGTGGCAACTCAAGGGTGGGTAGAGATTTTGACAGATTTGCTGACAGAATTGAGTGAAATGGGCAGTTATAAGGCTGTTGCTCAGGTGATGCGCCGCCGGATGTGGAATTTCCATAAAAATGCTGACCTAATGCGGGTTTGTTTCATGGAGGCACAGTTTCACCCTGACTTGCGCGATCGCATCCAGTCTGAGGTGATTGCCAAAATGACTGATGTTGCTGAAGCATTCTTTCAAACCGCAATGGACAAAGGAATCTATCGGCAGATAGATGCCAAACTTGTCGCTAAGGTTTTTTTGGGAATGTTCGCTATTGCAGGCTTTTCCAACAACACCCTGATGGAACCAGACGCCTCACCCCAACAAATGCAGGCAATGGCAGAAGGACTGGCTGATATCTTCCTGAATGGAGTTTTAGTAAAGGACTAAGTGAGTAGTGGATATTGGATAGTGGATAGTCGGTAGTAGTTAAGAAAAACCAACTAATAACTAAGTACAGCTTGGCATGAATTCGTGGCGTTTTAATTTGTAGTAAGTGCTTTAGCACTCTTCGTGCTTACTACAAACTATATGCATTATCTTCATTTCGTTACCAACTTTTGCAATCCTGTACTAAGCAATTTCCGAAATTGTTTTCGCCTGTTGACTCCACTGTTGAACTTGTTCAATCGAAGGGCATAAATCACGCCGTTGCATTGTTGCTACAACCAAGCGCAGAAGTTGTTGGTGCAATCTGTGAATTGGGGTCGTTGCTAACTGTGCCACAGAAGCAATACCTGCATGCAGCAATAATCCACAATATTGCGTTCCTACGCTGGGAATACGAGCCAAATCTGCCAATGCAACCCATTTATTGACATATTGAAGATGAATCTGTAATTTATTTGCCAGCGCTAGCCTGTCCGCAGGTGTTTTCCCCTGTTTGACGAGCGCCGCTGTGGTTGTAAGACCGCAGTTTTGCAATTGGGATTGTTCTTGCTGACTCAATCCAGGCAATTGCTCAATGGGCCAATGACACGATGAGATCCGATTCACACTTGCTTTTTGTTTGGAAGACATTCCTTTAACATAGAAATACACTCTTTAAATATTGTGGCAAATGCATAGGGGGGAACAGATAGTCCGCCCTAAAAATAAAAACGCCTTGTAAGTAAATATTTTTGTCCTGAATAGTCAGTATATGCTATGTTTATGTTAAGTGGGCGTTGACAATTTCCCGTACATAATATAGAAGTTCTCATTCATGAGACATATACCAAATTGTAGTGGAGAACATCTGTTCTCCACTACAATTTGGTGTATCGCCTTTAATCGAAAATCACTATATTTCATCAAATCGTGCGCCCTCTGACATCTTGAGCATCTACGGCTAATGCTTGCCATGTGAGATAAGTGGAAAACTAGTTCATGACTCAAACTCCCTCCCCTCAGGATCATACGACCAAGGCTGTGCCTAGCAGTTCTTCTGATAAAGCGACCCCTAACCGCAAGCAGGTATGGAGTTTGAAGGCCAAGGCAATGGCTTTGGCACTTACTGTGAGTATGCTCCCAGTGCTGATGGTTGGTACAGCTACCTACTTGGGTGGTCAGTTAAATTATCAGCAGATGAGCCAGTTAAGACAGGAGGAGAGGCTAAGAGAAACTGAAGCCCTACAAAGGCAACTATTATCATTCCTGTTAATGAGTACTGGGGTAACAGCAGTATTGGCAGGTGCGATCGCTGCAATTGTTGTGAATCGTAGCATTCGTCGAGTTCTAAACGCTGCTGCAACTTCTACTACCGTCGTAAATAGACTGCGTCGGCAGGAAATTAACACTCGCTCGAGAGTAGCTCTTAAAGATGAACTGGTCGCCTTAGAGGCAAACCTCAAGTTGATAGAAGAGCAGCTTCCAGAACTGGTATGGAAACAGGAAGCAGCAGTAGAGATCTCCCAGCTATTAATAAACATTAGCCGCCGCATCTGGGGATCACGCTCTCAAGAAGACGTTCTGAGAACTGCTGTTGAGGAAGTTCGCCAAGCTTTAAAAACTGACCGTGTAACCATCTTCCGCTTCGACAAAAACTGGGATGGAACCTTTGTCGAAGAATCGGTGGCACCCGGTTGGCCAAAAGCGTTGTGGTCTACAATTCACGACCCCTGTTTTGCAGGGGGGTATGTGGAAAAATATCGCAAGGGTCGCGTTCGTGCGCTCGACAATATTTACGAAGCTGGTCTGAGTGATTGTTACATTGGGCTTTTGGAGCGATTTGCTGTTAAGGCAAATCTCATCGCTCCGATTATCCTAGATAACCAGCTATACGGCTTACTCATTGCCCATGAGTGCTCTGCTCCCCGTTCTTGGCAGCACGTTGAGATCGATTTATTCGCTCAGTTGGCTGCTCAGGTTGGGTTCGCTCTTGACCACGCCAGCTTACTAGAGCAGGTAGACACCAAAGCCGATCAACTCCAGGTATTTATTGACATTACCCGCCGCATTCGAGAGTCGCTTAACGAAGAAGACATCCTGAAAAGCACGGTTGAAGAAGCCCGCAAGGCACTGAGGTCTGACCGAGTGATCGTTTTTGGCTTTGACGAGAACTGGTATGGAACTGTCCTTGCAGAATCAGTGCTTCCAGGTTTTCCGAAGGCGTTGCGAGCCAAAATCCACGATCCCTGTTTTGCAGAGGGTTACGTAGACCAGTATCAAGCGGGTCGAGTTCAGGCGACCAACAACATTTATGAAGCTGGTTTGACCCCTTGTCACCTAAGCCAACTCGAACCCTTTGCTGTGCAGGCAAATTTAGTTGCCCCTATCCTCAAAGATGATAAGCTATTCGGTTTATTGATTGCTCATCAGTGCTCCAAAACCCGTGAGTGGCAGAAACCGGAAATTGATTTATTTACCCAGGTCGCCATGCAAGTAGGATATGCTCTCGACCACGCCCGACTCCTTAACCAGCTAGATCAAGCATACCAAGCAGCTGAAACGACCTCTGACGAGCAGCTTCTTCAAAAAGAAGCCCTTCAACGTCAGGTGTCGGAACTCCTGAGAGAGCGCAAAACAGCTATCAAAACCCTTGTCACAGAGGAGTCAAACCAGATGGAGTCTGTCCAAGCTGCTTACAATCATGTTAAAGCAGTGGCTGATTTGGCTCAGGGGATGGATATCATGATCCAACAAGTGAAACTCCACAAACAGCAAGTCAGTCGGGAAGTACAAGCTGGGGACGAGGCAATAATTCGGGTTTTGGACAGCTTTATTGCGATCCGACAGACAATTGTAGAAGCTACGGAGAAGCTCTCCCATCTAGACCAGACATCCCAAAACCTCTCCTCAGCATTGGTTCTCATTAGTAATGTTATCTCTGAACTGAATCTGCTAGCGATGAATATAACGCTTAAGGCAACCCAGAGTGGCAAAGCTGAGCAGGAGGGTATTGCGATCGCTGAAAGAGTTACCATCTCGACTCGGCAGTTGAAAGGGAGCATTGCAGAAACCGAATCCCTTGTAGCGAAAATGCAGGCACAAACCCAGGAAGTGATGGTGGCTATTGCCGTTGGAACAAAGCAGGCGACTGCAGGAACTCAACTGGTGGACGCAACTCGGCAAAAACTCAATTCCGTTGTTACTGTCAATACTCAAATGGACTCGCTCGTGGAGGAAATTGCCCAAGCTGCGGCAAACCAAACGCAAACTTCAACCACTGCAAATCGAGTCATCCTGGAAGTAGCAAGTATCGTCAATCATACTTCAAAACAATTTATGGCAGTGGTTAAGTCTTTCAATAAACTAGCGGAAATAGCCGAAGAATTTCCGGCAGACGAGGACTAGTTCCGATGCTAGTTAAATTTGGTACTAAGCTAATCGTCATTCATTTTTCCAGGATGATTTGCTTGTAGTAAGGGCTTCAGCCCTAGCTCTATGCAACTTGAATGCTCATTAGCTTATCCGTCGGCTAATATCAAGTTCGTTTAATTACTTATAATTAAAAAATCCCCGTGTCAAACCAAGTCAAAAGTAAAAAGAGAAAAGTAAAAAGAAAGAACCGATTTTCTTTTACCTTTTAACTTTGAACTTAGTAAAGTATCCTATTAAAAGAAAGATAAAAAGAAACAAAAAAGTACAAGCCCCTCAATTGATTTATGGAAAACAAACAAGATGTATTTCGCTCACTTCGCAGCGCGAGAAATATAGCGTCCTTGTTGTCAAGCCCCTCACTTTAGTTATGGGGATTCTTTACTTTTGCCTTTTTACTTTTTACTTTATTACTTGTTCTGACCAGTTTAGGGGTAAAAGTAGTGGTCAAGTTTGCTGCAACTCCTGTTGCAGGCTATAAACCTTTGCTTTGAGTTCCCAACCATGCAAAATACCTCCCGTTTCCTCACCGATACTCTACGCCTGCGACGGCAACGACTAGCCAACCTCATTGATTTTCCGGCAATTCTCTGGTCAGGAAGTAGCAGTCCGCGTAACTTTCCCGCAAATGTCTTTCCCTTCCGTGCAAGCAGTCATTTCCTCTACTTTGCAGGACTTGCACTGCCCAACGCAGCAATTCGCCTGTCAGCAGGCAAGCTAGAACTCTTCATGAATAATCCCCAACCAGAAAGCGCTCTTTGGCATGGAGAAATGCCTCATCGTGAGGAAATTGCTCAGATGATTGGAGCAGATGCTGCTAAACCGATGGCAGAATTGGAGTTGTGGACACCGGGGGCAGCAACAATTGCGGTGCAAGACGCTGGCAGTTGGACTCAACAGTCGCAACTCTTAAATCGATGGGTTTTGCCGCAAAAGCCACCGCAAGGAATTGACTTAGAGTTAGCTAAAGCAATTATTTCGTTACGCCTTATTCACGACGATGGCGCACTAGCCGAATTGCGAAAAGCCGCTGCTGTGACTGCAAAGGCACATAGAGCAGGCATGGCGGCTACGACTCGCGCCCAGATTGAAGCAGAAGTTCGTGCAGCAATGGAACAAGTCATTATCGCTCATCATATGACCACTTCCTACAACAGTATCGTCACAGTTCACGGCGAAGTTCTGCACAACGAGCAATATCACCACCCACTGCAACCAGGCGACTTGTTGCTTGCTGATGTTGGTGCTGAAACAGAGATGGGTTGGGCTGCTGATGTAACCCGCACCTGGCCTGTTAATGGGAAATTTTCATCTACACAAAGAGATATTTATGATGTCGTGCTGGCAGCGCATGATGCTTGCATTGCCAAAATACAACCTGGTATAGAGTATCAAGATTTACACTTACTCGCCTGTACTGTGATTACAGAAGGCTTGGTCGATTTAGGCATTTTGCAAGGAAATCCCCAAGATTTAGTGGAAATGGACGCCCACACGCTCTTTTTCCCCCACGGTATCGGTCATTTATTGGGTTTGGATGTCCATGATATGGAAGATTTGGGAGATTTAGCAGGGTATGAAGAGGGACGCACAAGGAGTAACCGTTTTGGTTTAGGCTACTTGCGTCTAAATCGTCCCTTGCGTCCGGGAATGTTAGTCACAATTGAGCCTGGATTTTATCAAGTTCCAGCAATTTTAAATGATGCCACTTGGCGGTCAACATATCAGAATGTTGTGAATTGGGAGCGTTTATCTCAATTTGCTGACGTGCGAGGAATTCGCATTGAAGATGATGTTTTAGTGACACAAGAAGGTAGCGAAGTTTTAACTGCGGCATTGCCGACAGAAGCTAGTGCTATCGAGAATTTAGTGAGTAGTTAAAAAGGATATTGACTTGTCGCTAATCACTTGATATTTAAGCAAATTTTTAAGTAGTAGTTAAGTTAAGCATTTGCTTAAGTTGTGGTAACGATGTCTTATGCTGAGTATCAATGTAGTTGTACTATAAAATTAATCAATATCCTTCAGACTTCTACACATAATCCCTTTGCTACAGTCGAAGTTAAAAAACACTAAGCTGTATATAGCGCGTTAAAACTCTGCTGGCTAACTACCCGTAACCTAACTCATTTATGTTTGAAGCACTCTCTGACCGTTTAGAAGCGGCCTGGAAGAAAATCCGGGGTCAGGACAAAATTTCCCAAACCAATGTTCAAGAAGCTTTGCGGGAAGTGCGTCGCGCCCTGTTAGAAGCAGATGTCAATCTCCAGGTAGTTAAAGATTTCGTTACCGAAGTTGAAGCCAAGGCACTGGGATCTGAAGTGATCGCTGGCGTACGACCTGACCAACAGTTCATCAAAATTGTCTACGATGAGCTGGTACAGGTGATGGGGGAAGAGAACGTTCCTTTAGCACAGGTTCAGCAGCCCCCGACAGTTGTCCTGATGGCAGGTTTGCAGGGTACAGGGAAAACCACTGCTACCGCCAAGTTAGCCTTGCATCTACGTAAACTAGAGCGCAGCTGCTTAATGGTAGCGACAGACGTGTATCGTCCAGCAGCGATAGATCAATTGCTGACGCTGGGTAAGCAAATTGATGTGCCAGTATTTGAACTAGGAACTGATGCTGACCCAGTAGAGATTGCGCGGCAAGGCGTGGAACGTGGTAAAGCGGAAGGTATTGATACAGTCATTATTGATACTGCGGGTCGCTTGCAAATAGACGAAGATATGATGGCGGAGTTAGCCCGCATCAAACAAACCGTCCAACCCCATGAAACGCTTTTGGTCGTGGATGCCATGACTGGGCAAGAAGCAGCAAATCTGACCCGCACTTTCCACCAACAGATTGGGATCACTGGTGCAATTCTCACTAAGTTGGACGGTGATAGCCGAGGTGGGGCAGCACTGTCTGTGCGGCACATCTCAGGAGCACCAATCAAGTTTGTCGGTGTAGGAGAAAAGGTTGAGGCGCTGCAACCATTTTATCCTGATCGCATGGCGTCACGCATTCTAGGGATGGGCGATGTTCTGACCTTGGTAGAAAAGGCTCAGGAAGAAATAGACCTTGCCGATGCCCAGAAAATGCAGGAGAAAATCCTGTCAGCGAAATTCGACTTTACCGACTTTCTCAAGCAAATGCGTCTGCTTAAGAACATGGGTTCCCTCGGAGGCATCATCAAGCTTATTCCAGGGATGAACAAGTTGAGCGATGATCAACTCAAGCAAGGAGAAACCCAGCTTAAGCGCTGTGAAGCGATGATTAATTCTATGACGCGCCAAGAACGCCAAAACCCAGATTTGTTGGCAAGTTCTCCTAGTAGGCGGCGGCGCATTGCAAATGGAGCTGGCTATAAGGAGGCAGATGTCAGTAAGCTGGTGAGTGACTTCCAAAAAATGCGGAATCTCATGCAGCAAATGGGTCAAGGAAACTTAAGCGGAATGCCGGGAATGTTCGGTGGTATGGGTAACCCCGCCGCTGCTAACCGTCCAGCTGCCCCGGGTTGGCGGGGTTACACTGGCGGAGCGAGCTCGTCAAAAAAGAAGCCAAAGAAAGACAAAAAGAAAAAAGGCTTCGGTACGCTTTAATTATGAGTTAGTAGTTAGTGGTTAGTGCTTAGTTGCAACTAACAAATAATAAATAAAAACTAACACCTAACACTAGGCAAGTGCTAAAATAGGCATTTTAGCATCATAGCTTCAGCCATCTACCCAATGGAAGGAGCTTACACAATAAGAGATAGACAGTTTTCACAAGGACTAAAGTTACCCTTAGAATTGTCTTCGGGAAGCTTATATAATCTGACTTCCCAATTAACTCAATGCAAACTGATTCCTAAAAACAGGAGAATGATTTCTTAACCATGATTAAACTGCGCTTGAAGCGATACGGTAAGAAGCGGGAAGCGAGTTACCGCATCGTCGCTATTAACAGCTTCGCTCGCCGCGATGGTCGTCCCTTAGAAGAGCTGGGTTTTTATAATCCCAGAACTGATGAAGTACGACTCGATGTTCCCGGCATCGTCAAGCGACTACAACAAGGCGCTCAACCAACTGATACCGTGCGTCGCATCCTGCAAAAAGCCAATGTCTTTGAACAGGTCAGTGCAAAAGCCTCCTCATAAGGTCGGAACAACATCCGCCATAACCAGTCCTGACTACGCTGGACTGGTAAGGTTTCTCATTCAACCGTTTTTAGATTCTCCGGAGTCTTTGAGCGTCGATTGTGAAATGTCTCACACCCGTAACCGCGCTTGGATTCGCATTGCTTTTGAAGGCTCAGATAAGGGGAAAGTCTTTGGTCGGGGTGGACGCAATATTCAGGCGATTCGCACTGTGGTTGCCGCAGCAGCTCAAGTTGCTGGACAATCAGCTTACCTGGACATCTATGGCAGCACTGCTGGTAGTCGGGAGGGGTTGTCTTTTGATGATGAAGGGGAAGAGCGATTACCGCCGCCAAAACCCAGAGAAAAACGTGGAAACGGACACAAACCTATTGCTAAATCGCGCTTCGTTTAAATAAGATTGCTGCCAAGGTACGCTTGCATTAACCTTGGCTTGTGTGATTATTGCAAGGGCGCACAGTGTATAGCAATAGCATTGTGGACACGCAATGCTATCTCAAATCTTCTCTTAGATTCAATAGATGGGGACTCCCCATCGGGAGAAACCAGCGCCATCCTACTTTCGGTAAGTGAAGATTGTATATGACTCAGATAATCTCTGTAAGGAGGTGAAACTAGGGAGTGGCTGAAATCCGTTTGGGTGAAAATGAGTCGATTGACTCGGCATTAAGGCGTTTTAAAAAGAAAATTCAAAAAGCCGGAATTTTATCCGAAGTCAAGCGCCGGGAAAGATACGAAAAACCCAGTCTGCGCCGTAAACGCAAAGCGGAAGCCGCACGCAAAGGTGGTCGCTACTAAAACAAAGAATATCTTTGTTTATGCGGTTAACCAATGCCAGCTAGCTGTTAGAGTTAAGGTCTGAAAACAGTTGTAAATCAAACCAAGATAAAAGTAGAGCAGCGATTCTCCGCATCTCTACTTTTCCTAACTAAGTATTATTTAAACGCGAACGTTCCTCATAAAATAAAGCAACAAAATTATTGGAATTGTCTAGTTCAAATAAAGTGTGTTGACTATTTTTAGTATTTTGAATGTATCCTTATGGCTGATGCCTTAAAAATTGAACTGCCGAGTATTCCAAGTGCGATCGCACTAGCAGGAGAGGGGGAAGAAAACCTTAAAACTTTAGCACGGCAAACAGGAGCGACCCTGGTTCTGCGGGGGCAAGACCTACATATCTCTGGTACAGGCAAGCAAATTGACCTAGCTAGTCGATTGGTGCGATCGCTTGAAGACCTTTGGAGTAAAGGCAATAGTATCTCTAGTACTGATATACTAACGGCTCGTCACGCTTTAGACTCCCATCGTGAAGAGGAACTGCAAGATTTACAGCGAGATGTCATCGCTCGGACGCGTAGAGGTGAGGAAGTCCGTGCCAAAACCTTCCGACAGCGGCAGTACATCGAAGCGCTACGTAAGCGTGACTTGACCTTTTGCACCGGTCCTGCTGGTACTGGTAAGACTTTCCTAGCAGTTGTTGTCGCTGTACAAGCTCTCCTCGCCAACCAATTTGAACGGCTGATTTTAACTCGTCCTGCTGTTGAAGCTGGCGAAAGACTTGGCTTTTTGCCGGGAGACTTGCAGCAGAAGGTTAATCCCTATTTGCGCCCACTGTACGATGCCATCAACGAATTCATTGATCCAGAAAAAGTACCATCATTAATGGAAAGAGGCGTCATTGAAGTTGCCCCTTTAGCATACATGCGGGGTCGTACACTCAACAACGCTTTTGTCATTGTTGATGAGGCTCAAAACACCACACCATCTCAGATGAAAATGCTTTTGACTCGTTTGGGTTTCCTTTCCCGTATGGTGATTACGGGCGATATGACACAAACCGACTTACTACCCAACCAACAATCTGGATTAACAGTGGCTTTACAAGTTTTAAAACACGTTGACGGCATAGCCTTTTGCGAATTCTCTCAAAAAGATGTCGTTCGCCATCCCCTTGTTCAGCGTATAGTTGCTGCATACGAACAATATGAAAAATAGTGATTGTATGTAGAGACGTGCTTTCATGAAAGCGCGTCTCTACATACAAAAGTTAGTAGTTATGTAATTATTGGTTAACAACTAACAACTAACAACTAACAACTACCTATGACAGCTACACTAAAAGAATTTTTGGAAGCTTGTGAAACTCTGGGAACATTGCGTCTTATTGTGACGAGCAGCGCTGCTGTTTTGGAAGCACGCGGTCAGATCGAAAAACTGTTTTATGCCGAACTCCCCAAAGGTAAGTATGCCAATATGCACACGGAAGGTTTTGAATTTCACTTGAATATGGATAAAATTACGCAAGTGAAATTTGAAACAGGTGAAGCGAAGCGAGGCAATTTTACAACCTATGCCATCAGGTTTTTAAATGACCAACAGGAGTCAGCTTTAAGTTTATTTCTACAATGGGGTAAACCAGGAGAATATGAACCCGGACAGGTAGAGGCATGGCACGCCTTACGAGAGAAATATGGGGAAGTTTGGGAACCGACTCCTTTGTCAGAGATTTGACAAGAGGATAAGGGGAGTATAATTAATATCTCTCCTTGTCTCCCCTTCCCCTTGTCTTTTTTTGACTAAGCCAACAAGGGTGCAATTTTGGCAACAGCCCGTTTGATTTCGAGAAACAAGATCCCTTGCTTTACAGCAGCATTAGCTAAAACCAATAAAACTGACTCAGCACCACAACCTACCAACACACCGTAGCCTTTTTCTCCTTCCATAACAATACGGTCAACCGTACCGCGAACTAGTTCGCGTCCAATTTGTTCGCCTAATGAAAGCATGGATGCAGACATAGCAGCCGTACGGTCTTTGTCCATTTTTGTTGGTAGCACGGAAGCTAGTGCCAAGCCATCGGGGCTGACGAGGATGACACCTTGAACCTCAGCACGACTAGAGACAAAATTTCGCAGCTCATCTTGCAATGTTGAAACGTTCATCATAACTCTGTTGTATGAGTCGAGATTGGATACTTCATGCGTTAGAGGTCATGCCTAACCACATTGACATCTTTGTGCAAGCCGACCACTTCACTCTGAGCTTGCTACACTCACCACACCCGATTTCTGCTCTTGCTCCCAGCGCTGCTAGATTTTGCCCTCCTGAGAACCAAATAACCATTGGAAAAATGACCGAATCACTCCCAGACAACTACCTAACTTTTGGAGAAACGATTGATGGACATTAATTTGGTTGGAAGCGTCTACAGGTTCTGGTAAATTTTCTGCTATAGGAGTAGTTTCTGCCACCGCGTAAGATTCCACTTGAGTGTCATCAGTTTGGTTGGAAGCGTCTACAGGTTCTGGTAAATTTTCTGCTATGGGAGTAGTTTCTGCCACCGCCTGATCTGGGGCAGCAACAGTCAGGCAAACTTCTTCTGCTAGATTACTCATGAGCAGTCGGAAGGCAATCTGCTGCACTTTTTCTACAGCAAGTCCAAGTTGAGTGGCAATTTCCCGTAGGGAAATGGTGCTGTTCATCAACTGCCAAACTTGCCATTCCAGAGAGTCTAACTGTAGCTGGGGCTGGCTGGTGTTCCTACTCGAGAAGACTGAAGTGGGGTCAGGCAGTTTTTCTGCCAGTGCATTCCAGTCTCGCAGCGTCCGCAAACCGATCAGTGTTGCCTCAGTGGCGGGCAAACTCATACCTGTCATCTCTGCTAAGGGTAAAGTGGCTTTGGCATCAAATTCAAACTGACCATCCTTTAGTTCAAACAAGTCAGACACTTGCTCCACAACCTGGATACGAAATAGGAGCTTCAGTTGTTCAGCTTGCAGCAATCCTTGGAACTTGAGGCATAGACCTATCGGTGTATTAACCGGGCATAGTTGAGCCATTCCCATGGCAACATCCTCGCTCACCCAGCCCCGTTGCGCGACCATCGAAACCAACCCTTTTTGATCTAGGCGATCGGCAGCAGCCACAATCCGACCTTGATGCAGCCAGATGTAATGAACTTGCACAACAGCAGTCAAATCAGCAGCTAAGATCCGAATTGTGAGCAATCCTGTCTTGTTTCCTTGCTCTAGAAATTGAAAGATTTTTGGCAAGGAAAATTCTGCCAAATTACCAGTAAACGCCATATTTAGTTCTACTTAGTAGTTTGTTAGACTACCAGGTTGAGAGATAAGTTTTAGGTGGCAACGATTTTACATCTAGTATCTCTCTCAAAAATTTCCTCAGGGCATGAAATCAAGTAACGAATTACAGATGTTTGCATTTAAATAGAGCACATTGCAATGAAAGTACATACTACGTCTCTACAAGGATTTTGGTATTATGCAAAATCATTTTCATACATGGAATCAGCAACGCCAGGATTTTAATGAATGCATATGTGGTTTATGTATTTGAAAACCACTGTAATAAGCTTCTAGCCGCTCTTCATGAGAGTTAGTTGCTATTGGAGTTGAATCTGGTGGAATGCTGGGATGATTTTAATCAAGCTAGGTCTTGCTGATACCAGACCTAGCTTTTTTCCCACGGATGTTCAAATTTTCTATAGGTAAAACTTTCTGCCTGGGTTATTCTTTCAGCAGAACATTAAAGGCAGAATTAGTATGTCATCGCCTTCTTTAAATCTGTGAGAACACGCTTGATTTCTAGCATGAGCATTCCCTGCTTGGCTGCATCACTTGCTAAAACTAGGAGTACAGCATCTTCGCCGCAGCCACTGAGAATTCCAAAACCCTTTTCACCTTCAACATAGATGCGCTCTATATTGCCTCTGGTTAACTCAGACCCAATGCGTTCACCTAGGGATATCATCGCCGCAGCCATCGCTGATACCCTTTCTTCGTCCATCCCACCGGGTAAACTTGACGACAAAGTTAGACCATCAGGAGAAACCAGCGCTGCACCTTGCACATCACTCGTTGCAGTGACAAAGTTTTGCATAATGCTGCCAAGTCTTACAGTGTTAATTGCCATCGTACGCTCCTGTTTCGTTTTGATTTAGTAACCTGTGGATAATGTCTCGTTGCCAATTCAGTTTTCTGTTTGACTGAAGAAAGAACTCAGGACTAAGGACTCATTAATGCCCACATCAACGAGATTGCAGGCAAGTCCTATCTACGTGAACCAAGTTGACTTAAGAGGATTGCTGCATTCGCTGCATTCAAGGCAATCCTCTGAACCTATGCCCGGCTCATGTCAAAGGGGTGAATTCAAAAACATCGAAGCTGCCGCCCCGGAGTATCAAATTCGGTATGTGTGCCCTACAAGCTTTGCCTGAGGTCAGATTTCAAAGGGGCGTGAACTCAAACTCTGTTTGAAGATTTACTTGTTCGCCAACAGAAACTTGCCGCCCCTGGTGGCGTTTTTTCATGACCTGATCGATAAAGCCACCCAGTACGCCCATAGTAAATGGGCACAGACGGTTTGAACCGGGGGTCTCACCAGACATTTCCAGTGGCTCGACCACCTTGACCCGAATAAAGCCTTCTTGTTGAGAGGCTTCTTCGATGACGCACATTCGTGTTCCTTCCATACCTAAACTGGTGTTTAAGCGCTGGAGTACACTTGGAAGATCTTTCGTTTCCTGTGTTGCCCCAAGTACTATGGCAATTTTCTTGCCGTAGGAACGACCCGCAGCAAGAATAATGACTGCGGCAGTCTTGGAACCCATGTTCTCTTCTATGCCGTCCAGCAAAGCTTTGTAGTCCATCACATTGACGAAATCCCCTAGCATGGGTCTGAGACTGTTGGAAGTTGACATCATACGGTTATTACTCATTGTGAAAGAAATATTCGTCCAAAACCTGTATAGATGCTCTGGTTCATCGACGTACCATAAAACAATTCATCCCTTGGAGGCAATTCCTAAATCAAATACCCGTTCGCAACGTGCCTCACGAGTACCTGCTGAGGTCGCTGCTTCATGGAACGTCTTGCACCCGAATTCCATTGAGCTTCAAGAGTTCTACGCCAAGCTGGATAGGCTCAGAAGCTACCAGTCACTTGCTTAACTGCCCCATCGTGCCCTTTGTTTAATTTTACAAGAAAAATTGCAGATATTACGGCTAATTACAGATATTTTCCAGTTATTTACATCAGGCTTAAAATTGCTAGGTAGAGCTACGCCTCGTACCCTTATGCGAGGCGTTTTGCTAAGTCCTGAGTTCTTAGTTGTGCGAATTCTGATTTCAAAGGGGCGTGAACTCAAACTCTGTTTGAAGATTTATTTGCTCGGCAACAGGAACTTGCCGTCCCTGGTGGCGTTTTTGCATGACCTGATCGATAAAGCCACCCAGTACGCCCATAGTAAATGGGCACAGACGGTTTGAACCGGGGGTCTCGCCAGACATTTCCAGTGGCTCGACCACCTTGACTCTAATAAAGCCTTCTTGTTGAGAGACTTCTTCGATGACGCACATTCGTGTTCCTTCCATACCTAAACTTTTGTTTAGGCGCTGGAGTACACTTGGAAGATCTTTCGTTTCCAGTGTTGCCCCAAGTACTGTGGCAATTTTCTTGCCGTAGGTACGACCCGCAGCAAGAATAATGACTGCGGCAGCCTTGGCACCCATATTCTCTTCTATGCCGTCCAGCAAAGCTTTGTAGTCCATCACATTGACGAAATCCCCTAGGGTGGGTCTGAGAGTGGTGGAAGTTGACATCATACGGTTATTACTCATTGTGAAAGAAATATTTGTCTAAACGTTGTAGATAGATGCGTTGGTTCATCGACGTGCCCTAAAACTACCTATCCCTTGAGGGCAATTCTTCAACCAAATACCCATTTGTATCCTGCCTCATGACTACCTCCTGAAGTCGCTGTGGCACGTCTCGCACCCGAATTCTATTGAGCTTCAAGGCTTCTACGCCTATCTGGATAGGCTCAGGAGCTACCAGTCACTTGGTTAACTGCTCCCTCATTTCTCAGTTTCATATTACACGCAAAATTGCAGATATACAGGATAATTAAGCAATTTTTTCATTTATCTAGATGAGGGTTAAAATTGCCACGTCAAGCCACGCCTCGTGCCCTTAGCCGAGGTGTTTCGCTAAATCCAGAGATTCTGCTTTTGCCTTGACACTCAAGCAGGGCTGGTGGTCAAGCACAAAAGTTCTACCTAACCAGGGGTGTGCTGGTAGTAGTTGGCAAATTCTTGGACAAGTGTAATCAAAGCTTGTTTGACCGAAGTAGGCTCAGTAGCATTAACTGCAATCATTGGCGGTCGAGCCGCCTTATCCTCCAGCCCCAATGCGATCGCCACATCTTCCGCTTCCCATGCATCTAGGCAATCGGTATGAGTCAGCCCAATTAGATAAGGAATTTGCACCCGTTGATTCATGAAGTTGATCAGCTTGCGACCATAACGGAAATGCTGCGGACGGTGAGCTGCTACTAGCAAAATGTAGGCATGGGCTTTTGCAATCAAAATCTCCCACATATAGTCAAACCTGCTTTGTCCAGGTGTGCCATAAAGGTGCAGTGATTGATTGGCTCCTATGGTAAGTCGCCCAAAATCCAAAGCTACTGTGGTTGTTTCCTTTAGTAGTGCTATTTCATCCGTCGCTCTCCTGTCAGTGTCTACGACTTCTATTTCACTGATTGTGCGAATCAAACTCGTCTTCCCTGCACCCATACCTCCCGTCACCACTATGCGTAGGATTTCCATCTATGCCTTGCTCCTTGTTAAAAACCCAACCAAATTTTGCAGAAATGAAGTGCTGACCTTGGGTGTTTCCGGTTGTTTGGATTGTTTGACTTGTGAACCACCAAAGGAATTTGTCAAATTCCGATTCCTGAGGTCATTATTCGGCTCTGGCGTAGATTTCACTACGGGCACTTCTTCTACCAACCCAGCAATGATCAACCGAAAGGCTGCTTGCTGGACTAAAGTTATTGGTTGGTTGAGTTGAGACGCGATCGCACTTAGGGAAAAACTACCATTAGCGAACTTCCACACCTGCCACTCGAAAATATTGAACTGCATTCGTGGTTCGTCTTGAATCAGACTTTGTATTCCTGAAGTCATCTCCGGTAGTACATCAGCCAGTATTTCCCAGTTTTTTAACTCTCTCAAAGCCATGAAAGCCACTTCCGTCGCCCTTAGGCTTAATCCAGTCATCTCCCTTAAAGGCGAGACTGCTTTGGTGTCTAGTTTAAAGATTCCCTCTTTAATTTCAAAAAGCTCTTGAACCTGCTGTAGTTGGCTGGCGAACAATAAGTTTAGCTGCTCATTACTCAGCACTCCTTGAGTTTTCAATTGCCAGCCGAGCGATTTGCTTGTAGATGTTTCAGTAAAAATTTGGTCTATGACTTGCAAGTTTGCCCACCCGCGTTGGGTTATTTTACTGATTAAATCCCGACCATTTAATCTGTTGGCAGCAGCGACAAGATACCCTTGTTCAAACCAAATGTAGAAATGGTTGGACATAGAGCCTGGAGAATGCCGATTTTCATAAGTATAAAGACTTAGGCGACCGGTTTTTCTTCCTTGCTCAATGACTTGAAACAATTCAGCTAAGGAAAAATCTGCAAAAGAACTGGATAGTTTCATTAGCTCAAGAATTCTAAATAGAGCAATTTACACTAGCTTGCACCTGATAACTACTTTCCTTATCTGCAAGCTTTATACCTGCTTCTCTCAAAAGCTACTTAAGCTACTTTATGCATTAGCGATTACATCTTTAGCATAATATACAGGGTAAAAATAGTGACAAAAATGCAACATAATTTTTTATTTTATTTAACTTATACTCAAATAAAAATTAACATTTTGCAAAATATCTTACTAATGCTTGCTATGAAGGTGATTTGGAGTTTTTGCTTGATTTTTTTATTCCTCCTATGTCAAGGGGAGGCGGCGGCTGGGGAGTTATATGAGAGGTTGACAAATTTTCCCCAATGGGAAAAATTAACTTCCGTACGACCTGCTATGGGAGATTTGATTTATCCTAACTGGATGATGGGTTCTTGGCAAGTGAAAAGTACACTAGAGGATTTGATTGCACCCTTAGCTCCCGATATTGTTACACCTGGATTTGAGGGGAATCGTCAGTATCTCAAGCAGCCTATAAGTTTCCAAGTGCGATTTGTTCGAGAAACAACGCCTCATCCTGGATTAAAAATCATTCCCCAAACAAGGAGTAAATCAGCAGTGGTAGCGGATAGACCTTTTAATGGCTTGAATTTGGCACGAGCATATTTAGGCGATACTGTGCTATCAGTCAAAGTAGATCCAGATTCTCCCAATCGTCAGATTACGTTTTTACGTGGTGAGCGTCAGCTGGTTACTATCGTCGCAGCACGCGCCACAGAAACTACATCAGATGGCAAGTTCATCACTACAGAAGTGTTTCAACAACTATTTAAAGGCGGTGAGCGTCCTTATTTCAACACGGTGGAATCCACGACCGCATATCGCAAACTGGCTGAATTTAACTCTGCAATAGAGGCAGATCAAGTCACTGCTGTGTATCTATCACCTCAAGATCCAGATTACTTTAAGGCTGGTTCTCGACCAGTTGCACTCTATCGCTATCGCTTGGAATTTATCCCCACTGAGGAGGTTCCAACTATTCCTTAAGGATGATTTACTAGTCAAGGTATTGACTCTTTTTGTAGTATAATTGTAGTATAAAATGCCAAGCTAAGGCTCTTGAACAGAGTGCATCATGGCAAAATTTCGAGATATTCTCAAATACTACGATCGCTATCGAGCGATCGCAATTTTCAGTATTGCTGCAGCCAGCATCTTTGAAATTATTGATTTAGTTGTACCCTATGCCACTGGACAGATTTTAAACGTACTTTCTGGACAACCGTTGGATCGTCCAGTACAGAATGCGATCGCCGCAATTGCCAACATCACCCAACTACCACAAAATCGGTTACTATCTCTTGCAGTGCTAATGAGTTTAATCTTCTTAGTCACTGTTGTAAGAGCGCCGATTCAGTTGTGGTCAACTTGGTGGTTTCATTGGGATATTGCTTTACGTACCCGGCGCGATCACTTCAAAAAAACGGTGGCAAAAATACTTACACTGCCGCTAGAATTTTACGACGAAAATAACCCCGGACGCATTGCCGGAAAAATTGCCAGAGGACTGGAAAACCATGCCTGGACTTATCCAGAAATCGCCGGACAATTGATTCCCAAGCTGTTTCGAGTGTTGGGAATTTTTGTAGTTATTTTGTTGATTGAGTGGCGCATCGCTTTACTATTTCTACTTTCGTTCGTGGTTATCCTCAGCTTCACTCTTAAAGATTTGAAGCAGTTGATGGAACAAGAACGACGGCTAGATAAATACATGGAAAATACCCAAAGCCGCAACTCAGAAATTATCACCAACATCAAAACTGTCAAAGCTTTTGCCTCAGAACCACAAGAACTAAAACGGCAAAGAGAACGCCTAAACCGCCATTTTGAAGTCGTTAATTACCGCATCCATCTTGGTTACTGCAAGTTGGCTACTTGGCAAAAGACTTTAATTCAGTTTTGTGTGTTTGCGGTGCTTGGTTTGGTTTTGGCGGCTACGGTAAAAGGAGAAATTTCCCTGGGACATTTCGTTACCACTTTAACCGTTTCCAGCATGGCTTATGCTGAGTTGGAACCTATCAGCAACCTAGCAGAAATTTTTGCCCGTCGTTATGCCTCAATGTTGGGGTATCACGAATTTATGCAGCAACCAATTGGGGTAGATGCAGCCAGTCTGGAAGAGAGTGAATCGGCTTATAGTTTCACAGGGAAAGTAGAGTTTTCTCATCTAAGTTTCGGGTATGATGCTAACCGCCCGGTTCTTTCTGACATCAATCTGTTAATTGAACCATATCAAACAGTGGCACTCGTTGGGCGATCAGGTTCAGGGAAGTCTACTTTAGTGAAATTGCTGTTTCGGTATTTTGAGCCGAATCAAGGGAAGATATTGATTGATGGTCAAGATATTCGGACGTTAGATGTTGGGAATTATCGGCGGCGATTGGCGATCGTTCACCAAGAAGTAGATGTTTTCAACGGAACCTTGTTAGATAACCTAACATACGGCAATCGACAAGCCAGTTTTCAGCAAGTTGAAGAAGCTTGTAGAATTGCCAGATTAGACGAAGTGATTCGCCAATTACCAGAAGGTTATTACACAGTTGTAGGTGAGAGGGGTGTGAGGTTATCTGGAGGACAACGACAGCGCCTGGGAATTGCTAGGGCGTTATTAGTGAACCCAGATGTCCTGATTTTTGACGAAGCGACATCTAGCTTAGATTACGAGTCTGAGAGATTGATTCAGATAGCTATGCGCTCAATTCAGGGAACCCGCACTACAATTATCATTGCCCACCGTCTGAGTACAGTACGCGAAGCAGACAAAATTGTGGTTCTGGATCAAGGCAAGATTGTAGAGATCGGTAGTCACGATGAACTGTTGCGCCACGAGGGAATTTACCGCCGCTTGCACTCCTTGCAAGAGACTGGTGAACTCGTGAGTTATTAAGAAGAACGCAGAACACAGAACGCAGTCATCAGAATATCCCCACGGATGGAATCCAGAGGATTTAAGAAAGAAAAGCTTTCTTGGTCTCCAAAGGATTTATCCGGGGGCGCTATACCAATACTCAAGACCAGAACTCTTAATTCCTACCCAAAAACGCGTTTAATATTCTGTATCTATCGTTCCTACTCTGCGGTCTTTCCTGGGTCACACTAGAGGGAGTAGGGAAAGCAGGGGAAGTTGGGGCAGTAGCGGGAGAAAATTGAATTATTTTATCTAGCCCATTCCCCATTCCCGATTTTTTCTCAAAAAAGCTTGCACTTCTAAAACATTGTGATAATATATTTAATCGTGGGCTACAAGGGTCGGTGTCCGAGTGGTTAATGGAGGCGGACTGTAAATCCGCTGGCTTACGCCTACGCTAGTTCGAATCTAGCCCGGCCCACCTCAAAATCAGTCTCTAGTCCTGAGCGAGGAGTCTGAAGTGAGTAAAAAGCTAAATAGTTACTTAGGACTCAGGATTGATTGCTCAGTATTAACATTGCCCGTGTAGCTCAGTGGTAGAGCACACCCTTGGTAAGGGTGAGGTCACGAGTTCAATCCTCGTCACGGGCTTTAGATATTTTAAGAAAAACCAAAGCTTTCAAGTGTAAGTGATAGTATTCTCCAGAATAGAGATTTCAGGATATCCTAATCTTGTTTTTTGGGTATCAAATGGGTATTCTCTTTCTAGAGCATAGAAATACATCAAATTTCTCAGCTTTCTAGCTGAGAGTGAAGCGGTTGATTAGCCCTCAGTTCTCACCGAGGGCTTTAATATCCTTTCAATTTTCCAGATGAGAACTAGCCCAACTTAATCCCAGAGAACACCACCCAACAGATCCCAGGTTTTCGGACCAACGATACCATCCACAGTCAAGTTGTTTTCTTCTTGAAAGTTTCTTACAGCCTCATCTGTTTGTTCCTGAAAGTTTCCAGTCCGTGAATCACTGTCAAGGTAGTCTAGAGCAATCAAGATATTCTGTAACAATTTCACAGCACCACCAGTCTCACCCTTTCGGATAACGGGCAATTCTTTATTAGTTGTTGCTGCCATGATTTACATCCTCCATAAATTGTAGTTTGGTAAGCTTAACCACGCTCTAAATACTTCTTAATGCAATGCACAGAACCTAAGTTTTGTGCAAAGGGGTGAAAATCAGCAAGTTAATAAACCACAAAACCTAGTTCTTCCCAAAGGCGTTTGTTTTCCGCATCAATGGGAGCCAGCCGCCTAATTACCATGACCGTATCTTGGTAGCCAGACATGATTTCCATGATACATATCAATGTGTTCATCTTGGCAAGTTTCGACACTTTTAGGATGAATAAACTATCTCCCTTGTGTTGGCGACTTCGAGATGATTGGTTCAAATATCAAATACGTTCCCCCCAACCCTTCTACAATTGTGCGTGTATTAGCAACCATCATTTTTTGGTAAGTGTCCGCTTCGCTTCCTGAAGCATCCAAGTTATCAGAAAATAGCTTCCTTTCTGACACTTTCACTTTTGTGTCTTGGGCGATAGATGTAATCAAATTAGAGTTATTTGTTGTGTCTGCAAAAAGTGTTGTTATCCGCGAGCGTTTGATATATCGCGCCAGTGCTTTAACTCGTGCCGTATTAGGTTTTCCCTGGGCACTAATACCTTTTAAAGCAGGTGCATATGAAAGATCGTAAGCTTTAGCATAATAGCCCATCACATCCTGGTTGGTGACTAATTCGCGTTGATTGGCGGGAATGCTAGCAATTCTTGACTTAATCCAAGAATCCAATTTTGTGAGTTCATTTTTGACTTTTTGCGCGTTGTTGCTGTAGAGGGAGGCATTTTCTGGTATCGCTTTACCCAAGTTACTGCTAATGACCTCTACCATTCTGATACCATTTTTGCTATTATGCCAAATATAAGGGTCAGGCAGTGTCTTGCCATTTCTTCTAAACTGTAGTGGCTTAGGAACAGCATTTTGAGCAACTGCAATTTTAGACCTACTGTTTTTACTTGCCCTGATTAACTTAAGCAAGCCTGGTTCTAAATTGTATCCATTATAAAGAATCAATGTAGCTTGCTCAATCGCTCTGCGGTCTTCTGGCTTTGGTTGATAAAGCTGAGGGTTTGCATTAGGGGGAATTAAGCAGGTGAGGTTAATTGTCTGCTGTGCAATCTGTTTGGTTAAGTTACATAATATACTTGTAGTTGCTACTACTTTAGGAAGATTATTGTTCAGTTCAGCAGAGGTGACAGTGGCAGTAGAAGAAGTATTAGCAATACTACCCAGATTTCTACACCCAAATAATCCAATAGCAACAGCGACGAGAAAAGCAGGTAAAGGTTGAGTTAATCGTAACTTTTTTGACATAACAATTTCTATTGGCACAAACACAATCAATAATGATGGCGCATATTCCTTCTAAGGATTGTTTTCGCCAGCTATAATTGTGCATCTTTAGGAAATTATAGAAAAATTCTCATCAGCGCTTTCAATGGTAGGTTTTTTTTAATGGACAAGAGAAGAGATTGTGAGAAGACCAAGGCTTAGGGAAAAAACAGGCACTGGCTAACGATTCCACAAAAGCAGTTCTTGAAAGCACTCCTCCCTCCTCCTATCAGCGTAAACTAGCAACTTAGCATATGCCATATACAGCAGACACATAATTTTAAGATCCTCGTCACCAACACTTCATATCTAGTTTGCTACACTTGTATAAGCAAACATTAAGTTTGCTCCTCACACCACACCGTAGCTCTCTTGTTTGTCAATGGCAAGAGAGCTTTTTCTTAGTAGAGCTTTGCATTTATTCATGGCGTTTTAATTTGTCGTAAGTGCTTTGGCACTCTTCGTGCTGACTCCGAACGATATACATCATCTTCATTTTGTTACCAACTTCTGCAATCCTGTACTGAACCAGCAAAAAGTTTGGTCATGTGTTGGCACACAGAAAAGGAAAACTCTCAGCCAATCGATCCTTAACGGTAATACCCTGTTTTTTTGCCCAAAACTGACTTAAAAAGTGAATTTGTCTCAAACCGACGATTAAATTCAATCCTGGTATAAACAGCCACCAAACTACCAACGGTTCTTTCATTCCTGCTTGGCGGTACAGTTCGTTGACTGTTTTATACAACCTAAACTGGACTATGTAAATCCAAACAACACCCAGCAAGGAAAACCAGCCAAACCATCCCGGAACATCTGGATCGAATATCCGCAAGGCTTGGGGAACTGCGACTCCCAAGACAAACGGCGCTAGCGATAGCGTTCCTGACCAACCATAGCCGTTGTAGCGCCGTAACTCCTCTTGGATGATCCATTTGTACCACCCGTAGTACAGCATCAAGGTGGCTACTGATAAGAGAATCACTCGCCACAGGGGACGAGGTTGACCCAATGGTATGCTGGACATATTTATATCTGAGATGTCAAAGCCATATTATTAACATTTCTTAATGTATAACAACTTTGACAACTCAGGTAACATTATCTAGCTAGCTGCTTTGCTGCTGTGGAATCTGTGGCACTTGTTCGGTAAGCTTTTCCTTATCTTTACGACGTTTTCGTGCGTAAAGCTGAATCGTAGCCGCCATCGCGATTACCAAGCCAACAATACCCCAAGCCGTGATATCTGTGGGTAGATTATTCTTGAACACAGCCAGCAAGACAATCACCACCAACATGACTGTGGGTGCTTCATTCAACGCACGCAACTGCTGACTACCCCATTTGCATTCGTCCTTTGCTAACTGCTTCATCAGACGCTTGCAGTAATGATGATAGCCAATTAAAACAAGAACAAATCCTAGTTTGATGTGCAACCAACCTTCTTTGAGAACATCCGGTTCCGTAGTCAATAAACCAATTGCCATTGCTACCGTCAGCAGCATCCCTGGAGTTGTGATGATGTTGTAGAGACGCTTTTCCATGATCTGATACTGATTTTTCAGTATTGTGCGTGCTGGTTCGGGTTCTTCGTTAGCTTCAACATGATAGATAAAAAGACGCACTAGGTAGAACAAACCAGCAAACCAAACGACTATACCGACAATGTGAAAAGCCTTAAACCAGGAATAAGCCATAAATCTTTTTCTCCATTATATGGATTTTGGGGGCAAGTTAAGTCATCCAAAAGTGCTATAGAAATCCTATCTGATTTGCCAAACTGAATTTTGGTTATTTAACTAACCGCAAAACAAATTGCGAACAAAATACCTACTTGACAGACGAGGAAATCTTAAGAATATATAAAGACGATTTCACTCGTGAATTGAGATTGCTATTATTAGCACCTAACATCTTTAACACGAACAAAAGGCAAAAGGTCTTCAAGAATTGTTTCGTGGTAGTGTTCTTGGGGATAATGTCCAACGTTGTTAAGTTTAATTAACTCTCCTTGTGCTAGGGAACTAACAAAATTTTGCGCTATATCTAGAGGTAGCCAAGGGTCTTTGATTCCCCAGAAAATTAAAATTTGCTGTTGCCAAGTTTTAAAGCCAGATTCGATTTCTGTCATTGCTGATTGCAACTGTAAATTACGGATACTTGCTAGAAGACTTCTTCCTGCACTAGAACTTTTCAAAAATGGTTTCCGATAAATATTTAAATCCTTCTCTTCAATGACGTAACGACAACCACCTTCTAAAGTTCTGTCAACAAGTAGCGGGTCTTGGGTCAACATTTCACCTGCTAGAGGTAAACCCATTTGTTGAATCTTCCAGGGTAACTTTGCCTGACTAGAAATTGGTGTATTGAGTATGGCGATATTAGCAATTTGTTCTGGATGTCGCAAGGCATATTGTAGACCTACAGAACCTAAGAAGCCTTGCACAACTAAGGAGAAATATTCAAGTTTTATGTATTTTACAAACTCTTCTAAAGCCGTAATAAAAGCATCAGGCGTGTAAGCAAAATCTCTTTTTTCAGGCTTTGAAGAAAAGCCAAAGCCAATCCAATCAGGCGCTATTGCTCTTGTCCCTTGCTTTGCCAAGGCTGGCATAATGTTGCGCCAACAGTAACTTTGTGATGGTAAGCCATGCAGCAGTAAAACAGGGAGCAAATCAGTTCTACCAATGGGTAAAGATTCCCGGTAAAACCATTCTAATGACCCGACTTGGATTTTATTTTCTGTTATTGACATTTGAATTCACGAATGAAAACTTTTATAAAAAGGTATTTGTTATTGGTAAGCTGTTACGCATATAAGAATGCGCCCCTACCCGTGAGGGTCGTTAAAAGTCAAAAGTTACTCTTGAGTTTTGACTCCACAAAGCGGTTAGGTTAAGATTAGGTTATCAATTATGATTGGTTAAAAATAATCATCTCACGAATCGCGTGAGCTGTTGCTGGTGCTAGTAAAACGCCGTTGCGATAATGTCCAGTAGCAAGGAGGACGTTACTATATCCAAGCAACTTACCAATGACTGGTGCTGGTCGTCCTTCAGGACGGGGACGTAACCCTGACCAAGTACGGATAGTCGTCGCTTTTGCTAAGTCTGGGCAAAAGGCGATCGCTTGTTGTTTAACGGACTCCAGCAATTCTTGATCGGCTATAACTTCGTCTTTATTAGTAGGAAATTCAACGGTTGCACCGATCCAGTAATCTCCGCCACCCAAGGGGACAATATGGACATCATCACCAGTGATCACTGGTTGGAAGTCAGGATTTCCAAGAGAATGTCCCAAGCGAACGTGTAAAGCTTGCCCTAGCACAGGGCAAAGATCAACCATTTGCTCTAATTGTGCTGTGAGCAATGATGAACCCAGTCCAGCCGCCACAACAAACCAATCCGCAGCTATTTTTCCCTCTGTCGTCTCCACTTGGTAGCAATATTTAGGAGTGACCTCTCCCCCCTCTCCTTTCAAGGGGAGGGAGTTTGAGGGGTGGGGTTGCGCCCCCAAAACATCAACGCCAAATCTGAACTGAACGCCGTAATGGCTTGCAGCATCAACTAAAGCCAATGTGAGTGCTGTAGGATCAACTTGGCGATCGCAAGCAGAGTAGACAGCGCCCAAAATCTTATCGTTATCGACCTGAGGACAAATTGACTTAAGTTTAGCAGTCTCCCAAATTTCTAGGGAAAAACCTTGAGATTGGCGAATTTCTTGCAGCTTTTCCCATTGTGAAATTTCCTCAGTCCCTTTTTCTGCGGAGAGCATTGACGGTTCAGGGAGCAGCATGAGAATTCCCTGACGGTTGAAGGGAATTTTACGACCGGTGAGGGCTTCCAGTTCAAGAATCAAAGTTTCATAACGCTGGATGCTGGTTTGTCGCATCTGCCAAGCCTTACCCTTGATTTTTTTGCTGATGATACCCATTAGAACACCCAGTGCTGCTCCTGTCGAAGCTTGTGCAGGTGGTTGTCGGTCAACGACTGTGATTTTTAGCCCTTGGACTTTACTAAGTTCGTAGGCAATTGCTGCCCCGACGACACCGCACCCGATGATAACTACATGACTCATGCTTTCTGCTTGGGAAGAGAGGGAGATGGGGGAGATGGGGAGATTTCGAGGTTATCACCCCATCTCCCCACCACCCTACCTCCCCATCATAGAAAGGCTATCAACCAATCATGCTTTGCTTTCTTCTGACTGGCTGCTTGTTTGAGGAAGCAGTTGTAGGAATTGGTCAAAGTCTGCGAAAGCAGCTACGTAGTTATTCAAGGCAATATTCGTGTCACCAACATCAGCGGCTTGGTCGATTTTAATCAGGTGGTTTAACAAATCACGCACTAACTCACGCGCTGCTGATTGGTCTTTGGGTAGCAGATTGGATGTGATGTAGTTCATCGACAGCCTTGCTTCTGCCATAGGACCGTGTATAAAGTTTTCAACTTTGATCCACTGTTTAGTTTGGATCAGTTTTTGCAGTTCTTGTGAGCGATCGCGTACAGCCTGAATTTCAGGAATATATTCCTGAATTTTCACCAATTGAGCTTGTGTGTAGGTTGGAGGTGGTGTTGCGATGCTAGGACCGCCACAACTGATGAGAAATGTTGCTAACAATACCAGAATCAATGACAAAATTGAGCGTTGACGCGCCATAAGCTGAACTTATTCCCTTGCCAATTATCAGTGTCACTCTAGTAGTTTCAGTTTGGCACTGTCAACTGCCTAAACAGCAATCTTACAGCGTGTGCAGCTACTCTCATCCTTACTAATTTGATAGGACGACCTGAAGCTTTTTCATCGTCTAACTGTTTACCCAAGATTTCACCAATTTCATTTTTGAGGCGCGATCGCTGAGGCTCGATTCTGGTAAAAACCCATTGCCAAAAAGATTTTCGACAAAGATCACTGCCACCACGCATCCTTATTTTTTTCATATCTCCTGATTGTTCTAGATTAGGAGCTAGTCCTAGTGCTTTTTGAAACCGTCTCAATGATAGATATCGCTTAGTTGGTTTTTTTGAGTTTCGCCCCTTCCTAATTTGCACCTCCGGTTTACCGTCCAGCATGAAGTTTTCAATGGGGAAAATTTGACTGAGAATAATTCCCTCTAACCGCAAACCAAAACCAAAATCTTTAAAAACTTGACGCTAGAGAATAAACCGGGAATCTTTGAGTAAGTTTCTCAATTCTGATTCGATACTAATTTCCTCACGGTGAATTTCACACAAGCGCGAAGCATGACGGCGGGTACTATCGTTGATACCCAGACCGACAGATTGAGCGTAAAGTTGATCATATTTTCTCGATTTTCTTTCATCGGCTAACCATGCCCACAGTAAAGGAACTGTTTCGGATTCAGTGGCACGGTAGCCGCGCCTAAGTGCAATTTCGGGAAACTGCCAAGCTAAATCCTGGCAAAGCCGATTGATGATCGGTGATTGTATTCGGTTGAGATGTGCAAGCCTTAATACCAGTTCTCGAACACGAGTAATCGTTTGATCACGGGTTTGAACAAATCGCCTTGGGTCTGCCGCATAATCGAAATAATAGCAGGCTAGTGCTAAAGAATCGGCATCATCATCTTTGTCTGGTAATCCTAGGTGATGCTGTCTGTAACTTCTTAGTTCTTTGTGACCTACTTGTCTAACTTCAACCCCAGCACGTTCTAAATGCACACGCCAAATTTTTGAGTAGTTTACCCCTGTTGGTTCCAGAATGGCTACATCTGGTTTTAATGCCAATAGTTTAGCGATTCCCTCGGTGCTTGCTTCTAACTTCCAAAAATTAGCTTGGTAATAAAATTGACGTGGCGAAGCAGGCTTTTCTGTTAACAGACAAGCCGAAACACTGGACTTGCTGACATCAAGTCCTAAAATTCTCATTTGATTTTCTCTCTATTGAGGTGGTTAAACCCTGTGTTATTAGCCTGTGAATCACCCGTAAGCCATAAGCTTGCTTCACTCTCAAGGCTTACCAAGGATGCAACCCCTTGGACACTAGGGACACGCACTAACGAAGACTGAGCTTATACACTGTTTAAAGCCGCAGCCTGATTCATTTTTAAAGCCCAGTCTTTTGTTTTGTGCGCTGCAATCTGATTTGGACTCAGACCGCGACGGTGGCAAGCCGCCACCGTTTCGCCGGCGAGTCATTCCGGCTCATTCAGGCGGTCAAAGATGTAGAAATAGCAAAGTGCGATACGCGGAGCGTCAAGCCTCCGGCTTATCGCTACAATCTTTAGAAAGGGTTATTCTCCTGCTTTAACAAAGAAACATCAGTAATTGCTGGTCGGGAGTGGCGCACTTGATTAATGAGCGCTTCAATTAACCCCTCCTGATCGCACACTGATAGTTGTGTCGGTATCTCCTGGGCTACAGTTTGGATCTCATTGCGCGCTTCTCTATCGGGGATAGTGCAGTACAGATGAGAAGCAACAGAGGTAATCAGATACAGCTTTTCGCGCTTGTTTATACCCTCGAGCTGTGCGCCGTATTTCTCCTGCAAAAGTTCGAGATAGGAGCCGTCACCGGGAGTGTGATGAGTCCAATAGCCAATAGACATCTCCGAAAATACTCAAATTGTTTGCCGAAGTGACTTTTAGCGTGCGATTGCCCAAGGGGCACTGCGCTTCGCGCAATCGCCAATTCCAAAAGTGAGCTAGACAACACGTAACAATAAGGGTTTGAGATGTTTCTTATTAAGAAGAGGGCAAAAATAAGTGGCTATGTACAGGAATTGTACTTGAGAATTATTCCGCTCTTTTATGATGAGAAAACTAAGGTTCCAAGTCGGAGTCTTACAAGTCCACAAATAGTCATAATTATTTGTTCATATTTATTAGGATTTAACCGAAACCGTTCTTGGGCTACTCGGAATATTTTCACGACACGAATTAAATGTTCAACAAATATTCGTTCCTTGGCCAATTCTTTATTTCGTTCTTTTTGTTCCGGAGTTAATTCTTGTTTTTTTGGCTTTTTCGTTGGGGTCTTGATTGATTCTTCTCCTGCGTATGCTTTGTCACCATGAAACCTCTGATTGGGGTCAAATCCTTTTTGATGTTCCCGAAATAAATTGATGTCACTTTTTGTTCCTGGTTTTCCTGCTACTACATCAATAATATCTTTCTCCTCAGGTAAAACGATAATTTGATTTTTCATAGTATGGTTTTTCTTTTTGCCAGAGTAATATTCTTTTTGCTCTTCATATTCCCCAGGCCGCTCTCTTGGCTGTTCATAGCTATCTACTATTAGCTCAAACTCGGTTAAAATTTCTTGAACAACTTGGTAGTCACTTGAGTTTTTTTTTACCTGCTCAAGTAGGCTTGGTGGTAATAATTCTCCTAGAATTGGAAACCAATAATTGAATGTATCGTTTGCAGTTGTCTCACTTACCCCAAATTGGATGCCCAGCAATTGAAATGTTGTTAAATGTCTGAGATATGTCAAAGTTAAAATTATTTGCTCTTCCAACGACAGTTTAGGTCTGCGACCTCCTCCACCCGCAATAATTCTTACCTTTTTAGACTCAGATGATACTTGTTTTTGGTTATGCACCTCTCTCGCTTGTTCTAAAAGTTGCTCTAATTGCTCATACTTGAGACCAATTAAACGCTGTGCATCTAGAGGATGATGTTGAATATGCTCAAATAGAGAACCCACAATAGTTTGGTAAAAATACATTTGTATATGATTTTACCAGGAATTATTTATTTTCCGGAGATGTCTAATAGGTTTAGTCATGAGGTTCCTTGTTGCTTTTGATGGGTTCAAGGTCAAAAACGACCTGAAAAACGGCATTTGGATTGTTTTGACGTAAAATAGATGCATAACCTTCGGCGTCGCTACGTTTGCGGAAACGAGCAACGCAGACGTTATAACTGAGGCAGCGGAAAACAGCCCAAGGCTTCGCTGCATTGAGTAATGACATTTGTTCCGTCTTAAGTAAATTAGGTAGAAAAGCACCAGCACCCAGCTGGTGCTATTTTATGCAAGAACTTGTGTAAACGTGCGATTCAACGAATTGGTATAGGCAGAACTTCCTTCTTGAGTCTCACCAGAGAATATATCGTGCTATACGTCATTTACACAAACAGCAAAAACACATCAACTTGCTGTCTGTTATTGACTACTTAGAGGATAAAGGAACTTTACAAAGTGTAGGAGGGAGAAATAAACTAAGTTCTTTAATACACACAACAGTTGGTTCAGTCACCCTAGAAAGCATGACCGATTTGGTCATAGAAAAATACATTCGGAGACTAGGAATCAGCTTAGGAAACAAAATCGTCTCTAGAGGCTTTGATGACTTTGTTAATCCTTTAGATTTTGTTAAACATATTGAGCAAGAAGTGCTTAAGTTTACAAAATCTTGGGATAAAGGAGAAGATTTTGATAAGTGGAAATACCAGAGACTGATTGAAGCAATCAGAAACATTGAATACACAATTTCTGACCCAGCATACAAAATTTGGAAACTACAAACACTGGCACAGGAGTTTGGGAAGTCTCAAAGAGAATTAGAACAGCTTTATCTCAAATCATTAGCTGATTTCTCAAACGAACCACTCAAGGGATTAAAAGAGTTAGATGAGGAATGCGGCACGAATGATAGGGAGTGGTTATTGCATGGATTTATTCCCAAAGCAACTACAATCCTGTTCCACGCTGAAGGCGGGGTGGGTAAGACCAAACTGATTTATGAGCTGGCATACAATCTGATAACCGGGCAAAGCTGGAGTGGGCATCCGGTAACAGCCAGTGAACGACGGGTATTGTGTTATCAGACCGATGAAAGTCCTCACGACATGAGGCAAGCACTCCGCGCCAGGGGCTTTCATCCAGATATGAACTTTAAATATCGAACCAATTGGGTCATTGATGCCATTCCTCAATTAGTAAAAGACATTGAGGAATTTCAGCCAGACCTGATAGTGATTGATTCTCTGACCTCAGTTAACCGCTACTCAATTTTTGAGGAGAATACAACCGAGTACGCCAGGCCACTGCTCCAACTGGTGCAAATCGCCAACCAGTACGGATGCACTGTTAGGCAGATGGGAGAGGATGGGTATGTTTGGGTTGATAGCTGTAAGTTGGTTGCCTTACCAAATCCACCAGTTAACACTTGGTACGTTTTTGAATCGCCGGCTGGCGAGTGGGTACGAGTTGCAGGTGATGATGAATTTGAAGTGCAACAGCGGTCATTGAGGTGATCCACAAACATTTGTACCATTGTGGAGTAGACAACCCTGATGCAAATTGCTTCAGAATCGTAATCCTGTTCTGAAGCAAATTTTCTTTATCTATGCAAGGGAGAACTCTTTTTGTTTTAGCGTGCGTAGCTTACCAGTAACGGAACCTCTTTAATGCCATCTGACACCAAGGCTTTCATATCCTGCTCAAAAGCAGCCCAACCGTTGGGAGTTCTGAGGACAATGCAACCAGCAGAGCCAGGAACGTTAGCATCCCGATGAACGCCAAAATCTCCTCGCTAGACTCCTTCCACTGTCACATATTCAGGAAGAATCTTGTAAAAGTTTCCCTCAACACCGCGAACGTTCGGTAGAGCGAAAGGTTGTGTTGCCACTGAGTAATGGTTGATCCGCATGGAATTGATTGGCGGAATCGGTCCTTTGCCACGAGCGCTAATACATCCAGAGGATTGATGACCCGGACAACCAGAAGTGGCAATGTAGGTGTTTTGAATACAGTTCTTTTGTGCATTCAGTAGTAACAGCCGCCCCTCGATGAGTTGGGAACTCTCCTGTAATTGCTGAAAGTAAAGTAGTAGTGGCTTCATAGAGTGGCGATCGCCTCCTTAATTTGGTCGTCTGAAACTTCGATATAACGTTGCAACGACTTCATATCCTGGTGTCCTGTGATTTTTCTAATGGTTGCGGTTGCGATTCCCCGCCGTGAAAGCTTTGTAATCAGAGTGCGCCGAAAACTATGGGTTGAAATGCCATTCGCTTCTAAGCCAGCTTTCACTAAAGCCCGCCTCAGTGCGTCGTCAGCCGTCTGAAACTGAAGGTGAGTGTTATTGCTGGGGAAGAGGAACCCGCTCAAGTTCGGTTTGTGGGCGTTCCAGTACTCACGCAAAATTTCCCGTAGATTGGGGTGTATGGGGACTTGCCGTGTCTGTCGCTTTCCATCCGGTGATGCTTTGCGGGTACGTGCTGGAAAAGTGATGTAATCTAATGGCTTGCCCTTAGCATCAAAAACGGCATTGGCTGGCAGTTGCACCACAGCACCAAGTCTCTCTCCAGTCCACCAGGCGATATCAAAAATCAGCTTGTGATGAGAGCTGATTAGGTGACTTTTAATTTTGAGATAGTCGGCATCAGTCAGAAAAGCTGCTTGCCCCATTCGATTAACCTTAGGCATTTACATATTTAACCTTTATTAATAGGTAAAAGTGGTATGAGTTTCGTTTCTCGCAAACATTAAACTTGCTCAAGTGTAAATGGGGTAAGTGTTTGATGACTTCAGGATATATACCTGTTTTACATAAAACTTGTCTATAGGAAATGAAATTGCAATCGTTTATAAAAGATAAAAGGCTTTTCTATTTCATCAATTAACATGACAGCACTCAACATAGCAACTGATATACCAAGCCAGATAAATACAGTAGAGAAATTAGCCGTATGGTGTGGTTTTGCATTATCAAATATTAATCCCTCAATGACAGCAATAGAAGGCGTAGGATACACAGAAAGAGTCTCTCAAGCAGGCGTCTTTTATGTGCAAGCAGATGTAAAACATCGTGCATTGATTCGTCACTCAATCCAAATGTCCGGAGATTATCAAGCAGGAGGCGCGAAAATCTGGACGTTTGCCCAAGAACTCTCTAATACAGCACTTCCTGCCATTTTTAAGGCGAATTAATAATGCCTGGATTTTCATCACTTGATTATGCAGATGCTGAGTTATTCGATAGTGTATTAGCACGTCCATCTGCTGCTGTTCCTTTAGACCTTCCTTTGACGCTGAAATCAAAGGCGGAAGGAGCAACTCCTGTTGTTAGTGCAACTGAACGTGCATTGTTGCGGGAAGAAGAAGCTGCAAAACAAGAATATTTCAGACAGCAGAAAGCTAAACAAGATGCCATCGAGGAGGAGATATTTAAGTGGGAACAGCTACGGCGGGACGAAATTAGAAGGCGAGTTGCTCCTGCGGAACCACCACAAGAACCTCGTGTTACTTCTCGCGATTATGAAAGTCAATATCGCCCTAAATCAGCAGATAATCCCACAGTCAACAAACCTCCCTCCCCGGCATCTCCCCCCGTAGATGTTGCCACGCAATCAGGCGCACGCCCCACGGCGTTAATTGACCCGACAGTTCCGCCATCGTCAGCAGTCCCGCGCAGCGCCGTGTCTGGTCCCGCGCCAGAAGCTACAGCTCGTCCCTCTGGATTGCCGCAAGCTATTGGTAGAGTGCCTGTGCCAGTGATTGGGGGGGCAATTGATTTTGGGTTTCGCTTGGTCGCAGGTCAACCAATTGTGCAAGCGGCTAGTGGTGCGGCTGCATCTACTCTTGGTTCTATTGGAGGAGCTGCTGTTGGTGCTGTTGTTGCAGGTCCTGTTGGTGCTTTTGTTGGCGGAATCATTGGCGGCTTTGTTGCTGGGGCAATTAGTGATGCTAATTTTCGCTCACTTCCAAAAACTGCAATCCCCGCGAGCGAACCATACGAAGGACTACCGCCATTTATTGGTGGTCAAACAATTGGCATACAGTACAACGCTATATTTTCTAACGACACAGCAGAATATATAAACGCCTTTACAGAAAAAGATGCCCGCTCTTCTGCAAGAACTGTTTCAGGTCAAGTTGTTTCTATCATTAAACTAGCTGATTATACATATGATGCGGGAGGAGGACAAATTTACGGATGGGCAAGTTATGACATTATCTCTTTTGATGGAACAAATTACACTAAACGATTAAATGGAGTTTATAGCGAAAACCGTCCTGTTAATGCACAAAATCCCACTCCAACTTTAGTTAAATTTGTCCCTGTGCTACCAGGACAAGATACTGGCGGCAACCCACCTGCACTACCAATAAAGCCCGATACACGTACACCTAGATCTATCGCTCATCCAGGGAACCAAGAGTTTGCTGTTCCTAGGGCTACCCCGGAAGCAAGAAACAATCCCGCTCCCAACAATTACGTTCCTGGCGGGTTGACTGCTGGCGGCACTCCTCGCGGCGATGCACCTGATTGGATACCACACGCCGGACTAGCCCCACGTCAAAACCCAAACCCGACTACAACACCTAGTAACTTAGGTGGAAACTTACCGGAAATAACCCCTACGCCAATCAATACTCCCAGTCCTAAAGAAAATTCACCACTGGTAAATAAAACCCCTCAAAACTCCCCTCCTGAAAATACTCCAGCACTGGGTGGAGGATTTAATGAAAATTCAGATCCTCATCATTACAAAACTAATGGTTCCTCTTACAGCCCTACAGGCTCATCTACTGGATTAGACGAAAAACCTTTACCTAGTGGGCTACCACAATCTAAAAAAACTGAAGTTCCTGAAGATGGGCTTAAGCTACTGCCCGTCATTCCCCCGCTGGCAATCCCCACCACAACACCCCAAACTCCAACAGACCCGTTATCAACACCCAATCAGCCGCCAACAGTTCCTCCTGGTGGCAATACTAATAATCCCTGTGAAGGAAATGCTTGTGCTTCCTCAATTAGGAATGCTGTACAAGGGAATTCATCAAAACTGGATGGGTTAAATGCAGCATTAAATGGCTTGGATTTAGCAGGTTTAGGAGAAGTTTTAAAAAGGCTTGATAAAATTGATGATAAATTAGGCGCTCAGATTCCCAATGGTGGGTTGTCTGGTTTTTTACAACAGTTTTTTGACAAATTTAATAAGGTTGCATCCTGGTTGCATTTAGATAGAATGCTGAATGTTTTAACTTGGATTAATACAACACATAACGCTTATATGCTCAGTAGTAGCCTAGCAGATACGTTGTTTAGTGTAATTGATAATATAGGTAATATTTTCTTTAAAAATGCAGATGGCAATGATATAGATACACGCTCTCTTATTGGAACTACAATTGAGAACTTTGCTAAAAATCTATTCGGAGTAGAAACTTGGACAGGAATAAAAACGACTTGGAAGAAATGGAACCGCATCTATCAAGCTGGAGCTAACATCATTAACTCTGTACGGTCAATAGTAGATAGTGTAAGAAACGTTTCTGAATTTGTTGCAGAAAATATAGGAAGAATTGGTAATGCCCTCAAAAAGTTTGGCGTTGTAGGTGAACGTGCCTATCGCTGGATGCCTGAGCAAGTCAACTCTCAAAGTGTTTGGGTACAAAGGCTTCAAAATTTAGAAGACGCTGCTAGTGGTCTTGAAATGATTACATCAGAGGTGTTAAGCGTCACTGAGAATATCAATCAAATTAAGCAGCAAACAGACGAATTCAAAAAATCAATTAGTGATTCTCCAACAAAAGAACAGAGTGAAAACACAGCAGTAAAAACTCAAGCAGATGCCAGTAAAGCAGTAAGCGCTGCTGTGGCTCTTGCGGAATCAGACAAGGAGGCTGATGATTAATGCCCCTCCCAGAAGGATTTAGTGAATGGGAAAACTTACAAGATTTAGTGCGAATTGAGCATAATAAAGCTGTCCGCGCCTACTTTAAAAATCAAGCTGATGATGATATCAGTACTCCTAAAGCTAGACTCAAGCACAGTTGTTTAATCAAGGATGATGACACTGTGGCAATGACTCAATTAAGAATGTGGTTATTTGAAGTAACTGTGGGTCATACTCAATCTTTGCAAACTCCAACTTATGGAATTCCTGTACAAGAATTACAAAGAGAAACTCAGTTTAAACCACAGGTAAGGCTTTATTTTCAAGAGAAATTAGACCCAACTCTTACAGATTCAAAATATAACCGTGTTCGGGCTGAAATTACCTTTAGATTAATGAATGAAACTTCAGAAACTATCGGTAGACCTAAAGCTGAATCTCTAGCAAGAGAAATTAAAAACTTATTTGCTAATCCTGTTTTTACGTGGGATAAGGGATGGTATAAGGCTACATACCTAGATTTAGAACATGGTTATGATTTGCGCTTATTAGTAAAATCAAAAACAGAAGGATAAAGAGTAATCAGACAAGTTTTACAAATACAAAATCACACATTTAATAATGATTACTTTCAATTTGTTGACCATGATAGAACTTACTCACTCAATCCTGGAACTCATAGAGTGTATGGCAGAACAATTAAAAAGCCTGTAAAACGTCCTAGAGTAGATGTCAGTTTTAAATACGCACAATTACTGATATGGGGACAGACTAATGCTATTAACTTAGTCGCCACTGGAAATGTGAAATTGCGTTCAGTTATTGAACGAGTGATTGCCGCATAAAATAGATTCCGAATAGTTAACTTTTCGACGTTAACAAAAGTGCCTAAATCCTGTGCTATCAAAGATTTAGTAGCTTTCTAAAAAACAACAATGGGAAAATACAACGCTTTAAATGCAGCTTTAAAATACTTGCGTAATGTTGGAAATTCGGAAGACACCCCAGTACCCAACGCTCCTGCTGGTACTCAGTTAGCAAGATATCAAGACTATAAAGCAGGCAAAATTAACGTAAACTACGTTAGATCTGCTGGTAGTAACCCTGGTGATTTAGAAGAGGTTGATGTTAAGCCATTCGCTGTTGCAGCAGCCAGCACAACGCTAGCGATGGTAGATTATTCCCAACGTGCCCGTAATAATATCGGTCAGACCGGACTTAGTGTTGATGCGCTTAACCACGTGGCAACATCTGCCAACTCAAGCCGAATCATTAGTTTCGTTCCGGCTCGCGCAACTGTAGTGATTTATGGGTTGACTGATGGAGTAGCAACAACGAGTAAAATTACCGGACGACCCTACAAAAAGCGCAATAATACCTCTTACACATATCCTTTTGGGCAGGGTGCAGACGCACCAAATTACGCAGCGGCTAAAGCAGCGATCGCCAACGCCGTGGCAGCAGGAAATACCAACAGGGGAGTTTCTTTCAAGCCGGAAGTTTACCGATGATACGGCGTTTTCTAGAATCAGAAATTTTCATTGCCAAGAGCGATAACTTGACGCTTTCCGACTGTGCAAGACTAATTCAGAAACAAGAGGTCGCAAACTTGGCGCTTGAAAAATTTATCCTAGGTCAAATCTCATTCCAGGATTACATCGACATCCTAGAAACTTGTGAAATGAATATTGACGATTATTTGATAACAGTTGAGCAAAATTTAATAACCTGCGGAATGCTTTGAGTGTCTGAACCAGTTCTTCAGCTAACGACTCAGGGTAACTGGTCGCAAATTTACGATGAATCAAGGGAAGCGGTCATCGCTACCTCCGCAGGGGGGCATTATCCCATCCCAGCTTTTGAGGTTCCCTTCCTGTTTGAGAAACATATCCTTGCTGTGCCCTGCCTTTCAAAATCAGCCAAAGCTCATTGGAGATTTGCAGGCAACTTAATCCAACGCATCCAAATTGGCACTGGCGGTTCTGCTTCTCCTCTACCACCAGTTGATGGCGCTCGCGTCTACATGAGATTGAATCGAACAGCGCTGGTAGTTTTTAAAAACTATACCTCAACTTACGAATTGCTTTTAGAAAACGCTCCCTGGCTTAAAGACTTGCGTGTGACAGTCTGGGAGTACAGAGGGCCGCAGTCGGACACGACAGAAGACCTAATTCAAACTTTAAAAATTGACCTTTTGCGAATTGAATCAAAGCTTGAGTAATTATGCCCTTAAACAGTCCGAATCAAGAAAATACAAAAAGCATTAAAGTGACTGCCACAAGTATCACCGCTTCTCCCACTTCAGTTGTTTTTCTAAAAGCCAATCAAAATCGTAAAGGGGCAACAATTTGGAATGAATGTCCAAATACTTTGTACATAGACTTAGCAGATAAAGTTGCGCTGAACGCATTTAGCACAAAACTTACATCTGGAAGCTACTACGAATTGCCTTTTGGATACGTTGGAGCAATTGCTGGTATGTGGGAGGCTGCGGGGGATGGTTTTGCTTTAGTTCGGGAGTTTGTGTGATGCCGCTATCTAGAGAAAGCGCTTCTACTATCAACGTTTACAATGGTAGCTCGCCCAATAACGACTATAAAGTTATAAGCAAAACTTTAAGTCAAGATGGTATTTTAGTTTCAGAAAACGCGACTGGTTACAGATTTTTCTCTTTTCAACTTATAGGAATTTTTGACTATTCAGCCACAATTAGTTTAGAAGTTTCTAATGATAGCATCAATTGGATTCCTCAAACCTTCGCTTTTTACAATCCTGATTACTCTAGTCAAATTGCCTTCCTAGAGCAAGTTAGATATCCTGGATTTTGTTATACAAACATTAAAGCAAGTTACTTGCGATTAGTGGTCTCAAATTATAACGAAGCAGGAGAAATACAAGCCTTCTGTTACTTGAGCAAAGAATCATTTGAGGATTTGGGTCAAGAGGCTATTTACAATAACGCAATAGTTCAAACCATCCAAAACCTTATACAGCAAGTTAATAGCCAATCAGTTACTTTAAGTTATTTGGCTAAACCTTATGATTATTACTCTGCTTATCCAAACAGTGGATTAAATACTGTTTTTTTTGAGAAAAATTTTCCAGACCCCAAGTTTTCTTATGCAGATGTTTATATCAAATTTTTAGATTTTGTAGGGAGCTTTGTTTGTGAAATTCAGTATTCCTCTGGAGATTGGCAGCCAATATCCTTTTACCAAATTTCCCCTTCTATAGAGGTTGTTACTTCTGCAACTCAAGAAGGGAATTATATTATCATCTTCCCTTTTACAAATAACAATATTCGATTTCGTATAGATTCTTACAGTAGTGGGCAAATTGGAGCCTCTGTCTCTTTTGCAGAAGGAAGCTTACCACAGCAAGTTATTTATCTAACAAAGCTGATTGGATTGCTGAAAGATTTACAACAGCGATTCACGCCCAAAACCAGGATACCCACACTCATACAGTCCTCTTCTGCTGGGAACACGCCAGATAACGTAGTGTCGTTGTCTATTGCCAACAGAGGTTCTGAGCCAGGGCTAGTGCTGGATATTCTCCTAGCCCCTGGTGACAGTCTTTCTTGGGAAGCCCCAGATGGAGATACCCTGGCATCAATTCCTTATGACGCAACAAATACGACGTTTTTAATTTCTGCTTTAGTTTAGGAGGACTTATGGCGATCGCCATAAATTCATTGAACAACGGCATTTTATTTTCAATCAATGGCTTTTACAAAATCTCTAATTGCTGTTAACAATTCTCCGTCACCATCAACAGGAGTTACTCTGACTCTAGAATCAACCGGAGTGATTTTAGGTATCTTAGTAAGTGCTTCCGTCTTGGCTGCTGCGGTCATCAAAATTATTACTTCATTTAACAATCTAGCCAATACTCTTAAGGAGCTTGATGAGGATTTAATCAAGCACATAGCTAGCGAGGGTCATGAAAAATTAATAGCTAGGCTTCATCAAATTGAAGCTTTGGATAAAAAACTTGATCTGCACATTCAAGATTATGTGAACCGAAAGGACACTGTGCAGATGGTGTTGGGGCAGTTGAACGAGAAAATCGACCACAAATTTAACCGCCTCTATAACTCTATGCGAGATATTGAGGGCTACTTGCAACGCGAGGGGGGTTTTCGCATCCGCCAGTATCACGAGGACAAGCCAGACCAGCATCAGTAACTTACTGGGGATTCATTTTAGATCGCTGGCGTATTCTATCGTGCTTGCTAGCGGAGGATTTTGCTGAAAATCCTCTATCTTCTCTGTCAAAAGCACAAATTCATGTTCTTTTCTTGAAATTTTGAGTAGAGTTGCTTAACATAGCGATACTAGTACAACAAAAACCTTGCCCTACATCCCGACAAGCTCACACCCCTAGTGAAACAACATAGGAGTGTTTTCGTGAACGCATCTGAGATGGCAACAAACCTTGAATTTGCGAGCAAGATTGCTACCGTAGTTAATTTATTCAAATTTGAGTTTCCAGATGCCAGATCGGATCTCAAACCCTGGAAAAATGACCCGCAAACCAGGGAGTTAGTCGATCCAGACTCCATAGACATAGGCTTTCACTTTCCTGGCATTAGCAAATCTTGGCAAAGCCGCAGTATCTTAATTCAAATCCGTTTTTATCAAGACCCCGTCAACGATGCACGCCGTGCAATAGGCGTGGAAGTCGCTGGCTTCAATCATCTTGGTGAACAGTGGCGACTTTCTACAGTAGAAAACTGGAGTTTTGTCGGTGCTTCTGTGCCTTCCTCACAGGTCGGGGAAAAGCTCAAACAGTTTTGCAGGCAGACACTAGAAGTCTTCAATAATAACTCGCTAAGTGATAACTACTCACAATGAACAGTTATCACTACTCACGGATAACTGTTCACTATTGGCAGCTACCGTCAACGCAATACACAGATTTGTAGGTACTAGAACGCTTGCCAAAAATGGTGTAACGGTTATCGCGGATTTGTTCATAAATTTGGTCACCCGCCCATTTTACCCCTGGTAAAGCGCGATATGCATCCACGAATACGCTGCCCCCAGGCAAAAGGCGACCAATTTCAAGAACAGCAGCACTGCCTTGCCAGCGTCTTTCTGGTGCATCTGCATCAATAAGAATCATACCTAACTCACAATCTTGAGGTGTAATTCCCCACTGTGCGACAGTTGGCTCATCTTGCATAGGGATGTAGCGAAACAGTTGTCCCTTGTCGAGGTTCTCCAGCATTTGCACGCTTGTGACGCAGAGATTGCAATTCCCGTCGTAGATAACAAAGTAACTCATGGGAGTGGTAGATTATTTTGAACACTTAGTGTGTTAATATTTTTAGCATGAAATTTTTTACTTTTGAATACAGCCATCGAGATTGTATGAGAAGTAAATATAGCGTTAAACCTTAAAAGCAATCGTTTCTGAGGTGAGAGCGATGCCAACGGAGGAAATCATAAAAGTCGATTTTGCTCAGGAAGAAGCGTGTTCGCAAATTCTTCCGCGATCGCCTCTTGCAACCAGTTACCATGCTAACTGGGATGGCATACGTCTAGATTATCATCAACAGCCAGCTTTTGAGACACCAGAACATAGTCCTCAACAGCACGTTATCGGTATCAGCCTTGTCAAACAGCCCATCAACGCAGAACGAGTGTTGAACGGATACATCCAGCATGAGTGTATTCAATACGGCGACGTTACAGTTATTCCAGCAAATAGTTGTCACAAATCAAGCTGGGAGTTAGAAACTGAATTTTTAATCTTGAGTTTAGAAAAAGCTCTGTTTGCGCGTGCTGTTTACGACTCAGTAGATTTGCAACAGACCGATATATTACCACATTTTGCAACCTCAGACCCATTGCTTCAACAAATTGGGCTGGCGCTTAAAGCAGAATTAGAATCCGATGGTATGGGTAGCCGTGTTTACATCGAATCTTTAGCAACGACCCTCTGCCTTCACCTGCTAAAACACTATTCTGTGTCTTCCACAAAGATTGCCATACACTCTGAAGGACTTTCAAGTTTGAAGTTACGGCAAGCAATTGAATATATCAATCAAAACTTAGAAAAAGATTTAGGTCTAGCTGAGATTTCTACAGCATTGGGGGTGAGTATGTATCATTTCTCACGCCTGTTTAAACAATCAACTGGTTATTCGCCGCACCAGTACGTGATGAATTGCAGAATAGAGAGAGCCAAAAGGTTATTAGCTAAAACAGAGGAAGCAATAGACGAAATCTGCCAACAAGTGGGTTTTCAGAGTCAAAGCCACTTTACAAACGTCTTTCGCAAACTTATAGGCACAACACCTAAGGCCTACAGAAAACAGGTGAAAATTTAGTCATATTCTGAATACTGGATACTCAGGATGTTTAGGATTCACAATCAAATCTACGGTGGTACATTCAGTGCAATAGGCAACCATCGTATTTAGTTATGAAGTTAAGAGTAAACAATTAACAAAAATTATAACTGTTTCAGCAAAAATTCCATCTGTCGGTAGAGAGTTTCCGACAGCATAGCAGTGTCTGTAGACTTGTCTTGTCACGCCGATGAGAGAGACAGAACCATGAGCGACAATAACCTATCAACACGTCTTTACCCAACCCGCATTGACATTCCTGCTGAGGCGCGCAAACAGATTGCTGCAACTCTCAACCAGACTCTAGCCGCAACATCGGATCTCAAAAGCCAAGTCAAGCAAGCGCACTGGAACGTCAAAGGCACTGACTTCTACCAGTTGCACGAAATGTTTGATGAAATCGCCGGTGAGTTAGAAGAGTACATTGATATGTTTGCTGAACGCATTACCGCCTTGGGTGGTTATGCTTGTGGCACAGTTCGTATGGCCTCTGCCAATTCATTCCTGCCAGAATATCCTACTGATATTTTAATGGGCATGGAGCATGTAACCGCTTTGGCAAACCGCTTTGCACCCTATGCTAAACAACTGCGCGAAGCCATTGACAAAACAACCGACCTAGGAGACGCTGACACAGCTGACCTTTACACCGAAGTGTCTCGCACCATTGACAAGCGACTCTGGTTCCTAGAAGCGCATCTACAAGCCGCTGTCACCCAAAATGGAAATGGTAATGCAGCCACTATTAAAACTGAAGAGCAAGCTGCTGTTAGACAACCTGCTGTCAAATAAGTTTCTTGTTGCTAATAGCTAATAGCTGTTAATCATGTATGGTAGGCTGGGTTTCGTTCTTCAACCCAGCTTATTTGTTAAGTAACATTTGCTCTCAATCCAAGCTAGTGATTAAGTCATTGTTAAGTGAAAAGAAAATAATTGAGCAGTATCTTTTTGGTAAGTACCGCACTTTTCAGTGCGTACTTTTCATTTTATATGAATGTATTTTAAGATTGAGATAGTTGAAAAAAAGGTGCAATAGACTAATTTATAATTAGTCATAATTAGTTTGAGTCAGTAATTACGAATTAAGGATGACTAATTACAAATTTGCATAAGTTAGTAACTTTTTTAAACGCAGATGAACGCAGATGAACGCGCAGAGGGGCGGAGAGTTTCACCCGATTTAATCCGTTACGAATTAATGAAATCCTGTACTAAGTCTTGCCAACTCTTGTAAAGATTAATACGAATTACAAATTACGAACTAGATGGAGGGAAAATCTATGGCTTCCAATACCAAAACTCACCTCATTCATGATAGAAATGCACGCGGTCGTACCAAGATAGGCTGGCTCGATAGTTACCACACATTTTCCTTTGGTGGTTTTTACGATCCAAACCGCATGGGATTTCGCACTCTACGAGTGATTAACGATGACCGCGTTGTTCCAGGTGCTGGTTTCCCAACCCACGGACACCGCGATATGGAAATCCTCACCTATGTTTTAGAAGGAGCACTAGAACATAAAGACAGTTTGGGAACTGGTTCAGTCATACTTCCAGGTGAAGCGCAAATCATGAGCGCTGGTACTGGTATCACCCACAGCGAATACAATCCTTCCCAAACTGAGCCAGTCCACTTGCTGCAAATTTGGATCCTTCCTAACAAACAAGGATTGCAACCAAGGTATGAACAAAAAGCTTTTTCTCTTGAAGAAAGGCATGGGAAACTGCGTTTAATTGGTGCTAAAGATGGACGTGACGGTGCTGTCACCATCTACCAAGATGTTGATTTATACACATCTATTTTGGAACCGGGTGACGTTGTAAACTATCACGTCAAACCCAATCGTCATGTCTGGTTGCAAATGGCTAAAGGGGTTGCAACCTTGAATGGTGAAGAACTCAGAGCAGGTGATGGGGTGCAAATAAGTGGTGAAGAACAACTCGAAATCAACACCAACATCGGCGCAGAAATCTTGCTTTTTGATTTAGCGTGAGAAACACCTGAAGCAAGGAAAATTCTTCATCAATTGCTAATTCTCCATAATTTTATAGGGAAGTAAAAAATCCCAGCCTTGCTCCTAGGTTCAACCTAGGAGCAAGATTACTGTTTAGCAAAGGAATAATATAGTCAGCTTACTTAAGGTAGTTACACGGAAAAATTCCCTATAATACCTGAATATGAATGTTATATAGAAAAATTCTGTATAATCACCTGATTTGGGGTAGTTATATAGAAAGTTTCCGCATAATAAACAGTTAGGCTGCTTCAGGTTACTGCTGAGACATTACTTGAAGGCTCCGCAGGTGAAGTGATTGATCCCTAACTGCTCACGTATCATCACGATTTAACTCCCCGCCGTGTCGTCTTCCGTGCCAGGTTGAGAAATGCGCTTATGACTGGTGAGAAATCATGCTGCCGCCAAGCCAGATAAAGTCCGATTTTAGGTATCTGCTCTTGTAAAGGTCTGTAAATGACTCCGCTTCTGTGGAAGTTTTGCAAGGAGGCGGGAACGATCGCAATGCCCAGTCCTGCTGCAACTAAGCCGATGATCGTCTGCATCTGAACTGCCTCTTGAGCCACTTTCGGACGAAATCCAGCTTGTTGACAAATGGTAATAATCTGCTCGTAAAAGACGGGTCCCATTTTGGCAGGAAATAGGATAAATAATTCCGAAGCCAATGTGGAGAGCGACACTTGAGTCTGGGCAGACAACGGGTGGGTTTCTGGCAACGCCAAGACCAATGATTCTGGCAAAAGGCATTCCACACTCAAACCTGGTTCGCTGATGGCAGAACGAACAATGCCGATATCAACCTGTTTGTGATGCAGCGCTTGAATCTGTTGAGCAGTCGTCAGTTCATGCAATCGCAGTTCTACGGCCGGAAACTGTTCTCGAAAGACCCTTACAATCTCTGGTAGTAACGTATACATTGCAGAGTCAACAAAGCCGATCGCCAACCGTCCAACCTCACCCCGCCCGATCTGTTGTGTCACTTCGATCGCCTGTTCGAGTTGCGCTAACACTCCATAGGAGCGCTCTAAAAACACTTTGCCTGCTTCAGTCAGATGCACTTGCCGCTTCGTTCGTTCAAACAGCTTGACTCCTAGTTCATCTTCCAAATCACGAATCTGCTGACTGAGGGGGGGTTGGGAAATGCACAACCGCTGTGCTGCTCGACTAAAGTGTAGTTCCTCAGCCACCGCGATGAAGTAGTGCAGGTGCCGTAATTCCATCTTACTTATATGTCTAACCTATTAATCTTAGTCAAATATATATTGGACAGTCACATGGCTGTCTCCTATCGTAAGAAATATGAGGCGCGTCTCATCGCTTTTGTATTGGAGAAAACAAATGACAAGAGACAAAAATCCTGTCGCTCCTAAAGTTTGGTTGATTACAGGATGTTCAACAGGGTTCGGACGTGCCCTAGCAGAAGCTGTGTTGAAGAAGGGCGACGAAGTGCTTGCTACTGCTCGCAAACCAGAGCAACTTCGCGCTTTGATTGAGCACTATCCAGAGACTGCAAAGGCTGTACGTCTGGATGTAACATCATCCCAAGACATACAAGCAGCGGTTGATACAGCAATCGCCACATTTGGTCGAATTGATGTGCTGGTCAACAATGCTGGCTATGGACTCATTGGAGCACTTGAAGAAGTCAGTGATGCTGATATTCGCCAACAGTTTGAAACCAACTTCTTTGGGCCACTCCGTCTGATCCGAACGGTCTTGCCTTTGATGCGTCAGCAAGGTAGCGGTCACATTGTGAATATGTCATCCACGGCAGGATTAGTGGGGTTTGGCGGCAGCAGCATCTACTGTGGCACTAAATTCGCCCTGGAAGGCACATCTGAAGCCCTGGCTAAGGAGGTTGAATCTTTTGGAATTAAAGTGACTTTAATTGAACCTGGGGCATTTCGCACAGACTTCAACGGACGCTCTCTAAGAGCAGCCGAACAATCCATTGATGCCTATGCGACCGTGAGCGGTGCTTCATTGCAGTGGTTCAAAGAGATGGATGGTCAGCAACCTGGCAATCCAGCGAAAGCGGCGCAAGCCATCATTCAAGCTGTGGAAAGTCCTCATCCACCGATGCGACTGGTATTAGGCACGGATGCTATGAGCCTGATTCATGAAAAACTGGAATGGATCAAAACGGATTTGGATGTTTGGCAGCAGGTGACTGTAAGTATGGATTATACAGATAGTAACAGTGAGGTAATAGTTGGGTAGCTAATACCAGTTCTCTTTGAAGGCGCACAGAATCGTAGGTTGGGGAGCCACTTGCACAGGAAGGGTTTCCCGACTTGAGGAGCCAGTGCGTTGCGGTGAGGGAGTCGCAGTCTTGGCGGTTCCCGTCGATTGCGAACTCCCGAACCGGAAGGGAGGTTCCCTCCGTTGTAGCAACTGGCGTCAAAGTGGCGTTTGAATGGCGTGAAACCCAACGAGTGCTGGATTTTGTTGGGTTTCGTTTGACTCAAACGCCAGACGCCTACGGAGGGAAACCCTCCTGCAGCGCTGGCTCCCCAACCTACAGTTATATGCAAGTCTAAAGAGACTTTCAACTCAACTAGGCGCGCGCCCCAACGGTTCGGAAGATAGATAGAGCCAGTCCACCCTCTACCCTTTAGCCTCTACCCTTTAGGATGTTATGCAGAAACTTTCGACCTATCCACCCAAATGAGCGTATTATGCGGAAAGATTCGGCTTAAACAGCAGCTTTGGAGTATTATACAGAAACTTTCTGTCTATCAATTGTTAGGCCCTACTGCGTATCCTTCACCACACCACTTATGTCAGATCAACCTACACCAGAAATCGAACTGCTCCGCGCGGCCTACGCGGCCTTTAACGCGCGGGACATTGACGCCGCCCTCGCCCTCATGACTCCGGACGTGACCTGGCCGAGAGCATTCAAAGGCGGTTTTGTCCGTGGACCTGAAGAAGTCCGCGCTTACTGGACGGAGCAATGGAGCGAGATCAACGGGCACGTGGAGCCGGTGACTTTTCACCCGGAGGAGGTCGGGCGTATCTTGGTCGAAGTGCATCAGGTCGTGCGCGACCTAGCTGGAGCAGTTCTTGCCGATGAGCACGTCGGTCATCGTTTCACCATCGCGCAGGGCTTGATTCAAGCCATGGAAGTCTGTCCGCTTCCATCTTCCGGCGACACAGCCTAACACGGCGCTCGATCAAACGCTTCAGGGCGGCCACCCCGGTTCCGTTCTTCACACCAACAGGCGCCCTGAAGCGTCGTTCAGCTTTGATCCGTTAGCTCACGTTAAGAAGCAACCTCCAGATTTTGATGAACGTCGTAAATCCATTCCAAGCAAGATAGGGGAGCAACCAACGAAACGCCATTTTTGACGCATGCCATCAGTATTAATTTAGAAGCACCAACATGGCTGGCTCAAGCTGCCTTTGGGATTATGAAGCGACAAAACTACGGACGGATTGTGCTGACGACTTCGGATAGAGCTATTTATAAGCAATATGCACTCAGTGGTCTCGCCTAGAGATGCTATGGGAAAAATGGCACAGATCGGTTTGATGAATGTGTTCGCGGTTGAAGGCAAAGAGCATGGAATTCTCGTTAATGCGATTTCGCCGGTAGCCAAAACGCGGATGTGGAACGTACAAGATCAGCCAGAGGATTTGCGACCCAATCGAGTAGCCCCTGGAGTGTTATATCTCGCTTCTCCAGAATGCCAAGAATCTGGATTTATATTAAGGGCAAGCAATGGTCAATTCACAGCCGCGCGCTGGATCGAGCGAGACAATGTGGACTATCCGTTAAACCTTGCCGCTGTTGAAAGTTCTACTGCGGAGGATTTGGCTACTCGCTGGCAGGAGATTGCTGCTGATGTTGCGTTTTAAGGACTGGGCTTGTACTTCGAGATGGTCTTTGGCGTTGGCGTAGCCTGTCCAGAGGACTCACGCCAGTTGCCTGGGTCGGGAAACCCTCCTTCAGCACTGGTCTCACTGCAACGCAGTATCCTCCAGATAAACACAGATAAATATCGGTGTGAATCTGTGTCTATCTGTGGTTTTATATAAAAAAATATACTTTTGCAAGAGTTCTATTGTCTAAAAGCCAGACACTGAGCCAATTTTACTTCTGACCGGAGGCAGAGCATCTGGTGGCTCCGCTTCTGACTTCTGTGCCTCCTAGGTCGGAACTGCGTTAACGCGCAGCGTACACGGAGGGCATATTCTGAATTCTGCTGTAAGAGGGATTTATTAGTAGCTGTTTCCCGACACGCTTGACATTAAGCTATTTAAAGCCGCGATTTGTCGCTATTTTTTGCTGAATTCGTATTGACCCATGAACCAGAACGATAAACTCAATGCCGAGTCTTTGCGTCTTGCCCAAGAGGTACGCCGGGAGAAAAACTGGAAGCGCTGGGGACCGTACCTTGCAGAAAGGCAGTGGGGGACAGTGCGCGAGGACTACTCAGCAGACGGGTCATCCTGGGACTACTTCCCCCACGACCATGCACGCAGTCGTGCTTACCGTTGGGGCGAGGATGGACTTTTGGGGATATGCGATCGCCAAGGGCGTCTATGTTTTGCCCTTACCCTCTGGAACGGATGCGACCCCATTCTTAAAGAGCGCCTCTTTGGGTTGAGCGGTAGTGAGGGAAATCACGGAGAGGATGTAAAAGAATATTACTTCTACCTCGACTCAACACCAACGCACTCCTACATGAAAGCGCTCTACAAGTATCCCCAAAGTGAGTTTCCCTACACGCGCTTAGTTGAGGAGAATCGCAACCGGAGCAAGGACTTAGGCGAGTTTGAACTTATAGATACTGGGATTTTTGAGGAAAACTGCTACTTTGACATTTTTGCCGAGTATGCCAAAGCTGCTCCCAACGACATTTTAATGAAAATTACCATTGCTAATCGCAGTTCACAAGCTGCGATTCTGCACCTTTTACCAACACTTTGGTTCAAAAATACCTGGTCTTGGGGTCGCACAGGCGAAAGCTATTGGTCAAAACCATGCATCGAATATAAACAAGATGGAGAGCTTTTGCTTTCCCATGAAACACTTAGTAAATTCCGTTTTGTCGTTGAACCTCTGCCAGATAGTGACGCACCAACTTTCCTGTTTACTGACAATGAAACAAACGCAGCAAAGTTATTTGGTGCAGAAAACCCCAGTCCCTACGTCAAAGATGCATTTCACGAGTACATTGTGGATGGACGTACCGATGCCGTCAATCCTGAAATGGTAGGAACAAAAGCAGCAGCTTACTATCGCTTGGAAGTCCCAGCCGAGCAAGAAATGACAGTGCGGTTGCGACTATTTGCTGAGGAAGAAGCCCCAGAACAACCATTCGACCACAATTTTGAGCAGATATTTCAACAACGTATCTGCGAAAGTGAAGAATTCTACAAAAATCGCATTTCCACAGAATCTCAACATGAAAACGTAGTGGTGCGACAAGCCTATGCTGGTCTGCTGTGGTCAAAGCAGTTTTATCATTATGGTGTAAAAGACTGGCTGGAAGGCGACCCAGCCCAACCGCCACCAGCAAGGGATGGAAACGTTCGCAATTCTGACTGGATTCACCTTTACAACCGCGACGTGATTTCCATGCCCGACAAATGGGAATATCCCTGGTATGCCACTTGGGATTTGGCGTTTCACCTCGTTGCTTTTGCCAAAATTGATCCAGACTTTGCCAAACAGCAGCTCATTTTGTTTCTCCGTGAATGGTACACGCACCCAAACGGACAGATACCAGCTTACGAGTTTGACTTTTGTAGTACAAATCCGCCAGTTCTCCCGTGGGCTTGTTGGCGTGTTTATAAAATCACAGCACAAAAGGGACAAAGAGATCGCGTTTTCCTTGCCCGTGTCTTCCAAAAACTTTTGCTCAACTTTACTTGGTGGGTGAACCGCAAAGACGTTGCGGGGAAAAACATCTTTGCAGGGGGCTTTCTGGGAATGGATAACATTGGTGTCTTTGACCGTTCCAAGCCCTTGCCTACTGGTGGAGATCTCCAGCAAGCAGATGGTACCGCTTGGATGGCATTTTTTTGTGTGATCATGCTGGCGATGGCTTTGGAACTTGCAGATGAAGACCCCACCTACGAAGACATCGCTTCTAAGTTCTTTGAGCATTTCATGGCAATTTCCGATGCGATGAACAAACTTGGGGGAACTGGACTTTGGGATGAAGAAGACGGCTTTTACTATGATTGGCTAGCGGTGGATGGCAAGTCTACTCCCTTAAAAGTGCGATCGCTCGTTGGAATTGTCATCTTATTTGCTGTGGAGATTTTGGATTTTCAAGTCATCCAGAATTTGCCGGGGTTCTTGAAACGGATGGAATGGTTTTTGGCAAACCGCAAAGATGTTACTGAACACATCTCGTGCATGAAGAAAGCGCAACAGACTAATCATCTTTTACTGGCAATTCCCACACAAGAACGTTTGCAACGGGTGCTGCATTATTTGCTAGACGAAAACGAATTTCTCTCCCCCTATGGTATCCGCTCTCTGTCACGCTTTCATCTAGAAAACCCCTATGTGTTACGTTTCGATGATCAAGAGTACTGCGTTGAGTATCTCCCAGGTGAATCTAACAGTGGCTTTTTTGGCGGTAATTCCAACTGGCGTGGACCAATTTGGTTTCCCCTCAATTACCTGCTTGTGGAAGCCCTAGAACGTTACCATCACTTCTACGGCGATAATCTACAGGTTGAGTGTCCCAAAGGTTCCGGACAGATGATGAATCTTGCACAGGTAGCGCAAGAAATACAAGAGCGCCTTTCTCGGATATTCCTTCCAGATGAGCAGGGATATTGCCCCTGGCAGGGTAAAAATCAATACTTTACTTCTGACCCTCATTGGCGCAACCTTATTTTCTTTCATGAGTATTTTTGTGGCGATACAGGTCACGGTTTGGGAGCCTGCCATCAAACTGGCTGGACGGCACTCATTGTCAGATTATTAGAAGATTGTGGTAGGAAAAAAGCTTAAAACAGTGAACAGTGAACAGTGAACAGTAAACAGTAAACAGTAAACAGTGACCAAAAAACTGACAAATGATAACTGATATTAGACCCCAAGTGAAACGTACCCGGAGCGTGATGGGGGCCTCCGGACTCCCGCTCAAAACTGGTAACTGCTAACTGCAAAAGATAAAGTTAATACAATAATTAATATTTTTTCATCAACCTCAGTGGTAATAACTTTACAGTAGCCTTTTACAACAGCACGTTCATGGGAAGAACTTTTGGTGTGATAGCTCCACCTGTTACTGGACACTTTAATCCACTGGCAGCCTTAGGACACGAGCTACAAGAACGGGGTCATAGGGTCATATTTCTGTCAGTGCCTGATTGGCAACAGAAAGTTCAGGCGGAAGGATTCGACTTTTATCCAGTAGGAGTGGCTGAATATCCACCAAGCACATTAGCAGTAACGATGGAGAAGATGAGCAGCCTCAATGGTTTGTCTAACCTTTCCTACAGCATTGCATACTACAAGCAAGAAGCTGAGATTTTCTTGAGAGATGTGCCAAGTGCGATTGATGCAGAAGGTATTGACGCTTTAATTGTTGACCAAACAGAGCGTGCCGGTGGGACGGTCGCTGAGTACAAAGGCAAGCCATTCGTCACTGTCTGTTGTGCATTAGCTTTAAATCAGGAGCCAAACATCCCGCCTTTCATCACTCCCTGGAACTACCAGTCTTCCTGGTGGGCTAGGCAGCGTAATCGCTTGGGCTACTTCACTTACAACCGTATCACCCATCCAATTAGGGAAGCGGTGCAACTTCAACGCCAGCGTTGGGGTTTACCCCGCCAAAAGAGGATTGATGACGCATCTTCTCGGCTTGCCCAAATCTGTCAGCAGCCACCAGGATTTGATTTTCCACGTTCCGCCTTGCCAGACTGCTTTCACTACACTGGTCCATTACGAGGGCGCTCTCTTGTACCAACAGAGTTTCCCTTTGATAGGTTAGATGAACGACCGTTAGTCTACGCCTCTTTAGGTACTATTCAGAATCGACGAGTCGAGGTCTTTCAAACCATTGCGGCGGCTTGTGCAGATTTGCCAGTACAGCTAGTCATCGCCCATGGAGGAACACTGTCTGCGGACGTAGTGAACCAACTACCAGGTGATCCACTGGTAGTTAGTTATGCCCCACAGATTGAAGTCATCCGCCGCGCCAACCTAGTCATTACACATGGAGGACTTAACACAACTCTTGATGCTTTGGCTTACGGAGTACCACTTGTTGTGATTCCTTTCGTCCACGAACAGCCTGCCATTGCTTGTCGGGTACAATGGACAGGTACTGGCGAAATAGTTTGGTCAAATCAGCTCACTACTGAGCGGCTGAGAGCAACAATTGAGCGCGTTCTTGGAAATCCCGCATATCAAACAGCTGCGCTGCGTCTTAAAGCATCATGCGAGCAAGCGGGAGGTGTGACCAAGGCGGCAGACATTATTGAACGCGTGATCACAACAGGTCAACCAGTCTTGGCAAATAGATAATCTGAGTATATGAAACTTAAACGGCAGTAAGGTTTCATATACTCAGTTTTGAGCAACTTGCTGAAAGCCTCTGGAATGTAAATCTGAGCTTTATTGTTCAACGGAGCTACCTCAAGTAGCACCACTCGGCACTCAGAACTATTTTGGTCAGTAATAGCAAGATTAAAACATTTTTAGCAAGAACTGAAAAGACAGTAAGGGAAAATTATTTGTAAGCTAGTATTTAGCATTACCCTTGAGATAGATTAGACAGCTAGTCTCAAAAAGTATATTGGTGTGGATTACTACGTGATTTTCATCCGAGCCTTATGCTAATTAAGCAATTTCTCTATCAACGGCTCCAATTTTGATTTGCTTCTAGTGTTTATTTTTTCTTAGGTGCCTTGTAAGTCATGAAATCCCCTGAGCCTCAAACTCATTTTGAAGACAATCATCCAGAAACCCAATTGGAAGAGCCACCCCGCAAATCGCGAAGGTGGCTTTGGTTATTATTAGCTCTAGTGCTACTAGCAGGCGGAGGCTTTGCACTTTGGCGTTGGCTGGCTCCTCAAAGGAGCGCACCCACAACTGCTAACGCTCAACCGCCAAAAGTACCAGTAAAGGTATCCATAGTGAAAGCTGGCCTCATTGAGGATAGTTCAGAGTTTGTTGCCAATTTGGAATCGCGCCGCTCAGTGACTCTTCAACCTAGAGTTCAAGGTCAAGTAGCCCAAATATTTGTCAGATCAGGAGATACAGTGGCTGCGGGAAATCCCATTATCCAAGTGGACGCTCGAGAGCAACAAGCATCTGTCAGTAGTGTGAACGCTGCTGCTGAGGTGTCTCAATCACAATTGGAGAATGCTCGTGCTACCCTCAGATCCCTGGAAGCAGAACGGCTATCCGACCTAGCTGATTTGAAATTGAACCAGCAGGAATACGAAAGGTATGCGAGCTTGTCATCTCAAGGAGCAGTATCTCGACAGACCAGGGATCAGTATGCTAACAGGCTAGCGACATCACAAGCTGGTGTGCGTGAAGTAGAAGCCCGGATTAGAGCACAGCAAGCTAGCATTAACCAAGCAGAAAAATCCCTAAAGCAAGCACAAGCTAATATCAGAGAAAAACAAGCCCAGCTTCAGTATTACAAAATTACGGCGCCCTTTCCTGGCACCGTTGGGGACATACCAGTAAAAATTGGTGATTTTGTCAATACATCTACACAACTCGTTAGCATTACTCAGAACCAACCTTTAGAAGTCAATATCTTCGTGCCAATTGAGCGAGGACCTCAACTGCGTAAGGGAACACCAGTGGAGGTCATGGACGCACAAGGCAATAGTTTAGGTATGAGTAAAGTATTTTTTATTGCTCCCAGTGCGAGTAACAATACACAATCGATACTTATTAAATCGCTCTATGATAACTCCAAAAATCAACTAAGAGCAGATCAGTTTGCTCGTGCAAGAGTGATCTGGAGTCAACGCTCTGGAGTATTGGTTCCAACAACAGCAGTCACTCGTATAGCAGGAGAAACTTTTGTCTATGTCACAGCACAAGTACCATCAAAACCTCCTCAAGGAGAAAAACCTCAACGAGATCAAGAAGCATTCCAACTGGTAGCTCGGCAAAAACGTGTGAGGCTGGGCACTATTAAAGGTAATAACTACCAAGTTTTGGAAGGATTAGAGCCAGGAGACAGAGTTATTGTCTCAGGGTTACTTAATCTTAAGGATGGCGTCCCCATTGCTCCTGAATCTTAGTGGAGATTGGTTAGTGGTTAGTGGTTAGTAGATATATAGCGGTTTTCATTTGGATGAAGTACACGCTTGTAGTCATCACTCTCAGTGATGAAATGAGCTGAGTGTATTGCACTCAATTGCAAACCGCTATAAAAAACAGCCAACAACTAACAATTAACTACTAACTACTAACTACTAACAATTCCTAATCCCAATTCCCCATTACTCTATTGCCCTATGTTCGTTGACTTCTTCATCAAGCGACCTGTCTTCACCAGTGTTTGCTCCATCCTCATTTTGCTGGTGGGGGCTATCAGCATCCCCACACTACCCACGGCGCGGTATCCAGAAATCAGTCCAACTGAAATTAATGTTACTGCTAACTACATCGGTGCCAGTGCTGAAGTTGTAGAAAACACCGTGACGACTGTCTTAGAGCGGCAGATTAACGGAGTCGAGGGCATGAAGTACATGAGCTCGAGCAGTAGTAACAGTGGCACCAGTACGATTACAGTCACATTTGACGCATCGCGCAATAAAGATATTGCAGCGGTCGATGTCCAAAATCGTGTATCGCAGGCTGAACCCCAGTTGCCAGAAACTGTGCAGAGAACTGGGGTTACAGTTAGCAAACAGTCCAGCAACATCCTTTTAGCAATAGGTTTATACAGTCAAAACAACGAGTACGACAACGTATTTTTAAGCAACTACGCCGACCTCTACATGGTAGATGCTCTCAAAAGAGTCAAAGGTGTAAGTGAGGCACGGATTTTTGGTGAACGCCGTTATGCTATGCGTTTGTGGCTAGACCCAAAACGCCTTGCCAGTCGCAACCTCACTGCTCAGGATGTGATCGATGCCCTCGAAGAACAAAACATACAGGTAGGTGCTGGGCAAATCGGTCAGCAGCCGACTCCAAAAGACCAGATGTATCAAATAGACCTGAGAGCGCTCAGCAGACTCACGGAACCATCCGAATTTAGCGAAATGGTTCTCAAAACAGGTGAGAATGGCACGCTCGTCAAGCTAAAAGATGTGGGTCGGGCGGAACTGGGAGCAGAAAATTACAACACATTCCTCCGTTTTAGAGGCAACGAGGGCGTAGGTATCGGGATATTTCCCATTCCGGGAAGTAATGCCTTAGACGTTGCCAGGGAAGTCAAAGCTGAAATGGTGCGACTCGCTCCAAATTTTCCGCCTGGGATGAAATATCAGGTAGCCTTCGACACAACCTTGTTTGTGGAAGAGTCGCTAGCGGAAGTGATCAAAACCCTGTTTGAGGCACTTGTCCTCGTAGTCCTGGTCATTTTTATCTTCTTACAGGACTGGCGCACCACTCTCATTCCTGTCATTGTCATTCCCCTAACATTGATTGGCACCTTTGCGTTTATTAAAGCTTTTGGGTTTTCAATCAACACCCTGACCTTATTTGGTCTAACTTTAGCCACCGGGTTAGTCGTCGATGACGCAATCGTCGTAGTTGAGAACATTGCCCGCCTGATCGAGGAGGAAGAAATGTCGCCGCGTAAGGCAGCCTCCGAGTCAATGCGTGAACTTTTTGGAGCGGTGATTGCCACTTCCTTGGTGATGATGGCAGTATTTGTGCCTGTTGCCTTCTTTCCCGGTTCTACAGGACAGATTTATCGCCAATTTGCGCTGACAATTGCCTTCTCGATGGCAATTTCTACCTTTCTTGCCATTACCCTGACTCCTTCCCTCTCAGCCCTGCTGCTGCGTCGCGGGCAAAAACCACGCGGGTTACTGGGCTGGGTGTTTACAAGGTTTAATAACTTTATTGATTGGACACGTAAGAAATACGAGCGATCGCTTATCTTCTTCAATCGTATCAGGGCTGTCGTAGTGCTGCTGTTTATCCTCTCTTTAGGGCTGACAGCTTGGCTTTACACCAGCGTGCCTACGGCATTTCTCCCTGAAGAAGACCAAGGCTATTTCATCACCATTATTCAAGGACCTGAGGGGGTTTCGCTCAACTACACCAGTAAAGTCATGGGTCAGGTAGAAGAAGAAATCCTCAAATTACCTGAAGTTACAGGTACCTTCGCCATAGGTGGCTTTGGTTTTAGTGGCAGCAGTGCTAACAATGGTGTCATTTTTACAACCCTTAAACCGTGGGATGAGCGTCACGAGCCGGGTCAGTCAGCAGAAGCAATCATCAACAATATGCGGGGGAAGTTCTCAGCAATTTCCGAAGCGAGAATTTTCCCAGTGAATCCGCCATCAATTGAAGGTTTAGGAAGTTTTGGCGGCTTTGAATTTCAGCTACAAGACAGAAGAGGCAACAGTGGCTTAGATAGCATGCTGCAAGTTATGGATCAGTTAATCCAGCAGGGGAACCAGACGCCAGGATTACAAGCTGTATTTAGCACTTTTGCCGCGAATACGCCTCAGCTTTTGATTGAACTAGACCGCAACAAAGCCAAGGCGCTGCAAGTCGATGTAGATGATATCTTTAATACCCTACAAAGTTACTTAGGTTCGCGGTATGTCAACGACTTTAATTACCTACAGCGGACTTATAGGGTGTACGTGCAAGCAGACGCGCAGTTTCGCTCCAATCCGGAGGATATTGGTCAATTGTATGTCCGTTCTGCTGATGATCAAATGATTCCCCTGAGCAATCTGGTCAAGGTGACTCCTACGACCGTCGCGCAAACAATTAATCACTACAACTTGTTCCGCTCAATTGCAATCAACGGTTCAGCTGCTCCTGGTTCTAGCTCCGGAGGAGCAATTCAAGCAATGGAGCAAGTAGCAAACCAGGTTTTACCAGAAAGTTTTGGTTACGAATGGTCGGGGATTTCGGCTGAAGAGCAACAGTCTGGTGGTCAAGGACCTCTGATTTTTGGTTTGGGTCTTGTCTTCGTCTTCCTAGTGCTAGCTGCTCAGTATGAAAACTACGTTGACCCGTTGATTATTATGCTGTCAGTTCCCTTGGCTATATTGGGGGCGCTAGCGGCGCAGTCCCTACGGGGTCTAAATAACGATATCTTTTGCCAGGTAGGTTTAGTGATGCTGATTGGTCTGGCAAGTAAGAATGCGATTCTCATTGTGGAGTTTGCCAACCAACTACGCGAGCAGGGGCGTTCAATTACCAAAGCAGCGATAGAAGCATCAGAACAACGATTACGACCAATTCTGATGACAACATTTGCTTTTATTTTGGGTGTTTGGCCATTGCTATTTCCTGAAGGAGCAGGCGCAGCTAGCAGAAAATCTCTTGGTACAGCCATCGTTGGCGGGACGCTTATCTCCACTTTGTTGAGTCTGTTTGTCGTGCCAATTCTCTATATCGTGATTGGGAAAATTCGCGATCGCTTGCTACGACGCCGCAAGCCTCAACAGCAGATCCAGCCAGTTGATGATGGTAAGCCAGTTGATGATGGTAAGCCAGTTGAGGATGGTAGAGTTCCTACTGAAAGCCATCGATAAATTTACTAAATAGGGTGGCATTGCCCACCCTATTTCTTGTTTGGCACTGATTGATCAACAAAAATTGTTTGATCAAGATTCATCCAATCATCACAATCCCTTATATTGCTAAAAACAATTATGCAATTCCAATTCAAGCTGGTTTGACTTATATGTAGTGAGGATTTCAGTCCTGCTAAATCGGTAAAAGAGGACTAAAGTTCTCACTACGAACTTCTAAAGGTTATATAAGCAAACTTGATATCATAACCTAGAAAAATGGCTAGTAGCGGTAGTGCATGACACAAGGTACGATGCTTCCTGGTTCCTAATTTTAAGCAATCCCAAATCATTCTAATTCACCAAAACATCAGGAGATAAAAGGATGCCTACGATTGCCAAAAACAATGATGTGATTACGGTGATCATTATCTTGGCTGTAGAACCGGAACGTCAGCAGGAACTCATTGAGACTATCATCGAATTCCTTGAAACAACAGTAAAGCACCAGCCTGGTTTTGTTTCATCTAGCATCCACAAAAGTATAGATGGCGTGCGGGTGATGAACTATGCCCAGTGGAAAACTCACGAAGACTACCAAGCGTTTATCAACCATTCCGAGGTGCAGGAAAAAGGAGCTAAACTTTCTCAGTTCCAGCTTCTTGATTCCCACATTTTTGAGGTCGTTGTCTCCAAGCCTGACAATCACACCCCCAAAATTACTAAAGGTGGTTTTCTCACTCACCTGGCAGAATTTCGTATGAAACCGGAGAACCAGCAAGCGATGCTGGATTTAGCGAACAAAGAGATAGTGACAGCAATAAAACAGAATCCGGGACTGATATCTGCAACGTTCCACCGTTCACTTGACGGTACACGCGTCATGAACTACGGACAGTGGCGTTCTCAAGAAGATTTTGAAGCAATTTTAAAGAAACCAGATTTTGAAATCGAATCAGGCTATTGGGTAGATTTAGCTGAGAACGAGTTTCATCTTTATGAGGTAGTTTACACTCAGCCTGCTGATTGATTAACTTTGTTTGTTTTAAATCTCACGCAAAGGCGCAAAGGCGCTAAGAGAAACTTTGCGTCTTTGCGCGAAATAATTATCCTTCCAATGTGCCATCCCGATTGATTCTTGCCAAAAGGAGCTAACCTCTGTGACCACCAATATCAATCTTTTCACTCCCGTTCAACTTGGTCCCTACACCCTTGCAAACCGGATGGTGATGGCACCAATGACCCGTTTACGCGCAATTGACAGCATCCCCAACCCATTGATGGCGACTTATTACGCGCAACGAGCCACAGCAGGGCTAATTGTCACTGAATGCACGATGGTTTCACCCTTGAGTTTAGGCTACATTAACTGTCCGGGTATTTACTCAGCAGAACAAATTGCTGGATGGCGGCTGGTGACGGATGCGGTACATGAGAAAGGAGGAAAGATTTTCTTGCAATTGTGGCACTCTGGGCGGATTTCTCATCCTTCTTTACTGAGTGGAGAGTTACCAGTTGCACCCTCTGCCATTGCTGCTCCTGGGGAACTGCACACTCCTCTAGGCAAAGTTGCAATGGAAACTCCCCGCGCCCTAGAAAGCCACGAAATTCCTGAAATCGTCGCTCAGTTTCATAAAGCGGCTGAAAATGCTCTGGCTGTGGGATTTGATGGCGTGGAATTGCACGGTGCATTTGGTTACTTAATTGACCAGTTTCTGCAAGATTGCACAAATCAACGTACTGATGAATACGGTGGTTCGATAGAAAATCGGGCACGATTTATGCTGGAAGTTGTGGAAGCAGTCGCGAGTGTGTGGGGGGAAAATCGTGTTGGTATCAAACTTTCGCCCAGTAACACATACTACGGGATGGGCGACTCGAATCCGCAAGAAACTTTTGGTTATGCAATAGATGCTCTCAACCGCTTTGAATTGGCATATCTGCACCTGATGGAACCAAACGCGGTTGATTTGGCAAATCGCCATGTGATGAATCCGGTAACACCATACTTCCGTAGAATTGACAAAGGAACTTTGATCACTAATGGCGATTACGACCATCCCAAGGGAAATAACGTACTCGCGCTTGGTGATGCAGACTTAGTTTCCTTTGGCAAGTTATTTCTTGCCAATCCTGACTTACCCAAACGCTTTGAACTGGATGTATCTTTGAACGTGCCAGATCCAAAAACTTTTTATGGTTCTGGCGATAAAGGATACACAGATTACCCATTTCTTGCTGTTCAATCAACAGGCTCATAGGAGATTTGCAAATGATATTTCGCTCACATACGGCATGGTTTGTTTCAGTAGCTGTTACATTACTTAGTGTTGGAGCAAGTTCCACAAGAGCGATTGCCCAGAGCGCAGCGCCGCAAACGGCGATCGCCCAAACCACATATCAATTTGACGTATCTTATGACACAGAGGTTATTCTTACGACCATCACGTCTGAGGTCTCTGAGGCATCTATCTCAGGTTATAACCCTGAAGCCGCGTATGGTCTGACTAACTTTGAGAGTACGAACTATAGTCAGTTTGACTCCAATGCTGGTGTATACACATTTGTTGCAGACGCAGCACAGTTTGGTTTAGAAGGCTTACCAGTAGGCACTGATGTCTTTTTTGGCAGTGGAGAAGATAAGCTGTTTGGAACCAGTAACGCCACAGCTGCAATTAACTATACAAACGGTACATTAGAGGGTTATGGCACCATAACTATTACTGGTGGTGCGGGCAGGTTCAGCGGCGCTACTGGCACATTGAACTTTTTCGAGACGGAGTCACTCAACCAAGACCCAACTGCTCCCTTAAGAGGTCAGGCTTTCTTAAATGGCTCCTTTCAAACTCCTCAGCAAGTGCCAGAACCGAGAATCAACTTGGTAATAGCTGGCGGAATCATTGGAGCCAGTTTCCTGCTGCGCCAACGCCGTCTTCGTTCTGCTGGTGAATCATAACGTCCAGTTGGGTAGGGTAGTTTACTCACCCATGCCCATAAATCCATCCCTATTTAATTCAATACAAAAAAATAAATTTTCATGCAACCAGCAAGGATTGATAGCGAGCAAACACCTCCCAAGAAGCTGTACATGGACATAAATTTTTATGTTATTTGTGCAGTTTCTCTCATGGCTGTTCTCGGAGTTGCTAGCGTAACTCCGGCTTTTCCTAAGGTATCTCTAGCATTAAATATCAATCCCAAAAATCTTGGATTGTTAGTTACAGTATACACCTTTCCTGCTGTCATTTTAGGTCCTATTATTGGTGTATTGGCTGATAGGTTCGGTAGGAAAAAAATTATTGTTCCTTCATTGTTTTTATTTGCGATTGCTGGGACAGCGTGTGCTTTTGCCCCTAATTTTAACCTTTTACTATTGCTGCGTTTCCTACAAGGAATTGGTGCTGCTCCTTTGGTATCTATGAGCCTTACCTTAATAGGCGATCTGTATGCAGGAGATAGGCGCACTACTGCAATGGGTTACAACAATGCCAGTATCACTAGTGTAGGCACAGCCATTTATCCAACCATTGGTGGGGCATTGGCAACTTTGGGCTGGTACTATCCCTTTCTTTTGCCCATTCTAGCTCTTCCTATTGGTTTGCTAGTGCTATTTGTTTTAAAAAATCCAGAACCACAAGGTGAAAGAAACCTCCAAGAGTATTTGAGAAATGCTGTGCAAGCTTTGAAAAACCGTAAGTTAGCTGGTCTTTTTCTTGGTAGTGCTGCTAACTTCGTTCTTCTCTACGGAGCATACATAAGTTATTTACCCCAATTAATAAACGATACTTTCAAAGCGCCTGCTGCTGCAATAGGACTAATACTATCTAGTGTTTCAATAGCAATTGTTATTGCCTCTTCGCAACTAGGAAGATTGACTAGAAAATTTCATACCACAACTTTAATTAGAGCATCTTTTATTTTGTATGCTTTGGCTCTATTGACAGTTCCCCTCATACAAAATCTCTGGTTACTATTAATTCCTACGACAATTTTTGGCATTGGTCTAGGGATTGGTGCTCCTAGTATCCAAACTCGTTTGACAGAAATTGCACCAAAACAATATCTGGCTACGATTCTCTCTGTAAACGGCACATTTTTCGGGTTAGGACAAACCCTTGGTCCATTACTCATGCTCTTAGCCTTTAGTTTGGGAGGTATCAATAGTGTGTTTTATGCAGGAGCAGTATTTGCAATTCTTACCCTTGTTGTGTTCAGGTATTGCACTTGCTTGTAATTAAGGAAATGAGATGAGATGAGTCAGTCAAAGGTTGCAGTTGTTCTGGGAGTAGGTTCGGGACTAGGAGCCGCAGTTGCTCATCGGTTTGCCGAGAAGGCTTTGCTGTAGCACTAATGGCGAGAAACACGAAGCAACTTGCTCACATTCAATCAGAAGAGGTGGATACGTATGAATTCGCAATTTCAAGGAAAATACGCCCTTGTCACTGGCGCGAATAAAGCCATTGGTTTTGCCATTTGTCAAGGACTGCTTGCAGCTGGGTTTGAGGTGATTATAGCAGCGCGATCGCTTGACAATGCCAAAGCAGCATCAGAAAAATTGCCATCTGTTTTTAGTTAGGAAACTGTAAACCATGAAAATTGGCACGATTGGTACGGGGAATATGGCAAGGTCTTTGGGGATCTTGTGGGCAGAACAGGATCACGAAGTTTTTTTCGGTTCCCGTGACTCTGAAAAGGGTAAATCTGTACTCTTTTAGTATTAAGTGCAGTAGGCAGTGAGAGCGAGTATTGAACATGGTAGAGTCAAAAGACACGACTTTAAGCCTTGTCGTCACGGGCGCAGATACAGAGCTTGGGTTAGAAACCATACGGCAACTGGTTGCTTGTAGGTACCAAGTTACTGGAATTGCACAAAGTAAGGATGGTGCCACAGCAATAACCTCTGTTGGTGGAACACCTGCTGATGCCAACCTAACCAGCGCCGCCGAACTCAAAGATGTTTTACGTACAGCCAAAGCAGAAGTCGTGCTGAACTTAACGCCACAACTGGCAAACACACTACTGCACGATGGGCAGGGCTGGAAAGGGTATGACAAGGTACTCCCTGCTACGACTACCGCATTGCTAGAAGCAGTAGAAGATACAAATGTCAAGTTTCTCGTCCATACTAGTTATGCCTTCCTCTATGGCAACGCAACAGATGCCACGGAAAGCACCCCTCTAACTGCACCCAGTAATGACGCGATTTTTACCGCAGCCATCGATGCAGAAAAGCGAGTTATAAACAGCAAGATTCCAGCTTGCGTATTGCGAATGGGATACTTATATGGTCCTCAATCTAAAGACCTGAAGCTGTATGTAAAATCGTTCAAGCTGGGTCGTCCTTATTTTGCAGGTCGCCCCAGTAATTTGGCAAACTGGCTGCACTTTGAGGATGCAGCGATCGCCTTGGTGCAAGTGGCACAAAAGCAACCCACAGGTGCAGTCTTGAACGTCGTTGATGGTAATCCGGTATCGTTTGCTGATTTTATTGATAACTTTGCCTTCACATTAGGAAGAAAGCGACCCGGACACATTCCTATGTGGCTCACGCCTCTAGCACTCATACTTGTAATTAAACCTCAGCAAGTGGAATTGCTCGAACTTTCTACCACCGTGAAAAATGACGCAATTCGTCAGCAACTTGGATGGAGTCCTCGCTATGCCAACTATCGTGAAGGTTTACAACAAACTGTACAGATATGGCGCAGTAACAACGAGATTGAATAATGGACTCTCAACCATGAGATGGTGGGCAAGATGCCCGCTACACAAAAGTGTAAAAAAAGAGGCATAAAGTAAATGAAAGTTGATAGAGCATACACAAGATTGTTAGTCAACGACTTAAAGGCTTGCTTTTTGTTCTACAAAGATGTCATGGAATTTGACGTTACTGTAGCAGATGAAGAAGGCGGATACATGGAGTTTAAAGCCGGAGATCTGAGACTTGCAATATCACACCGGCAGGAAATGGCACAAATGATTCACAATGGAGAGAAGCCTCCTCATGCGGAATGCCAAGATACAGCGGCATTGATTTTTACTGTGCATGATTTGGATGAGGAATATCAGCAATTAAGACATAAGGGTGTGCAATTTACCGCAGCACCTATGAATAATCCCTACTATGGAATTAAAACAGCTTATCTTCGAGATCCAGACGGAACTCTGATTGGTTTGTACGAGTTTCTTGTGTGATATATAAAAAACCAGCAATTAAACAAGAGAGGTCACCGAAGCGCTATGGCTAAACCTGTAATCATAACGGTTGACGATGACCCAGAAGTTTTGCAAGCTGTGGCGCGGGATCTGCGGCAGGAATATGGCGATCGCTTCCGCATTATCCGCGCCGAGTCGGGTGCGAGTGCCTTGGACGCTTTGGAACAACTCAAACTCCGCAATCAGCCAGTGTCACTATTCCTTGTCGATCAACGGATGCCACAAATGTCCGGTGTGGAGTTTTTGGAACAAGCCATATCAATGTTCCCAGAGGCAAAACGTGCTTTACTCACCGCTTATGCAGATACCGATGCTGCTATCCGCGCCATCAACTCCACAAAAATCGATTACTATTTGATGAAGCCGTGGGATCCGCCAGAAGAACTCTTGTATCCAGTACTGAACGATTTACTCGAAGACTGGCAAGCAACCTTCCACCCACCGTTTGAAGGTATTCGCGTCATCGGTAATCGTTGGTCGCCCCATTCCCATCAGGCTAAAGATTTCCTAGCGCGAAATCAAGTGCCTTACCAGTGGCTGGATATTGAATTATCAGAAGAAGCACAAAAACTCACAGAATATGCTAGTGGAGATAAAGTAAACCTGCCCGTCGTCCTCTTTGCTGACGGTTCCCATCTCATCCAGCCAACCAACTTGCAAATTGCTGAGAAAATTGGGCTACGAACTCAAGCAGAAAAACCGTTTTATGATTTGATTATCGTTGGTGGCGGTCCTGCGGGTTTAGCAGCTGCGGTGTATGGCGCATCCGAAGGGCTACGCACGGTGATGATAGAACGTGAAGCCCCAGGAGGACAAGCAGGGACAAGCTCACGTATCGAAAATTACCTTGGGTTCCCCACAGGCTTGAGTGGGGGTGATTTGGCACGGCGTGCTGTAACACAAGCAAGACGCTTTGGTGTCGAAATTCTCACACCGCAAGATGTTATGGGTCTTCGCTTAGAAGACCAGTATCGAATTGTGCAATTGGGAGACGGTAGTGAAATCAGTTGTCACGCCATGATCTTGGCGCTGGGTGTGTCCTGGCGGCGGCTGGATGTTCCTGGACTTGATCGGCTGACTGGTGCAGGGGTCTACTATGGTGCGGCGCAGGCTGAAGCAATGAGTTGCCAAGGTGAAGAAGTTTACATTATTGGTGGCGCAAACTCAGCAGGACAAGCAGCGATGTACTTTTCGAGATACGCCCACACGGTCACAATGTTGGTGCGTGGCGACTCCCTAACTAAGAGTATGTCCCAGTATCTGATTGAGCAAATTGCAGAAACACCAAATATCGCGGTTAAGACACATAGCAGTGTGATAGAGGCAAAAGGAGAAACAAGTTTAGAAGCAATTACTATTCACAATTCTTTGACAGGTGAAACGCAAACTGTTCCTGCAACATCACTGTTTATTTTTATTGGCGCAGTTCCCCGTACTGAATGGCTAGATGGCGTGGTGCAACGAGATGAACGCGGGTATATCATAACAGGTCCAGACTTGCACAAAGATGGGCAACGCATCAAAGGATGGACGCTAGAACGCGATCCCTTCTTACTAGAAACGAACATTCCTGGCATTTTTGCAGTGGGTGATGTGCGTCATGGTTCAGTGAAGCGAGTGGCTTCTGGCGTTGGTGAGGGTTCAATCTGCGTTCAGTTTGTTCATCGATACCTCAGCAACGTGTTGTAATGCTTGCTCTTGTCTGGCAGATAAATTCTTGATTTCTGTCAGTCAAGTCAGATTTTTCTATGTTGCTGAAAAGCCAAATACTGGGAATCTCTTGAATTTGATGTCAACATTGATTTAGAACCCAGAGGTAACAGCCATGCAAGAAATAACTCTCACTGAAGCATCTAAACAATTGCCTGAATTAATTGAAGCAGCCATGAGTGGTGAAGAGATCGTAATTACAAAAGACAATCAGCCCGTTGTCAAACTAACACCTGTATCGACTGAACGTCGTTCGCTGTTTGGGAGTGCTAAAGGCTTGATTACAATATCAGATGATTTTGATGAACCGCTAGAAGACTTTAAGGATTATATGTAATGAGGCTGCTGCTGGATACTCACACATTCATTTGGTTTTTTACAGGCAATACAAAAATCAGCAACCAAGCCAGGGCGCTAATTGAGAATCAGGATAACGAAAAGCTGCTAAGTACAGCTAGTGTCTGGGAAATGGCAATTAAACAAAGCACAGGCAAGCTCAGTTTTCATCTGCCATTTGAGGTGTTTATCAAGCAGCAACTCAGTCTTAATGACTTCAATTTACTAGACATCAAAATAGACCACCTTGCTGTTGTTGCTACTCTACCTTTTCACCATCGTGACCCATTTGACAGACTTTTGATTGCACAGTCTATCGTTGACAAAATACCTATTTTAAGTATTGATTCAGCCTTTGATGCCTATCCTGTTGAACGGCTATGGTAGGTAGCAATTATTTAATATAAGGAGTTGCCATGCTGCACGACCCAAATCAAATGACACTGTTTCCTAAATTGCCAGATGATGCTTTAGAGGAAATGAAGCAGTTTGGTAAAGAAATACAACTGAATGCGGGCGATGTGCTGTTTAGTGAAGGTGACTCGAACTACAACTTTCACATTGTCTTAGAGGGCGCAATCGAAATTACTAAGCAAGTGGGCGTTGAGATGAAAGTGCTAGCTGTTCATCGTCGTGGCGAGTTTATGGGCGAACTTTCGATGCTGACGGGTTCGGGTGCGATCGCCAACGCCCATGCGATCGCACCCAGTCGCGTTTTGCAAATAGACGTTGAAACATTTAGACATATCCTGATTGAATGTTCGCCTATTGCTGATACTATCCTCAGCGCTATGGCAGGACGCACAAAAGATGTAGAAGCACAACTGCGGCAACAAGAGAAGATGGCAGCGCTAGGTAAAATGTCAGCAGGTTTGGCACACGAATTGAATAATCCAGGGGCGGCAGCCCGTCGCGCTGCTTGTCAATTGCGTGAGAATTTTCAAAACTTGCAAACTCAGGCTTTGCAGCTCAATTTACTATCTAAAGAGCAACTAAAATTCATTAATGATATTCAACATCAAGCAACACAACACACCTGTCAGTTGTCCAAACTAGACCCCATTACCCAAAGCGACAAAGAAGACGAAGTGACAGAATGGCTAGAAGACCATGATGTTAGTGATAGTTGGAAACTTGCCCCCACATTAGTTAACGCTGGACTAGATACGGAAAAGCTTGACACTTTAGCTGACAACATCCCCGTTGAATGTCTTGGAAATGTTCTCAAATGGCTTGAAGCGACACTTTCATCTTTTGGGCTGATTTATGAAATTGAGCAAAGTACCGTCCGCATCTCCGAGTTGGTGAAAGCCATTAAAGGCTATTCCTACATGGATCAAGCCCCTCTGCAAGAAATAGATGTGCATGAAGGAATTGAAAACACTTTGCTCATCCTCCATCATCGCCTTAAAAAGGGAGTTATCGTTAACCGAGAGTATGACCGCACTCTGCCAAAAATTTCTGCTTATGCCAGTGAACTCAATCAAGTTTGGACAAATTTAATTGACAATGCCATTGATGCCATGAAAGGCAAAGGCGATTTGACCATTCGTACTTATAAAGAGAATAACTGTCTTGTTGTGGAAATTGTTGATACTGGGGTAGGTATTCCATCAGCAATTCAATCCCGGATTTTTGAACCATTTTTTACAACAAAAGGAGTAGGGCAAGGGACTGGCTTAGGTTTAGAAATTGCCTATCGTATTGTTGTTAACAAACATCACGGTGACATCCGCTTTGAATCCCAACCTGGTGATACGCGCTTTCGAGTACGTTTGCCTATTCAAGCTGTGAATTCATGTCAAGGGGTTTCTGAGTAGAATTTTCACGCCTGATTGATTGCAAGCTATGGCTGAGATTTTCCAAACACAGCGCCTGATTATCCGTGAGTGGATACCTGAAGCTGATGCGGCACAAGCCTTTGAAATCTACGGCGACCCAGAGGTGGTAGGCTTTCTTAGTGTTAACAAGCCGGAGGAGAGTGTAGCAACCCAGCGGGCGGCGCTGCAACGACTGGTTGACCGCTACGTTAAACTCAATAATGGCAGTGGCGTTTGGGCAATTGTTGAAAAGCAAACCGGAGAAATTGTAGGAACTGTCCTGCTGAAACAATTACCTGATAAAGAGGGTAAACCAACTCAGGATTTTCATGTGGGTTGGCATTTAAAGAAAGCAGCTTGGGGCAAAGGTTATGCAACAGAAGCCGGACGCGGTGCTATTGAGTATGGATTTAATATCCTTAAATTACCAGTCATCTATGCAGTGGCGACGCCTGACAATTACGCTTCAATTCGGGTAACTCAAAAGCTTGGCATGATACCAATGGGTCGCACTCACAAATATTACGCTGTTGAACTAGAGTTATTTAAACTGGATGCAGATCAGTTTTTTCTATCTTCCCAAATTTAACAGCATTTTCGTTTTGAGATGTCTATTACTAATACAGCCAAGGTTTAATATTTACTCATAGTGCTGAAAATTTTGAGACTTAGGAGGAGCGGGTGTCCGAAGTGGAACTATTATCTGATGTTGGTGCGGACTATACCCGACTGCGTGACCTGTTGGAAGCTGCCAAGTGGAAAGAAGCCGATGAGGAAACGGGTACACTCATGCTCAAAGTTGCCAGTCGGGAAACTCAAGGCTTACTAGATAGCGAATCTATCAGCAAATTCCCCTGCACAGACCTTCGCACAATTGATCGGCTTTGGGTGAAATACTCCAAAGGGCGTTTTGGCTTTAGTGTGCAAAAGCGCATCTATGATGAAGTTGGGAAAGACTCCGAGAAGTGGGGCGATCTCGTTGGATGGCGTCAAGGAGGCATCTGGTTGAACTTCTCAGACCTCACTTTCAATATCGATGCCCCAACTGGTCACCTACCGGGACGGTTTGCGCGTTTCCCGGTGGGGTGGGGGTGGTGGTTTGGTCCTTTTCTCGTATCGAGAATTGAAGAGTGTAGCCTATAATCTCAAGGTGTCATCATGCTTGCTATAGAAACTTTACGCCAAGTTCCTCTCTTTTCCAAACTAGCAGACGAACGGTTGCAATGGCTACTTGATCAAGGTGTTGAAGTATGGCGGGAACCTGGAGAAATTCATCGTTATGAAGGCGACCCTGCTGACCATGTTTTTGTATTGCTAGAAGGTCAAATTCGGATTACACAAAAAGTTGGCAATCAAGACATTTTGTTGGCGATGTACGAATCAAAAACGCTGTTTGGTGAATTGCCTGTGTTAATGGGGCAGACACATTTCTGGGCTACTGGTCGTGCTGTGACTCGTAGCCATATTTTGGAATTGCCAAACCAGGTGTTTTGGGAAATGCTTTCAAGTTGTACTTGTGTCATGACCGCGATTCTACGCACAATGGCAGAAAGGTTGCAATCTGTACAAACGATATCACAGCATAGAGAAAAACTAGTTGCATTGGGAACTTTGGCAGCAGGGTTGGCACACGAGTTGAATAACCCTGCCTCCGCTTGTCGCAGGGCTGTGGGACAATTACGCCAAACCAGGCAGGTGTTGCAGCCTTTAACTGTAAAGCTGAATCAAAAAGAAATGACCTGTGACCAAAAAGCGTTTGTTGCCAAGTTGCAACAAGATGCGTTAGCGAAGCTTTCCGAAGGAATCGCCCGTGCTAGAACAGCAGCCAGACTCGATCCGCTAACACAAAGCGATCGCGAGGACGAGGTGATGCAATGGTTAGAAGCACACAATGTTGGCAATAGCTGGAAACTAGCTCCCACACTGGTGACAGCAGGACTCGACATCGAATGGCTGGAAAATGTTAAGAAGAATGTAGGTGAATTGTTAGTGGGTAATGTCTTGACTTGGACAGAGATAACGTTACAAGAATGGGGATTGTTAGACGAACTTGACCATTGTACGACCCGAATCTCTACCCTAGTTGATGCGGTCAAAGATTATTCTTACATGGATCGAGCACCCCTTCAGGAAATAAACGTACATGAGGGGATAGAAAGTACTCTCACAATTTTGAATCACAAGTTAAAGCAGAGTCATGTAGTGATCACGCGGGAGTATGACTGTGAAGTGCCGCTTATCAGTGCCTATGGCAGAGAACTCAATCAAGTTTGGACGAATTTGATTGATAATGCGATCGATGCCATTCATGGGCAAGAAGGTCAAATCTGGATTCGTACCAGTTGCGAAAGTGACTTTTTGCTTGTGGAGATTGCTGATAATGGTTCCGGAATTCCCCCAGAGGTTCAGTCTCATCTTTTCGAGCCATTTTTCACGACTAAAGGTGTGGGTAAGGGTACCGGGTTAGGTTTGCATATTGTCTATGGTATTGTTGTGGGACAGCATCAGGGTGATATTCGGGTGTTCTCCCAGCCAGGAGACACAAGGTTTCAGGTGCGGTTGCCAATGAATTTGTCGTCATGAGCGCAGCTACTGTGACTGCTTGATGGGAATACTAATCACGAATTCTGTACCTTCTCCCAGCGCTGAATTGACTTCCAAAGTTCCTCCATGTTTTTCCACAATAATTTGATAGCTAATTGATAGCCCCAACCCTGTACCTTTTCCCACAGGTTTTGTAGTGAAGAAAGGATCAAATAGTTTGGAGCGTACTTCTTCGGTCATTCCAGAGCCATTGTCTAAAATTCGTATCACCATCCAGTTGTTGTCAAGTACCTGAGTGCGAATCCGAATCATAGGAGCAGGAGGTTTACTATTCCTCGCCGCCTCTTCAAGGGCATCTATAGCATTGGCGAAGGTATTCATAAACACCTGGTTAAGTTGACCTGGGTAGCAAAAGACTAAAGGCAGTTGTCCGTATTCTTTAATAACTTTAATTTGTGGATGCTCATGCGTCGCTTTCAATCGGTGTTCTAAAATCATTAACGTACTATCTATGCCTTCATGAATATCCACTTTTTTAAATTCGGCTTCATTCAGGCGAGAAAAATTTCGTAACTCGAGGACAATCTTAGTAATTCGTTGTGTTCCAACACTCATGGAATTAAGGAGTTTAGTTAAGTCTTCTGTAATAAAATCAAGTTCAATGGCTTTGATTTTCTCTTGAATTTCTTTTGGAGGTATTGGGTAGTGCTGTTGATAAATTTGTATCAGTTCCAGTAAATCTTGAGTATATGCTTGGGCATGAATGAGATTGCCTTGAATAAAACTGACAGGATTATTAATTTCATGGGCAATACCTGCTACCATTTGACCCAAACTAGACATTTTTTCAGATTGCATCAGTTGAGCTTGGGTAAGCTGAAGTTCTCTAAGTATTTGTTGAAGATGCAAATTTTTTCTGATTAATTCCTGAGTTCTTTCTTGGACTTTTTCTTCTAAATTAGAACTGTAAAAGTGCAACTGTTTGTTTGCTTCCTTCTGGTCTTCAAATAACTGCCTAACAAATTGAAGTAGGTAATTGAAAGAGGAAGCTAATACACCTAGTTCATCTTTGCTGATAACAGGAACTTGCAGGTCAAAATTCGCTTGTTGAGTGACTTTTTGGGCTAAATTAGTTACCATCTTCAAAGGATGGGAAATCGCCTGACTCGTTTGGATAGCAAACAGAGTAGAAGTTAAAACTGACAGAACTATACTAAGCAGCATAATTTCAACCCACAGCTTTTCCATAGCTTTAAGGTTGGCTAAGGCTGCTATTTTCTCTTTAGTAACCAGGTGTTCTACTTCATCTATACTCTTAACACAACTCTCAAATTTGAAAGCTACAGGACCACGGTTAAAATTCACCAGCAATTTTTGAGATGTCTCCACGTCTTTTAACTGCGATTTAGAGGGAGCCATTTGCTGCACAAGTTTCTCTATTTCTTGAAAATATGTTATTTCAATTAAATTGTCATATTTTTTCACAAGCTGCTCAAACGCTTCCACCTCTTGCGTTAACTCCTCGATTTCTGGCTTTGCGTAAGAATCTTTAAGTCTCGACCATGCTTGACGCGCCTTAGCAATATGTTCCCTAAAAAGGGAATATTCTTGCCAGAACTTTTCCGGCTCTGATAAGACAAATGCCAAGCTTTTCTGACGGGAGTGTGCGTATAACAGGTTAATTTGCAAAGATTCAATCAAAACATTTTCCTCTATGGCATCCTCTATCAGCTTCCTAGCTTGTCGCTGGTAGAAAGAGCCAATGAGGCTTCCAGTTACCATCCCAGAAATAGCAATTCCCAGCGCAAGGGTATATCCTAAGCCTATTTTTTGACCGACCTTAAGACGGTAAAGCCACTGTTTTAAACTTCTTAACATTGTAATACCGATTTGCTGTTAGCAATGTCTTCTCAGTTTGTAGTATTCCCACCGAAACGGGTAGTAGCGAAGCTGTGACAAGTTGCAATTGGACACCATCGACGTTTCTCATGTTTGCTGTAGTCCAAGTTATTTGCCTAAGCATTACTATCCCAATGTCAAAATGGGTATACCTTTGAAGCAAGAATTCTTTGACGTAAAATGGCAAAGCGGCCCTGATCAGGAAAAACGTCCGTCTGTTAAGGAAGCATTTTTATGCAATTTTATACTTCTGTGCAGATTTCTTCAACACTCGCTCATCGCCTTGAAGCCATGCCGAAAGTAGAAATTCATGTGCATCTTGAAGGTGCAACAGATGCAGAAACCATCTATGAGATGGCTAAACGGAATCAGGTAGAATTACCTGTTGCTTCACTTGATGAATGGAAAAAGTTCTATAAATTTCGGGATTTTAATCATTTTATTCAGGTTTATGTCACTGCTAGCAAGTGTATACAAACACCTGACGATTATGTCTTGATGGTAGAGCGATTCATCAAGCATCAATCAGAGCAAAATATTCGCTACAGTGAAGCCTTTGTGAGTGTTTCCCTACATTCTAAAAAATTAACAGATGATGAATTGCTTGCTGCCCTATCTGCCGGAATGTCTGCTGGCGAAGCTAAATACAATAGCCGTGTGAACTTTATTGCTGACATTTCCCGCGAATATCCTGACACACAAAGCAAAGTTTTAGAGTTTGCCCTTAAAGGTCAGGAAAAAGGAATTATCATTGGTCTTGGTTTAGGTGGAATAGAACTAGGAAACCCAGCACAAAATTTTGCTGAAACTTATAAGGAAGCTAAAAGACAAGGACTCAGAGTGGTCGCTCATGCTGGCGAAGCTGATGGCGCGCAAAGTATTCGTGGTGCGATAGAGAGTTTGCACGCGGAACGTATTGGACACGGGATTAGATGTTTAGAAGATGCAGAACTCCTTGAGGAACTACATCACAGTCAGATACCACTTGAAGTATCACCACAAAGTAACTACTGCTTAGGCAGTGTACCACGTCATCAACAGCATCCAATTCGTCAGATGATTGATGCTGGATTATACTGCACACTCAATTCTGACGATCCAGCCATGTTTTCAACCAGCTTGTATAACGAATATGTGACGCTGGCTGCTCAAGGCTTTTCCTGGGAAGAACTTTGGCAGTTGAATCTTAATACACTTGAAGCCAGTTTTTTAAGCGAAACGGAAAAAGCTAAGTATCGTGACCAGTGGCAGGAATTTTTACTATGTACACATCCGTTGAAAACTTAACTCAAATAATCTTCCAGCAAAGATACAATCGCCTCTGGACGAAGATTTCTATATTCTTTTTTCCCAATTTGCAAGATAAAATTAGGTGCGCTTTTACAACATTTTAAACAGCTAGTCCGCTCAATGATGACGTGGTCAGATAAACCGCGATCGCACAATATCTTTTGTAATTCTGTTAATAACCCTTTTCCACCCCGCTTTATACAACCAGATTTTTGACAAACTAAAATCTTGGCTTTGGGAGGGCACTTTTGTTGTTGAAGGGGTGTTTTTTGAGTGTGACAAAAACCAAGTGGTATTATCTTAAAAGCTTTTAATTTAATTTCGCCTGTGTGCGTGTCTAGCTTCCTAATACCAGACACACGAATTTGCTCACCAGGAACGAGGGATAAACTGAGAAGTTGACGCAACTCTTTGGGAATTTTAACTTGCACATCCTCGGATTCTAAAGCCAATCCAAAGTATTTAAATTTGCCTGGAGTATCACCTACAAAACCAAGAAACTGTCCCTCAAGGTTAAATTCTGATAAGCCCATATTGAATATTGGATTTAAGATTTTAGATTAAATTTTGTTAGTTGTTAGTTGTCGGTTATTCCACTAACGACTAACGACTAACCAGTTTCTATCAGTAAATTTTCTACGAGAGCCGTTTAGCTTCGTAAGTCTGGGGTAACTCTAGGGGGTCTGGCAAATTGGGAAATGCTAATTCCCAACCATTTGCTAAAGTAAAAATCTTGCCTTCTGCTCCTTCAGTTTGTTTAACAACTTCTTCTTCAAGGTCTTTCTTAGCAACGTAGGCAATCAAAGTTCCAGCAGCATTATGACGTAGCATGACTTTCATAAAAGTTTTCCCGCTTCTAGTGGTGATATTAATGTACTAGTAAAAAGACCTCATCTCCTTTTAGGAGAAGTCGTTTACGAATCTGACTCAACAAGTTCTAATTCGTTTTTACGACAACCTACAACAAATCCTGTGGAATCTAAGAAATGCACTGCATAAATATAAGACGTTTGTAAAAACGTGCCTACACTAACGATGTAACCGATATCTCCCTTTTTCGCTAAGATAGCTCCGATTTCTTGACCGGCAAAAGTACCGTCGTTCTTAAGCATTTTGCGAGCGCGGACTTTAGCACCGATTTCAAAAGCGGGTGGCTGGTTCATCTCTAATTCATCTAACCGCATGAGAATACCTCTGTTGTTCTCGTACCAAATTCAATAGTTCCTGCACACTTAAGCTGCGTTTTTTCTGTACTGACTCTTGTCGTACCGCGTCCAAGACAGATTGAGTTTCTTGCGAGTTCAAAAAAATACCGTGCTGCTGTAGCACACTAGACAACAAATGCCGACCAGAATGCTTACCCACAACCAAACGCCGCTCCCACCCTACCTCTTCGGGAGCAAACGGTTCGTAAGTTGTGGGGTTTTGCAGTACGCCGTGAGCATGAATACCTGCTTCGTGAGCAAAGGTATTTTCACCCACAATTGCCTTCCAAGGCGGTACATTGCACCCTGATGCCGCCGCAACAAGTCGAGACAGTTCTAACAAACGAGGAGTTTCAAGACCTACATTAACGCCGTAGATACGTTTGAGAGCCATGACAACTTCTTCTAAAGCGGCATTTCCAGCTCTTTCACCCAACCCATTCACTGTTGTATTCACTGATAAGGCTCCACCTTTAATACCCGCAAGAGCGTTAGCAGTTGCTAGACCAAAATCATTGTGGGTATGTACCTCTACGGGAATTAACAAAGCCGTCACCAATCGTTTTACTTTGGTGTATGTGCTGAAGGGGTCGAGAATGCCTACTGTGTCACAGAAGCGAAACCGAGATGCACCCCACTCTTGGGCATAATGTGCTACATCTAGGAGGAAGTTTTCATCAGCTCTCGAAGAATCTTCTCCTCCTACTGCGACCCAAAGACCTTTATCAACAGCGAAGCTAATACTGTCTTTAAGTTGTTGCAAAGTTATTCGCCACTGTCCGTGAAACTTGGCAGCAATTTGGATTCCAGAGACGGGAATTGCTATATGCACTCGCTTCAAACCACAGGCTATAGAAGCCTGAATATCCGATATCACAGCGCGGTTCCAGCCAAGCAATTTAGCTTGCAAATCCAACTCAGCAATTGCCGATATCGCTCGTGTTTCTTCCTGACCCATCGCCGGAATACCGACTTCTATTTCATGAACGCCGATCACATCAAGAAACTTGGCGATCGCAACTTTCTCTTCTAGGTTGAAGGCTACTCCTGCTGCTTGTTCACCGTCACGCAGTGTCGTGTCATTTATTAGGACTTGATTCATTTAAAAAAACCTCTTAGGAAATGATGAATGATAAAAAATAAATCATGAGTAGGAAAGAACCCAAAACTATTGGAGCGGAGCCACGCCTAGGCTCCGCCTGCTGTGAGAACTCACAAAGGTTTTTTGGTGAGCAGGTGTTGAGCCAGAATGCACAGCCACTAAATTTATATGGAGATGAATAGCACTTTCCTTGTTACAGCACATTGCAAGTAAATGAAGTACAACGCGCTTTGTCTAAAAGCCAGACACTGAGAAAATTTTACTTCTGGCTTCTGACGGATGTATTCTGTGTTCTGAGTTCTCATCAAAAATCTCACTATTCATAATTCATCATTCATAATTGATAATTCTTGCCCCATCTGTATGGTATAGAACAAGAACTTGGTATCAACTACAAATTATTCTCATCAGATGGAGCTTCTGTTTCACCAAATAGCATATGGCTGAGATATGTATTAGCAAGTCCTGAAAAAAACAAGATGCTGAATCCAGCGATTAAAGTTGAAATCATAGTGACGTCCTCCCTGAAATTTTTCAATTTTTTTTGACAAATCTGCAAAAATAACTACAAAATTCACTTCCGCTTTAGCTACAACATCCCTCTGTTAATTTACATGCTTCTAGAGCAGTGTCCGGATAGTCGCTATTATTGCTATTGACATTTTTTATGTTGTAGTTTGCATTGCTTAAGCTTGGTTTTCTAACCAATCCAAAATCCGTCCTAGCTGTTCTATGTCAACTAAACCATATTGCCAAAGAAGCATTGCTAAGGGTCCATTTTCTAACTCGTGTTTGCGTAATGCTACAGCAATATCCCTTTTTGAAAGTGACATTTCATTTTGTAAAAACACAATAAAATTTATGTCTTTGTGTTCGTTAGCCATAATACAGTTTTTTACTAAAAAGAATGAAGTATCAATATTTAAGGATAAAGAATAAAGAATGAAGGATAAAAAAATAGATTTTCACTTCATAGATTACCCTTCATACTTATTTTCAAAATTCATACTTTTTTTCATACTTCCTTCTTATTTCAGATATTTCCTGAATTAAGGTAGCCAAAAATTCAAAGCTGCCAACATCTTTCTAACAAATCAATTAATTCTTGGCGACTTGCCATAAATTGCAGTACCGTACTGCGGACGAGAATCGCTGTTAAACAATTATTCACTTGCACCCGCAAAGAACCGTCAGGGAGACACCAACTTTTAATCATCAACTCTTGCAAGCGGTGATAGATTTGCCAGCGTGCGCTTACAGGAATCTGCACAATATGCTCGTCTGAGGCTTGAAAATTACACGGTTGCAACATACTTAACGTTCCTTTGTCACCAATTCTTTTTCCTTTATTTGACTTGTCAAAGTTTGCAGCTTTTGTTCAAGTTGTTCGACACGTTCTAGCAAGCACTGAATCACGCTTGCTTCTAAATCGGGTAGCTTTCCGTGTTCTAAGGGAGAGTGTTCGTCCTGCTTGTGGGAAATAATGCGACCTGGGACTCCCACAACAGTGCAATAGTCAGGAACATTTCGTAAAACAATCGAACCTGCACCGATGCGGACGCGATCGCCAATTTGAATATTGCCTAAGACTTTCGCACCTGCTCCCACAACGACGTTTTTGCCTAAGGTAGGATGGCGCTTACCACTTTCTTTTCCAGTTCCGCCGAGGGTGACACCTTGGTAAATCAGTGTGTAGTCTCCCACAACAGCGGTTTCGCCAATCACAACACCCATACCGTGGTCAATAAACACGCCCTTGCCAATCTCTGCACCAGGATGAATTTCAATTCCTGTCAGAAACCGTCCCAAGTGAGAAATGAAGCGGGGGATAAAAGCCACTCCACGGCGATGTAACCAATGGGCAACACGATGCAAACCCAGTGCATGGAATCCAGGATAGCAACACAGTACCTCCAGCCAATGATGTGCTGCCGGATCTCGCTCAAAGATGATGCGAAAATCAGTTAATATTGGCTCAAAAGAAATGCCTGAAAGCATTCGATTGGAATGGTTACAATCTGGCGTTTTTGCAATCTTTGAATTCCTAATGTGGTCGAAGGGTTGTTGCATCGGTTCTGCAGGAGTGAAAATAGCCGTGTGCTACGTTCTCTGCTTATATCAGGTGTTTGCAACGAAGCCTGTATGTCCGATGCCCATTGGATTTATTGGATTGATTAAGGCTGTACTCACCAGCCCTAAACCTTTATTTAATGCAAATTTAAAATTTCTCTTGGGGTAGGGGTGCTAGTATTTTCAGGAGCGGGGTACTGGAATTTATGGGGGAGGGGGGTAAGTATTTCTGTACTCAATCTGAATTGACTTACCTGTAAGACTTTTAAGCAGTTTAGACAAGATATTTTTGCATAAATTCACAACTGCTTACCTGTACTCAAAGATGAGGTAAACGGGATGAAAAGGAAAAATTCTGTATATCCGGTTACTATTTATTATAGTATTCCTTTGAATGTAAAAAGACTATTTCTTCTATATTTGCTTAATAGTTTTTGTCTGTAAGTATAGATACTATTTTAAATATCAACTCTTGTAGTTTAATCAACTTTGCACGGACAAAAAATGAGGACTAAAGTCCTCACTACGAACTTCTTAAGGTTACATGAGCAGGCTTGATGGACTTATTTACTCCCAACAGTAATAGCAATTTTGCCTACGGCTCGCTCAGTTTCGCTATATGCGTGAGCGGCGGCTAGTTGTTGTAAGGGATAAGTGCGGTCAATCACCGAGCGGATTTTACCAGCTTCAATCAACTCTTTTAGGTAAACCAGGTCTTGGCTCTTAGGCGTTTCTAAGATGATTTTGGCTTTTTGACCAGGAATGAACGTTGTCAGGATACTCTGCACTAAGCTTTCAATGCTGGGAAGTGTCGTCACGTAAATTCCGTTAGGTTTCAAAACTTTTCTGCAACTGGAAAAAGACTGCTTTGCAACCGCATCCAGAACAATGTCGTACTGTGCCGAATCTTGGGTAAAGTCTTGTTGTGTATAGTCGATGATGCGGTCTGCTCCCAAAGATTTCACCAATTCAATATTTTTTGTACTGCAAACTGCCGTGACTTGTACACCTAAAGCCTTGGCAATTTGCACTGCAAAAATGCCCACCCCGCCAGAAGCGCCGTTGACAAGGACGGATTGTCCTGGTTGGATATTTCCCAAGTCTCGCAGGGATTGCAAGGCTGTCAGGGCTGTTACAGGTAGAGAGGCTGCTTCTTCGTAGCTCATGTTTATGGGTTTAAGAGCAGTGCTCTTTTCTGGGATAGCTGCAAGTTCTGCGTAAGCTCCTCCTAATAAACCAACGTTTCCGTAAATTGCGTCTCCTGGCTTGAAGCGAGTCACTTGTGAGCCAACTTCTACCACCTCTCCCGACAAATCAAAGCCCAAAATCATTGGGAATTTGTTACCCGTGATAAATTTCAACATTCCCTTGCGGATTTTCCAATCTACTGGATTTACGCAACTGGCGTGAACTTTTACAAGTAACTCATTAGGCTTAATTTTCGGTGGTTCCACTTCTTCGTACTGCAACACCTCAGGGGAACCATACCGACGAATAACGACTGCTTTCATAGTCTTGCTCCTGGTATCCTGATTCTTTGGCGGAATTAGGAAGACATTTTTTTCAGTGTAGCGATTATAGCGAGCGCCCCTTGGGCGGCTCCCTTTGGGGCGCTGTTCCTTGCACGATCGCAAGAGCGCACCACATTAGGATAAAATCTCATTTAGACAAAGTGAAAAACATCAGAGCTAAAGTGCCTTCTTAATTTGCTGCGACTGGATTAAAGCAGAACTTAATGAAAAAAATTACTATGGAAATGTGGAATTTATGAGGATATCAAATATTAAAAAAATTTAAATTGCATTTTTTCCTGAAAAAAAATGATAGGTTGTATACAGAATTGAATTTCGCAACTTTCTGGAGTAGCTCTCCGTAACCTACTCCATATTTCCAAAAGTCAAATACCCCTTTAGATGGTGCTCTGAGTGTTGCTGAATCAGCCTTTGAGTACAAGTAAAACAAGCTAAAAAAAAGCTAAAATTTTGCTCAAATCCTTGCTGAGATTGGGTTTTGTTTGAGTACACAAATACTTGTCCCCATTTCCATAAATACTCGAACCCCAACCCAAAAATTCTAGTACCCACCACCCAGAAAAAAATTTTGTGAGTCCTTAAAAGCCCAAAAGGTAAGGGTTTTTAGTTTTGAGTACAAGCTTAATAAATCCAATAAATTCTATCCAGGACACAAGCGCTGCCCTAGTTTGAGACGACTGATATAAAACCTATATCGCCAACACTTAAAGCGCTCACAAAAACGGCGCTATGAGTGAGTGGAGGGATGAGATAGCACCATGCCCCTGTGAACAGAAGTCGCGGCTTGACCCGCACGTTTCCCAAGTCAAAGAGCGTTGACACACCAGCCTTTGAAAACTTGAGTAGACAGCGTAAGTACAAGACGCGGCTTCCATTCCTGAAAAGTAAAGTAGCTATAACATCTTCCATAGTGGCAGCGTTAGTACCTGACAAGCATGCGGAATTCAATGACACAGTCAACAGGACTCGTTACACACCCAGGTGCAGAACCTACACCAACCAAAGCAAAATCCAGTGGTTGCGGCAGCGGCTGTGGCAGCGACAGCAGCACCACAGTGGAAATGGATGAAAGACTTCAACAACGTATTGCCAATCATCCCTGCTACAGCGAAGAAGCTCATCACCACTTCGCAAGATTGCACGTTGCCGTCGCCCCAGCCTGCAACATTCAATGCAACTACTGCAATCGCAAATACGACTGCGCTAACGAAAGCCGTCCTGGAGTGGTGAGCGAATTGCTTACCCCAGAAGAAGCAGCGCACAAAGCTTTAGTGATTGCAGGCAAGATTCCTCAATTGACCGTGTTGGGAATTGCAGGTCCTGGCGACCCACTGGCAAATCCAGAAAAAACTTTCCGTACCTTTGAGTTGATTGCCGAGAAAGCGCCAGATATCAAGCTTTGTCTGTCAACGAATGGTTTAATGCTGCCCGAGTATGTAGACCGCATCAAACAACTCAATATCGACCACGTTACTATTACCATTAACATGGTAGACCCAGAAATTGGGGCAAAGATTTATCCTTGGGTTCACTACAAGCGCAAGCGTTATAGAGGCATCGAAGGAGTCAAAATTCTGCACGAAAAGCAGATGGAAGGATTGCAAGCCCTCAAGGAAGCGGATATTTTGTGCAAAGTCAACTCGGTGATGATTCCGGGAATTAATGACGAACACCTGACAGAGGTGAATAAGGTTATTCGTTCCAAAGGCGCATTCCTTCACAATATTATGCCGCTAATTTCCGCACCGGAACACGGCACCCACTTTGGTTTGACTGGTCAGCGCGGTCCCTCTCCCAAAGAACTCAAACAAGTGCAAGATAGCTGCGCTGGTAATATGAAAATGATGCGTCATTGCCGCCAGTGTCGCGCCGATGCAGTCGGTCTTTTGGGTGAAGACCGTAGCCAAGAATTTACCAAAGATAAATTCATGGACATGACCCCAGAATATGACCTCCAAAAACGCCAAGAGGTTCACGCAGGTATTGCGAAGTTTCAAGAAGAACTAAAAGCAGCCAAAGAAAAAACTGTAGAGACGCGCCATGGCGCGTCTCTACAAAACAGCCCAAAAATCCTAGTTGCTGTGGCGACTAAGGGTGGCGGATTGGTGAATCAGCACTTTGGTCATGTTAAGGAATTCCAGATTTACGAAGTCGATGGTAATGATGCCCGCTTTGTTGGTCATCGCAAAGTTGACCACTATTGCCAAGGTGGATACGGAGAGAAAGCCACTCTAGACAATATCATCCAAGCGATCGCTGATTGTAAAGCGGTGTTGGTTTCTAAAATTGGCGACAGTCCCAAGGAAAAAGTACATAAAGCTGGTCTACAAACAGTCGAAGCTTACGACGTTATTGAAAAGGTTGCTTTGGAATTTTACCAGCAATATTTACAGGAACAAGAGAAATAATTTGGAAGTAAAAAGTCAAAAGTAAGAAGAATATTTTAACTTTTTACTTTTAACTTTTTACTTTCTTTCCCCCAATAAGCACTACATTTTCTCATCGTTCATCTCCACAATAAATAAGGGAAATAGTTATGACATACAAAATTACCAGCAAGTGCATTTCCTGCAAACTGTGTCTCTCTGCCTGTCCCACAGGCGCAATTAAAATAGTTGACGCTCACCACTGGATTGACTCTAACCTCTGCACAAACTGTAATGGAACTGCTTACAGTGTCCCTCAGTGCGTCGCTAGTTGTCCCACCTACGATGGTTGCGTCAAAGAAGGTGAGGATTATTGGGACTCCTGGTTTACCACTTACGATAAAGTCTTAGCGAAGTTAACAAAAAAACAAGATTATTGGGATAACTGGTATAACTTTTACTCCCAGAAATTCTCTCTTGCAGTGCAGAAGAACCAGCATCAAGCATCGGAAGTAAAAGCTTAAATCCACATCCCATACCGAGTTTCATAAATTTTTGGTTGTAGTTTAATTAAGATTGGAAGCAATGCAAAAAGAATGCATTTATCTCGATAATAATGCCACCACCAAGGTAGACCCGGAAGTTGTAGAGGCGATGCTGCCCTACATAACTGATTACTACGGTAACCCCTCGAGTATGCACACCTTTGGTGGGCAAGTCGGTAAAGCGGTTAAACAAGCACGAGAACAAGTTGCAGCCCTCTTAGGTGCGGATGACTCAGAAATTATCTTTACCAGTGGAGGAACTGAGGGAGATAACGCCGCTATCAAAGCAGCACTGTTAGCACAACCAGAAAAACGACACATTGTGACTACGCAAGTAGAACACCCAGCAGTGCTGAATCTTTGCCAACAATTGGAAACCCAAGGTTATTCTGTCACGTATCTTTCAGTAAATCGTCAAGGGCAATTAGATTTAAATGAACTGGAAGCCTCTTTGACAGGTAATACGGCTCTAGTGACGATTATGTATGCCAATAACGAAACCGGCGTGGTTTTCCCAATTGAGCAGATTGGTTTGCGGGCAAAAGAAAGTGGCGCACTCTTTCATGTTGATGCGGTGCAAGCAGTGGGGAAAATCCCCACGAACATGAAGACGAGCACTATTGATATGCTCACCCTCTCTGGTCATAAGATTCATGCACCTAAAGGAATTGGCGCATTGTATGTACGGCGCGGAGTTCGGTTCCGTCCCCTGGTGATTGGCGGAGGACAAGAACGCGGAAGACGATCAGGAACAGAAAATGTTCCCGGAATAGTTGCGCTGGGCAAAGCAGCTGAACTAGAATTATTTCATATAGAAGAGGCGACTACCAGAGAAAAGCGGTTACGCGATCGCCTCGAGCAAACCCTCATCGCCAAAATTCCTGATTGTGAAGTGAACGGTGATCCAACCCAAAGATTGCCAAACACCACCAACATTGGCTTCAAGTACATTGAAGGTGAGGCAATTCTCCTCCACCTAAACAAACACAACATTTGTGCCTCATCTGGTTCTGCTTGCAGTTCTGGCTCTCTAGAACCCTCCCATGTTCTACGAGCAATGGGCTTACCCTACACCATCTTGCATGGTTCTATCCGCTTCAGCCTTTGCCGTTACACCACAGAAGCCGAGATTGATAGAGTTTTAGCTGTCATGCCCAGTATTGTGGAACATCTACGCGCCCTCTCGCCCTTCAAGAGTGATCAAGCGAGTTGGCTGCAACAACAACAAAAAGCTCTGACTCATCACTAATGGGTTTGTAGTGAGCGCTTAAGCGCTTACTACAAGTCAATCCAAAATTCAAAATTCACAATCTAAAATCGGCTATGTGGGAATATACAGATAAAGTCATGGATCTCTTCTACAATCCCAAAAATCAAGGGGTGTTAGAAGACAAGAGCGAAACTGGAATCAAAATTGCTGTTGGAGAGGTAGGCAGCATTGCTTGTGGAGATGCTTTAAGGCTGCACCTTAAAATTGAGGAAGAAAGCGACAAGATCGTTGATGCTCGTTATCAAACCTTTGGCTGTACCAGCGCTATTGCATCTTCTGAAGCTTTGGTAGATATAATCAAGGGTTTAACCCTAGACGAAGCTCTCAATGTCTCTAACAAAGATATTGCCAACTACCTTGGCGGATTGCCACAAGCAAAGATGCATTGCTCTGTGATGGGACAAGAAGCGCTAGAAGCAGCAATCTACAATTACCGAGGTATTGCTCACGATGTGCATGAAGACGATGATGAAGGAGCGTTAGTTTGCACCTGCTTTGGCATCAGTGAAAACAAGATTCGGCGGGTGATTGTAGAAAATAATCTCACCGCTGCTGAAGAAGTCACAAATTATGTCAAAGCGGGTGGCGGATGCGGTTCTTGTTTGACAACGATTGATGATATCATTGCATCCGTGCATAGATCTGCTGCCCCTGTAAGTTATTCTCCCAAAAAGAATACGGCGAGTCAGCCAGCCGAAAAACAGTTGACACCTGTGCAAAAGATTGCACTTATTCAAAAAGTTCTAGATGAAGAAGTCAGACCCGTTCTAATCGCCGACGGGGGTGATGTCGAACTTTACGACGTTGAAGGCGAGAACGTGAAAGTTTTGCTACAAGGTGCTTGCGGTTCGTGTTCTAGCAGCACAGCAACGCTCAAGATTGCGATTGAAGCGAGATTGCGCGATCGCGTGAGTCAAAAGCTTGTAGTCGAAGCAGTTGAGCCATCATTGCTTTAGGACTTATGTACTCTACAAATATGCCATAGCATCAGCCAAGTACAGAAAGTAGGATTTGACTTAGATAATTGTCTTCCAATCAACGCTTCAGTCCTACTGACAACAAACAGCAACAGCACATATTCGTCATCCAACTCGCTTCAAAGGAGAAAGATATGGACAAGTTGTACGACAAGCTTGGCGGAAAACCAACTCTTGAGAAAGTCGTGGACGATTTCCACAAACGGATTATGGCAGACAACACCCTCAAGCCCTTTTTCGCTAATACAGATATGGAAAAGCAGCGTCGTCATCAAGTTGCTTTCTTCGCTCAGATTTTTGAGGGTCCAAACGAGTACACGGGTCGCGCAATGGAAAAAACCCACGCGGGTATGAATCTACAACCACAACACTTCGATGCAATTGTCAAGCACCTTACTGAGGCAATGGCTGCGGGTGGAGCATCACCAGAGGACACAAACGCCGCAGTTGCTCGTGTCAACAATTTGAAGGGCGCTATTTTGAACAAGTAATCGGACTTACGCATTGATTGCGTTGACAAATCGCTACGTCAAGTCCTACTTGGTATTTCCTCTGACACATATTATGACGTATTTGTAAAGTACATAAATCCTTTGTCATTAGTCAGGACAAATGACTAATGACAAAGAATAAACAAAAATTTAACGAGGAAATTGATGATGTTGCTTTCAATAGTTTTAGTGGTAGAGCGTGCGCCACCAGCGACGTTCTACAAGCGGTCCGCCCCTTCGGGGTTCGACAGTCGCTCCTAGGGGAAACCACGGCAAGTCCTACAAAGAAACGGACAGTTTCTTCCGGCAGGGTTACCCTCCTCCGAAGCGCGGTAGCTCCTCGCTTCGCCAGGTACTGTCCTGGGAAACCTCCAAGGGCGCGCTGCCCACCACTGTAACCCAACAGGTGTGAACCCATCACAAAAACGCAAAGACCCACCAATCAACCAATTGCAGGAGAAAAACAATCATGTCCGTTGACGAAAAAATTAGACAGATAGCTTTCTACGGCAAGGGCGGTATCGGTAAATCCACCACCTCTCAAAACACCCTCGCCGCTATGGCAGAAATGGGTCAGCGCATTTTGATTGTGGGTTGCGACCCCAAAGCTGACTCTACCCGTTTGATGCTGCACAGCAAAGCTCAAACCACCGTGTTGCACTTGGCTGCTGAACGGGGTGCTGTAGAAGACCTAGAACTCGAAGAAGTGATGCTCACAGGTTTCCGTGGTGTGCGTTGCGTGGAGTCTGGTGGTCCTGAACCCGGTGTAGGTTGCGCCGGTCGTGGTATCATCACCGCCATTAATTTCTTGGAAGAAAACGGTGCTTACCAAGACGTTGACTTCGTTAGCTACGACGTGTTGGGTGACGTTGTCTGCGGTGGTTTCGCTATGCCTATTCGTGAAGGCAAAGCACAAGAAATCTACATCGTGACCTCTGGTGAGATGATGGCGATGTATGCAGCTAATAACATCGCTCGCGGTATTCTTAAGTATGCTCACACCGGCGGTGTGCGCTTGGGTGGTTTGATTTGTAACAGCCGTAATACTGACCGGGAAATCGAACTTATCGAAACCTTGGCAAAACGCTTGAACACCCAAATGATTCACTTCGTACCCCGTGACAACATCGTTCAGCACGCAGAATTGCGTCGGATGACTGTTAACGAGTACGCACCTGAAAGCAACCAAGCTAAAGAATATCGGACATTGGCTACGAAGATCATCAACAACAAAAATCTAGCTATCCCCACACCAATCGAGATGGAAGAGTTAGAAGAATTGTTGATTGAATTCGGTATTCTCGAAAGCGAGGAAAATGCTGCAATGCTGATTGGCAAGAGTGCTGCTGAAGCTCCTGTAGTATAAATCGCTGCTAAGAAATAATGCTCTACCAAAAGGAAAAAGGGAAAAGAAAAAATTGCATAATTTCTCTTTGATCTTCTCCCAACATTCCTTTTATATCCCAAGGGGACCTGTGAGTCCCCAAACCCCAAAGGGGACAACGGGCAGTTAAATAGTCCTCCCCTACTCCCCCCATCTCCATTCCTTAGGTGCAACAGAGGCAAAAATGACTCCTCCAGAAGATAAGAACATCATCGAAGAAAGAAAAGAACTAATTAAAGAAGTTCTAGACGCTTACCCAGAAAAAGCTAAGAAAAAGCGGGAAAAGCACTTAAACGTATACGAAGAAGGTAAGAGCGACTGCGGCGTTAAGTCTAACATTAAATCCCTTCCCGGTGTCATGACCGCTCGTGGTTGTGCTTATGCTGGTTCTAAGGGTGTGGTTTGGGGTCCCATCAAAGATATGATCCACATCAGCCACGGTCCTGTAGGTTGCGGTTACTGGTCTTGGTCTGGTCGTCGTAACTACTACATCGGCACCACAGGTGTTGACACCTTTGGTACAATGCACTTCACCTCCGACTTCCAAGAACGGGATATCGTTTTCGGCGGTGACAAAAAACTCACCAAACTCATCCAAGAACTCGACGAACTCTTCCCCCTCAACCGTGGTGTTTCCATTCAATCTGAATGTCCCATCGGTCTAATTGGGGATGACATCGAAGCAGTTGCTAAGAAAACATCAAAAGAGATTGACAAACCAGTTGTCCCCGTACGTTGCGAAGGCTTCCGGGGTGTTTCCCAGTCCCTTGGACACCACATTGCGAACGATATGGTTCGTGACTGGGTGTTCACCAGATCCGATAAGGAAAGAAAAGAAGGAAAGCTGCAATTTGAGGGTACTCCCTATGATGTAGCAATTATCGGTGACTACAACATCGGTGGTGATGCTTGGGCTAGCCGTATCCTGCTAGAAGAACTCGGCTTGCGCGTAGTCGCCCAGTGGTCAGGTGATGGCACCATCAACGAGATGATGCAGACACCAAACGTGAAGATGAACCTCATCCACTGCTACCGGTCGATGAACTACATCAGCCGTCACATGGAAGAAGCTTACGGTATACCCTGGTTGGAATACAACTTCTTTGGCCCTACCAAGATTGCCGAATCCTTACGGGAAATCGCTTCTAAATTTGACGAGAAGATCCAAGAAAACGCTGAGAAGATCATCGCCAAGTATCAGCCAGTCATGGATGAAATCGTCGCTAAGTACCGTCCAGGTTTGGAAGGCAAGACTGTCGCCATGATGGTTGGTGGATTACGTCCTCGCCACGTCGTTCCCGCGTTCCAAGATTTGGGAATGAAGATGGTTGGTACTGGTTATGAGTTCGCTCACAACGACGACTACAAGCGCACCACCGACTACATCGAAAACGGCACCATCGTTTATGACGACGTGACCGCATATGAGTTCGAGGAGTTTGTGAAAGCACTCAAGCCCGACCTCATCGCCTCCGGTGTGAAAGAGAAGTACGTTTTCCAAAAGATGGGTCTTCCTTTCCGTCAAATGCACTCTTGGGATTACTCCGGACTTGGTAACTGGGGATGGAAGTCAGGTAAGGCAAGGTTTTTTAGCAGTCACAGAAAAAAGAGTCTATTTCTAGCCTAAATGGGAGTTTTAGGGTTATCCAGGAACAATCTGTTTTTATGCTTAAGACAGTATAACTCTTATTCTGTCTGGTTTTGAGATTTTGCTTGCATTTTGCTTAAAGAAAAACTGTAAACTCAAAAACTATTTTTAATGACGATTTTTTAGATTAAATGGTGCCGCAGCTACGCCCGTCGTAGACATTTTCCGTTCCGCGTGCAGCCATTTGTTAGGTATTCTAGCAGCATTAAATTAACACTTTTCTCCATTTTACATTCCATAGTATTTTGCACTAAAGCCTACTGTTAAAGGAGCTTCATCATATAAACAAGAAACACTTATTTTTAACTTTTTTCTATGATCATAATAAGTGTGGAAGTGTGTTTGCTTTCGTGCAAGTTCTAGTTCAGATGGATTTATACTAAGCGATCCAAGTATTGGTACTGAGTCAAACTCTTGTGTTTGCAAATGAGGTGCTGTTTTCTTCAGATCAATTTCAACATAATTGATGAAATTACCCTCAGCTTCAAGGAGCATATGACAATCATCATTATCAATAATTATATTGCCGACTTCATTCGGTCCTTGCCCCACGGCAGTTGAGGCGGAGGCAATGCTCATACCTATATATTGGAATGGTCTGTGAAATGGCTTACTAAATAAAGGAAGATTTATTATCGCTGCTTTGTTCAATGCTTGCCCCAAGGTAGCACCAGTAAGATTGCTTTCAAGAGCATTTTTATTACATACAACCTCAATACTACGCACAAGTTTTTCAAAAGCATCTTCATACCGAGACTCTTCGGTAAAATCAGCATAAAACTTACCAAATAAAAAACCCGGTAATTCACATTTCCGATACATAATCGGAAGAACTTTAACTTTTTTCTCCATAATTTCTTGGTTCATAGCTACATCTACTTCTCGCTGTACCCAAGACGAAGCAATTGAATTTGGAGATAAAATAACAGCAACATAGTCTACTTTATCCAAACCACTTCTGATTTTCCCTATTAAAGATTCTCCAACTTTTATTTCAGCTTCATCAAGCCAAATTTTAACGCCGTGGTTGTCCAAATCTCTTGCAAGTTTCCTAACAAAAGGTTTGTCTTCCTTGTTATGGCTAAGAAATACACTTACTGTCATCTATGTGCATACTCCATTTAGATACCTAACTAGTAATTAAACTGAAACTTTCCGTCTAATTACCGGATTTGGGATAGTTATCTGGAATTGTTCCATCTAATACTTAGATTAGAATACTATACAAAAAGTTTCCGTCTAATTACCTAATTTGGGGTGGTTATCCAGAATTTTTCCATCTAATATTCCTATTTGGACATTAGATGGAAATTGTCCCTATATTTACCCTAATTGAGGCTGTAATTGAAACAGTATCAGTTTCGTAGAGCAAGTTTAACTGCGTTACCAAACAGCCCGCCGTAGACATCGCTCCGACTTAATAATATTGTAGGCGGTCGTGTGATCTAGATGGGGGATGCGATGGGCTACGCCCGCCAAAGGCAATGCTGCCAAAGGGGCAAGCGCACTAAATAATACTCAATTTCGTAAGTAAGCTTAAACTGCGTAGGCGTAGTCCGTCGTAGCGATCACCTCGAAACACACAGCCACTGCATCAGGTTTGGAATTGTATGTGAGATGCGATCGCGTAAGCGCAAGCGCACGCCCAAAGGGCGAACGCGTAGCGTGTCCGGAGGACTCAGCGGGCGCTCTGCGCCATCGCTGCGAAGGCGGGCACTTTGTGCCATCGCTCAAACCAATATTCATCTCTATATTGAACTTACATCAATACCAAATAGCGAACGCTTTCGCTCAACAACACGCCAGTGCATATTCATACTGGATGAAGTTAAGCGCGCGCTTCTAACTCAGCGAATGGTTTGAGTTTCGTAGTTTTCAATTAAAACACCAATAACTTCCATTAGTGATCGGTTCTACAACTTAGGTAATGCAAGCTTTTTTAGTGGCGCGAACAGTTCTCAACCGTCCGGTGCATTTGAATTGTTAGCTTGCGTTGTGGGAGAAAGAGCTTGGTTATCTCGTATGACTCTGATCAAAAATCGTAACGCCTCATTAACCGCATCAGCTGTAGGAAACATCTCTGCAACATCAGGTTCTAACCACACAGTTGCTCCACCAAAACTTTTTCTTTCAGAGCCTAACCTTCTGACTCGTAAGCTCTTCAAGTCATACTCCATCCGCAGATCATCTTCCATCTCTGACTTATCCCTCTTCATAGGCTTCTCGCTCGGTTCGTGTCACTTCTCTTGCGCTGATGAGGCGAATCGAATCTCCTCTTTCGGTATACGACACAATCAGCAATCGCTCTCGATTTGACTTTCCAACAATGAGGTATCGCTCCTCGTCTTCAGAGTGGTCTGGATCATAAAAGTCAACATAGAGAGGATCATCAAAAACAGTTTTTGCTTCCTCAAATGAGACTCCATGCTTGGACAGATTGCTTGCTGCCTTGTTTTTGTTCTACTCAAACTGCATGATAATAGTATAATACTGCCATTCAAGAGCTTTTTGCCACGTTCTATCAACGAAAATCACCCGTAGCAGCAACGCCGGATCAGATTGAACCATTTGCAATCTATGAGTTATTGTATAGGAATTCTGTGTAATATCAAATTACATTGAGCTTGCACAGAATGTTAAAGCTTTAAGATGTTTATACATTAAAGGTAATCACGATGTGAGTGATTTCCTATTTTATGCAGGCTCATTGTAAAACGATATAAGGCGCGATTGCACTAAAATCATGCTTGGTTTCGTACAGCCAGTTTAACGGCGATCGCCCCAACTCAACAATATGCCATTGCATATTTCGAGATTATATGTGCTATGCACAAGAAGTAACTCCCGTCGTAGTGATCGCCTTGAAACAAACAGCTACTGCATCAGGGTTTGGAATTGTATGTGAGATGCTGCGATCGCGTAAGCGCAAGCGCACGCCCAAAGGGCGAACGCGTAGCGTGTCCGGAGGACTCAGCGGGCGCTCTGCGCCATCGCCGGAGGCGGGCACTTTGTGCCATCGCTCAAAACTTTTTCTCACGATTAGCAGCGAAAGCAAGACAAGCCTTAATATCCTCAGAAGTGAGTTCAGAAAAATCTTCGAGAATTTCCGCCTCAGTCATACCACCTGCGAGATATTCCAAGACATCGTATACAGTTATTCGCATACCTCGGATGCAAGGTTTTCCGCTACGTTTGCCAGGTTCAATCGTGATAATGTCGTGGTAGTCCATAAGCTATTTCTAAGTTATCCATCCATGTTATAAGAAAGCTGAAAATTCAGTGAAATGCATAAGCAATGCACAAAAAGTAGCCCGTCGTAGACATCGCACTTTTGTGTCTACATCAATTACCCCTACTTCATACCTCATCAAAACAGGAAGCGCTATATTTATGGGGATTTACTATGGGAATTTACTTTTTACTTTTTAAGGTTTAATCTGGGAAAGCCACACCAGTCATTGGGTCACGGATATACAGCCCTAGTGTGAGACTACGCATCACTTCATCCCAAACGGGTGTTAGCTGCTGTGCCTGATCTGCCCAATAATCGAATGTAATCAAGCACTGAACATTCGACCCTAAACCAATGCAAGTTCGCGAGAAAGCTTCGCGTGGTTCTGTCTGGGTATCGATAAACTTAATCTCTGTCCAGACAATCTTGGCAGTTTGGCGCTTGATGGTAAAGATTTCTCCCGATTCAATGACGTTGCGACTGTCGTCTTCTATGATTTTCTTCAAGGTGGATTTTAGCGGAAACTTGCTCCAGTCGTTGGGTGGTAAACGATTGAAAGATACTTCCAAACAGCAATCATCATCTGGTGATTTTTTATCGAGAAACTTGAACGATTTTTCTTGTGGCTCTAAAATCCAATTTTGGGGAACATTGAAGCGAACAGACCCCCGATCTGCGACAAAAATTTTGTAGCCTGGTGGAGATTCCCAGTGATGGTCAGGTTTTAGTTCAAGCGTTTCTTTAATCCACTGGAGATTGCTTTTTTTACGCTTTGCCATAGTGTTGAATGCAAATCTGCTAAAGAGGTGCGATGGCACCGAGTGCTCGCCATAGGCGATGGCGCAAAGCACCCACCAACGGTTATCGCCCACTTCGTTAATAGTATCAAATTGCTAGTAGGGTGCGTTGTCGCTTGCGGAACGCACCACATCAATATTGTTTTCTCAGTTTGCCTGTTTGCTTTCTCATCTGAGTAATTCACTTATTCATTTTGGTGTTTTCCACAAGCAAAATGACAAATTGCTTTCTCAATTTGCCTGTTTGCTTTCTTATTTCAGTAGTTCACGCATGCATTTTGGTGTTTTCCGCAAGCAAAATGACAGATTGCTTTCTCAATTTGCCTGTTTGCTTTCTTATTTCAGTAATTCACGCACTCATGACAACTATCGCGCTTGTAGCAAAATCGATTGGAAATTTGCCGGAATTCTCTGGTGCTGATTAATAGGTCAGTTTTTTAAAGTAAAGAATATTAACCGTACTGTATTCAAAGGTGTATGTCATGGCTCGTAGAAAAAGAAGCTCCCAGATGTTAGAAAAAGCAGCGCGTCGTGCGGCTAGCATAAACTCAATTGATCCGAATTTAGATTTAGGCAATGGACTCACCCTACCTGCTTTCTCAACCCTGATCGAGACGATGCGAACTAGAGAGAATGCTTACAACAGTGCCCTTTCCCAACTGGATAAGTTATACCGTGAAATGCTCCAAACAGAGCGCGAGTTGGGAGATATGGCAGAGCATATGCTGTTGGGAGTTGCGACTCGATATGGCAAAAGCAGTGTGGAGTACGGTATGGCGGGAGGAGTTCCTAAGAACCAGCGCCGCAAGGGACTGCGAGGCGAGTTGCCAACTCCCAGTCTTGAACAACAGAGATTTGTTGCCAGTGTGGACGGCAACGGCAGCAAAAATGGCAACGATAATGGAAACAAAGCAACAGCGACCAGTTAGGATGTGCGCTATTACTCAAAATTTTATCGGCGTTGCTGAATTGAAATATGAAACCAAATGTAGTGATGCAGTGCTACGTCTCTACAGGATTTTGGTCATGCAAAATCCTTTTCATTCATGGATTCAGCAACGCCAAATGATGACTTGACTTATGCTCGTGGTGAGTAACACTTCACCAATTCTGAATTTGGCAAATATTCATCAGCTTATCCTTTTGCCGCAACCGATTAATCCATTTGGAAAATAACAAATAACAGCTTTTGACACTCCCCATGCCTACACTCAATTCACTTCGTTCCGTTCGTTAAAGGCAGGGGATTCTTGTTCTGGCTTCACTAACCCCATACGGGAGTTAGATCCACTTACCTTGCTCAGAGGAGTGCCATTCACCTCGCCCGATTGAACGCCATTGACCATTACAGCCAAAGGTTGCTGAAGCTCAATCGGGCAGGACAAACCAACCCAGTTGCCAATATTTCTACTAGCTCCATAGTCAGCGTGTCCTCGATATCTACATCGATGGCAAGTATAATCGTGCTTGTTTCGCTCATTAATTGCGCCACACTTGGGACAAGATTTTGTCGTGTATGGTGCGGGTACTTTTTCGACTACAATTCCAGCTATTTGAGCTTTATAAAAGATGAATTGCTCTAGTTGAAAATAGCTCCAATAATCACGATTTTGGCTAGCATCCGACTTTTGTTTCTTCTTCTGCTTAGTCGTCTGTCTAATGTTAGACAAATCTTCCAAGCGAATCCCACACTTAAAGTCAACCGCTAGCTGCACAATTTCTTTGCTAATGATGTGGTTGATATGTTTTATCATCCGGCGCTCTTTCTGTTCTAGTCGCTTGATAACCCGCATCTTCTTGGCTTTTTGCAACCGTCTGCGTTTGGCAGCATAGTGCTTGCGAATTTTACGAATGCGGGCAAACTTCCAAAACTTAGGCATTCCAGATGGAAGACTTGCAACAGCAAGTATATTTTGCCCTCGATCTACACCAAATCTTGCAAGTCTATGCAAGTTAATGACGGGGATTAAAATCCCCTGCTCTCTACATCCCCATGTTTAGAAAACAGGGGCATTGAGCGCGCTATCGGTAAAATAATAAATAATAGCAGTGCAACTTACCCCTGTTAAGAAAACCTTAGATGGTACAGATTCCTGCCAAACCCCTAACTCTCAACGAATTTCTGAAACTACCGGAGACGGAACCTGCCAGTGAATATATTGATGGGCGTATTATCCAAAAACCAATGCCACAAGGAGAGCATAGCGTCATTCAAACTGAGTTAGCACCTGCAATCAACTTTGTCGTAAAATCCAAACAAATTGCGCGAGCTTTCTCAGAACTTCGCTGTACCTTTGGTGGACGCTCAATTGTCCCTGACATTTCAGTGTTTTTATGGGGAAGAATCCCACGCAAGGAAAATGGTGGAGTTGCTAACATCTTCTCAATTGCCCCAGATTGGACAATAGAAATTTTATCTCCTGACCAAAGTCAAACTAAAGTTACCAAAAATATTCTGCATTGTCTCAAGCATGGAACTCAGATGGGATGGCTCATTGATCCAGAAGAACAATCTGTGTTTGTTTACCCGCCAGATCAAAGCGCCAGTTTTTACGATGAACCTGGAACACGTTTGCCAGTGCCAGAATTTGCTAAAGATTTCAACCTTACTGTAGAAGGTTTGTTTGGTTGGTTGCTTGAGTAAGTTATACTTTGAGCCACCTAAAATCTAAACGACAATATTTTCCAAATTCGTCTTTTGCTTAACTAGAAAAGTGCCAGGATAGTTAAGGCGACTAAGCAGCTTAACTGAATCACTAAGCTGAAGAGCCGAAACTTTGGATCGATACTAGCGATGTGAATCACTGAGTGTACCAGCCGAAATACGATATACACAACTACCAGCAAATCTACCACTGTTCCGGAGACGCCCCGAACTGTAAGGAGAAACACAACTCCTACATACAAAGGAAGGTTTTCTATCAAGTTGGAGTGTACTCGAAATAGTCGCCAAAGCAAGCTTTCCTCGTTTGGTGTTGCGAAATCTTTTACAGAGCCACCCGCAGACAGATGCCGAATTCTGACTGTGAGCAGAAGGGCAACAACAGCAATCGTCCACACGATAAAAATTACTAAACCCCAAAGAGGAAAAGTCATATCGATAGACAAGCTGCTGGGCATCTGTCCGTCGTTGGTGGGAATCATCGCTTGTTCAATTTGCATCATCTTTCTCTAGTAGAACCTACTGCTGATAGCTTAGAAAGTTTGCTACTAAGGACTATAGAAAAAAGTTGCGAAATCTTGGTAAATTCTTGCTATCGCCCTTGGGCTTTCAAGAAACAAGGCAGGAGGCAGAGGGCAGAAGATTTGACTTGTTTATTCCATTTATAGGGGGTGGCGCGCCGTCCGTCGCACGCTCCTAAGGGGAGCATTGGAGAGCGCTGCTGATTTTCAGATTAGCCTTGCAGGAGTTTTTTAGGCGTCACACCAACAATCCGCTTGAAATATCGAGTAAAGTGACTTTGATCGCAAAAACCTAGCCTGGCAGCAATGTCTGCAATGCTGAGTTCGCTATGTTGCAACAGATATTTGGCTTTATCGATCCGACATTGCAAAATGTATTGGTGAGGTGTTACCCCCATACTTTGCTTGAACAGACGCAAAAAGTGATATTGACTCATCTGGGCGATCGCAGCAATCTCACTTAGCTTTACCTCTTGATGCAAATGTTCATTGATATACGACCTCACCTGTTGTAGCGTTGATTTGGATAATCTATCAGCATAACTAGAGAGCTTAGGTTGCGTGGTGCAATAGTTCCTTAACAGATGAATGGCTAATGTCGTTTTGAGACTATCAATCAACAAATCACCACCAATTTTGCCAGATTCTAATTCTTCTCTCAACGCACAGAAGATACCTTGTATCAATACATCTTGCCGAGTCATAAAATGAGGGATCAGTTCAATGCGATCAGGATTAACCAAATCTTGACCGACTTGTTTGAGGAGTGCAGGCTCAATTGCCAAAATCATAAACTGGACTGAGGTATTCCAATTACAGCGATGGGAAATACCTGCAGGGATGATGGCAATGTCTCCCAAATTGCGCGTCTCTTTTGTCAGCTTTCCATCCAACCATCGTTCTCCTGATGAGCAGACGCGTGATGAGCTGGAAAGTCCATAAGCAATGACGTGCATTGTGTGTTGATGCTCAACTACGTCAAACTTTGGCTGTTGATGGAGTTCAAGATAGATACTGTCCCAACAGCGGCTTGAGAGAACAGCGGGTTTAGGCACAAACGGAGCTGATGCATTTTCTCGTCTGTAATCAATAACTTTGATCGTTTGCCCTTGCGTTCTCATATGAGTGCTTAAACAGCTTGGGGATTCATCTATTGTGGCTGTTTTTCGATAGGGATGGGCGATCGCCTAAAAGGCACTGCGCCGCTTTGCGATCGCAGCAGCGACAAGCTAAAATCTGCGCTATTACTCAAAATTTTGTGAAGGGGAAATAAGTGCGATTGTTGAGAGCATAGCGATTGCAAGGGAAAGCACTGCCCCTTGGGCAATCGCTCTCACTGTTAACAGCAAAGTTGAGCGGCAGCAAATAACCTCGGCAACTCTATCAGGGGCTTTCGTCCGTCCGCTGCATTGTGTTGTTAACCCGCGCCGAGTGACAGATGTAGAGTGCTTGGGTGTACCATGATAGTAACAGACAAACTATTAATAATATTCATAAGTCTAAAGAAGATGGGACTCCAAATCTCGATCTCTGACTCTATTGTGCAAGCTCTTCGTTTACCGGAGCAGCGTATTGAGCAAGAACTGCGCCGAGAATTAGCCATTGCTCTCTACACACAAGACATTCTTTCCTTTGGCAAAGCACGAGAACTTGCTGAGATGGATAAGTATGAATTTGGACAATTGCTTGCTCGTCGCCCAGTAGTGCGGCACTATAGTTTTGAAGAATTGAATGACGACTTGACTTATGCCCGTGGTGAGTAACACTTCACCAATTCTGAACTTGGCAATTATTAATCAGCTTATCCTTTTGCAGCAGCAGTTTAATGAAATTCTGATTCCAAGTGCTGTACTGGATGAGTTGAAAATTAGTGAAGAGCGATCTGGTTCTCAAGCAATTCGTGAGGCGATTTCAGCCGGATGGATTCAGAGTCGAGAAGTGACTAATGAGCCACTTACCCAACTCTTGAAGCAAACATTGGACAAAGGAGAATCTGAAGCGATCGCCCTTGCCATAGAACTTAAGGCAAATTGGACACTTCTTGATGAACGTGAGGGGAGAAAAGTTGCTAAATCTCTGGGATTGAAAGTAACAGGAATTTTGGGGGTTTTGCTACGTGCAAAACAATCGGGTGAACTCAAATCGTTGCAGCCTGTGATTGATGCACTGATAAGTAAAGCCGGATTTCGGATTGCACCAGAGTTATTGGTACAAATTCTGACGCAGTAGAATAAACCTGCCTTGAAAATAGAGCCTGAAACCACGCAAAATCGTTCCAGCATCATTTTCATTGTTCCTTGTGAGCAAAAGCTCATGGAGTCTCTTGCAAAAGTCGATTTTCTGAAAAAAAACCACAGATGGACGAGCCAGCGCCTTGCGGAGAGAAGTTGCAAGGAGGGTTTCCCTCCGGGCAAACTGAGCGCAAAGCGCACGCTACGCGAACGGGGGGTTCCCCCCGTTGTGGCGACTGGCGTACAGATGGACACAGATAATTTATCTGCGTTTATCTGCGTGCATCTGCGGTTCTAAATATCGATTAATCATACTTTTGCAAGAAGTCTAATGAATTGAGTCTTTTGCTAAATCTACTTGTCAACGGTCTTACAGCACTGCTCCACAGATAACCTCACTGTAACTTAGCTTTGAGCGCAAGTTGGGAGATGATGTGCGCTATTACTCAAAATTTTGTCAAGCGGGAATAAGTGCGATCGCTGTGGTAGGGTGCGTTGCGCTGCGTGACAACGCACCACCTCAATCATGGGCATCCTAAAAACAAACGCCATCCCCTCACGCCCATGCCCAATTACCGCAGACCCCATATTTCCGGTGGCACCTACTTCATCACCCAAGGTAGCTACCAACGACAACGCCCCCTACGGTAGGAATGCGATCGCTCTTTACCCAATCTGCTTAGGCGAGCAAGTCATAGCGATCGTAATCACTAGGCGACTAGCTCGCGGGCATTGATGCAAGATATCTCAGTTTATCCGCTGGATTTCTAACTTTGAACAGATAACATCTCGAACTTTTGGATGATACTAAGCGTTTTTGATTTGTGAGACCTTACAAAGGTAAGCATAAAGACTCAATTTTAAGAAGCACAAGAAAAAACAATGCCGGATGAAACATTCAGGAAAAACGTTCCAGAAGTTGACCCAACGGAGATTGAAGATTCTCGAACTGCGATCGCCGACGAACATCACTCGTTCCTGGAAAAGGTCATGGTAAAAAGCGGATTTGGCGATCTGTATGACGCAAGAGACTTTACTGAAGTTGTGTTTCGCGTCATGCGCGACTTAATGACAAGGGAATCCATTGAGCGCGTCGAGTCAGAACTGCATCAAGAGGCTGTGCCTACGAAAGAGAAAGCACTTCAGATGGAAGTCGCTGACCTCTGGAAAGACACGAATCCAATTGTGGGATTTTTAAGTCGAATACGTCAACCTTTAACAGGTCCGGCTCCGATTGGAATTGATTCCAATCTATTTCTCACCCGAGTTGCCAATGAAGGAGGACTCCCACCGACAATCAAGCGAGAGCAGGCAGTTAAAGCAGTGTTTTCTGCCACCAAAGACGAACTTTCTCAAGAGCGGATTCAGGAAGTTGCTGGCTGTCTCCCTGACCGTATCCGTGAGCTTTGGGAGCAGGCTTAATTAGAAGCGTGGAAAAAGTTAAGTCTGTTTGCGGGTGATAATCACAAACAGGCTTTCTATTTGACAATCACCGACCTAAAGGTACGGTGATTCTTAAGACATTGTAAGTGGATAAGCTCTAAAACTGTAACAACTAGTAGGGTGCATTGCCGTTCAGCGCATCACACCAAATCAATTTTGTTAGCAAGTTTAACTACGCTTATAAACCAACTCCATTTTCAACTTTTCAATCTCAAGTTTCAAATTTTCATTTTCCATCCTCAGCTTTGCATTCTCTTCCTTAATTAACTCAATCTCATTCCTCTTACTTAAAGCCTGATTAATTGCCAACTTTCGCATATCCAGCGAAAACCAACGCTGATAAGTTTGGGTGTGAACTTGCACACTATGCCCTAAATTATCTGCTGCTGCTTTGATTGGTATTCCCAAAATATGCGCCCGAATTGCCCATGCATGACGTAAATCATACGGCTTAAAATCCAAGCCGATTTTCCGAAACCACCAACTCACGCGTTGTGTTAATGCTGTTATCTCTGCATGATTCGTATTATCTTTTTTACTAATTGTTGTTGCCAACATCTCTAAATATTTAGGATTTCTTAAATCAAATTCTTCAATCCATTGTTTATGTAATGGTAATGCTTGTCTTTCACCAGTTTTACATTCTTTATGAACTTTCCACGTCATGTCTGCATTCTCTTTACTTAACCACCAATTGATATCAGGTTTAATAAACAGTTCTCGTGGTCGTAAACCAAAAACTGCTAACATTCCATACGTCCATCGCCAAAGCTGCCAGCTATCTTGAACATTTTGATTAACTTGATTACCTCTGTTATTGAGATAATCTTCAAACTTGATAATTCCTGCTAATATTTCAGCATCGGTCGGTATATTCCGGGTATTATTCTCCGGCATTTTAGAATATTTAGATAAATCAATATCAATTTTGAATGTCAGGCAAAATGCAGATATGGCTCTAGCTGCATTATATCTAGCCCATTCTTTATCAATTTTTTCAATTGAAGTTATCAAATTTTCAGGAGTTGCTAAATCTTTAGGATTAGTGAATCGTTTAGTTCGGGAAAAATAATAAAAAAAAGTATGTTTGCTTTTTGTGGTTCGTTTATGAGTTTTAAAATATTCATCTTCAAATTTTTCGAGTAATTCTCCTATTGTTTGAAAATCTTTTCTAATAGCCTCATTGCCTAAATATTTATCATTCCATTCAAAACTTTTTCGAGCAATTAACTTCCCTAATTCATAAGCTTCTTCCTCAGCCGTCTTAAGTCCATCCAAGTTAGCGGGAATATTCAAACTGAGGTTGTATTGCTTTCTCCCAGTTCCGTTTTTGTCCTTATCACCCGGTTTAATTGGTAACGTCGCTCGTAATTGCAGACTTCCATTCGATTCTCTAATTGTCACCTTTGCCTTTCCAGACTTCAAACGTTGATTAACTTTCTCTAATTCTTGTAGTACTTTTGTTCTCATGTGTTCTCTTTACTGCTGTGCTTGCAGACTTGAACCAATAAAACTGCCGTCGGTAGATGAAACTGGCTCTAAGTCTGCAAAAGCTTGCTGATACTTGTCTTGACCTGAGTTCTGCATCGCTGTGTTTTTAGCCTATATTTAGCCTAAAAATAAATGTGTTATCAGCGAACAATGTTTAGAAATGACATTGATTACTGCAAACATTAGGCTAATTAAACCACAAAAAGGATTACTCCGGCCCTTATCACGGTTATGACGGCTTCGCCATCTTTGCCCGCGACATGGATCTAGCTCTCAACAGCCCCACCTGGGGATTAATCGGCGCTCCTTGGAGCAAAAAAGCAGAAGCTAAGACAGCAGCTAAAGCGATCGCCTAGGGAAATGGGAGAAAAAAAGACGTAGGGATAACCTGGGGTTTTCACCCCAGGGGGGAGTAGGGAATTCAAAGTTCAAAATTAAAATTTAAAAATTTTGAATTTTGAATTTTGAATTTTGAATTATATTCCCGCTCCCTACTCCCAACTCTTGTTACATACTCCCCATTCCTCGACCAGTAACTCATTACAGCAACCTAAGGATAGGAAAATGCCTCAGAATCCGGAAAAAATTCAAGATCACGTCGAACTATTCCATCAACCGGAATACCAGCAGCTATTTGAGAACAAAAAGCAATTTGAAAACGGACACGACCCTGAAGAAGTAAAAAGGGTTGCAGAATGGACGAAGAGTTGGGAGTATCGTGAAAAGAACTTCGCCCGTGAAGCATTGACCGTTAACCCTGCTAAAGGCTGCCAACCATTAGGGGCAATCTTTGCTGCTGTTGGTTTTGAAGGCACTCTACCTTTTGTCCAAGGTTCCCAAGGTTGCGTTGCTTACTTCCGTACCCACCTAACCCGTCACTACAAAGAACCGTTTTCTGGCGTGTCTTCTTCGATGACTGAAGACGCAGCGGTGTTCGGTGGACTGCAAAACATGATCGACGGCTTGGCGAATTCCTACCAACTCTACAAGCCCAAGATGATTGCTGTCTGCACCACCTGTATGGCAGAGGTTATCGGTGATGACTTAGGTGCTTTCATCACCAACGCCAAGGGTGCCGGTTCAGTTCCTCAAGATTTCCCCGTACCCTTTGCTCATACTCCTAGCTTTGTCGGCTCCCACATCACGGGCTACGACAACATGATGAAGGGTATTCTTTCTAACCTCACAGCAGGTAAGAAGAAAGAAACCAGCAATGGCAAAATCAACTTTATCCCTGGTTTTGACACTTATGTTGGTAACAACCGGGAAATCAAGCGGATTTGTAATCTGATGGGTATCGATTACACCGTGCTGGCAGATAACAGCGACTATCTGGATTCACCCAACACAGGCGAATTTGATATGTACCCAGGTGGTACTCCCCTAGAAGAAGCAGCAGATTCCATTAATGCTAAAGCAACAGTTGCTCTGCAAGCACACTCTACCCCCAAAACCCGCGAATACATTGAAAAAGAATGGAAGCAACAGACCGTAGTTTCTCGTCCTTGGGGTATTAAGGGTACTGATGAGTTCTTGATGAAACTCAGTGAACTGACTGGTAAACCCATTCCTAAAGAACTGGAAATCGAACGCGGTCGCGCAGTTGATGCGATGACTGACTCTCATGCATGGGTTCACGGCAAACGCTTCGCTATCTACGGTGAGCCTGATCTCGTGTACTGCATGGTAAGCTTCATGCTGGAAATGGGTGCTGAACCTGTGCATATCCTGGTTCATAACAGCAATGAACACTTTGAGAAAGAACTTAAAGTGTTGCTGGATTCTAGCCCCAATGGTAAGAGTGCCACCATCTGGCCTGGTAAAGACCTGTGGCATATGCGTTCTTTGTTGTTCACCGAACCCGTAGACTTGCTCATCGGTAACACCTACGGTAAGTACCTATGGCGTGATTGCAAGGTTCCCCTCGTGAGAATTGGCTATCCCATCATGGATCGCCACCACCTGCACCGCTACGCCACTATCGGATATCAAGGTGCGATCAACTTGCTCAACTGGATCGTGAATACCATCTTCGAGGAAATCGATCGCAACACCAACATTCCCGCTAAGACCGATATCTCCTACGACTTGATTCGTTAGGGATTGCATTAATCAAGCGACGTGCCAACAAAGGAAAAGGAAAAGGCAGAAGGATGAAGAGATTGGTTAATGATTAGTGATTAGTCGTTAGTGGTTATTTGGGATGACGAAGAACTAACAAATAACAATTAACAAACAACGCTTAATCAACGACCAATCCCTAATCTCACTTCCCAATTCCTTTTACCTTTTTCTTGAGTTATGAAGTTATTTACTATGAAAACTATAACTCACAATCATACTCATTCAAATCACCATTCACCTACGTATAACAAATCAAACACATTGGATATTTTCTATCCTTTGCGTCGTCTGGTGGATGGAACTCAAGTAAAAAATGCTCGACTTGCTCATCTTATTTGCCAAGTAATTCCTTGCTGTTGTCCCTTTGAGCGAAACATTAAATTGTTTGGGCGTACCTTCCATATTCCTGCACTGTGTAAACTCAATCCCCTGTACGACAATTTTGTGGGATTACGTTTTCGAGCATTATCTTACCTAGCTGATGAGTGTAGAGAGGATGTTACAAAATACATTTGCTAGTCATTAGTCATTAGTCATTGGCACTTGTACAACTGACAAAAGACAAATGACAAAGAAGACATAACAAAGGACAAAATAAATGAAAATCACCCAAAATAAAATTAACGAGTTGCTAACTCAGCCTGGGTGCGAACACAATAAAAGCAAGCATGGAGACAAGAAAAACAAGTCTTGCACGCAACAACCCAAACCCGGAGCCGCTCAAGGAGGTTGTGCTTTTGATGGTGCAATGATTGCCCTAGTACCCATTACCGATGCTGCTCATTTAGTCCACGGACCGATCGCTTGCTCTGGTAACTCTTGGGGAAGTCGCGGTAGTTTCTCTTCTGGTCCAAGGCTGTACAAAACAGGCTTTACCACTGATTTAGATGAAACCGATGTCATCTTCGGTGGAACGAAAAAGCTGTACAAAGCCATTCTGGAAGTAGAAAAACGCTACAAACCCCCTGCTGTTTTTGTTTACTCCACCTGCGTCACCGCCCTCATTGGTGAGGATATAGATGCTGTTTGCAAAACTGCTGCCCAGAAAACAGGAACTCCTGTGATCCCTGTTAATGCCCCTGGATTCATCGGTAGCAAGAATTTTGGGAACCGCCTTGCTGGTGAAGCTTTGTTGGAATATGTTGTAGGTACAGTTGAACCTGAATATACCACACCATTAGACATCAACCTCATCGGTGAGTACAACATTGCGGGTGAGATGTGGAACGTTTTGCCACTGTTTGAGAAATTAGGTATTCGAGTTTTGGCAAAAATTACAGGTGATGCTCGCTACAAGGAAATCTGTTCCGCTCACCGTGCCAAACTCAACGTCATGATTTGCTCCAAAGCACTACTCAATATGGCAACAAAGATGGAGGAGCGCTACGGTATCCCCTATATTGAGGAGTCTTTCTACGGTGTAGAAGACATGAACCGCTGTCTGCGGAACGTTGCTGCAAAGTTGGGTGACGCCGACTTGCAAGAGCGCACAGAAAAGCTCATTGCTGAAGAAACTGCTGCTCTGGATGTGGCTTTAGCTTCCTATCGCGAGAAACTCAAAGGAAAACGTGTTGTCCTTTATACTGGTGGTGTGAAAAGCTGGTCGATGATTTCGGCGGCTAAGGACTTGGGAATGGAAGTGGTTGCTACCAGTACCAGGAAAAGTACTGAGGAGGATAAAGCAAAAATCAAGAAGTTGCTTGGTCAGGATGGCATCATGCTTGAACAAGAGAGTCCCAAGGAACTTTTGCGGATCATCAAGGAAACGCAAGCTGATATGTTGATTGCTGGGGGTCGAAATCAATACACTGCTTTGAAAGCTCGGATTCCTTTCCTACATATAAATCAGGAACGCCATCATCCGTATGCAGGCTATGAAGGAATGCTGGAAATGGCACGAGAACTGTATGAAGCCCTTTATAGCCCTGTATGGGAGCAAGTACGCAAGCCTGCACCGTGGGAGAAAGAGGAGATGGGGAATGGAGAAGACATCTCCTCGTCTACCGCAGACTCTCTGTTACAGGAGGTGAGATGATGGCGATTGTGACTGTGACAAACTCATCAGTTGCTGTTAATCCACTCAAACTCAGTCAACCTTTGGGTGCTGCTTTAGCTTTGTTGGGCTTGAAGGGAATGATACCTGTATTCCACGGTTCCCAAGGCTGTACTGCTTTTGCCAAAACCCTGTTAGTGAATCATTTCTGTGAGTCAATTCCCCTTTCTACCACAGCAATGACGGAAGTTAGCACTATCTTGGGTGGGGAAGAGAATGTTGAACAGGCTATTCTCACCCTAGCCGAGAGAACAAAGCCAGAAATCATTGGTCTGTGTACGACTGCACTGACGGAAACCAGAGGGGATGATATGCCGCGATTTCTTAAGGAAATTCGCGATCGCCACCCAGAACTAGACTACTTACCGATTGTGTTAGTCTCGTCTCCTGATTTTAAGGGCACGTTGCAGGATGGGTATGCTGCTGCTGTCGAAAGTATAGTTAAGGAACTTGCCCAAAAAAGCGACAAGCAAGGCCCTTGTCCCACAGAAATCGTAATTTTGCCTAGTTCTGCCTTTACGCCTGGAGATGTAGAGGAGATAAAAGAAATTGTCAGCGCTTTTGGATTAAAGCCAATTGTCGTCCCTGATCTTTCTGCTTCACTAGATGGTCATTTAGAAGATTCTTACAGCGCCGTAACAGCCAATGGTACAACCTTAACAGAACTCCGGGAAATCGGTAATTCTGTGTTCACTTTAGCTCTAGGTGAGAGTATGCGGAACGCAGCGCAAATCTTGCATGAGCGTTTTGGCATTCCCTACGAGGTGTTTGGTGAACTGACTGGATTAGAATCGGTAGATAGTTTTTTGCAAGCATTGGCAGACCTAAGTGGTACTAGGGTACCAGAGAAATACCGCCGCCAACGTCGCCAGTTGCAAGATGCCATGCTGGATACTCACTTTTACTTTGGTTGTAAACGAGTGTCCCTAGCGCTGGAACCAGACTTACTGTGGTCAACAGTTCATTTCCTCAAATCAATGGGTGCTGAAATTCATGCAGCCGTGACAACAACTCGCTCTCCTGTGCTGGAAAAACTCCCTATCAGTAGTGTCGCCATCGGTGATTTAGAAGACTTTGAGCAATTAGCACCTACGTCTGACTTGCTTATTGGTAACTCCCACACAGTTCCTGTAGCCAATCGATTAGGAATTCCTCTTTATCGTCAAGGCATTCCTATTTTTGACCGCTTGGGTAATGGTCTGTTTACTAAAGTTGGTTACCGAGGCACAATGCAGATTTTGTTTGATATTGGGAACATTTTTTTGCAAGCTGAGGAAGCGAAAATTCAGTACCCGGGAAAGTTAGAGGTTTTGAGTTAGGTAATTTAATTTATAAATTATGAGTTATGAATTATGAGTTGTCGTAAATGCTTATTTACTACTCATTACTCATCACTCATAACTTGAGGAGAGGAGAATAAGGATGAAAATTGCCTTCACAACAAGTGACCGACTTCATATTAATGCTCACTTCGGCTGGGCGAAAGAAATTGATGTGTATGAAATTTCTGACAAGGGTTACGAGTTTTTAGAAACTCTTTCTTTTGATGGTGATCTTAAGCAAGATGGTAATGAGGATAAAGTCACACCAAAACTTGAAGCACTAGCTGACTGTAAGATTGTTTATGTTGCGGCAATTGGAGGTAGTGCAGCGGCTCGGTTAATTAAGAAGGGTGTGACTCCAGTTAAAGCGCGTTCTGAAGAAGAAGAAATTGCTGAAATTCTCAACAAGTTGGTGGAAACTCTGAAGGGCAATCCCCCGCCTTGGCTACGTAAAGCTTTACAGGCAAAACCCCAAATTTTTGAAGATGAGTTGGAAGAGGAAGCAACCGTATGAGTTTCACTAATAATGTAAATGGAACAACTTCAACCGATGTCTTAAACTCTCCTTTTCTTAAGGCAATAGTGTTACAAATCCGGGGACAAGATAGTTATGGAGTTTACCGGAATTGGTCGGATGAGTTAATTCTTAAACCCTTTATTGTTAGTAAACAAAAGAAAAGGGAAATTTCTATTGAGGGTGAAGTCGATCCGGTAACTCAGTTACGGATTATGGCGTTTTATCGAGGTATAGCTGTCCGCATTGAACAGGAAACAGGTTTGTTATCCCAAGTTGTGCTTGATTTGAACCATGAGGGATTTGGTTGGGCGCTAGTCTTTTCCGGTCGTCTTTTACTAGTTTGTAAAACATTGCGGGATGCTCATCGTTTTGGTTTTGACTCGCTGGAAAAATTAGCAGAAGAGGGAGAAAAATTCGTAAAAAGTGGTGTTGATTTGGCTAAACGTTTCCCTGAAGTAGGCAAAATTTAACGTTGTAGAGAAGTGCCATGGCACGTCTCTACATCAGTCATTAGTAATAATGAATCAATACGGTTCAGATAAGATGTTTTTCGGCATGATGGTCTATGTAGAGACGTAGCATGCTACGTCTCTACACGTATGAACGGTATTGAATGATAAATGACGAATGACTAATGACAAGGGACACATGACGAATGACAAAGGACAAATGACCAATGACAGTTGAGGAGCTAAAAAATCAGATAAAACGCCTTAATAGCAAAGCAGGTCAAATGAAAATGGACTTGCACGATTTGGCGGAAGGTTTGCCAACAGATTACCAACAACTGATGAATGTTGCCTCCCAGACTTATGAAATTTATCGTCAGTTAGATGAACTTAAGCAAGATCTGAAAAAACTGGAGCAGGGAAAATGACCTGGAATTTGGATGAATTCAAGAAGCTCGAAGATGCAGAGGAGTATTTTGAGTTTTTTAAACTTCCCTATGACCACAATGTTGTGAATGTAAACCGTCTGCATATTTTGAAAAAGTTTTCTCAATTTATCAAGGAAATTGATGAGAATTATACTGACCTCAGTATCTCAGATAGGTTAAGTAAATATCGTGAGGCTTTGGAACAAGCTTATCAGGTTTTTCTTGAATCAACCCCGCAAGAACAAAAGCTGTTCAAAGTGTTTAATCAGAAACCTAAAAATGTAATTACGCTGACAGAAATCACGTCGGATTAGGAGGTAAAAAGTGGTAAACCTAACGCCTACCGAATTGGAACGGTACCGTCGTCAAATGATGCTTCCTAATTTTGGTGAAACAGCACAGAAGCGCCTCAAGTCAGCGACGGTTCTGGTGACAGGTGTGGGAGGATTGGGCGGTACAGCTGCGCTATACCTTGCGGTAGCTGGCGTTGGGCGGCTGATTCTGGTTCGGGGTGGTGACCTGCGGCTTGATGATATGAATCGTCAGGTTCTAATGACGCACGATTGGGTGGGTAAGCCCAGAGTATTCAAAGCAAAAGAAACTCTGGAAGCCATCAATCCTGATGTCCAGGTGGAAGCAGTTCATGAGTATGTCACCCCGGAAAATGTAGACTCCTTGGTGCAATCAGCGGATATGGCTCTTGATTGCGCTCATAATTTTACGGAGCGCGATTTATTAAATGAAGCTTGTGTGCGCTGGCGTAAGCCTATGGTGGAAGCAGCAATGGACGGTATGGAGGCTTACTTGACCACGATTATTCCTGGTGTGACTCCGTGTTTATCTTGTCTGTTTCCTGAAAAACCTGATTGGGATAGACGTGGCTTTGCAGTTGTGGGTGCTGTTTCTGGAACACTGGCTTGTTTGGCGGCGTTGGAGGCTATCAAGCTCATCACTGGGTTTAGTCAACCTCTGTCGTCAGAACTTTTGACAATTGACTTAACCCAGATGGAATTTGTCAAGCGCCGTTCTTACCGCGATCGCTCTTGTCCAGTATGTGGTAACACTGCTCCTTGGAGATACTCGCAATCCAACCCTATGGAACCGACCAGTATTGCAAACAAATAGTAGCCATGTTTGTCTCCTCATTGATTGCCCTGGGGCTTGCCATAACTTCTATTTGCGTCAGTGCAAAAATCCCCAATCAAATCTTGCAGCTGCTGGCTATATCGATTGCCTTAATCTGTCTGATTCTAAGCTTCATTTTTTCACCAGTGCCAATTGAAGTGCTGATTGTGATTGCTTTACTCATTACCACTAGACAAATTCACACTTTGAATCACAACACAACAACTACAGCGGTTTGCAATTGGGTGAGGTACATAAAGAAATAATGAACCACAGATGGACACAGATGGACACAGATAAATTAGTACTTCATTCAATTGAGTTGCGCTGTAATTTCAACTAATTAGGAGGTTTGATGACGGTTACTTTGACGGAAAAAGCAGAATTTCGCCTACGGGCATTTCTGCGGGGTTCTGCACCCGAAATCAACACGCCAACTAAAGGTATCCGCATCTCTGTCAAAGATGGTGGTTGCAGTGGCTATGAGTATGCAATGGAAGTCACAAGCTCGCCGCAACCAGATGATTTGGTCAGACAGCAAGGTACGGTGCTAGTTTACATGGATGCTAAAAGTGCGCCGTTATTGGAAGGGTTGGTTATCGATTTTGTAGAGGGAGTGATGGAAAGCGGGTTTAAGTTCATCAATCCCAATGCAACTGATACCTGTGGTTGTGGAAAATCATTTAAAGCGGGTGACTGTTCGCCTGCGGGTGTACCTTGCACTTGAGAGAGTAGGGAAGCCACTGCGTTGCGGTAAGACCAGTACTGTCTCCCTCTGCTCTCCCTACTTCCCCTGCTCCCGTTCGCGCTGCGTGTCGCAAAGCGACTCAGCTTGCCTTAACCCGGCAATTTTGGGTTGGTCGAGTACTAGTCTTCCCCCGCCCCCACACCCTTGAAGCAATAAAACCAAAACCTAACTGTATCGCGTGTCAGAAGAATCACAAAATGGCTACATACCAAGTTAGATTAATCAGCAAGAAAGAAGGTCTGGATACTACGATTGAAGTTGATGAGGAGACAACTATCCTAGATGCAGCTGAAGAAAGCGGTATTGATTTGCCCTTTTCTTGTCACGCAGGTGCTTGTTCTAGCTGTGTTGGTAAAGTTGTTGAAGGTGAAATCGACCAATCTGACCAAACATTCTTGGATGACGAGCAAGTATCGAAGGGTTTCGCTCTACTTTGTGTAACTTATCCACGTTCTAATTGCACAATTAAGACTCACCAAGAACCGTATTTGGTCTAGTTTTTATTTTGTTGCATTGTTTTTATCTCTAAGGAAATATATTTCCTGACTCATGTAGAGACGTAGCATGCTACGTCTCTACAATCTTGATTAAAAAGGTTTGGATATACCAGAAAATAGATATTTAGTTATTAATGTTTTACAAATTTAGTGTCATCGGTTCCTCATTAAAATTGCTGAAGACGGGAGAGCAAGGAATCGTCAAATTCTGCAACATTAAGGACGAAAAAATTCTTAGAGAACTGATATCAATGGGGTTAAGACCAGGAATTTCCATCACTTTAGAACAGCGAGTTCCTTGTTTTGTTATCAGAGTAGGAGAAAGACGATTAACACTAACTCGGGAAATTGCTCAAAGAATCTATGTCCGGATTGATGATCACTGAACAAATGAGGAAGTCGTAAAATTATGATTGAAAATACCGCCACGCGCCACCGACCTTTGGTTTCCGGTCGTGTTTAGCCATCACATGCTTTAATAATTTGCCCTGGAATCGTGATTGATAGCTTACCATTGACTCATGGGCTAATGCGAGCAATTTTAGATTTAAGATTTTAAATTGGACATGACGCAAAAAAGGAAGAAGGGAAAAGGTAATATATATTACCTTTTCCCTGACACCTATACCTAATTGCTCATCTCACATCCAAAAACCAAACAACTGAGAAATCCTTCGATAGAGATAAGAAGTTGCAGGGGAAAGTCAGCCACTTTCTCAAGCAACAGCAACTATCATGCTAATAGTAGCCTCTTGTAAGGAGTATTGTCGTCCGTGAATTTACGGGGATAACGATCAAGCCTAGAAATCTGTTAGCTTCTTCTCATGAGATTAATCAACAGCTACTATGACATCTGTTGCCTTAATCACTGCATATGCTTGCTTACCTTCTACAAGTCCAAGTTTTTCTGATGAGGATTTAGTGATAATTGCCACCACTTCTACCCCAGGCGTAATTTCTAAAGTCACCTCACTATTAACCGCTCCAGGTACAACTTTTTTCACAGTTGATTTAAAAGAATTACGGGCGCTAATTTCCATCCTTAGTGAACCATGTATTTGTTATTTATGCGTATATACTAGCAAAGTATTATGTTTATATCTTTAAAATCAATTTTCTTTAGATTTAATTGGTAATATAGTATTTAATATTATGAAATATCCATATACATATTCCTAATTTTTCTACCAATTAGTGGAGCATGTATAGGTAACATCTGCTTATATCTACATGAGTTAATGGTTCAAAACACAAGCTTGTATATATTATGTCAGAATTCAATAATTATCAATCTAAGAATAAAATTTTTGAGCGCGATTGGTCGGCTTATTATAATGCTGTTGTAGCTCGTCCGCCACGAGACACCCTACTCGAAGCTTTAGCACGTTTTGACACCGAAAACCTCAACAAAGACGGGACACCTATGCAACAGCCGCAGTTTGCGGTTGACTTGGGCTGCGGGGAGGGGCGAGATACAGTAGAACTCTTGCGTCGGGGTTGGCGGGTTTTGGCTATTGATGGTGAAACTGAAGCAATTGAGCGTTTATTAAAACGTCCAGATATTAATCGCCAACTTCTGGAAACTCGCATTCTTTTCTTTGAAGAGGTAGTACTACCAGAATCAGTAGATTTAGTAAATGCCAGCTTTTCACTACCCTTTTGTCGACCAGAGTCTTTCCCTATTTTATGGCAAAAGATTCTTTCATCTTTGCGTTCTGGCGGTCGCTTTTGTGGACAATTGTTTGGGGAACGAGATTCTTGGGCGATTTATACTTCCATGAATCATCATACACGCCAACAAGTAGAAACCTTACTGCAACCTTTTGAAATAGAAATGTTAAAAGAAGAAGACCATCCTGGAAAAACAGCTATAGGGGAAGAGAAACACTGGCATCTTTTTCAGATTGTTGCTCGGAAAAAGTAATGTTTTTATCATACAAAACCATTGCAAGGCAAATCAATAGGGACTGCCTACCCATTCATCATTAGATAGATATTGCCCCAATACTGTTAGGTTAAGGCTTGTTGATAACAGTTGCAAACGAGTAGAGATGTGCCACGGCACGTCTCTACAGAAGTTATCGGTAGGTAGATTATCTTATCCGAACTGTATTGGATAGTGCCCACCGTATCCTTACTACTGGTTAACGTCCTGTACCTGGAGTTCCTGTACCTGGAGTTCCTGTGCCAGAAGTTCCTGTGCCTGGAGTTCCTGTGCCTGGAGTTCCTGTGCCAGAAGTTCCTGTGCCAGAAGTTCCTGTGCCTGGAGTTCCTGTGCCAGAAGTTCCTGTGCTTCCTGCCATGTTCTGTGCCATTTGTAGGTGGTCGGCAACGATTGGAGCAATCTTACCTGCAAACGCTGTCAACTCTGGGTCTTGTCCCTGCTTGAGGTAATTTTGGTAATTAGCTAGAGTTTTATTATGAGCTTGAACCTGCCCTTGCATATATGCTCGGTCAAAATTTGTACCATTTAGCTTTGTCAGTTTCGTCAACAAGCCTTTGTTTTCCTTGCCAACGTCTTTTGGTAGAGTAACACCCTTGTTCTGGGCTATTTGTGTGAGTTGTTGGCTCGAATTTGTATGCTCTTGAATCATGCGCTGTGCATAGTCTCTCACACTTTGGTTTTTAGACCGTTTGAGTGCCAATTGACTTGTTTGGATCTCTGTCTGGTCACTTTGCGCTGCCTTAGTCATGAATTCTCTGTCTACAGCAGTGAGCGAACGATTAGGACTGGTGGTGCGAGGAGAAGACGTGTTACCAGAAGAAGGTGTGGTATTAGGAGAAGGACTTGGTGTCTTTTGTGAGCTTTGGGCAAGAATGGACTGACTAGAACTGTCAGAAGAATCGAAATTTGAGTTGGCTTGTACCATTCCTGGGAAAACAACTAAGGTACTTACGCTAGCGACTCCCACTAAGCTGCCAACAAACTTTTTCATTAACCGTGTGTGATTGTGCATAGTATTTACTTGATACTTTAATTGTGTCTGATGAAAAGGTAACTACTGTAGTTTGTTTAAACTTCTACCTCAGGAATACCCTCGTGTTCCATCTGTAGAGTGACTTTAGAGTTATTGGTAACAAGGTTTCCTAGCAATCACGGTAGATGCTCACTCACTCAAATTCACAATACTTGTTAGCATCTCCCGGCTTTTTTCGTTTCTTTGATAACAGATAACAATTTTACTCAAAAGCTAATCACCTAATTTTAGGTCTATTAAGTCTACTAGTTAAGTCTTTAATGAAAACAGAACAATGCGTTAAAAAAAATGACTCTGGTTAGCGCTTATTTTTGTAGTTTGCTGTAGTTTATTTATAGGTGTAATGGGTGCGAAAAGTTAGCAGATGTCTGAGCCAGACTTTGATACTAAGGTGGATGACCCTGCATACATTAATAAGCATCGTAAGAGGATGTCTTGGCTGTGGATATTTTTCGTATTTTCAACGCTTAAGAAGCAAAGCTGTCAAAACACAATTGCTAGCTTTGTGTAGCATTGGTTTATAATAGACATATTAATGTTGCATATGTTACAAATTGCAAAATTAAATATCTTCTCTTTTTAGAGAAAGAGTAAATACGCTGAAATTCCATAATTAATATTGATACAATCACACCCACTTAATTCTGTGATATCAATGTATACTAGTGAATCGACCAAGTATCCTCACACAGCGGAAATCGGACAAAGAAGCCGCATTCTAGTAGTGGAAGATGAGGATCTCATCAGGGAAATGCTTGTTCTAGCTTTGGAAGAGGAAGGTTATGGAGTGGTAACTGCCGCTGATGGGCGGTTAGCTGTAGAGTATCTTAAAAGTTATGAACCCAACTCAGGAGAGGTTTCCTTTGATCTGGTTATTCTTGATTTGATGCTGCCTCAGATCAACGGATTAGATATATGCCGCTTGCTGCGATATCAAGGAAACCCAGTACCAATTTTGATGCTGAGTGCTAAGGGGAGTGAAACAGACCGGGTTCTGGGGCTGGAAGTGGGAGCAGATGACTACCTAACCAAACCTTTTAGTATGCGTGAGTTAGTGGCTCGTTGTCGGGCTTTGCTGCGCCGTCAACGCTTGAGCAGTTTGCCCCAGCTACCAGTACTGCAATATAAAGATGTCACTTTGTATCCCCAAGAATGTCGGGTGCTGGTTCGCTCTCAAGAGGTGAATTTGTCACCCAAGGAGTTTCGACTGCTGGAACTGTTTATGAGCTATGCCCGTAGAGTGTGGTCGCGGGAGCAATTGTTAGATCAAGTTTGGGGACCAGATTTTGTCGGAGACAGTAAAACTGTGGACGTTCATATTCGCTGGTTACGGGAAAAATTGGAGCTAGACCCCAGTCGTCCAGAATATATTGTGACTGTACGAGGTTTTGGCTATCGATTTGGATAGTTGTTAGTTTTTAGTTGTTAGAGAACAACTAACAACTCTAATGCTTATATTGGGATTTTTAGTGGGTTTAGCGGTAGGCGTAAGTTTTTGGGTGTGGCAACAGTTTCAACTGAATCGCTACCTAGCTCAAGTATTGCGACCCTTAACCGCGCATTCTTCTGATGTGGCGCTGCTCATTCCTAGCTTGCGGCACGAATTTGGACTAATCAAGCAACAACGGCAGCAATTGCAGCAGTTGCTTCAAACATACGAAAATCTGCTAGAGTTTGCGCCAGTGGGGTATTTGCAGGTGGACGAAGAAAATCAACTGCTCTGGTGTAATGAGCAGGCGCGGAAAATGTTGTATCTGCAAAGGTGGCAACCAGGGCAAGTGCGCTTGTTACTAGAGTTAGTACGGTCTTACGAACTTGATCGCTTAATTGAGAAAACTCGCGATCGCCAAAAGCCACAGGTTAGGGAGTGGGTGTTTCATCCATCTTACGAAAATGCTGCGGCAATATCAGAAGTAAAGCCTCTGATGTTACAAGCGACAAGCTTACCCTTGCCCAATGGACAAGTGGGAGTCTTTATAGAAAACCATCAGCCTTTGTTGGATATGAACCAAGCACGCGAACGTGCTTTTTCTGACCTAGCTCACGAACTGAGAACTCCGTTAACTTCGATACGTCTAGTTGTCGAAACATTACAAAACCGCATGGAACCGCCCTTGGATCGTTGGGTAAACCGCCTCTTGCAGGAGGTTGACAGATTGATTCACTTGGTGCAAAGTTGGTTAGAGTTAACTCAACTGGAAACCAACCCGACCATTCAACTCCATCGGCAAAGAGTGGAAGTGCGATCGCTGATTCTGTCTGTGTGGGAGACTTTAGCACCCCTTGCACAGCTACATCAGATTCAGATTGCCTATTCGGGTCTAGAAAATATCTGGATCAATGCCGATGAATCTCGCATTTACCAGGTGTTTCTCAACTTGCTAGACAACAGTATCAAATACAGTCAACCCAGTACAACCATTCTCGTTCAAGCAGAAATCATTCCGGGACAGAACAATCAGGAACCAACAATAGAAATTAACATCATTGACTCCGGAAGTGGTTTTTCTCCAGCAGATTTACCCCATGTGTTTGAGCGCTTTTACCGAGGGGATCAAGCACGCTCCCGTGTAACAACCTCAGAAAGTCATTCGGCTACAGGAATTGTTGGTAGTGGTTTGGGTTTGGCAATTGTCCAGCAAATTGTTCTGGCTCATGGCGGTTCCATAAAAGCTATGAACCATCCGAAGACAGGGGGAGCATGGTTGCAAATTGAACTACCTGGCATCATGGCAAATTCTAACAGCCAAGATTATATTTAAAGATATCTTCATGTTTGAGACTACAAGTGTGAAAGTCCCCCTCTATAGTCCCAATCCTGAAAGACCCCAGCTGGCTCGCGAGATTAGGCGCTTAGAGCAAGATGTATTGCGTATGGGGGCTTTGGTGGAACAATCATTTCGTATGAGTCACCAAGCCTTGTTCGCTCGCAACCTGACAGCAGCTGAGGCACTTCCTGTCTTAGATAAGAAAATTGATCGCTTTTATAGACAAATAGAATCAGACTGTACGGCAATTATGACGCTGCAAGCTCCTACAGCTCAAGATTTGCGTTGTTTGAGTGCCTTTATGCAGCTTGTGCGCGATCTAGAACGCATTGGCGATTATGCCAAGGATTTAGCTGAGATTGCAATGAAAATCTTTCCCTATCCGCCTCATCACTCTTTACCCGAGATTGCAGTCATGTCTCACCATGCTCAGGCAATGTTGGCAACGAGCTTAGTGGCGTTGGCAGATTTAGATGAAGTCAACGGACGAGGTATAAAGCAACTCGATGATGCTGTGGATACTGCTTATGAACAGCTTTATCAGACTTTAGCTCATCAACGGTACGACCAGGGTGTGGTCGAGCCTATTTTGCTGCTGGTATTAGCAATTCGTTGTTTGGAACGCATGGCAGACCATGCGACTAACATCGGTCAACGTGTGGCATATATTGTGACTGGTCAACGGGGTTAGATATTTTTGAAGAAATTACGGTATGTATGGGGACAGTCCGCTCAAGTCGCTTAACCCTTTCGGCAGTCGCCTGCATCGGGAAATCCTCCTGCATAGCGCTGCCTCACCAGATGGCTTCCCTCCCTGATCCCCACTAGATGAAGAGCGTTACCCCATCAGCTGACAACTCTTTCCTAATTACTACTTTAGATAGATGTCTGCAAGATGGTTAAATATTACACATATTATTGTGATAATCATTTCGCTTGCAGAGCCTCAAAACGCATCCCCACGGTGTCAAATATTTGTTAAATAGCGAACATTTACAAAAAGCTTACCTATTCTTAAACTTTGAGCCTTAGATTAGGCAAAGATAACGTGAAAGTTGTGCGCTATCCAACAGATGGCTTAGGTGTAATCGATAAAGCAAATGAGTATCACACGTCGGGATTTCCTGCTGTTGCTAGGAAGCAGCGCAGGTGCAGTAGCGCTGAATTCTTTGGCAGGATGCGAAAAAAAAATCGCAGTGCAACCTACCACAAAAGAACTCAAGGCAGCATTTGCATTTCAACCAATTAAAGGTCCGATTCCGTTAGAAACAGCCGGGTTCCGACCAGAACAGCAAAAAGAGCAATACAGTAGCTATGAAGTGCTGGATGATTTGGTATTGCCACAAGGCTTTCAGTACCAAGTCATTGCCGCATGGGGTGATAAAGTCGGTGATTCTCGTTTTGGTTACAACAACGACTATCTCTCTTTTGTACAAACCGGCGAGAATGAAGGATATTTGTCAGTAAACTTTGAATATATCAGCGCCATACCTTGGATGCAAACTTACGAACAGGTGATTGGGAAATCACTGCCGTTTACAGAGGTCAAAGCAGCGCTCAAAGAAAACAAATCAGGAAAAAATGAGATCAATGCCAACTCTTTGCCAGACTCAAACCCGATCAAGGCGAAAATACGGGAGATTAGCAAAGAAGCACTGCTAGACCAAGGGTTGGGGATTATTTCGATTCGCAAAACAGCCGATGGAAACTGGGAACGGACTAATTCCAAAGCAGATAGACGAATTAGCGGGATTTCTGGTTTAGAGGATGGGCGCTATCTCAAAGCAACCGGACCTGCGGTGGCGGTTTTTCGTAAGAAGCAAGGATTGGGATATATAGATAAGTTAGGCGATCGCATCATTGGTTCTTATGGCAACTGTGCGGGTGGAACCACACCTTGGGGTACAGTCCTTAGCGCTGAAGAAAACTTTCAGGCACAAGTCCCAGAACCAGTGTATGCTGATGGCACGTCCTTTGACCCCAGCAAGCGACCTTTCGCTTTAGGTGATGAGGAACTCTTCGGACAAGGTAACGTTTTTGGATTAGCAGGGAATAAATATGGTTGGATTGTCGAAGTTGACCCCGCTAATCCCAACGATTACGGAACCAAACACACTTGGTTGGGACGCTACCACCATGAAGCGGTAGGTGTACGCGTGGAGGCGGGGAAACCCCTGGCTTTTTATTCAGGGTGCGATCGCCGAGGCGGACACATTTACAAATTTGTCAGCCGTGACAAGGTCAATGATCCCAAAGACAAAGCCAATTCCCGGTTACTGTCTCAAGGAATGCTCTACGTTGCAAAATTCAACCCTAATGGCACAGGTCGTTGGATACCTTTACAAGCTGACACACCTATCAATCCAGACCTTCCCAGCACGATTGCTGGAAACGTGATTCGCTTGCCAAAAGGTCCGGCAAAAGAAGCTCAACAGAAAGGAAGGCAGGGTTTCCAGCCGTTACCAAAACGGGCCGAAGGTGGCGATTTTGAAGTCACCAAGGACGAGGAAATTGGTCAGTACAAGCAAAGGTTTAAAAAACTAGGCGACCTTTACATTGGTAATCCTGAAGAAAAACAAGGTGCAATTCTTATTGACGCTCACTATGCTGCCAATGCTGCTGGTGCAACCTGCACAGCACGTCCTGAAGATACAGAAATTGCTCCCAATGGTGACTTGTATATTAGCTTCACCTCCGGTTCTCCCGATGATGAAGGGGGTCCAGACATACGAGTTTTCAAGGGTCCTAAAGACGAAACTCCCTACGAGTATGGCTGGGGAATGCGCCTGACAGAAGAAGGTAACAATTTAGGAGCAACTACCTTCCGCTGGCAAATGGTAGCTACTGGCGGTGAGCCGTCTTCCGGTGGAATGGGTTTTGCTAATCCGGATAATTTGCTGCTGGATAACAACGGCAATGTCTGGATGGTAACAGATATGTCCACCAGCAAAATGAATAAATCTGTAAAAAGTCGCACAAACGATCAGGGAAAACCTGCAAATTTATCTGGTTTGTTTGGCAACAACGCCCTCTGGTACATTCCTACAAGTGGAGAGAATGCAGGTAAAGCTTTCTTATTTGCAATTGGACCAATGGAGTGCGAAACCACAGGACCTTGCTTTGCTTTAGACCAGCAAACAATGTTTCTTTCCATACAACATCCCGGAGAAGCCAGTGGGACTCGCAAAAATCAGGCGTCTGAGAATAGAGAATTTCTCATCTCTACCACGACTGGTGAAGAATTTTTACAATCTCGTCAAATCCCTATTGGTTCCAATTGGCCCAGCAAAAATCCTGATGCTCCGCCTAAACCAGCAGTTGTTGCTATCTCAAAATCCTCATCGAGTTGACAAATATATCAGTAGAGGCTAAAATTCTCTGCTGCAAGCCTTTATTTTTCTACACAGATAAAATTACTTTTTATACACGTAATCTTTGTTTTTCTATCATTTCTTAATAAATCGTTAGAAATAAAAATAACACAAGGAATCAACTTTACATGAAAATGATTTTATGTCACATAAAAATGATTCTATGTCAAATAAAAATCAATAGTATGCTCTGAACACTGCTTAACTGTATTGCGTTTTCTTCCTCACTTACCACAAAGCAAAGTCCTACACTTGTCAAGTGTTTACAGCAAAAGCAAGTTTATTTGTCAGTAATTACCACATTTACCAATCATTAATAGTCAACCAGCTCAGTAAGCTTAAGCTACCAAAGTCTCCCAAGTGCTGAATCTACCTTTTGGTTAAGCTTTATGCCTAGGAGCACCATTGTAATATCCCCCGGAACCAATTTCGTGACGAGGCAACGTCTGAAGCCAAATACCGCAAGTATGGCTCAGACAGGCTTTCAA